>WRGR01000001.1 GCA_009787085.1 Actinomycetes bacterium
CTGGGCCGCCGCCATGCCAGCCCTTGGCTGGCCGGCGACTTGGGGCTGGCATGGCGGCTGACTCGCAGTTTGTCTATCGGCTGGCTGGCGGTGATGTTCGTAGCTGGTGCGATGTATGGCTCGATATTCCCCGACATGGCCGACTTCTTCCAAAACAACGAGATGTACAAGCAGATATTGGTAGGTGTCGGTGGTGACTCTACTGGGCTGGTGCAGGCCTTTGTCAGCTTTTTGATGTGCATAATGGCGGTGTTGGCGGCGGTTCCTTGCTGTATGGTCGTGATGAAGGTGAAGAGTGAGGAGAAACGTGGGCGAATGGAGCAGGTCTTGAGCAAGTCGGTGTCCCGTGCCCGGCTCTTCGGCGGTTACTTGGGCATCGCCCTGCTTTTGGCGGCCGCCCTGATGGCCGCCTGTGCGCTAGGCATCTATGCATCCGCAGCGTCGCAGATGGCATCGCCGCCCGACTTGGGCATGCTCTTCAACCAAGCCTTCAGGTACCTGCCGGCCTTGGTTTTGCTGATCGGCTTGGCGGCGCTGCTGACCGGGGCTTGGCCCCAGGCCACACCGTTGGTTTGGATCTACCTGGTTTACTCCTTCATAATCATGTACATCGGCGGTATGCTCGATCTGCCGGGGTTGCTGCTCAAGGTCACGCCTTTTGAATGGTTGAAGCCCCTTGCCGATAGCCTCCAGAACAATGCAGTGCAACTGGCATCGACTGTTCTGGTCAGCATCATCGGACTGGTGTTGATGGTGTTGGGGGCTTGGGCCTACCGTCGCCGCGATGTCGGCTAGCTGGCAGCAGAATTTTGCTGCTGCTCTCATTTCCCTTTAATTCTTCGTGTCTAAACTACAGGTATGCAGTTATGGGTCAAACCTCTAAAAAGGAGAGTCTATCATGAAGGCTAGAAAACTTTTTTCCATCGCACTGGTATCGGTCGTTTTAACCTTGGTGCTTGCAGGGTGCAGCGGGATGCCAGAAAGTGTTCCGGATATTGAGGATGCCAAGGCAGCCGCGATCCAAGCCCAAGAGAAGCTGCCAAGTCTTCCTGGCATCAACGACGCTAAGAACGCCATGATCCAAATGCAAGAAAAGCTCTCAGAAATGGCTGGTGCCCCGCTGAACGGTGGCTCTGCCGGGGGTGCGGGCTCTTAGGGAGAGTGCGTTAGGCGAGCTCTTCCATTGCCTTGCCCTTTATTGCAGCCGCGAATTTGCTCCAAGTCATATTGCTGTTCGGTTCAATATGACCGCCAGTTTCATCGTCTAAGCAAACAAACCAAGCGTTATCATAGAGCCGTTCGGTAACAAGGCGGCTGCACAGGGTCTCAAAGCGCTTGAGGTACGTGGCTTCGCTGAATACCTTGTCAACTGGGAAATGCGGTTCCTTGAACCGCGTTGTGTGATGCAGCGCCTCATCGTCACGGATAATGAAAACGTAGCCAAGCCACGGAGATGATGCTCCCAGAAGGCCTGAACGTAGGGCTTTTGCCATGCCAAACGCCGATCCTATCGCCTCTTCAACACGGTTGTTAAGGTTATTTCCGTAAGAACCCCAAATCGACTTTAGCTCAATTGCGGCTATCAGTCGTGAATCATGGACAACTACGATATCCCATTTCTTTTCGGCACGAAAGAAACCGGGCAACTCGAGTTTGGTTCTGCCGTCGAAAACCCATTCACGCGGAATGCCCGCCTCAACGAAGTAAACTGTCGTTAAGGACACAAATACCCCAAAACGGAAAACCGCTTATAAACGGCTGATATCTGCCAGTTATAAGCGGCTTTTATATGAAACGATACTAAATATATTTGAAAAATCATATCCCGTAAAATCCACCACGCTGAAAACGACATCCGGATTCTTACTTTTTTACAATCGGAATCAAGAAGGCTCCCCGGCCATAAGAAGGCTCGATGATGAATTTCTCCGCAAGATTGTTTGCAGCAGAATAGCCACAACAATCGAGCATCAACTCGACTACCCAGTCACGTGTAAACACTACTCCATCATTAGGCTTGTTCATAAATCTCCCAACAAACATGCCTCATTACATCTTCTATACTTTCGAGATGAGCTGAAACATGCTGGTAAAGTTGTCAAATAGCAATCTCGCCTTGCAGGTAGAGGACGCCCTTGCCGGAGATTTTGACCCGCTCGCCGCAAAACTAACAAAGCAGGGTGCCGCCCCTTGTCGAAAGCTGTTGCACTACCAGCCGCTGTTTGCCCAGCTGCTCCGCTCAAAACGGGATCAGAGTGCAATGGGCCGATCCGGTGACCGGGTCTTCAAAAATGCCAGTACTGGGGGCAAAGAAGTGGGAGACAAAATCAGCAAAGGCATCGACTATAAAATAGCGCATTGTCTGCTTACAGGCTTTTGGCGATGTGTGCTAGCTCTTCGTATATATAGCCAACTAGCTCTCCTAGTGCCTCGAAGGGCAGAAATGTCATAGCGGTTTGGTCGACCAGTATGTCTACGCTGCAGGGGAACTCCTCGTCGGCACGGTAGTAGCGCAGCTCCATGGGCATCTTGGGCAACGCCATCAGCCTCCAAGTAGCATCGGCCGAGCTGCCGGACTCCACGGCTTGGGCTCCGAAGGCGGTCATAGTGGGGGATACTTTCTGCTCGGCTTGGCCGAAAATCCGTTCGATCTCGGCGGCTTGCCAGTTGGCATCCGAGCCGCTGCCAGCGATCGGGCTGGGACAGAGCGCTTGCAGCGGCTGGAAGCGGTGGTGCGGCT
>WRGR01000002.1 GCA_009787085.1 Actinomycetes bacterium
AAGACTTGTTCTCGGGTCAGCGGAGAATAGTCCTTTTTCTTTAGTATCGAACCAGGATATTGAATTTTTAAGGCCACCTTGACCCGTGGGGCAAATGACAGCTGCGGATGGGTGGCTTTATGCGTTTCCCCTTTAGACTAGTACCCGGATCTGTCGGCTGGTTGGCTAAGAAAGACTGCGAAAAGAAAGGAGTAGCGTAGGTTAAGGAGATTTTGTCAGGAGCGATACCTGACCAAGCTTGCTTTGGATTCATGGGGGATTGAGGTCAAGCGAATGGGGCAATCAATGATGTTTGTTAGAAGGAGGTACATGAGAGATGAAGAGTACCGACAAGCGGCCGAATAGGCCAGAGAATCTGGACAAGAGAAAATCCCGACCACTGGCCAGGGTGATGTCACTGGTGATCTCAGTGCTGCTTTTGGGCAGCATGTTGCCTGTCCTGCCAGGGGTGGCCGTTGCGGCCACGCCGCCAGCGGCGACAGACAACTTCCAAGTCGGCGATGCTGGCTACGAGACGCTGGCCGAGGCCGTCGCCGCCTTGCCTGCCAGCGGTGGCACCATCGTCATGCTCAAAGACACCAGCCTGAGCAGCAGTGTTGCTCTGGATGTCAACAAATCCTATACATTCGACCTTGGTGGTAATATTCTGTCGAATGTTGATACTGTCGCCAGTTTGAACCCCCTGCTGACGGTATCAGCAGGCACTATGACCATTAAAAACGGCACCATCCTGAACACTAAGAACAATGGTGTCAATATCAATGCCGGGGCTGTTGTGACATTTGATAGCTTGACGATTCATGCTGACAGCGCGGCTGGGGTTACCAATCGTGGCAACCTGACTATCCTCAGCGGCGAGTACTTCGCCAAAGACGATGCCATATATTCCCCAGGCAGTGGCGGCGGCCCGGTCACCATCTATGCCGGTCACTTTCAGGCCTCGGGAGGCAGCGACGGCTGTATCTACGGCGCTGCTACAAAAGTCCAGTTGGGCTTCGGATCTACGGCCGACCCTAGTAGCACTTGGTTACAAAAGGCCAACGAGGTGACAATCACGGCTATCAGCTCCGACGAAAATGCTGCCTTGGTTTCGCTTGGTTACTCAATGGCTGGTGCTGACATCCAGGCCGTGCCCAACTTCAGCCCAACTACTATGAGCTATAGCGTCATGTTGCCCTTTGGCACTGCTGCTGATGCGGTTATCAGCCTAGTTCCAGCTACCATGTCAGCTACTGCGACGGTCACCATTAACAACGGTGTGACACTGGCTGCTGGCTCCGGCACCGCCACGGTGACGGTGGCCGCAGCCAATGGCGCTACTCAAGACTATACGGTTGCCTTTGCGGTGTTAGGCGACAACTTTGCAGTCGGGTCAAGCCGGTTTGGGACGCTGGTCGAAGCTGTTGCCGCCTTGCCTGATAGCGGTGGCACCGTCACCGTGCTCAAGGATGTCGCTCTGGACTCTACGCTGACACTTGCCGCTGCCAAGGCCTACATCCTTGATCTTAACGGCAAGACCATCGCCAATGCCAGCGGCAAGACTGTCAGCCCACTGCTAACGGTGTCGGCGGGCGATGTGACCATCAAAAACGGCACCATAACGAGCTCCGCCACGGACTGTGTGAGCATCACGGGCACGGCTACTAAGGTGACGATGGATGCCCTGACGCTACACTCCGATGCTGCTGCTGGCATCAACCTCGCTGGCGGCAGCCTCTACATTCTCAGCGGCGATTACTCTGCAACTGACGATGCCATCCGCTCCATGGGCACCAGCGGCGGCTCGGCTGTTATCACGGCCGGGCACTTTTCCTGCCCAGCACCCGCCGGCAGTGACGGCTGCCTCTACGGGCCAGCGAACAAGCTGTCTTTGGCAGAGGGCTCGGTTGCGGTTCCTGAGAACTGGCGGCAGAACAGGGATGCCTGCGACGTGACGGTCACGGCGGGAACCCTTGAGCCTGCGGGAGACAAGAGCGCACTGCAGGCTGCTGTCGATGAGGCCGCCGCAAAGGCAGAAGGCGACTATACTGTTGCCAGCTGGGCGGCCTTCGGCACGGCACTGACCGCCGCCCATGCGGTGCTGACTAGCAGCACAGCCACCCAGCAGGCCGTGGATGCGGCCACCGCCGCCCTGAACGATGCCATTTCCAAGTTGGCGGTACCCGGGCAGGCGGTGAGCGTGACCATCCGTGCCCAAACCGACGACAGCGGCTTTGTGGTGGCCAACCACACCATGAGCGTCGACCCACAGCTCTCCGAGCGTTTCGGATACAACGATCAGTTCGCCGGAGCCCAGGTCAGTGCGCTGGATGCCCTGGTGGCCGCGCACATCCTAGTATTCGGCGAGGCCGATGTGAAAAACCAACTGGCGGTGAGCGGTGGTGCGGTGCGCAAGTACTTCGGTGAGCCCACTACGAGCTTCTTCTTCCTAGTCAACGGCCAAATGCCGGGCGACGGTAACTTCCAGCCCGATACATTCACCGGCCAAGGAACAACCCAGGGCGGCTACGATGTCACCCAAGCCTCTCTGGCCGACGGTGACCAGGTGAGCTTCCAGAAGATCCTAGACTCATCCATGTATATGGACTACAACACTTGGTTTGAGCAGGATGGCTCCAAGGTGGCAGCCATCTCTGTTGAGGCCGGCCAGGATGTCACTCTCGGCCTGAGAGGCTACATAGCGATGTACTACGGCTACTCAGATGCTGCTACCCAGTCTTCGCGTACCGAGGGTGTCGCTGATGCCCAGCTGGCGATAGTCGAGCTTGACGACAGTACCGGCTTCCCGATTGGGGTTTTCGCGAACATCGCCAACAAGGTCACCGACGACGACGGCCAAGTCACCCTGAGCTTCGACACGCCGGGTACTTACGTTGTCTCTGCTTACGACGTGGGCGGTTACTTCCCGATATTCTCACCTTGGTTGGAGGTCACGGTAACCGCTCCTAACACGCCCGCCGACAAGGCTGCCCTGGGCAGCGCCGTGGCCGCTGCCGAGGCGGCAGCCGCCGGCAAACAGGCCTCCGACTACACCGCCGACAGCTGGCAGGCCTACCAAGATGCCCTGGCTGCTGCCAAGGCCCTGGCCGCCGACCCGGCCGCCTCCCAGGAGGCGGTAGACGCTGCCGTAGCGGCGCTGAACGCCGCCACCGACGGCCTCAAGGCCGCCGAGCCTGAGCCCAAGCCGCCGGCACCGAAGGATGCCGACAAGGCCGCCCTGAGCAACACCGTCAAGGCTG
>WRGR01000003.1 GCA_009787085.1 Actinomycetes bacterium
CCTGGGTCGCCGGCAGGTCGGCGGCGCGGGCGGGCGCGGCCGGGCGGGCGGGCTGGGCGGCGGGCATCGGGGGCGGGGCCGGTGCGGCCTGCATCTCGGGCAGGGCGGCGGCCGGGGCCTCCGCCGGCGCGGGAGCCGGGGCTTCCGCCGGCAGCGTTTGCATCTCGGGCAACGAAGCTACGTGCCCCGCCCTCACATCAGTGCCATCATCCCCCAACAACAGAACAAGTTGCTCTGCGTCTGGCTTCGGCTCGGGCGCTGTCTCCTCCTCATATGCCTCTAAATCCGGCAGCTCCTGCAAAAAGACCGGCTGCTCGTCGAGAACTGGATGCAGCTCGGGCATCTCAGGAGCCGAGGCAGGCAATGCCCCCTGAGTCTGATGAAGCAATCCGCCAGCGGGCATAGCCTGCAATGTGGGCGAATCAACAGTATGCGCCGGTTCAGCAACAAAAGTCGCCTCAGTGGTCGGTAGTGCTGTGGAAACCGTCTGCATCGCTGGCAGCTCGACAGGCAAAACAGCTTTCATGGCTCTAGGCTCGGGCTGCGGCTCAGGTTCCAACTCCTGCCAAAGTCCCGATTCCAGCTCTAGCTCAGGGCTGTGCCTTGGCTCTGGCTGCTGTTGACGCTTGGGGTCTATTTCCAGCATCAACAATGCCAAGTCTATTGTCTTCTCCATATCAGAAACCGCCCAAGCATCAGGCTCGGCCTCTTGAACGGGAAGCTCAGGTTCAGGCTGCGGCTCATGTCGAGATCGAGGTTGGGGCAGCACCTGCAGCTCAGATTTGGGCTCAGGCTCAGGTTGCGGGACAAGGGCGGGCTCGGGCTCGGGCGCTGGCACAGGCTCAACTCTGGGCGGCTCGGGCTGCGGTCGAGGTTCGGGTTCGGGCTCGGGCTCGGGCTGCGGCGGCGCTGACATGGGCTGCGACGCTATTGCAGGTTCAAACCGGGGCAACGGTGGAGCCTGAGCCGTTGCCACAGGCGTCGTCTGAGATAACGGCTCAGGTTCCACCGCCACAGGTGCCGTTGCCACTGCCGCTGTCAACTCAGGAGCGGCAATTTTAGCCTCATCTAGCTGAAACAGTCCCTCAACAGCCGGAGATGCGGCCCTGACCCGCTTGGCCGGAACCGGTGCCGCGCTCAAAACCTCCATGTCAAACAGCGACGAAGTACTGCCAAGCACATTGCCGATACTCTCCTTGATTTCAGCATCAAGGCTCTGGAACATGTCATCAGAGAACATGCCCTCATCAAGTAACCCGGTGTCGGGTATTACCAGCTTCTGATTTTGAGGCTTTCGGTGGATAGGCACTGGCTCTCCGCCCCCATCAGATTCGACCGGTTACATAACTTCTTCAAACGGTGCTTCGAGGTCCCCCTCAACTAAGGTACGAACCGTACCGTTGAGAACAGCACCCGGCTCTATGGCAATGGAGGACGCCGTGACATCTCCTAAGCAATAGGAATGGCTACGCAACACCACCACACTTTCCGCAGCGATATTGCCCTTCACCTTGCCATCGAAAATAATATTCTTGGTATTCACATCGCCGTCAATGATCGAGTTATCGTCAACAATCACACCTTGACCGGCCTGCAGGTTGCCTTTGACGCGGCTGTTGTACATGCCGATCTTCTCCCCATCGATATCCCCGCGCACCTGGCCATGTACCGCCACATCACCTTGAGCCGAGATATTGCCGCGCACTTTGCCAACAATGTCAATATGACCCTCGGTGATAATGTCACCGAGCACCGTTGCCTCACGGGTAATGATGGATATCCCCTTCTCGGCTTCTTCGCTCGGCATTTCCACCCCCATGCCCGCTTGGCCGTCCGCACCACTGTTCACCGCAGTTGGCGGTGTTGGCACTGTCAGATCCGCCAAGTTCGAGCCATACGGGCTTGAACCCGCATCGACCAACGAGCCACTAACGGGAATACGCTCAGTACCGCCAGAAAAATCGGCGGCTGACGACTCTGCAGCTACTGGAACCGTCGGCTCCAGCCTCGGATCGCCCGGGTTCATAGATTCGAATACGTTATCTGTAGGCTCTGCCATCTGCTGTTCCATTTCACTTCCGTGGTGCCATCTGCTATGTCTATGTCTGATGCCTTGTTCTTCATCCTTTGCTAGTATTTTACCCTACTTGCACATGAAGAATAGCCGAGAATCGCCTATTGCCATACAAGTGAGCACATCGAAGGCCTTGCCCGGGCGGCCTTGGGGCGGCTCTGCCCACAATCTGGCGCAACAACATTAAATCGGTGCTGCCCTAGGAAAACTCATGACGGTCATCGAATGCCCGACCGAGTGTCACCTCGTCGGCGAACTCTAGGTCACCGCCCACTGGCAGACCGCTGGCCAAGCGGGTGGTGCGGATGCCCAACGGGGCGATCATCCTGGCCAAATAGACAGCGGTGGTCTCCCCCTCGACGTTGGGACTGGTGGCCAATATCACCTCTTGCAGTCCCGAGTCGACCAAGCGCCCCATCAGTTCGGTGATCGTCAGCTGCTCCGGCCCGATACCGTCCATCGGCGAAAGTGCGCCGCCCAACACGTGATACAGGCCGTGATAGCTGCCCGTCCGCTCAATGGCCACGATATCCCGAGGTTCTGCGACCACAGCGATAGCAGTCTGATCGCGGCTGGCATCGGCACAGATCGGGCAAACATCGGCTTGGGCGTAGTTGAAGCAATTGCGACAGAAATGAATGTTTTGCTTAACCTCGACGATCGACTCGGCCAAACGCCGCGCCTGGTTTTCATCGGTGTTCAACAGCCAGTAGGCGATGCGTTGGGCTGACTTCGGGCCGATGCCCGGCAGCCGCTCTAACTCGTCAAGCAGCCTTTGGATCAGCGGTGACTGTGCCACTGCCAGCTCCCCAGCTAAAACCCGGGCAGGTTCATGCCACCGGTCACGGCAGACATCCGCAAACTAGCTAGCTCGTTCACCTTTTGCAGCGCGTCGTTGACGGCAGTTAGGATCATGTCTTGGAGCATCTCCACGTCTTCCGGGTCTATACCGTCGGGATCGATGGTTATGCTTTGAATCGAGCCATCCCCTGATGCCACAGCTTTCACCATGCCGCCACCAGTACTGGACTCCGCAGTCAGCAGCGCAATCTCAGCCTGTGCCTTCTCCATCTCCAGCTGCATCTTCTGAGCCTGCTTCATCATCTTCTTCATGTCCACGGGCTGTGCCGTCCTTTCTGTTGTCTACTACTGGGCTATCGAGTGCTAAAAACTCATTTTGGAAAAACTGTTCTTTGATTTCAGGCTTGGCAAGGCTCTCGGGATCGGCTTCCAGCAACTCGATCGTGGACCCAATACCGAAGCTGGCGTCCACCACGCTCTCCACTGATTGGTGTTTGAGCATATTGGCACCAGGCGCTGTTGTCGGCTCATCAGTCATGGCAGTAAAAGATTCGGGTGTGCTGGGGGAATGGCCGACTCGCTCCGCCAGTTTAAAGCGCAGCGCTACCGGTGCGCCCCACTGCTCTCCCAAGCGCCGCTCGATCTGGGCCCTGCTCTCCTTCTCTTCAACAGCAGACAAGGCAAACTGCGCCGTTACTGGCAGCTCTACCAGCAGACCATTGCAATCGGGGTCCTTAGAGGCCTGGGCAGAGGTCAGCAAGCTTAACAAGCGCAGCTCCTTGTCGGACTGCAAACGCCGCAGCAGCGCCTGCCAAAGACGACAAGCATCGTTGTCGTCGTGCAACAAAGGGGTGGCACCAAGGGCGGCCGGAGCGGCGGCCGGTGCGGCAGG
>WRGR01000004.1 GCA_009787085.1 Actinomycetes bacterium
GAGCCGCTGCCAGCGATCGGGCTGGGACAGAGCGCTTGCAGCGGCTGGAAGCGGTGGTGCGGCTCGCCGCTGCCGCCATGCGTCAGATACCAGATCAAAACGCTTTTGCAGTTGACGTTGGCCAAACCCTCGCCGCCTTCGTCATAGACACCGCTCTGGTCGATACGGTAATGGCGGTGCAGTAGGTCGATATGCAAACAGCCGTCAACCGGTGCCGCCAGCCCGAGGTTGGCGCTGACCGCGTCAACATCTAGGCTCTGCAAACGCGGTCGTAAGGACTCGTAGTTCTTCTCGTAGTTGTCTGCCACCGTAGTGCTACTCCGATCTTCTTCCTATTTGTTGGCTTCTTCACGCCTGGCCTGATAGTCGGCTATCAGCTTCTTGGCCACGTCGCCCGGAACTTCCTCGTAGCCTTCCAGCTCCACTGTGTAGGAGCCGATGCCCCGGGTCATGGAGCGCAGGTCGCGGGAGTAGGCGATCACCTCTTTGTAGGGCACCCGGGCCTTGATTACCGTGCGACCGCGTTCATCGGTGGACATGCCGGCCACCTTGCCGCGTCGGGTCGAGAAGTCGCCCATCACGGTGCCGGCGTACTCCTCGGTCACTGAGACCTCTAGGTTGGCCATCGGCTCCAAGATGTAAACGTCGGCTTTTTCGCAAGCGGCACGGAAAGCCAGGCGGCCAGCCTGTTTGAAGGCCATTTCGTTGGAGTCCACAGGATGGTAGGAGCCGTCATAGACGGCGGCTTTGACATCTACAAAGGGGTCATCGGTCAAAAATCCCTCGACCATCGCGTCGTGGATGCCCTTGTCCACCGCTGGGATCAGGCCCTTGGGGATGCGCCCGCCGACCACCTCATCTAGGAACTCGTAGCCGCCGCCGGGGTTGGGCTCTAAACGCACCCAGCAGTCGCCGAACTGGCCGGCACCGCCGGTTTGCTTCTTGTGTCGCCCTTGGGCTTCTGCCTTGCGGCGGATGGTCTCGCGGTAGGGTACCTTGACCTCCAACAGCTTGGCTTCGACACCGCTACGCTCCTTTAGGCGCGATAAGATCAAATCGACTGCTCCTTCGCCGAGCGTCGTCAGAATGGTCTGGTGGGTCTGGTCTTCACGGCGCAGTGACACGCAGGGGTCGACCTCCGTGTATTTGGCCAGAAAGTCGCCCAGCTTGTCCTCGTCTTTGGTGTTGGCAGCCTCGATGGCCACTGGGTAGAGCGGCTTGGGGAAGGGCAGGGCGGCGATCTGAAGCTTGCCGGATGCCGAGAGCGTGTCGCCGGTGCGGGCATCGGTCAACTTTGGCAGCACGATGATGTCGCCAGCCGCAGCACCGGGCAGGTCTTCGGTTTCCTTGCCGCACATCAGGTAGAGGTGGGCGAGACGGTCCTTTTTGCTGGTACGGGCATTGATCAGCTCAGTGCCCGGCTCCAGATGGCCGCTGAGGACCTTGACGAAGGAAAGGCGGCCGACAAAGGCGTCGGAAAGCGTCTTGAACACGTAGCAGGAAGCCTCGCCGGAGGGGTCAATGGCGATCTCAGAGCCGTCGGCAGCGGCAATGGGCTGGTGTTTGCCGGGTGCGGGGAAGTAGGTGATGATGTCGTCCAACAGGCTGGCGATGCCCTGCTCGATCAGCGTCGAGCCGACAAACACCGGGATGAAGAGTCCTTGGTCGATGGCTGCGTCCAATAACCCTTCCAGCTCTTCTTGGGTCAGCTGTTCCTCACCGTCGAGGTACTTCATCATCATCTCGTCGTCAGCCTCGGCCACCAAGTCGCAAAGCTTGTCGCGGGCAGACTGGGCGGCCTCGGCGAGGTCGGCCGGTATCTCGTCTACCTGCTCCTTGTCGTTGTCGTGATGATGCGCTTTCATCCGGATGATGTCGATGACGCCCTTGAAGGCCGCGTCCACGCCAATGGGCAGGCCGACTGCGCCGATGCGCTGCCCGAACTGGCGGGTCAGCTCGGCCATTGCTGCGTCGAAGTCAGCATGCTCGCGGTCGATGTGGTTGATGAACACCGCCCGGGCGAGCCCCAGCCGTTCCGCCTCGTCCCAAAGCTTAACCGTGTTGATCTGTGGGCCGGCCACGGCATCGACGACGAACAAGGCCATCTCCGCAGCCGTCATAGCAGCAATAGTGTCACCTAGGAAATCGTCAGAACCGGAAGTGTCCAAGACGTTGATCTTGAAGTCCTTGTAAGGGATCGGAGCCAGTGCCGCAGAGATGGTGAACTGCCGTTTGATTTCTTCTGGGTCGAAATCTAAGTTGGACTTGCCATCATGGGTGGTTCCGAGGCGTGAAGTCTTGCCAGAAACATGGAGCATAGCCTCGGCCAGCGAGGTCTTGCCTGCTCCGTCTTGACCGACAAGGACGATGTTTCTGACCTGTTCCATATTGGGAGCTGTCATATCTGCTTAACCTCCTGAAATCCTGAGTGCTCGTTGGGTGTCTGCTCTAATGGTCCGCTGTAGAAACTAAAGCCTGTTTTCAGCCCTATCACTATATAACAAAGCAGCTATAAAGTGCCAGCGTCGTTGGCCACTTGCATAAAATGGTGGATGACAGTATTGTTGGGAGGTGCTGTGGCGACCAGTGGCACGAGGTTCGCAGCAAGCCAGTGCGAGCAGTGACGACAATTCAGCGCTGATTGGTGCTCCCCTGGCTTTGGGGCTGCTTTGGGGTGGCGATTTGTTGTAGGATTGTTAGAGTTAGCATCCATCCGTTTTATGCAGCTAAGGAGCGTATGTGGCATTCTTCCATGAAGAGGTTTCACGGACCTTTAATGAGTACCTGTTGGTACCGGGGTATTCCTCGGCAGCGTGTATCCCTGCAGACGTTGATCTGAGTGTGCCGCTCGTCCGCTACCAGCGGGGCGAGGAGCCTAGCCTGAAACTGAAGATGCCGATGGTCTCGGCGATCATGCAGGCAGTGTCCGGCGATCGAATGGCCATCGCCTTGGCACGCGAGGGCGGGCTTTCCTTTGTCTACAGCTCTCAGGCCATCGAATGCCAAGCGGCGATGATTGCCAAGGTCAAAGACTACAAGGCCGGCTTCGTGGTCTCTGACTCCAACCTCAAGCCAGACGACACCTTGGGGCACGTCTTGGACCTGAAGGATGCCTCCGGTTACTCCACGATGCCGGTGACCGAGGGTGCTGACCCCAACGGCCGGCTGCTGGGCATTGTCACCAGCAAGGACTACCGTCCCAGCCGTACGCCCTTAGACACCAAAGTCGCCGACTTCATGACGCCGCGCGAGCATATGATAGTCGGCCAAGACGGCATTACCCTCTCGGCGGCCAACGACACCATCTGGGATAAGAAGATCAACACCCTGCCCATCGTGGACAACGAGGACAGGCTGCTCTACTTGGTGTTCCGCAAAGACTATGACTCCCACAAGATGAACCCGATGGAGAACTTGGACAGCCACAAGCGTTACATGGTGGGTGCCGGCATCAATACCCACGACTACCAGGAGCGTGTCGGCAAACTGCTCGAGGCTGGCGCCGACGTGCTCTGCATCGACTCTTCCGAGGGCTTCAGCGAGTGGCAGATCCGTACCTTGCAATGGGTCAAGCAGCAGTTCGGCCCGGACACCAAGGTCGGAGCAGGCAATGTGGTGGACAAAGACGGTTTCCGCTTCCTAGCTGAGGCCGGTGCCGACTTTATCAAGGTCGGCATCGGCGGCGGCTCCATCTGCATCACGCGGGAGCAAAAGGGCATCGGCCGCGGTCAGGCCACCAGTGTCATCGAGGTGGCCGCTGAGCGCAATAAATACTTTGAGGAGACCGGCATCTACATCCCGATCTGCTCCGATGGCGGCATCGTCTATGACCAGCACATCACCTTGGCCTTGGCCATGGGGGCGGACTTCGTGATGCTCGGGCGCTACTTCGCCCGTTTCGATGAGAGCCCGACCAACAAGGTCAACATCAACGGCAACTATATGAAGGAGTACTGGGGGGAAGGCTCGGCACGCGCCCGCAACTGGCAGCGTTACAATTCCGGTGGTGCGACCAAGCTCAGCTTCGAGGAAGGCGTGGACTCCTATGTTCCCTACGCCGGCTCGCTGAAGGACAATGTCGGCCTGAGCCTGGCCAAGATCCGCTCGACGATGTGCAACTGCGGTGCCTTAAGCGTGCCTGAGCTGCAGGAGAAGGCCAAGTTGACCTTGGTCTCATCCACCTCGATAGTCGAGGGCGGTACCCATGACGTGCTGTTGAAGGACCAGGCCAGTGCCGGATCGTCGAGCTACCACTGAATGCCGTGACCAAAGAAGCGCTGATCAATGCCCAAACTACAGTCATTGCCGGCTTGACCGACAATCTTTACCTTGATCAGCAGGGTGAGAGATTGCGGCTGGCGGGTCGCTATGACGGGTTTTTGGCACTAAACCGGTGTTTTTTGGGAGAGCCCTCGGCTCTGCCAGACAACGACCATCGCTATTATCAGAAGGAGCCATTAGATGCAGGAATACGCACCGCAGGAGATTGAGCCGCGCTGGCAGGAGCGCTGGTGCCAAGAGCATACCTACGACCTGAAGGTGGATAAAAGCCGACCGAGTTACTATTCTTTGGAGATGTTTCCTTACCCCTCTGGGGATATCCACATGGGGCATGTGCGCAATTATTCCATCGGCGATGTGCTCAGCCGCTATAAGCGGATGTCTGGCTTCAACGTGCTGCACCCGATGGGCTGGGACGCCTTCGGGCTGCCTGCCGAGAACGCGGCCATCAAGCACGGCATCTCACCTGCGGTTTATACCTATGGGAACATCGATACTCAGAAACGCTCGCTTCAGCGGCTGGGCTTTGATTACGACTGGAGCCGAACGGTGGTTACTGCCGATGCTGAGTACTACCGCTGGGGACAGTGGATTTTCTTGAAGCTCTGGCAACGCGGCTTGGTGGAGCGCAAATCGTCACCGGTTAACTGGTGTCCGAGCTGTCAGACGGTGTTGGCTAATGAGCAGGTGATCAACGACGGCCACTGCTGGCGTTGCAAGAGCCTAGTGGAGAAGCGCGAGTTGGAACAGTGGTACTTCAAGATCACCGACTACGCCCAAGAGCTGCTAGACGACTTGGACAAGCTGGAAGGCTGGCCGGACCGGGTCAAACAGATGCAGGCCAACTGGATCGGCCGCTCGACTGGCGCTGAAGTGGACTTCACGCTGCTGGGCATTGATGGCCAGCCGCTGCCGGCAGCGGCGGGCGACGGGGGAGCGGGCGCGGGTATCGGTGCCGCCGCCGA
>WRGR01000005.1 GCA_009787085.1 Actinomycetes bacterium
CAAGCCCGCCCGGGCAAGCGGTGCCACTGCCAGCGGTAGCAGTGGCACCGCTTGCCCGGGCGGGCTTGGGGCGGCTATGCTCGCAATCTGGCGCAACAGCATTAAATAGGCATTTCCCAAGTAGCAACAATGAGAGGAACTAACAATCAAGTTAGGAGTACTGATATCCGGTTCGGGAACGAACCTGCAGGCTTTGATCGACGCTCGGGCTGCTGGTCACCTGAATGCCGAGATTGCCCTGGTTGTCTCGTCACGCCCCGACGCTCAAGGACTGCAACGTGCCGGTCAGGCCGGTATTCCGACTATTGCCTTGAGCCGCGCTGTCTACAAGGAGGCTTGGGCAGCAGACGAGCTGATCTGCGAGGCGCTAACGCAGGCAGGCTGTGATTATGTGGTGTTGGCCGGCTATATGCGGCAGGTTCATCCGGAGCTGCTGGATGCCTTCTGCGAGCGCGTCATCAACCTTCATCCGGCGTTGCTGCCGGCTTTCCCCGGCGCCCATGCCATTGAGGATGCTTGGCAGCGAGGAGTCAAGGTTACCGGTGTTACCGTACACTTCGTGAACGATGAATATGATGCTGGCCCGATTATTGCTCAGCGTGCCGTTGAAGTGCGGCCAGAGGATAGTTTGGAAAGCCTGACTGAGCGGATACACGCCGTCGAACACCAGCTGCTGCCCGAGACCCTGCAGCTGGTCGCTGCAGGCCGGGTGGCGATTGGGGATGACGGAAAGGTGACTGTCAAATGACCGAGGGCAAAAAGCAGCTGTCCCATGCCGACAAGGTGAAGTTTGTTGGTCTGATCCTCTTCGTCCTGCTGGTCATTGGGGCTTCGATCTATGTGGTGCATTTCTTCAGTTCTATCGACGGTGTTTCTATCGAAGATGCTCTGGAGCAAACCATATCCCGAGCCGGGGCGTTCGGTATTCTGATTTGCTTGGCAATCCAGTTCGTTCAAATCGTGGTGGCCTTTATCCCCGGTGAGGTCGTGCAGGTGGCTATCGGCTATGTCTACGGCACTTTATTAGGCGGACTGGTCGTTATGCTCGGCGCTGCGATCTCCAGCGCTTTCGTGTTTTGGCTGGTGCGCAAGCTGGGCTCACCGTTTGTGGAGTCGATGGTTGGGACGAAGGACAACAAGCTGATGCGCTTCTTGAAAGACGGCAAGCGCTTAAACGCCACCGTCTTTATCCTTTACCTGATTCCCGGGCTGCCTAAAGATGTCTTCAATTACCTAGTGCCTCTGACACAGATGCGCTTGGCGGAGTTCTTGGTGCTCTCCACAATCGCTCGGGCACCTTCCATTTTCGCCTCGGCCTTTGCGGCCACTGCTTGGCGCCAACACGACTATCGGAGCATGGTCATCGTCATACTCGTCTTTGGCGGTCTAGGTCTGCTTGGCATTCTGTTCAACCAACAAATCATGACATTTGTGGATAAACTCCTAAAAAAGCTGCTGCCCCATCACGGCGAGGAAGAAGGCGAGGATTAACGGTGTCTCTCTCTATTGGTATCGTCGGTTTGCCAAACGTTGGCAAGTCAACTCTTTTCACGGCTTTGACCCAAAAAGGCGGCCTTGCTGCCAACTATCCTTTTGCCACCATTGAGCCTAATGTTGGTGTGGTGCCGGTGCCTGATGCCCGTTTGCAGCAGCTGGCTGAGATTGTTCGCCCCGGGCGCATCGTGCCGGCCACTGTGGAGTTCGTGGACATTGCTGGTTTAGTGCAAGGGGCAAGTGAAGGCGAGGGGCTGGGCAATCAGTTTCTGGCCAATATCCGCGAGACCGATGCCATCGTCGAGGTGCTGCGCTATTTCTCCGATCCGGACGTGGTACATGTTGACGGTGGTGCAGATCCGGCACGAGATATGAACACCGTGGCCACCGAGCTGATCTTGGCCGATCTGGGTACCTTGTCCCGGGCAATGCCCCGGCTGGTCAAAGATGCCAAGCGCGGCAAGGAGGATGCCCTGAAGCTGGCGGCCGTCGAGCGGTTGGAGGCTTGGTTGGATGAAGGACACACTGCCCGCAGCTTTGCCGCCAGCGCCGAGGAGCGGGCAAGTCTGCGCGACCTGCATCTGTTGACCATGAAGCCGATCCTCTATTTGGCCAACGTCGATGAAAGCCAAGCTGCTGACCAGCCAACGCCGCTTGATGTGCCGGGAGATATTGGAGCGTTCAGCAATGCTGCCGACAGCGACTGGGGGAGCGCCCAGCGGCCACTGCCGATCAGCGCCAAAGTTGAGAGCGAAATCGCTGTCATGGAGCCTGCCGAAGCCGCCGAGTACTTGGAGCTGCTTGGTCTTGAAGAGTCCGGACTGGCACGGTTGGTGCAGGCGGCCTATCGGCTGCTTGGTCTGCAGAGCTTCTTCACGGCCGGGGAGATGGAGGTTCGCGCTTGGACGATTCCGGTTGGTGCCAAGGCGCCGCAGGCCGCCGGAGTGATCCACAGCGATTTCGAGCGCGGCTTCATTAAGGCCGAGACTGCCAGCTTCGCTGATTACATCGAGTTCGCTGGCGAGGCCGGTCTGCGCGCCGCCGGGCGGCTGCGCCAAGAAGGGCGTGATTACTTGGTTCAAGATGGCGATGTGATGCACTTCAAGTTCAATGTCTGAAATTCTGTGCCAGTGGCGTTATGGCGGCTCAGCTCATAATCTGGCGCAACAGCATTAGTCGGTATCTTCTTGACGAGTCAAACATTCAAGTAACTTGAATCACTGAAACAAGTGGGGCATCGCTTATCTGGATAAATGGCCATTGTTTGTTGACCTAACCTTCAGTAAAATATATATTGTCAATCTAGATGGGATGAGCCTTGAGTCTGGGCTCGGGCGGCTGCTTAAGAATCCAAAACACGAGGCCTCAGCAGTGGAGGCAATAGCTGGCGGTTAAGCCTTAGTCAGGCCTTGCCCTGCCGTTGCCAAAATCTGAGGAAATGAGAGAGATGAAAGGAGTTTGTGACCATATGACAGCCACGACAAAGAAGAAGGCACTTTTGGCCGTTGTCCCGGCCGTGGCATCTGCGCTGCTGATGCTGGCTTTATCACCTGCGCAGGTATTCGCTGACGACGACCCGCAGATGAACACTGAAGCTACTGTGGTCTTTACCGCCGGTGACATAACTATGGAATCTGCCCCGAATATGGACTTCGGCAGCCAAGTGCTTTCAAATCAGGCAGAGGACTATGACCTTACCGCCTCCGGCGCCCCCCTCCAAGTATCGGATTTGCGTGGAACTGCCGCCGGGTGGAAGGTAACTGCTGCCTTGGGCGCGTTTCGTCTTAACGGAATAGGCGACCAGACCCTGACCGGATCGTGCATCACTATCGGCGACATGAACATCTCAGCTGCCAACGATACAATCGGCGTCGCTCCGCTGTTTTCCGACGACCCGGTTGTCCTTTACAGCGGCGGTGCCTCTGAGGAGTTGCTGAATGCTGAGGAAGACAGTGGTGCCGGGGTTTGGAATGCGGCACTGGACACCACCAAGACGCAGCTAACCGTCTATCCCGGCGCTGTGCTGGGCACACACAAAGCCGAGATGATTTGGACGCTGGAGGCCGTGCCGGCCTAAGTGGGCTTGGACCTTAGCAGGATTTGAAATCATGAGTGATTCTAGCAACGAGTAAAGTGAGGTTGAAATGGGCGTAAAAAGAAATAGCATCCGCGCCTTATTCTTATCGCTCACGGTAATTCTGACAGTGCTTCCCGTGGCGTTTGCCACGGGAGGCACTGCGTTTGCCCAGCAGCATTCAAAGGATATTGGCTATTATGTGCGAGCGGAGATTCCGGAGAATCAGATCGACCGCAAGCAGAGTTATTTCGATATTCACATGGTGCCCGGGCAGCAGCAAGATCTAAAGGTGGATGTAACCAATGAGTCAGACCGCCCGATCATAGTGAATGCCGCTGCCGTCAGTGCATCTACCAACGAGAACGGCGTGATTGATTACCGTACCCCGGATATCGCTGATGAAACCCTGAAGATCCCCTTTTCCGATGTCTCATATATTCGGCAGCCGACACTAACGGTGCCGGCAGGGGGTGTTGCAACGGTCGTTGTTTCGATTACTATGCCAGACAAGCGCTTTGACGGCGCGGTACTGGGTGGCATCTGCATCACCAAGCAAAGCCAAGATGCCCCTGCCGCCAGCGAACCTGATGATCAGGGCGTCACTATCCAAAACGTTTACAGCTATGTGATTGGTGTCAAGCTTACTGAAACCGATGTGCTTGTTCAACCGGATTTCGAGTACTTTGATATTCAGCCCGATTTGGTTCACTACCACCCCGCCCTTGTCCATTACCTACGCAACAAGGAAGCGGCAATTGCTAAAGACCTGCATGTCAAGATCGAGGTTTTCAGAACTCAGGATGACTCCATTTTGAGTTCGGCGACCAAGAAGATCAATATGGCTCCGAACTCCAGTATTCCCTTGGGTATTGTTTTGCCAGAGGGGCGTCTGGATCCCGGGAACTACCGAAGTGTGATGGATTTGGAGATGGACGGCAGTACATGGCACTTCGAGCGTCTTTTCAACATCGATGCTGGCGAGGCATCGAGGCTTAACACTCAGGCAGATGTGGTTTCTTATGTAGAAATGCCTTGGTGGCTGCCGCTTATGATAACGGGCCTAATTTTGGCAGCGCTCCTTTGTCTGCTCTTGCTCTTGCTGCTGCTCAAGCTGCGCAGACGGGAAAAGGACAAAGATGAACAAGGGTCATTGTTGATCCGGACTGAGAAGAAAAAGGATTAGTGGGAATAAAAACCGAAAACAAGAAGGATCATTGTTATGCGGCGCACAAAGACTCAGGGCGGTGCGCTGGGCTTGGAGGCAAAGTATGAAGGGGACGACTTGTAAATGGATGGTTTTAGCGATGGCAGTGCTTTTGGCAGTCGGCATGGTGCCGCTATCGCTGGAAGCCAGTTCGAAGGCGCTGGATACGGAAGCTGCGGCAGCTAAGGTAACTGCAACTGAACCAGACGAGTCAGTGGCGGCGGTTGAGGCGGCCGAGACGGCCAAGCCGACTGAGCCGACTGATGTGGGAGTTGCCGACGGCCAGTCCGGGGAGCCGGCAGGGCCGGGCGTGGCGGCCGATGAGCTTGATGTTGAAAAAGCAGTGACAGCAGAGGCTGATAGCCCAGAGGCTGAAGTACTCCTGACAGAATCTGCAGGAACAGAGGCTGCTGGCGCAGGCCAGTTGCCATCGGTGGACGCAGCAAAAGACTCACAGCCGCCAGCGGCTGCAGCCGAAGGCTCACAGCCGCCAGCGGCTGCAGCC
>WRGR01000006.1 GCA_009787085.1 Actinomycetes bacterium
GGCGAAGCGCTACGGACCGCCGGCCACGCTGCCCTCCGGCAGCCGCCCGGGCTGCTGGCCGGCCGTGGGCATCCACTCCTCGCCCGGCATGGCCGTCGCTCCTGTGTTGGAGCCGCCGCCGCATGCCCCCAAGGGCAGCAGCAGCGCTGCGGCGATCAGCGGCACTAACGCCGCCTTGAGTGCTTTCCTCATAGTTCCTCCACCTCCCTTTCCGGGGCGGTCGGGCCATGCCCAGCTGTCGGGGGGCAGTGTGCGCACAAGGTGTTCGGAAGAACACGGTCGGCGCTTTGGTAAAACCCCCTTGACAGCTTACATAAAAAGTTCAGCTACGCGAATTGTCCTACAGCGGAGGGGGGGTGTGTCAAGTGTTGTTCTTGAAGTTTATGCGCATACTTTATAGATCATATATAGCTAGATGACTCTCTACTGTATTTATATTAGCCATTATTCCCACAAACCGGGATCGGCACAGAGTGGCTTGGGGCTACGATGCGGGCTCATGCAGAACGGAGCGGTGCCGGAGCAAGGCGAGGGGCTGCCCCTGTACCCCCCCTGCCCTGCTCCGGCAGCCCCGACCCCTGACTTCAGCCGCTGGCAACGCCAGCCAACAATGGCGCCAGCCTGAGCCACGGTAAGCCGATGACCGTGTTGATGTCCCCTTCTATCCCAACCGCATGCCGCCTCCAGACACCTTGGATGGCATAAGACCCTGCCTTGTCATAGGGCGGCTCTTCTCGCAGATAAGCCTCGATCTCCTGGGTTCCGTAGTCGTCGAAGGTCACAACTGCCTGGTCGGTGAATTGCAGTGTCTGGCCTCGACGCTGATCGACCAGCGCCACCGCCGTGAGAACATGATGGCTGCGGGCAGCCAAACGCATCAACATAGACACCGCTTGGCCATGGCCGTCCGGCTTGCCGAGAACGCCGTCGGCGTAAACCACAGTGTCTGCCGCCAGCACTAGGAAATCTGCAGCGGCGGCGGCGGCGCTGTCGGCGGCGGCGGCGGCGTCGTCGGCGGCGGCGCCGTCGGCATCGATCCTAGCCATTACGTCAGCAGCCTTCTCCCACGCCAAGTGCTCTAAAGCGGACGGCAGCTCTTCTAGGCTGAGTTGCGGGTCAAGCAGCTCGGCACATTGTGGTGCTACCACTACCGGGTCAAGGCCGTGTGCCCGCAGTATCTCCAGGCGGCGAGGCGATGATGAGGCCAGTATCAGGCGGCCACCGCTCAATTCTCACCCGCCCACCCGGGCACAGACGGCCTGCATCCGTGCCACTTCCAAGCCGCTGTCGTCGCTGACCACAACGGTGTAGAAACCCAAAGTGCGCCCGGACTTGTCGATACTCCCTGTCGCCAACAGCCGCTGGCCACGCGGCGAGGCCAGAAACTCGATATGGCAGCTGGCGGAGACGCTCGGGGGCTGGTTGTAGTTAGAGAGGACACCTAAGCAAAAGTCGGCGAGCGTGAAGATAGCACCGCCCATCACCCGATTGCCCATGTTCAAGTGCTCATCACGAATGTCGAGAGCACAAACCGCATGGCCAAAGGCCACTTCCAACACCTCACAGCCGCACTGCTCGGTGGCAAAGCGATCGCGGCTAAAGGCAGCACGAACCTCATCCAAGCTGGCATTTTGGGGAATGCACGGCGGCTTGTCCAAAACCGGCCGCTCGGCACCACTGCTGCCAGCGTCGCTGTTCTGGCCTGCGCTGTTGCCCACCTCGCTCATATCGGACTCCTAGCCGCTGCTGCCGGGTCGAAGAGATAGGCCAGGCGCTCACCTTCTGCCGTCTTGCCCAAGCTGTTGCCGGGGATGCCGGACAGCGCTGTCAGCAGGGCTTCCGGCAAACGGTCACGAAAGCGCATCTGCTCACCGGTGATCGGGTGGGCGAAGTCCAAAGCGCAGGAGTGCAAGAACTGCCGGGTCAGGCCGAGCTCAGCACCGCGCTTCGGGTCACGGCCATAGAGCGGGTCACCAACACAGGGGTGCTTAGTGTAGGCCATATGGGCCCGTATCTGATGGGTGCGACCGGTGAACAGCTTACATTCCAAGAGGCTGTAGCCGTCGTCTTTGAGCGCCGCTTCGAAGCGTTCCAGCACTGTGAAGCTGGTAATGGCCTCCCGGGCAGAAGCCGAGTTGCTGACCATGTAGCGCAGCCGGTCGCGTTCGCTGCGTGACAGCGGCGCATCGATCAGGCCAGTGCCGGAGCTAACAAAGCCGTGTACCAAGGCCAAGTAGCGGCGGTCCAGCTCCCGCAAGCGAATCGCATCTTGTAGGCTGAGCGCCGTCTCGTCGGTCTTGGCCACCACCATCAACCCGCTGGTGTCCTTATCAAGGCGATGGACGATGCCCGGGCGGTCGTCGCCTTGTATCTGTGCAAGGTTCTCATATTTGTAGTGATAGACCAAGGCGTTGACCAGCGTACCGGTCTCGTGCCCGGGGGAGGGGTGGCAGACCATGCCCGGAGCCTTGGACAGCACGACCAGGTAGTCGTCCTCAAAGCGGATGTCCAAAGGCAGGTTCTCCGGGTGTAGCTCGGCTGGCAGCGGGTCTTTGACCAAGTAGGTGAGGCGATCGCCAAGCAGCAAAATACGCCGCTTCGAGGTCACCGTATCGTCATTGACCTCTACCGCCCCGGACTCGATGAGTCGCACGGCATCAGCCCGGCTGGACACCCCGGTAAGTCCGGAAAGCACTGCATCTAGGCGCAGACCTTGATTGTCAAGGCCGATGACTATTTTATGCCGTGTCATCCTCGTTTGCCTTTCCGGAAAACTCGTGCCTCATGCCCTGATCCTGTCTCAGCCTCTCTTGATCTTGTGCACTATGGCCTTGCTCATTTTGGCGGCGCTCACCCTGGCCTTGTTCGCCTTCGCCTTGGCCACCGCTGCCCGGCAGCCCTTCTGGCCGCTTTACGAACGATAACAGCAGCAACAGCATCAAAAGTGCCACGCTGATTGTTAAAGAACTATCGGCTAGGTTGAATATTGGGAACTCGATAAATAACGTATGGATAAAATCGGTCACTGCACCTGTTTGAACACGATCAATCAAGTTACCGACACAGCCACCAACAAAAAATCCCAAAGCCACTGCCAAAAGTGGTTGATGGCGCCGCTGTATCAGCAGGTAGACCAAAGCCGCCGCCAGAACAACAACAGCCACGATCACAAAATAGACGCGGGCACCGGCCATCACGCCCCAAGCAGCACCAGTGTTATATGCCAAATGAAAGTCCAAAAAGCCAGGAATGAACGGCTCGGGGCCCGTGGTCAAGTGCAGCTCGGCCAAATGCTTGGTAATGCGGTCGGCCACCACCACGATGGTCGCGATGACCAAGCAGCAGGCCAAAGCCCACCAGCGGCTGAGATATCTATTCCGCATGGGCAGCCCCTGTTGCAACGTGACCGCTCACTGCAACCCCTCGCTAATGCCCAGCCCAGTCAGCACTGCCGCACAACGCCCGCAGACATCAGGATGCGCCGGGTCAACGCCCAGCTCGCGGATATTCCAACAGCGTGGACATTTCTCCCCATCTGCCAGCTTGACATGCACGGTGCACTCGCTGCCAGTGCCGCCGTCTTCGATGGTCACCTTGGCCACGATGAACAGCTCTTCCAAGGTGCCTTCGGGCAGGGCGTGCAGCATAGAGTAGGTTTCGGAGTCCAGAACCAGCCCAACATGAGCCTCTTGACTCTTGCCGATCTGCTTGGCATTGCGCACCTCTTCCAGCTGTTTGGTCACAGCGTCGCGAACCGCGAGCACCGTCCGGTAGTTCATCAGGCACTGCTCAAGCAGCTCTTTCGGAGCCGCCACGAAGTCGCTTGTCGTCGGCCAGCCGGCCAAGGCGATGGCTTGCGGGCGGTCAACATCACGCAGCCCCTGCGGGTAGTAGTCCCACACTTCGTCACAGGTGAAGGAGAGGATCGGTGCCAGTTGACGCACCAAGACTTCGAGTATCTCCACCAACACGGTCTGGGCGCTACGGCGCTCTAGGCTTTTGGCGGCAGCAGAGTAAAGGCGGTCCTTGGCAGCGTCCAAATAGACCGCCGAGAGGTCGCTGACCACGTAGTCGTAGATGGCACGGTAGGCCAAATGGAAACGATAGCCTTCATAGGCTTCGGTGACGGTTTGGCAAAGCTCCAGTAGGCGGGCGTGAGCCCAACGGTCCAACTCACTGAGCTGCTCGAAGGCCAAAACATCGCGTTGCCAGTCGAAGTCATCGATGTTGGAGAGCAAAAAGCGGAAGGTGTTGCGGAAGCGGCGGTAAGCGTCGGCGGTGCGCTCGAGGATGTTCTTGGAGATACTGACATCTTGGGCGTTGTCGACGCTGCCGACCCACAGGCGCAGCACATCGGCACCGTACTCTTTGATCACATCTTCCGGGTCAACGCCGTTGCCTAGGGACTTGCTCATCTTGCGCCCCTCTTCATCCACTGTAAAACCGCAGCTCATGACACCCTTATAGGGTGCCTCGCCGTAAGCGGCAACACTGGTCAGCAGCGAGCTTTGAAACCAGCCTCGGTGCTGGTCGGAGCCTTCCAAGTAAAGCTCCGCCGGGCGGCTGAGCTCTGGGCGGGCCTCTAGCACCGAAGTATGCGAGACGCCACTCTCCCACCAAACATCGAGGATATCACGTTCCGGCTCGATATGCTCAAGGCCTGCACCGCACTGCTCACAGTGGGTGTCGGCGGGCAGGAAGGCGGCAGGGCTATGGGTGAACCAAGCGTCGGCACCCTCGCGCTCGAAAAGCTCGATGACGGCATCAAAGGTCGCCGGAGTGGCCACAGTGGCACTGCAGGAGCGGCAGCGAAAGACCGGGATGGGCACTCCCCAGCTGCGCTGGCGGGAGATACACCAGTCCGGGCGGGACTCGATCATCGACCGCAAGCGGGACACGGCCCAGTCCGGATACCAGTTCAACTTGCCGATCTCGACCAGGGCCTGTTCACGCAGCCCGGTTTCCTCCATGGAGACGAACCACTGCTCGGTGGCCCTGAAGATCACCGGTTGATGACAGCGCCAACAGTGTGGATAGCTGTGGACAATGCTCAGCGAGGCAATCAGCTTGCCACGTTCCCGCAGCCAATCGATGATCACCGGGTTGGCCCTCTCCACGTCCAATCCCGCAAAAGGACCAGCACTCTGGTCAAAGACCCCGTTGTCGTCCACCGGCATCAACATCGGCAACTTATAGCGCTCCCCTACCAAATAGTCGTCTTGGCCGTGTCCGGGAGCAGTGTGTACCGCACCGGTGCCGCAGCTCAGGTCAACGTGGTCGCCGGTGACGATGACCCCGGTCATATCGGCGTGGATGGGGTGGACGTAGCGCAGGCCCTGCAACGCCAAGCCCTTGACGCGCCAAGGCTCACCGTCCGGCTGGCAAAGTAGCTCGTAGTGCGGCCATTCGGCCACGGCAGCCACTGATTCCACCAAGGCTTCGGCCATCACCAACAATTTGCCCACCGCCAACACGGCCACGTAGTCGGCATCCGGAGCCAGCGATACCGCAGTGTTGGCCGGCAAGGTCCAAGGCGTGGTTGTCCAGATCAACACGGAGGGCAGCGCAGGCAGGCTGCTCAGCACTGCCGACTCGGCGGCGGCGGCCGCATCTGCGTGGTCGGCGGCGGCCGCAGAGGCGGCGGCCGTAGCCGCGCAGGCTGCCGGCAGCCTGCC
>WRGR01000007.1 GCA_009787085.1 Actinomycetes bacterium
GCCACCAACAGCACCGGCGGCCGGGTCGGTGGTTGGGGCGGGGGCCGCCGCAGCGGCCTCAGAGGCCGCTGGAGCCTCGCCGACAGATGAGGCAGCGCCGCAGGCCGCCAAGGACAAGGCCAGTAGCGCTGCAAACAGCGCTGTAGCTAGCAGCGTCAATGCATGAATCGTCGGTCGAGCCGGGCATGTCGGTGTTTGATTGGCTTTCATTAGGCATCTCCTTATTGACTCAATTCCAAGTCTTCTTCGTGCACTAAATACAGCTTACCATGATCGGCGACGACCACCCGAAGCTGGTATCCCCCTGCCTCCAGCGCACCAGCAGGCAGGCTGACCCGGTAGCCGAAGTCACTGCCCGTGGTCGGGTCGCGCAAACAATAGGCCTCGAGCACTAGGCCATCCACGTTGCCGCCGTCCAACGCAACGTAGATCAAGGCATCATCTGAATAGCCACCGGGCACCAAGCCGCCAGTGACATGCAGCAGTGGCCCGTCAGGGGTCACTACAGCTCTGCCGTAGCCTGCCCCACCCGCATTGCTCCCCGGCCGGGCGGCAAGCTCAGCAGTGCCGAGGTCCATATCGACCGCCGGGCTGGGAGCCAGCGGCACCTGTTCGGCAAGGTCGGCCAGATGGCGCTGGGCTCGCTCCACGACTACCGCGTCATAGTCACCGCTAGCAACTGGCTCCAAGTAATAGGGAACCAGCTTGGAGAACACCGCACTTTGGCTATCGGCGGCCAAGTAAGGCAAGAGTGTGTTGCCGAAGGAGTCTCGGAACATCAGCAGCCGCCCGCCCGCGCCCCCACCCCGGGTCTGCACGTAGTTGGAATCCACTGCCTGAGCATCACCGACATACGACCACTGGCTGCCAGATGCGCCAGCACCATCGTTGACTCCGCTGAGATAGCACTCGTCTTCCAAGGTAGGCAGTCCTGGGTAGAGCATCTGGTCCATATCGCCACGGAAGTCATGGCGCCACGTCCATTGGCCATCTGCCTCGGCCAGGCTGGGCAAGCCGCTTTTCCAACCCAGCTCGGCAGCCAAGGCCTGTTCGGCAAGCAGGGCGCCGCGGTTGTTCCAATGCGAGTCCCGGGCGTGATAGAGCGGGCTTGCCTGCGAGCCGTCGGGCAGCGTTGCCGCACCTAGAAAGCTCGGAAAAAGATCCACGTAGTGCACTCCTTGCTTATCCAGCCAAGGCAAAAGCCGCTGGTAGTTGGAGGCGTTGCTACTTGGCAAGTAGTAGCTGGGCATGGCCTGGGGATAAAGGCTGGACTTATTCGGGGCAACCATAAAGCAGAAATCCGCGCCGTTGGCTAGGCAATAGTCTTGAACCAGCCGCAGGTTGTGGGCGATGTTGAATAACGCCCGCTCGGAGAGGGGCGCAGTACCGGTGTAGTCCGCCACCTCGCCGGCATAGTACAGCCAGCCATCATGGCCAACCAGCACCTGTTGGGAAGCCGAAGTCCCGAACACATCGGCGTAGAGCTTGGCGTTGAGGCTGACCATCAGGTTGCGGAAGGCGTAGTGCTCCTCGTACCAGCTGCCAAGCTGGGCAGGATAGTTGAGGCTGATCCCACCGTTACTGCTGGCTTGAGGGAAGGCTGCCAGCTGGCGATTCTCGAGGTTGACCGCCTTTGGTGCCCAGAGCATGCCGAGCGAGGGCAACAGCAGCAATGCGAAGACCATGAGGATGAATACCAGACAAACAGCCTTGCTGGCCGGCCGGCGATCAGGCGCAACGGCTGCTGTACCGGCGGCTAACACTGCCGCCTTCTTTGGCTTTCGCCCGTTATCATGCTTGGTTTGACTCATGCTTTTCTGACTCCACATCTTCTCCGCACCTCCCTAAAATCTAAAACCTAAAGTAAATGAAGGGGTTGTAACCACCAGATGACAAGGCCAGCAAGGCTAAGCCGAACAAACAAAACGCCCCGGCATAACTGCCAGCGCACAGGATGCGTTGGACGCAGGGCGGCAGGCAGGGTACAGGGCGCTGCCCAAGTCGGCTGCCTGTACCCCGCCTTACACCGTCTGCAGCCAAACCGAGGCGCCGCCGAATCCACGGTACCAGCGGTAAAGCGGCTATCACCGCCACTGCCAGCACAAATATCAAGTGCGGATCGGCTAGCCAGGCTAGGCGGGCCATAGTTATCGGCTCGAAATGCCAGCCGTTGAACATCTGTCCGACCATCAGCATCGCCTGAGCGAAGCTCTCGGAGCGGAAGAGCACAAAGGTGAGCGTCACCACCAGCAAGGTGTATACCACCCCCAAGGCCTTTGGCAGCTTACGGATCGGCAGGTACTGCTCCAGCAACAAGAAGAGGCCATGGAGCAGCCCCCAAACCAAAAACGTCCAAGCAGCACCATGCCAAAGCCCACAGAGGCCAAAGACGATGAGCCGGTTCAGCACGGCACGAGGCATGCCCTTACGGTTGCCACCCAAGGGAATATAGAGATACTCCTTAAACCAAGTGGAAAGCGAAATGTGCCAACGCCGCCAGAATTCCTGGACAGAAGTCGAGATATAGGGGTAGTTGAAGTTCTCCTTGAACTTAAAGCCAAACATTCGCGCCATACCAATGGCCATGTCTGAGTAGCCCGAGAAGTCGAAGTAGATCTGCCCTAGGTAGCAGATAGCGGCCAGCCAGGCCAATGGCATATTGATCTCGTTGCCCGGAGCGCTGTAGATGGCATCCACCACCAAACCCAGCGGGTTGGCGATCAACACTTTCTTGCCCAAGCCGACCGCCAAGCGGCGCAAGCCGCTGGCCACACCCTCTAGGCTCAGGCGGCGCTGGGCCAGCTGATCGGCAATGTCGTGGTATTTGATGATCGGCCCGGCAATAAGCTGAGGGAAAAACGAGATATAGAGCATCAGGCGGGGCAAGCTCTTCTGTGCCATGACCTCGCCGCGGTAGACATCGACCAGATACGAGATACTGTGGAAGACATAAAAAGAAATTCCCAGGGGCAAAGCCGGGTCGGAAAACGGCAGATGAATGCCACTTATTGCCTGGACATTGGCCACCAACCAGCCAGTATACTTGAATACCACCAGCATGCCCAAGTTGACCACCAAGGCTGCCACTATCAGCCAGCGGCGCTTCTTGAAAGCTTGGAAGGCAACTGGCCGGTCGCTGGTGGCAACAGACGAGCCGGGGACAGCGGCTCTGGCTGCAACAGCAGTGGCGGTGCCGGCTACGGCATCGGCCGCAGTGGCTGCAGTGCCTGCAACCCCCCTTGAGGCTGCGGTCACAACCAACAAGCGTCCGAACAACCAGTTGCAGACCGTGACCGCCAGCATCAGCAGCACATAGACCGGCTCCCCGTAAGCGTAAAAGAACAGGCTGGCCACCACCAGCAAGAAGTTCTTGGCCTTTGCCCAAGGCAAGGCCAAGTAAAGCCCAAAGACCGTCGGCAAGAACACGGTCAAAAACGTTAAGGACGAGAAAACCAAGCTAGCAACGTCCGATCATTCTAAGGCGATGCCAACCAATGCTGCTGCACCCTATTGTGAGCAGAACCGCCTCAAGCCGGCAATGACATACTTCGCGCACTAATCGGCGCTTCCCTATCAAAGCGCTCAATCTGCACGGTTGATAACATGGTATTCGATCGGCGCATCGGAATAAGTTATCCAAAACCAACGGTAAGCGCTGTAACTGCGTCCCATACTGACATCGACCAGATAGGTCTTGGTACCGCTACGGATCTCCACCCAGCCATGCGGAGACTTATACCCCGAAACGGTGGGCACCCAGCCAGAAACCACATTGGCGTCATAACCCAGCGCCTCGGCAATTACACAATACAGCGCGGCATAGCGATAGCAGTTGCCGGACTTGCGCTTCACCATATCCAAAGCCCTGTTGACCTTCCACTGGCCCGTAGGGTAAAGGCTGGCAGTCCGATAAGGGTAGCGGTTGATTAGATAGCGGTAGCTACGTTGGAGTATTTGTTTCGGGGTGCCGGCGCGGCCAACAGCTGTCAGGATCGAATCCACCCGGTAGTCGACGGTAGTGTTGCCAGTGACCTGCCCGGCCTTGCTGAGCTTCAATTTCAAAGCCTTGCCCGGGTCAGTGGTGGTATAGATGCGCGAGCCATCCTTGCTGGGAGTTTTGGCACTCAGATAGAGGCCAGCAGCGGTTTTCAGATACCACCAGCCACCGCCAGCCGGCAACATGGTGAAGCGCTGGTTTTTAGTGGCCTTGTAAGTCGATTGCTGAACAACGGACCCGGCAGCAGCCTTGGCGCCGCCCTTCACCTCCACAGCCTTGAAGGAGCGGAAGTTGCGCATCACAAAGTAATACCCGGACTTGGTAACCCTGAACTTCTGGGTCGTGGCACTGGACTTGCCCTCTAGGCGCAAAGCCGCTCCATCTTTGGTTGAACCACTGCTGAGGTCGATGTATAAGCCGGTCGAAGTATATAAACGGTAGTAACCAACATCAAAGGGAACAGTCTTGGTAAAGCTGAAGATCGAGCGGGCACCTTGGCTGGTGCCGAGCATCAACTTATTGGACTTGTCCAGGCCCAAATAGCGGCCGCTGGCCTTATTCACCAAAACATAGCCGTCAGACTGCAAAACGACCTGCCAGAGATGCTTGTCCGATAATCCCGCAGACGGTTCATCGCTCTGTTCGGGACTGCCGTTGTCATCGGCTAAGAAGTGCTGTGAGTTGACGTTTTGCACACTGTAATATATGGAGATTGTTGGAGTCTTGGCAGTCGTAGTGCCCGCTACACCCGTCCCATTTGCCGTTGGTGGCGCAGACGAGCTAACCTTCTTAACCAAAAAACGCTGGCTCAAAGCATTGCTGACCTTGATGCAAGCAGCGGCAGCGCCGACGGATTTGGAGGATTTACCGATGTCAACCCGCAGGTTCTTCGCCGCATTGGGTACTATCTGATAATAACCGCTGGCCAAGGCATCGCTTTTGCCACTGATCGGTGCATTTGCAACGCTTTCGGAAGCCGCTGCTGGCGCTGACGGCGCTGGTGTTGCAGATGGCGCTGATGCTGCAGCTGGCACTGATGCTGCAGTTGGTGCTGGCGTTGTCGCTGACGCTGGCAGCGCTGATGTTGCAGCTGGCTCCGTTACTTCTGACGCTAGCGTTGCCTCTGACGCCAGCATCTCTGCTGCCTCTGCCGGCGCCTCTGCCGCTGGTGCTGGTGCTGCCGGTGTCTCGGCCACTGGCGCTGGCACGTCTGATGCCGCCTCTGCCGCTGGTGTTGCTGCAAAACTGGAAGGCACACATAACACTAACACCAACAGGCAAGAAATACCGGTCACTGACAATTTACGCAACATAATTTTCCCTTTCGCCAATCCCAAGTGCACAAAAGCAATAATCCCCAGACCGCCCCCGCGAATTGTACCACATGCCACACCCTAGGGGGGTCCGATTGACTCGCGACTTCGTCCCACACGGCCTCCACATGTCCCCGGGCCGCAATCTTTCCCCTTGCTGATCAGGGGAAAGATTGCCGGTCAAGCCGGCAATAACTGAAGCTGGCGTTAAACCGGCATTAGATCGGCGCTTCCCTAGGTTATCTCCCAATGGCCAAGCCTGTCAGAGCCGATGCGCCGTATGCAGCCAGAGTCGCGCAGCAACTTGATTTCGCACGAAACCGTCCGGGCTGACAATCCGGTCTTTGCAGCGATATCCCTCTGTGTAATCTTTGAATTATCTACAATAGTGTTAAGAATTAAATTATACTTTCACGGGTGCCTGATGCCAGTTGAGGATAAGCTAGGAATCGTGAGGCTTTCGCCAAGGAGAACAATTACAGCTGCAGCCTTAGCGGCGGCTGCGGCTATCGCCGTGCCGACCGCCGCGAGTGCCACCACCGTCAGCCCCGATATCCCCGCCGACCTCTGCGCCGGTCGCGTGGACTCCGATACCCTGAAGTTGACCTAGAAGGCCGCCGACGGTGCCGACGGCTATCTGGCCTACCGCTACGACGCGG
>WRGR01000008.1 GCA_009787085.1 Actinomycetes bacterium
CCAGCCCGCCCGCACTGGCTTGCGCGGCCACCCCGCTCCCGCAAGCCAGCCCGCCCGCACTGGCTTGCGCGGCCATTCTGGCGCAGTAGCATTGATCGGAATTTCTTTAAGCTTTCCTTCAGGTTGCATCGCTAATCTGGTTTGCTGACGCTATATGCATACTCGAACCGGCAAATGGAGGAAGGTCTACATGGAAGCCATCAATGAGCCAGCAAACACGTCTTTGGAACCGCAGTCGGCTCGGAACAACAGCGGCAACGGCCAGAAAAAGGCCAGATCGAACAAAAAGGCCAGATCGCCCAAGAAGCGGTCGTCCAAGAAACTGATCGCCATCGCCGTCTGTGTGCTGCTGGCTTGTGGCCTTGCCTTGTTCTTGATTTTCGGGGTCTTCAACCCGGGCGGCTCTGGAACGCAGGTCAGCGTCCAACAGGCTACTGTGACTAGGGGCGATGTCGCCAACACCATTGAGGGTACAGGGGTTTTGGAAAGCGCCGTTACGACGGCCATCAATGTTCCCGGTGACCTAGAGGTCAGCAAAGTCTCCGTGGCACCCGGCGATACGGTAAAGAAGGGCGATGTTTTAGCCACCGTCGATTCGCTGTCGCTGCAAAAGGAACTGGCCATCGCCAAAGAGAACCTCGAGGATGTCAACGACGAGATCGACGATGCCACCTCGGGCAGTGCCGAGTACTATTCGCTGCTGGTAGAGAAGAAGAACCTGAACGCGACTTACAGCATTCTAAAGTCGATAAACACGAACAAAGGGATCATCGCTTCGGCTGCCGGTACCATTAGCAGTATGAGCGCAGTGAATGGGGAGACGATCACTGAGGCCGCCAGCGCCAGCTCGGCCAGCAGTGCCTCTACGGCTGCCGCTGCGAACTCGGGCGGCGGGTCAGGTGGGCTTTCGCAGGCTAGTCTGGTTCTACAGGCGGAGGAGTACCTCACGGCGGACGTTGCAGCCGCGAGCGGCAGCAGTCTGGCGGTCGGCAGCGGCTCGGCGAACGGCAGCGTTGCAGCAGGCAGCTCCACAGCGGGCAGCGGCCCCGCAGCGGGCGACAGCGCAACGGGCAGCAACCCCACTGCTTCGGGCAGCATCACAGTGATTGGCTTGGCCACGCCGGCCAGCAGCAACATCACAGTGGCGGACACCGCCGCTGACGATGAACCCACACCCCCGGATAGCCCTGCCACTGAGATATCCACAGTCGATCTGCGCAGCGCCGGGCTAACGCCAACCGTTGGCGCAAAGCCCTTGACCAGCGTCTCGGCGGACAGCTTTACCGGAACTGTGACCTGGGACCCGACGGCCAGCGCCTTTAAGACGGGCAGTGCCTATACGGCTACGATCAGCCTGACAACAAAAGCGGGCAATGCCTTCGTGGCTTATCCCAAGGTGCTTGTGCCTGGCACGGAGAGCTGCTATTTCTCTTTGGATAACGGCGTTCTGACGATCACCGCCAGCTATCCCAAGCTGGCCAGCAGCAGCAACCAGAGCAACAACAACACTACCGCTAATAACAACACCGGCAACGGCACAGGCAGCACCAACAGCTCGACGGGCAGCACTTCAAACGGCACCACCAGCGGCCAGACCGGCAACAGCAACACGACTGGCAACACAACAAGCAACACGACGGGCGGCACAACCGGCACCGGCGCTGGCACCACCAGCCGGAGCACCAGCGGCGGCACCGGTACCAGCGGCGGTACAGGCAGCGGGGCAGGGGCTGCTGATAGCGGCACCTCATCCACCTCGACGCTCGCCAATTCCGGCTTGGCCAACGCCTTCAACATCACCTCTGGCAAGAACATGAAGGTAGTTATCAGCGTCGATGAACTGGACATCCTCTCCGTATCCAAGGGTCAAGCGGCCACTATCGCCTTGGATGCCATCAGCGACCAAACCTTCCAGGGACAGATCACCAACGTCAACAAGACGGGTACTTCCAGCAATGGGGTGACGAAGTACTCGGTGGAGATAACCGTGCCCAAAGACGACTCGATGCTGGTGGGCATGAACGCCTCGGCATCGATCATCCTCAGCCAAAGCACAGATACCCTGACCATCCCCTCGGCGGCGCTACAGCAACGCGGCAGTCAAGCCTTTGTCTACACCGCTGGCGACCCCAGTACCGGTGAGCTTTCGCAGCCGGTCAACGTGCAGGTAGGGAAGTCCAACGGCTCGACAGTGGAGATACTCAGCGGCCTGACCGAAGGCCAGGCGGTCTATTACGGCGTGGCCAACAGCACCGGCAGCACCAATGCCAATGTCCAGCTGCGCGGCGGCGGCCTTGGCATAAGCGGCGGCGGTGCTGGTGCTGGCGGCGGCGGCTTCCGGGGCGGCGGCACCGGCACTGGCGGCGGCGGCAACCGTAGCGGTACCACGACCGGGGCGACCGGCGGCGGCACTGCGGCTCCCAGCGGCGGCGCATCTACCGGCGGCACTGCCCCCGCCGCTGCTCCCACTGGCGGTGGCGGCCAATGATCCAGATGATCAACGTCTCCAAGTTCTATCAGATGGGCGATGAAACCGTTCACGCCCTCGATCACGCCAACTTCTCGGTGGCAAAAGGGGAGTACGTCGGCATTGTCGGGCCCTCCGGCAGTGGCAAGTCGACTCTGATGAACATTATCGGCTGCTTGGACACCGCCGACGAGGGCGAGTATCTACTAGAAGGCCAAGAGATCGGCAACTACTCGGAAACCGAGCTGGCCCATGTCCGCAACCGCAAGATCGGCTTTATTTTCCAGGACTTTAACCTGCTGCCACAACTGAGTGCTGCTGAGAACGTCGAGCTGCCGCTGATCTATAAGCGGGTGGCGGCGCACGAGCGGCGGCAGATGGTGTCCGACGTCTTGGACCAGGTCGGTTTGGCGCAGCGCAAAAGCCACAGACCCGCCGAGCTTTCCGGCGGTCAGCAGCAGCGGGTGGCCATCGCCCGGGCGCTGGTCACATCCCCCTCGCTCTTCTTGGCCGACGAGCCGACCGGGGCGCTGGACTCCAAGACCAGCGCCGAGATCCTGCGGTTGTTCGACCAGCTGCATCAGCAGGGCAATACCATCTTGGTCATCACCCATAACGAACAGGTTGCCGATCAGACCGAGCGCAAAATGCAGATCAAGGACGGCCATGTGATGGAGGCGACGGCATGATTCTGCAATCGCTGAAGATGGCCTGGAAGGCCATCGCAACCAACAAGATGCGCGCTTTTTTGACCATGTTGGGCGTGATCATCGGCGTTACCTCTTTGGTGGTACTAGTTTCCTTGGTGAACAGTGCCACCAAGTCGGTGACCGACACCATCTCCAGTTTGGGCAACGACATGCTGACCGTCTCTATTTCTGACAATAAAGACAAGCCGCTTGCCTGGCAGGAGGTGATGGCCCTCCAAGACCAGTACGGCTTTGCGGAGGTCGCGCCGCTGGCAACGGCCAGCGTCACGGCCAAAAAGGGTAGCACCAGCGACACGATACGCCTGACCGGCACCACGCCCGGCTATGCGGCCATCCAGGGTCTGACCTTGGCTTACGGCAGCTTCTTCAACGTGGCCGATGTCAACAACAACACCTATGTTGCTGTGGTCAACAGCTATACCGCCCAGACCCTCTTTGCGGGCGGCAGTGCGGTCGGCCAGACCGTATCGTTAGGGGGGGTCGCGGTTCAGATTGTCGGCGTACTGGAAGACGAAGAGGGCGTCCTAGGCTTCAACTCGCAGAGCCTGGAGGCTTATATTCCCTACACCACGCTGATGCGCATATCCGACAGTGTGCGGGAAGTGGGCAGCTTCGTTGTTGTTCCGCCCGCTGGCCAGACCGCCGACCAGGCGCAAGCCACGTTAACGGCGCTGCTACTGAACCGGCTGGACGGCGATGCCGAGGCCTTCAGCATCGTCAACGCCACCGATATCGCCAATGCCATGGAGAGTGTCATCGGCACCATGACCTTCATGCTCGGCGGCATTGCCGCCATCTCGCTTCTGGTCGGCGGTATCGGCATCATGAACATCATGCTGGTCTCGGTCACCGAGCGTACCCGCGAGATCGGCATCCGCAAGGCGGTGGGCGCCAGCTACGCCAGCATCATGGCGCAGTTTCTGATCGAGGCCATACTGATCAGCCTGATCGGCTGCGCGATAGGCATCCTGCTCTCTTGGGGCATCGTGTTCGTGATCGGTGCCCTGGCGCCGGCCTATAACTTCGGTCTCTCGATCGGTGTCATCGGCATTGCCGTGGCCTTCTCCGCCTTGGTCGGCATCGTCTTTGGCAGCTACCCGGCCAGCAAGGCCGCGCACAAAAACCCAGTAGAGGCTCTGCGCTCAGCGTAGGCAGAAGCCTTGAGTCGCAATCCTTTGCACCGCTAATCAGGGGGAAACGACTGTCTTCCAGTGCCCGTATGACGCAGCCTCAAAGCTTGAGGGTGCCTTGGCCAGGAACATGTAATCATTGTGAAAAATTCAAAAAAAAGACTTGTAAAAGACGGGGAGGTATGTTAACACCGCTTCAGCTTGCGATTTGCGGAGCGCCGCAAGGGGGAACCCGATGGGATGGTCTTCAAAAAACGTTGGCAGAGCCATCGGCGAGGGTGCCCAAGGGTCCACGGCCAGGGTCACCAAGCTCTTCCGGGGGGCCGACGACTCCAGCTACCTGCGTGCCAATGTAGCCAAAAACCAGGCACTGGCCGTCATCGGCAAGTGCAACGGCTACTATTACGTGAGGATGCCCGACAGCTTCCCCATCGACGACGATGTGACCCACCAGCAGGGCTTCATCCTGAAGTCAGACATCGACATCCCGGTGGCCTCGGTGGTGCTGGGTGACACTTCGCGCAGTGGCACGGGGCAGGGCAACCGTCACCGCCACCACGAGAGACGGCGGCCATGCCGCATCCTGCAAGATCACCGTCACTCAGCTGGTGAAGTCGGTCAAGGTGGACGGTGCCGTGCCGCTGCTCTCCGGCAAGACGCTCAAGCTCAAGGCCACCGTCAAGCCGGACGACGCCAACAACAGGGCGCTCAGCTGGTCGACCAGCAAAAAGTCGGTGGCCACCGTGGACTCCAAGGGCAAGGTCACCGCCACGGCCAAGGGGCGGCACGGCTCGGCCAAGGTGACCATCACCGCCACCGCCCGCGACAGGTCCAAGAAGGCCGGCAAGGCGACTTTCAAGGTCTACACCCCCCAAGACGTCCAAGCTCGCTTAAACGCCTTGGGCTACAGGTACAAAGGCAACAACGTGCTGAAGATCAGAGGGGCGCTCGGCAAGGAGGATGCCTTCGTCTTAAAGGAGCTGCAGCGCCAGGGCATGCGGCAACAGAAGCTGGGGCTCTCCGTCAGCGGCAGGGCCGACGCGGCCACGCTGGCCGCCCTCTTCTCTGAAAAACCGCCCAAGCCCCCGGTCTACGCCACCGCTGTCAAGCTCAACAAGCACACGGTCATGCTGCTGCCGGGCGCGGAGGACAAGGGCCTCAAGGCCGCGGTCTACCCTAGGAGCGCCACCTACAAGACGGTGGTCTGGAGACCCTCCGACACCAAGGTGCTGACGGTGGATGCCAAGGGCGACGTCAAGGCGGTGGGCAAGGGCAGCGCCCGCATAACCGCCTGGGCCTCTGATCAGATGGGGGCCAAGGCATCCTGCTCCTACACGCTGATCAGACACAAAGCACACAAAAAAGCATGCAAGGTGATCCTCAGCCTAGACTAGCCGCGATGCGCGCACCTGCCATCGCTTCGGGTGTGCTTTATGACAAGAAAGGACATTGGCAATGGGAAAGACAATCAGGCACGGCGCCCTGGCGGCTGTGGCGGCTGCGGCCTTGCTGCTCTGCTCCTGCGCACCGGGCGACAGTACGCCCTATGCGGCCGACGATGAGGCCGCGAGCCCCCCGTACGTGATCGACGAGGCGGCCACGAGGGTCGGCAGCTGCACGATAACCTACCCGGTCATCGCCTGGCCGGGGGACGCGGCCGTCCAGGGGCGCGCCAACGCCGCCATCGCCGCCGATGCCGCCCTGTCGCCGGGCATATACTCCGGTGACAGCACGCTCACGGGGGATATCGGCTACGAGGTGGCGCTCCTCGACAA
>WRGR01000009.1 GCA_009787085.1 Actinomycetes bacterium
GTTCTGCCGCCGTCTGACATGCACCTCCCCACCAGCCTCATAGTGGCCGCGCCGCCGCCATCCAGTTCTGCCGCCGTCTGACATGCACCGGCCTACCGGATAGCCGGGCTGAATGTGGAAAACAACACCAGGGCCTCGGTGCCTGTATTCTTGATGGCATGGGTCACTCCCTGCGGAGCCTTGAAGGCATCCCCTTTTGTGATCGGCCTCCACTCGCCATCGTCTAAGAACTCACCGCAACCGCTGACAACGTAGAAGAACTCGGAGCTGTCATCGTGGGAGTGCGGGGCTATCTGGTAGCCGGGAACTATGTGGATCTCGACGTTGTTCAGCCGGTCATTGTCCTCCTTGCAGAAGAAATGTTTCATGAACACCCCTTCTTGGGTCGCATGCTTTGTGAATACTGCATCCGTTTTTATGTTGCCAGACATCAAGCTTTACCTCCTGCTGGTCCGATTTCCGACTGATTTAGGCTGCCGCTGCCGCCTAACCCTTGCCGCCACTCATAACATCATACTACCTGCTTGAGCAGCAAGGAGCAGACAATCCAGTGCACATACTATAATTGAGCACAGACAGTGTCTGCGACAGCTATCAAAACAGCGGCCTAAAAGGTACTACGCTAAGAAGATGTTAGGATCAAGAATGTCAGGATCAGCAGAAGGGCAAGTTGCAAAGCTTCGTGAGCTTGTTTACGCCACCGGCTCCACCGTCTTCTTCGGCGGTGCCGGGGTTTCCACCGAAAGCGGCATCCCCGACTTCCGTTCGGCAACAGGCCTGTACCACGCAAGGCAGGGCTTTGGAGAAGAGCCGGAATACCTGCTCTCCCACTCATGCTTCGCTCGTGACTCGGAGCTTTTCTTCCAATACTACAAAAAGAACCTCGTTGCCCGCGACGCCAAGCCCAACACCGCGCATTTGGCGTTGGCGAAGCTGGAGGAACAGGGACATCTGTCCGCAGTCGTCACGCAGAACGTAGACGGGCTGCATCAGGCGGCGGGGAGCAAGACGGTCTATGAACTGCACGGTTCCAACTGGCGGCAATTCTGCGTTCGGTGCGGGGCGAAATACAGCCTCGACTATGTTTTAGAACAGGACGGGGTTCCCAAGTGCGAAAAATGCGACGGCATAGTTCGCCCGCAGGTCGTGCTGTATGAAGAAAGCCTACCCCAAAGGGAGTGGGACGGCGTTGTCCGCGCCATCGAGGCCGCCGACCTGCTGATCGTGGGCGGCACCTCGCTGGCGGTCTACCCTGCGGCGGGACTGCTAGGGCACTTCCGTGGGGCAAACCTCGTCTTGATCAACAAGAGCGAGACACCAGCCGACGGCAGGGCGCAGCTGGTCATACACGATGCTATCGGCCAAGTGCTAGGAGCGGTTGTGACCAGCCTATGATGGGGGAAGTGGCAGAAGATTTGAATCGTTATACCTACATAAGTGGCCTAGCCATCACCATCAAGGTCCGAGGCCGCACCAGACGCTACGCCGAGCATGATGGAGACGACCGCCGCCTCGTCGCGGCAGCCGTCAGCCCCTCCAAAAGTCCTTAACAGCTCGTGGTGCGCAGCATCAACAACGGGGCGACTGAGCCACCTTGGCTCAGAAATGCTCACTTGGCAAGCTCACGCAAGGCGTTGCGGTATTCCTTTGACATATCTGCCACTATCGATAGAGCCTCTTGCACGCCCGGATCAAACGGGGTGATGAGGATGCCGTCATCGGTTTCTCGCAAAAACACAGTGTCGCCAACTTTGAGCTTGTAGCGGTCGACGATACTCTTTGGCAGAGTGGCGCTAACCGAGCCACCAGCGTTGACATGCAGCACCAGTCATTGCGGGCTCAGAGCCGCAATCTTTCATCAGGCGCAGGGTGCGTGGACTGAAACTGCAGCCATGCTGGCGCTGTTCGATGAGGCCGCGCCATGTCAACGCTGGTTTAACGGAGACATATATAATGTCTCAGGCGCACTGTGTGTCCGGGAAGCTTGCTGGGCATATAATCCGAACAGAGCGGTCTCGCACCAGAAAGGACGCAAACAACGATGGAGCAAAGCCAGCCTAACTGGAACAAGCCAGAGCGTGTCTATGCGCTGCTCGACAAGCTGGGTATAAGCTACGGCAGAATCGACCACCCGCCGATCTTCACAGCAGCCGACAGCATGCTTCGGCCCGTCCAGACCGATGCGATGATCTTCAAGAACCTCTTCCTCAGGAACAAGGACAAGACCCGCTACTACCTCTACTCCCTACCGCTCGCCGAACGGGCCGACCTGGCGGCAGTGGCCGCGGCACTAGGCGAGACCCGCCTGAGCTTCGGCGATGAGCGCACGTTGCAGGAGAAGCTGGGCATCCAGCACGGTGCCGTGTCGTTTTTGAACGCTGTCGGCGCTACAGACACGAACGTGTCGGTACTGATAGACAGCTCGGTTTTCGATTACGACAGGATCGGTGTTCATCCAAACGACAACACCGCAACAGTCGTCCTGCGACCGCAAGACATCCAGAGGATACTGGCCGCCTGCGACGTAGAGCACCGCTTTTTAGCACCGGCTGGCGGCGATGCTGCCGTGTTGATGGCAAGCGCAGAAGATGCCGTCGCAATTCTGCGGCTGCAATACGCAGCATACCAAAGTGAGGCGCTGATCTACGGCAACTTCTCGATCCAGCCGCTGACACAGACGCTTGAGCAGACAGCGGCGGAGCTTCAAAGCTGCGTCGTTCTCAAGGCAGTGCTGGACGGCAGAATAGTCGGCTCGGTTCGAGCCCACGAAGACAGCGGCACCGCTTATGTCGCCAAGCTAATGGTGCTGCCGGGCTATCAGAACAAAGGGCTCGGCCGACGCCTGCTGCAAGCGATCGAAGGCGAGTTCCCAGGCAGGCGCTTCGAGCTTTACACTGCAGCACAAAGCGAGAAGAACCTAGCGCTGTACAGCAAGTGTGGCTACACCCCGTTCAGAGCCGAAAAAACAGCATCGGAGCCGTCATTTGTGCACTTGGAGAAGCCAGCCGGAGGGATACTGAGCACAGGCATTGAGCCGTTGATGCCCAAGTGCTAGCTTTGATCAAAGTCTTGCAGAGCTCCTCACCAATCACATCAGAGCCAAGGAGATGCTCCATGATGCCTTGGGCGGTCTTCCCAAAGGGATCGCTCAGCACGCTGGCCAGTCCTATGTTTGAGACTGTCATTTGCTGCCCCATCTGGTGGACGGCAAGATCCACGCGGTGGCGCAGGACAGCCAGCCCGGCTAGTTTGCTGCACTAGCTCAAAACAGGCCGAAGCTGATGTAGAGCGGCACGGCGACAGCTAGGCCGATCAAGCTGGCGACATAGTAGACTGTCCCGTACGCCCGAAGATGCCCGGCCGTCCAAGGACGGTCGCCGGTTATGCTCTGGGCCATCAGCGCCCACATGTTCTGGTAAACCAGGAGCATGCTGTTGCCGGCGATGATGAAGATCAGAACCCAGACCAAAGGCGAGATGCCGTAGGCATCGTTTATGGCGGGCAAGATCGGCGTGATGATGGCCATGGTGGGGATCATCAATGCGATATCGACAAAACGCCAAGCGAAGAGGATCAGCACCATGCCGAACATGAACACCCAAGGGCTGACAGCCAAAGGAGCGATCGCTGGAACAATCACGCCAGCCATCCAAGCAGACACCCCGGTTGCCGCAAAAACCGAGCTTAAACCCAGCGCCACACCCAGAAAAACGGCGAGGTCCCAGCTGATGCCGGTACTGAAGTCCGCCAAATCCAGTATCTTGCAGACGAAGAACATCACCACAGCCAACATGCAGATGGCGGCATCCGGAATGCCGTGAAGGCTGCTGGTGGTGAACAAGGCAAAGGTGGCGCAGAGAATAAGCGCGACTATTTTTTGGTCCCTAGTCATCGGCTCGCTCTTCTGTGCCTTCAGGGCAGCCGCTGCCTGTTGGGACAGCCCATCTTTCGGCCGGAGCACAAAATACCCCCCGACCAGCGTCAATATGGTGATTATCTCCATAGGTATAAAGGCGACTTTGAACCAGTTGTCAAAGTTTAACAGCCCCTGCATGCCCGGCACCGCATTGCACATGCCCGAGACGATCGGCCCCCAAAGCGCCCCGGTCATCCAGCCCGTACCCGGCAGCAGGGCGACTGCGAAGGCCGTAAGTAAAACCAAGGAATTGCCCTTAGAGCCGCGCTGGACATTGAACAGCTCCAAGTACTGGACCGCTATCGGTATGATGATCGCCACGCGCACAGTGATCGATGGCGTGAGCAGGCTGAGGGCGACGCCAATTATCAGCCAAGCCAAGATCATGGTGGGGTAGCTAGGCTTGAACAGCCTGATGACGCCTATGGCGATCAGCCGTCCGAGGCCGGTTTTCTGCAGCGCCAAACCGAAGAAAAGCGCCGGGATCAAAGTCCAGAGAGCCGGTTGGGTGAAGCCGGAGAAAACCACCGGCGGCGGGACTTTAAGAAACAGCAGAAAGCTGGCAAAAAACAAACCGCCGCTAGAAAAGGGCAGGTCAAAGGGCTTGAATATCCAAATACTAACAGTGATCAACAAGCCGCCGATCACCATGTGTCCCTGCGAGTCAAGATCCGGGAGAAACGGCTTCAACACCATCACTAAAATCGCGGCGACCAAAACGACCGCGCAGCCGGCTAGACTTACAACAGACTTTTTACCCATGGGTAATCATCACCTTTCTGAAAGCAACTTTCTCCAAGAATGCCCTAGAACGTTTATCGGTACCCCCTAGGCCTTCCGGGCGTAGCCGTAAGCCATATAGTGGCTGCTGGCCTTGTTAGACCGGCAGATCAGCTGATCGGCAAACACCAGCGGTGCAAAGTCCTTTTTGATACAGGAGAAAAAGCCATATGTCTTGATTTCAGATTCAGCAAAAACAGCCAAGAGTGTCTCCAGTTGGTCAAGGGAAGGATAAAGCCAAGTTTTACCCCACGGCATAAACATCCTTCGCGCCCGCCGGTGAAAGGCCGATCCGGCTAAGTTCTCCGCAAACAGCAACCAGCCACCGGGTTTTAACACCCGGTGAATTTCCCGAATGACCTGCTCTATTCCGGGCCAGGCATAGGTCATCCCAACTCCGCCAAGCACCGATTTGAATAGAACAAACTGAAAGCTGTTGTCCGCAAAGTCGATCGCCGTTGCGTCCACCACCGCAAAACTGACCTGTGCAGACAGGTTGTTTTGCTGAATCAGGGCATAGGCAGCCGGATTCGGCCCCTGAACATCGGAGCAGACCACATCCATCCCCTTCTCGGCCAGATACAGCGTCAGCCCACCATCGCCCGTCCCCAGCTCTAGCACATGGGTATCAGATGCAGGGTTTTCGGCCAGTATCTCGTCCCAAAAAACCAAAGCCCGTTGCCAAGTGCTGATATCCCACTGCAAATAAACCTGCAACTGCTCAAAGCTGTAGCTCATGCGCTATTTCCGTCCGTCGGGGTAACCGCCGATTAATGCAAAAGGCCCGTCGTTGCGACCCTCGTGCCGCAATCCTTCACCTTGTTGGTCAGGGAAAGATTGTGGCCATGGGGCTCGCAATGACCGTGGTTTGGGCATTGATCAGCATCCCCCTAGCCCTTAAGACTTCTGCCGGATAGCAGCGTCACCGTGGCCAATTATTTTCTGGCGGAGCTTGCTCTGTGTTATATGATGGAGCCTGTTCCGCATTGGGCACACCTACGTATGGTTGTGCCTGATAAGGAGCACCCGCTGATTGTGGCTGCTGGGGAGGATATTGGGCTTGCTGGGCCTGCTGCGGCTGCTGCGGCTGCTGAGCCTGCTGCAGCTGCTGGACTTGCTGCGGCTGCTGGACTTGCTGCAGCTGCTGGACTTGCTGCGGCTGCTGGACTTGCTGCGGCTGCTGGACTTGCTGCGGCTGCTGGACTTGCTGCGGCTGCTGGACTTGCCGAGAAGGATCTTGAACCTGAGTATAGGTGGCCGCTGGCCGGTACCCAGACGCATCCTCAAACGGTTCTGGGGATACCGTCCCAGCAAAAAACACAGCTTTGTCCATATAGACCCGGCCCTCCATATGCGAAAAGACCCGTCCGCTTTTCACAAAATATACCGACCAAAGCAATGTCCAAAAGAGCGCGAAGATAAACAGCCCCCAATAGGATCCTGCTGAGGGGCCCACAATGCCGTAATATGAAGAAGAATAGCCGCTCTGCAAAGAAGAGAAAGTGCCCATTTGTAGGTAGTATACTGCTTCTCTAATAACATATGAAATTAGATTACCAGCCATTGCTATTATTCCGGCAACTTGAAAACAACGCAAAAATAAGGCATTCTTAAGCAATATGCAGAGCAAACAGGCAATACAGAGTGCCGAATAACATATCAGGGTCAATAAAGACACGGCAGCTGCTGCCGTCACAGTCCCCCTACTGCTGATCAAGTCATGCAGGCTGCCCGGGAAGTTCGAAAGCGTTATAGCGGTACAAATTGCCTGAACGATAAAGAATACTAACAACCAACCGCCAAACTTAGTTTTACTCTGCGACATTTCTACTCCTATCGATTTTTCTTACAAGGCGACCGTGTTCTAGTTTACCGGAAAGATAGGTTAAAGGTGGAGCACTGTGCGGGGCGTATGCGGGGCGTATGCGGGGCGCGTGCGGGGCGGGGCGCGTGCGGGGCGCGTGCGGGGCGGGGCGCGTGCGGGGCGCGTGCGGGGCGGGGCGCGTGCGGGGCGCCGGCGGGG
>WRGR01000010.1 GCA_009787085.1 Actinomycetes bacterium
ATGGCCTTGTTGGTGCCGGTAGCCTTCCAGGAGTAGCTGGCCGCGCCGCCGGAGATGCTGACGGAGGCCACGGCCACCTTGGCCGGGGCCGGCAGGGGCATGGGCTGCTGTGTGCCGCCGGTGCCGGCGTCAGTGCCGCCCGTCGCCGCAGGCTTCAGGCCGGCCACGGCGGCGCTCAGCGCGGCAGCGGCGGCATCAACCGCCTCCTGGGAAGCATCCGGGTCGGCGGCCAAGGCCTTGGCGGCGGCCAGGGCGTCCTGGTAGGCCTTCCAGCTGTCGGCAGTATAATCAGAGGCCTGCTTGCCGACAGTGGCCGCCTCAGCGGCAGCCACGGCGCTGGCAACAGCGCTTTTATCCACCGGGTTTTTCACAGTGATCTTAAGCCACGGCGAGATGACCGGCTGGTAGTCGGAGGCATCATAAGCAGAGACAATATAGGTGCCCGGATCAGCAAAATTCAGTGTCACTTGCCCGCCAGCATCAGTGACCTTGCCGACGATGTCCGTGAAACTGCCCTGCGCGTAGCCTGCCGAACTGTCAATGCCCACTGTCACGATCTGGGCATCGGCAATGGCCTCGGTCTTTTGCGCCTGCCAAGCACTGTCGCTGTTGGCATACCAGCCCATATAGCCCTTGAGGCCAACCGTCACGTCCTGGCCGGCCTCAACGCTCAGGTTCTCCAGCTTGGAGCCAGACTGCTCGAACCAAACAACATAGTCCATGGCCGAGTCGTCCTGCAACACCGTAAACGATACTTGGTCGCCGTCGGCGATGGTTGCTTGAGTGACGGCATGACCCCATTGCGACGTACCGCCATTCCAGCTGTCCGGCTGGTAATTGCCGTCGCCTGGCGCTAAGCCATTGACCATGAACGAGAAGTTTCCGGTATTGATGCCGGCCACCCGGGACACCATGCCCGAGGCGCTGACCGCAAGCTTGCTGCCCAAGTCGGCATCGCCGTACATCTGGATGTGGGCGGCAACCAAGGCATCTAGGGCACTGACCTGTGTGCCGTTGAAGTCGTCCGTATAGCCGTGGTCCTCAGCAATCCGCGAGTTCACGGCCATATCTTGGTTGGCGATCAAAAAACCGCTGTCATTGGCCTGGAAGCGCACATTGACCGTTGCCGTTCGGCTGGCCGGCTCCAAAGCGGCTATGGCTGACGCTACCTGCTCAGAGGTTGCCAGGGGGTTGATGATTACGTCCAAAGCGGTCTGTTTGGCAGACTGGTTGGCACCATCGGCAAACAACGCCCGGAACAAGTCGGCCCTGGGGGTAGCAGTATAAAGCGGCGTAACACTGGGATCCCAGCTGCCACCGATATCCATGCCATAGCCAACCAGCGTGAACTGCCAGCTGATAACGTCGCCGTTTTGGAGGGTCGCGCCAGTGACACCCACCTGACCCACCACATCGTTTAGCTTGTACATCCAGCCAGAGCTGGAGGTGTAGTCAAACTCCCCAAGCCAGTCGTTTTCGTTAGGCCAAACATCTGATGCGTTGAAGCCCGGAGACTCTGTGATGTAGGCGGGTAGGCTAACACTGCCTTTGTCAAAGCCTCTTACCTGTGCCAAGTAGAAGTCAGACGCAGGCGTACCGGTATTCTCGTAGGCATGCCCGGTCTGGCTCAAGGCGGCTACGGTGGCATCGGCCGCATTGCTGCCAGCCGGCAGCGTCAGCTGCATCGGCTCGATATAAAACCCCTGACTCAGGTTATAGCCCTCGAAGTCGATGATCACCGTCACGCTTGAGGAGCTGCTCGGACTGGACGCAAACAATGCCCCAGGCAGCATGGTGCCCAGAAGCATGACTGAAACCAGTACTGACAGCAGCTTGGCAGTGAGCTTTGTCCTCTTCTGTGTATTATTAGTTTTCTCTGGTCGCTTTCTAAAACTTACCATCTCTCTTCCTTTCCCTGATAACTCCTTTACTTCTTTTGTAAAGAAGCCGCAACAAACATGAACTGCCGCATTTATGCCCTCATCTTATCCACCTCTAGATCCAGCGGCTCCAGTTCTTCGGTGACTATCAGCCCATACTTCTCCCGCACCCGGTCGAGCTTGGCGATCATGAAATTGGCCAGAACCATGATGAAAATCACCGTCGCCACCCCGTGGATCGCGTTGAAGGGGATGCCGGAGATGTAGACGCCCAGCACTGTGGTCTTCTCGATGTCCATCGTCATCATCAGCGCTGTTGCCGTGTCCATGATCAGGCCGTAGACGATCATACAGGCCAGAAAGCCGTAAATAGCCAACGGCACTCGCCGCTTTGGCAGCAGGCCTTTAGCGAAGATGATGCCGGCCAGAAAACCGATGATGCCGAAGGCGAACATCTGCCAAGGGGTCCAAGGCCCTTGCCCGAACATGAAGTTAGAGATAAAGCCGGTCAGGGCACCAACGCAAAAGCCGCTTTCCGCCCCCAGCGTCACCCCGGCGATGATCACTATCGCCACCACCGGCTTGAACTGCGGGATCATGTAGAAGGCGCCTCGACCGGCCACGGCCAAGGCCACCAGCACGGCGATCACCACCAACTCTCTGGCCTGTGGCTTGCGGCCTTCAAAAATCATGGCAAAAGGAGCCATGCAGAGCAGGATGATCAACATGCTGGTGGCATAGTAGGCACGGTTGTCGAAGAAATAGGCGTTGGCCGCCAATAACAGCGGAATGGCCACGACAATGGCCACGATGGCCATCCGGGTGCGCACGGGCAAGGGGTTGCGACCAGCAGGCCGGCCGAAGAGAGGGCCGCTAGCCGTAGGTGAAGCCGCTGCCGCACCGGCGGTTATTGGCTGCAACAGCTGCTTCGCTGAATCCCGGGTCAGCTTCTCCGCTTTGGTGCGGGCGGTCTTCTCCACCGGTGCCTCTGTCGGCCCCTCGTCCAGTACCTGCAGTGGCTGCCCGGGCGCTATAGCCTGCGGCCAGCCAGGCGGCATTGCTGATTTGTCCTTATGCGGCATCAGCTTTCTCACAACTCCTCCTTTCATTGAAGTGGCCGATGATGTCCTCGGCAACAACGGCGCCTTTGACCAGCTTGCGAGCCATGCGGTTGGCAGCTGTGGTGTAAAAGCTGTTGTCGGCAAAGAAGCTGCGTGCCGTGCCCTCTGAAACGATATCGCCATCGAAAAGCAGAGCACAACGGTCGGCGAAGAGCGCACAGAACTCAACGTCATGGGAGACCATCAGCACACTCAGGCCATCTTGGCGAAGTTCATCCAAAAGCGCACCGAACTCCTGCTTGCGGCGAGCATCCAAGCCCTTGGTCGGCTCATCCAGCAACAGGATGCGAGGCTGTGCCAACAACACCTTGGCCAGTGCGGCACGCTGCTGCTCACCACCGGAGAGGTCATAAGGATGGCGATCCAAAAGGTCGGCTATGTCTACTCGGGTGGCAATCGCCTCAATCGCGGCAGCGGCTTGGCTGGAGTGAGGGTGGTGCAGCATGTCCATCAGGTCAGCGCGTACCGTGCTTTGGATGAAGAGGGTCTGGGGGTCTTGGGGCAGCAGTATCAGGCCGCCCGCCTGCGGCTTAACCGCAGTGTCAGCCGCCGTCCCAGGCGCTACATTCATAACCGATTGCTGGTTTTTGCCCAAGCGCGTCCCGTCCATCAAAACTTTGCCGCGGTAAGGGCGGCGCAAACCGGCCAATACACTCAAGGCTGTAGACTTACCGGAGCCATTGCCGCCGACCAAGGCCAACAACTCGCCTTGGATCAGCTCTAGGCTCAGGCCTTGGAGGATATCAACCCCTTCTTTTTTGTAACGGAACCAAGCGTTTTTCATGGAGAGCACGACAGGAGCGGGGGCGGGATTGGTTTTGGTTGCCGGAGACACTGCGACGGCGGTGGCAGTGGGTAGCGCCAGCTTCCCCGTAGCCGTAGCTGCGGCCGTGGGCGGCACTACAACCGTGGATGCTGTCGTCATGCCCGCTGAAGCCACGGCAACACCGCTTTTCTCCTGGTCAGCTAGCAGCCAGGAGCTATTCCCCTTTTCTACCGCCGCTTGCCGCCGCTCTAGCCACTGGCGGCCGTCGCGCACCGTCACCGGGCAGATATCCGGTGCCTCCAACGCCAGAGCCACACGCATCGGCGTCGGCAGTGCCTCGAGCATCGAGCTGTTCTGTAGTAACAGTCGCTTACCGATCTTGGCCGGCGTGGCCGAGGCCAACAGCCGACCGGCCTCCATCACATGCACCATGTCTACCAGCGGCAGCACATCTTCTAACCGTTGCTCGGTGAGCAGGATGGTACAGCCCAGCTCGTCGTTGATTTTGGACAAGGTGGCGAAGAATTCGGCGGCGGCTATCGGGTCGAGCTGTGAGGACGGCTCGTCTAAGATAAGCAGGTCGGGCTGCATGACCATCACCGCCGCCAAGTTGAGTATCTGCTTTTGGCCACCAGAAAGCTCCAGCACCGACTTGTGGTACCAGCTTTGGATGCCGAAGAAGCTGGCCATTTCAGCCACTCGACGACGGATCGTGGCTTTGTCGAGTCCCAAGCTCTCCAGGCCGAAGGCCAGTTCGTGCCAGACCTTATCGGTAACCGTCTGGTTCTCCGGGCTCTGGGAGACAAAGCCGATGCGCTCGGACTGCTCCCGCTGGCTGATCTCGGCAATCAGCCTGCCGTCGAAGCGTGTCTCGCCACCGTGCCGCCCGTAAGGGACGAGCGCCGTTTTCAAGTGCCTGAGCAGTGTGCTCTTGCCGCAGCCGGACTGGCCGCAAAGCAACGCGAAGTCCCCTTGTTCCACATCCAAGCTGACATCAGTCAGGGCCAAGGAGCTCTCATGGGGGTAAGAAAAACTCAAATGCTTGATTTCAATGAGTGCCATATCAATGCCTCGTATCCGTCGATTATCAAGGGCAGGGCCGCTGCCAGCAAAAACACCAGGTAGAAAAGGGCTGGCAATATGCCCATGGGATTGATGGAGAAGAGCGGGAAGAACGTGACCTGCACGACCCCCAAGGCAATACCGGCTATGGTGATGACCGCCAAATAGGCCATCGCCGTCAGCATCAGGCCGTCCCGGTACTCGAACTTAAACAGCGAGTAGGCAGTGCGTTTGGGCAGGCCATAGCCCCGGGCATACATGCTGTCGGCAGTCTCCACACCGTTCTCCAAAGACCAAGTGACCATGACTGAGAGGATAGTCAAGCCATGGCGGGCACGCTGCAACACATTGCCGGAGTTTATGCCCCGACCGATGGCCGCCTGTGCCTCGGCGATCTTTCTAATCTGTGCCAAGTAGCGCGGCACTAGGCGCAGCGCCATCGAGATCACCAGCGACAAAGCCGGGATGATGCGGGAGAACAGGTAGAGGAACTTGTCCGAGGTCATGATCTTCATATAGCAGGCAAACCAGAGGACCACTGCGCCGATCATCAGGCTGGATGCTGCGCCGAAGGCCAAGGACTCCAAGGTGAAAGGGTTGCCGTCGGGCAGGTAGAAGAGCATCGTCGCGCCCCGGTGGTTGAAGAGCACGTTGATCAGCAGGGCACCGATCATCATCGGCACCATGATGGCAAAGGTCAAAAGCAGTGCCTTCAAGCCACTCAACCGGATCGCATAGGCCAGCGCTAAGATAAACGAGATGCCCAGCAGTACCGGGTGCCGGAAGAGCACCGTGATCAAGACCATGAAGATAAAGAAGCTTATCTCCACTATCGGATGGGTGGATGCGAACGCGCCACGCATTGTCTTTACCGCCTAACTCTTTTGCCCGACCGCATATTCAGCGCCCAGGTCTTTGCCAAGGTCACATGTGTAGTGCCAACCGAAGACATCGCCGTCTTTGAGAACATAGACGCTGCAGCCGTAGTTCGGGTACCAGCCGTTGACCTCATACATCCAGCCGGAAAGGGAGCCGCCGTCGAACTCATAGTAGTTGTGAATGCCCTCGATATAGACCGACTTGTACATTGGGTTGTAGTTGAACTCCATTTGGATGCCGCGGGCCTTGCATTCCCGTTGCAAGACATCGAAGACCGTCTCGCCTTGCTTGAACTCCACCTTGGTGGGAGCGAGGATCACGCCCTTGTCGAAGTTCTTGGCCTCGATGCTCAATGTGCAGTACAGGGCGCTGGGAGCCGCCGGGGCAGTTTGAGCAGGGGCACTAGCCGCTGGCGGCGTGGTAGTGGTGTTGGTAGTGGTCTTGGCGTTGGCGTTGGCGTTGGTGTTGGCGTTGGCGGCCGGCGGCTTAGTGGTGCTCGCAGCCGGCTGCTTGGCGGCATTGGTAGATGTGTTTGTACTGGTATTGCCACCGGTACTGCCGGTGTTAGTGCTGGTGTTGGCAGAGCCAACGGCACCGTTGGAGCCGCCGCCTGTGCCGGTGCTGCCTTGACCGGCACCTGCCGTCGGCTGGCCGGCGTCGTCAGCTCCGGCAGCCGAGTTGCTAGGCTTGCCTGCTGCAGCATCGACGGCTGCCTGAGCGGCAGCGGCATCGTCGGCAGCGGCATCGTCGGCGGCCTGCTGCTGCTCATCTGTAACAGCAGCCTGAGTGCCGGCATCTGCCGTGGCTTGGCCGTTCAGCTGTCCTGCCTCTAGACCATCCGGGTTGCCGCCAACAATGCTGGCAATACCCCAGATGCTCAGTCCGGCCACCACCACGAACGCTGCAGCGGCGATGATGATCATCCTTACCTTCTTTGTAACCATGACCTTTCCTTTCCTGAAGGTATCGGTCGGCCAGTGCCTTTTGCCAGCTGTTAACCGACCCCTCATTGTCTTAGCCGTTCATTGCCTTCTTCACTACCGTCAAACATCATTGGCGGAAGGAGCCCGGCGGAAGCATCGGCCCCGCCGGGCCGGCTCGAGGAACGTGCGGCACCGGTTGGGGCGGCACCGCACGGGAAAGCCGTTACTTGACCTTGACGGTCTTCACCACGCGCACCTTGTCGATGGTGATGTAGACCTTGTAGGTGCC
>WRGR01000011.1 GCA_009787085.1 Actinomycetes bacterium
CTGCCGGCGGTGCAGGGTCGCCCCTTCTCCGCATCGGAGGGCGGGGCCGCCGAGAAGGCCGCGCTCCAGCGCACCTCGCCCGGCGAGCAATGTATACAGTATCTCCGTTGGCGTAGACCCCTATGATGTCTGGCTGGGTCGTTCACTCCGCTCACGGCAGAACAGCCGATGGCCATGGACACCGAGGATCGTTTTTGGTGGATCGCCGACTCGGTGACCGATAGGTTTCTGCCCACACCCATTACCATGATCTTGCTTGTAAGAATTCCAAAGATCGAACGGTCTTGCGAGACGGCGCTACGAAGGCTACGAGCAGGGGCGCGACGAGGGACTTGCGGCAGGGCGCGAGAAGGAACGTTCTGAAGTTGCCCGGGCGATGCGTTGCCTCACCATGCCCGAATTATGGAGATTTTGTAAACATTTCAAAATGTGGAGAATATATGGAGTTTAAAGCTGTTAGGATTTATGGAGAGTTTATGAAGCTCTTTGGGCGACAATTTCAGAAAGGGATACTTCAAGTAGTACAGGTTTTTAGGATTATGGGCATGAGGACCAAGCTTTGGGATTGGGCCACAGCGGGAGTCTTGTGAGCAGGAACACATCGGTAAATCCAGAGTAATAACAGTTTGAATAGCGAATAGTCTTGGATAGTAAGGACCGGAAACATGAAAGGGCGCATGCAATCCGGGGGGAATAATAGGATATCAATATTATCAACATTGGAATATATGATGCTGCACTATGCTGTGGCAAAAGTGGCCAATCTGCCAAAATCATTCGAGTATACGCATGATTTTTCTATCCCTATTGGCAGTATTAATCGATGTCTTCCTAGGTCATACGGGCGATAAAGGCAACATGGCATGAAAAAACAGTGATCGAAAGCAAGAAGAACAGCGGGGATTACGAAGAGGAAAGGGAAGGTAATGTACAGGAGAATCCAACACCCATCAAACAGGCATCAAGACAAGAATTTAACAGTCATCAAGCGGGCGCTATCGGTTTTTATCGCTGCTAGCATGGCCTTGCTGATGGCTATGCCCAGCGGTCTTTTGACCAGCATGGCCAGTGCTCAACCGCTGCCGGTCAGTAACGAGCCGGGTGCAGTTAGCGTTGACAGCTGGGCAGACCTGATAGCGGCGATGAACGACACCACGGTCAGCAAGATCTATCTTGCCCAAGACATCCAGCGGAGCGGCGGCGTTGCCGCCACCAATGACCTACCAACAATCGGCTGCGACCTGGTCATCGACGGCCAAGGCCATACCTTGGACTTTCGCGACAACGGGGCTACCACTGCGATCAACCGTCGTGGCATCGGCCTCAAGGATTCCAACACCAATAGCTTCACTTTAGAGAACGTGGTAATCATCCGTTCCAACGGCGGCTCTTACTCGCTGATCGAGAACGCCAGCCACTACGCGCCGGGAACAGAGGCCAATACCGGGGCGAACAGCGTTTCCAAGGGCTGGACGGTCAACTTGGCCAATGTCAGTGCCACCACCACTGCCGGTGTCGTCGCCACTCCGAATATCAGCGCTCCTACCGCCCAGGGCCCAAGCCCCTCGGGAGGCATTGTCACCTTGCCAGGCGGCAGGGTCAACATCAGCGGTGATTTGACTTGGGACGCCACAGCGGGCCCGTATCCCAACCAGACCTTGATCAACGCAGCCCAAATCTACATCAGCGGTGCTGAAACCAACGTCATCCTGCGTGGCCACAACAATGATGCCACCACCCAAAACGCCCCCCTGCTGCTTTGTGCCGTTGGTATGACCAACATCTTCAGCCTGACCGACGGGGCACGCTGCGACGTTGAGAATCTCGGCAGCGGCTCGACCCAATCCATTTGGATGTCCCCGGGAACTGGCAATGGCTGTGTTGCCAAATTCGAGATCGATGGCCAAGGCACACTGCTAAACGTTGACAGCCACGGTAATGCCCAGGATGTCCAAGGTGCCGCCTGTTCCCTTTCAGCGGCGGACGGCGGCTTCCACGTTACCGGTGGGGCAAAGGTCAACGTCCATGCTTGGTCACCTTCGGGGACTGGTGGCCTGGCGGCCATGACCCAACAAATCGACGGTGGCCAGTTCATCGTCGATGGCGAGGGTACCGAACTGAACATGTGCTCTGACGGCAACTACAGCAACTACGTGGCCACCCTGCGTATCCGCACCGCTGGCAACCAGCTCTTCCGGGTCTCTGACTTGGCGAAAGTGAATATCGTCAAGACGGCTCGCAACGGCGGCCACACGCCGGCGGCTGTTCGCATGGGGCTAGGTGCCAACAATGCCTTCGAGGCGGTCAGTGGCGGTTTGATCCACATTGAGAATCAGGGCAACGGCACCGCTGCCACTAGCGACGGCACCTTCAGCAACGGTGCCATCGAGTTCGACTCAGACAACTTCACCTTCAGTGTCTCCGGCAGTAAGGTAGGCTCCGACGGCATCAACTACCCCAGCGCCATCGAGCTGGTTGCGTACAACGGCGCGGCGATCGGGGCTGGTACGCACAACAACGGCAGCGTTTCGGTCAAAGATGGGGCGGTATTCTTGGCCACCGGCAATGTCAACTCGAACACTGATGCCATCTTCGGTGCTGGCAACAACTTCAAGTTCAGTTGCGACAACCCGCTGTACTATGACTTCACCAACACCCGTGCCAATGGTGCCAATGGCACAATGAAGGGTGGTATGGTGTTCAATGTTGGCAATAGCGGCAACTCCTTCAGCATTGCCAATTCCGACTTGCAGGTCTGGCGCAATGGCCGTAGCCTGACCGCTAACAACACCTCCGGCGGTACCTACGACCCGATCAACAACAACCCCTACAGATCTTGGCCGAACGTCGATGCCAGCATCACAGGGTCAAACTTGAGTGTCCTGAGCTTTGCCAGTGACCCCAGCCTGAACACCACGACCTTTGGCAGCCAGGGCTTGCGCTCCTATACCCGTATCAGCGGCAACAACGCCAAGGCTCAGCTTACCGGGATGGCTGCTGCCGAGCTGACCAATGCGGATAAATACGTGCGTGCCGTTGGCGTGGTGCCCGAGGGATTGAACTTCTCCGGTCGGCCGATCTGGGACGATGAGGCCATGGCGCGCCTGCAGCGGACAGCGGCTGATGGCACGGTGACAAACGACCTCCACGCCACTACCTCGATCATGCACGAGAGCGTCTGGAGCCAAGAGGCTGCGGCCACCAACCCCCTCTACCACGGTGTGCTGCGCTACGAGGCCGACGGCTTTCTGGCCAGTGGCGATAGCTACAAGTTCACTGACGTTTGGCGTGGCCAAGCGGACGACCCCAACGATCCTGCTGTCCACCACGAGGTGCCGGCGAACATCCAGGGCAGCGCAGCCAGCGGCCAGACCGTCGTCGATGTCACGCCGCCGAAACCAGCGCAGTCCATCACGGTTAATGGCCAGGCGGCCAGCGGCAAGTTCATCACCGGTCAAGTGGCCATTGCTGGCAGTTATCCGGCTGAGGATGCCTACAACCCGGAGCAGCCGGTGGCGGTACGCGCCCAAGTGGTGCGTGGCAGCCAGCCCGGCCAGCCCGGCCAGCCCGGCCAGCCCGGCCAGCCCGGCCAGCCCGGCCAACCGGTCAGCGGCCTGAGCTTCGCCGGCACACTTGACCCCCAGACCCGCAGCTTCGCGGTAGACATTCCCCTAGACGTCAGTGAGGGCCAGCTGTTAGAGGGGGATCAGATATTCATCTTGCTGGCCGATGCCAACGGTAACGAGAACCCCTTGGCCGACAGGCCTTACCACGACGCAGTCTTTCCGGCCGCCCCAGCGCTGACCGTCGAGGTCTTCCCAGTGGTGATCAACGGTCAGAGCAAGGTAATCGGCCTAGACGAGGCTCGCGATATCCTGGATATCGACAGTAACGGCCAGCCCACCGGTGCCAGCGGCACCTTCGCTGCCGGTTCGGTGGACGACAACCTGTTGCAGCTGATAGGTGCTTCGGGTAGCGCCGCGCCCGGAAAGTCGCCGGATGTTCTTAGTGTCTATGTGGTCGGGACCGACCCGGCTTTCGACCAGGCCAACGCGGTGGGTCAGGTCATGGCTTGCGGTCGGTCGCAATCTTTTCTGGTCAAGGTTGGCTCGGAGTACCAAAACCCCGGGCCTGACCATGACAACCTCGTCTTATCCCGGGATTTCACGGTTACTGTCTTGCCTCGCGATAAGGTCGGCTCGGGCATTGCCGCCAACGACTTCAGCATCTCGGCGGCTAACGCTGCCGTGCTGGCGGCCAAACCCGTTGGCGGCCAAGCGACTGAGTTTATCCAGCGTGCCGCTGCTCGGGCGGCTGCCGGTGGCGACGAGAGCATCCCCTTCGATCAGTGGTCGGCCACCGAGGTGGACTTCGTCTCCACGACGCTGCCCGCCTCGCCGACAGCCGGCAGCGACTACTTGGCGACCTTCGCGGTCAAGGGCGCACCTGCTCAGACCATCAGCATAACGGTGCACGTTACGGCGGGTGTAGCCCCGGTACTGCTGGTGTCTTCGCCGATCAATGTGGCTATCGGCTCGCCATCCTTGGACGCTGCCGCCTATATGCAGGGTGTGACGGCCATGGACTGTCAGGGCGGCGCGAACATCACCAACCAGGTCAGCAACAACTCGACCGCCGCCCCAGTGAACACCAACAAGGCCGGCCTTTACGCCGTCACCTACTCGGTGGCCAATTCCGACGGCAACTTGGCCACGTCTTGCCGTCTCTATGTAGTCAACGACGGCAGCTATGTGGTCACTGACCCCGACGACGGCATTGGCCCGGACTACGTGCTGCAGGCCAAAAGCTTCACGGTCAAGCAAAGCGACGCTGATGTCGCCACCGTCAACACTGCGGCTGAAGTGGCTGCTTGGCGCATCGATGCCAGCGCCAGCAGCGGTGTCTTGACGGTGCCTGCGGCGCTGCTGGCTAACTCATCCGGCTACGGGGCCGGCTGTGCGCCAGGCGACTACCCGCTGACTATTGGCATTGATGAGGCTCCAACAGTCGTCCAAGGCATCACGGCCACTGTGGTCAAAAAGGACGTGTTGGAAACCAGCACTGACCCAACAACCAACATCAGCTACAGTATCGGCGCCAACAATGCCAGCATTCGTACAAGTCAGGTGGATGACTACGTTGGCCTAGGGGTCACGGCCCAGCAAAACTTGATCGCCTTGGCCGCCGCCGAGGGCTGGAAGCTGACCAACATTGCCGAGGGCAAGCCGGTTGTTGTGATTGCCAACCCGATTCCTGCCGGCGCTGCCTCGGGCAGCAGCCACCAGGTGACTTTTGCCGTGGCCGAGGCAGCGGGTGTCACCTGCACGGTGACCGTGGTGGTCAGCGGCACGCCGCCGGTGATCAACTTCGATAAGGCACCGTTGGTTGTGAGCCAAACCCCGGGGCAGTCGCACCTGTTGAGTGCTGACGAGCTGAAGGCCGAGATGAGTGTGACCGATGCGGAAGACGATAACTTGTTGTCGGCCACTTTGGCCCAGGTGGTTGGCAACAACAGTATCAACACCAGCAATGTTGGTGTCTATAAGGTCACTTACTCGGTCACCGACTCCGATGGCATGAGCGCCACGGCGCTGCGAGCCGTGGTTGTCGATGACGGTCGCTACATCATCGATGCGGCCAATAACGTGATCATCGGTGCTCGCAACTTCGTGGTCAAGCAGTCCCAGGTACAGGGTACGGAGAGCGAGGCCCGCTCCTACAGCTACCCGGAGGCCTACGACATCGATGGTAGCCCGCTGGCTTCGTCTTTGGTTGGCCTGCCTACGGGCTGGGTGGCCAAAGCTGCCTTAGGCGACTATGACTTCATCTGGCAAGCCCAAGGCAGCGGCGGTGCTGGGGTGCAGAAACAGGTCAGCGGCACCGTGGTCGACGCCGACGAGGTCAGCCCGACCGACAAGGACAGCCTCTACACTATCGCGGCCTCCAATTTCTGGGTGAACACCGCCACTGCCGCCCAACTGGCGACCGGCCCGGATGCCGACCTGATGGCCGCTGGACGTGCCAATGTGCATATTTACAAACTGGTGGCCAATGCCGCTGACCAAACGGCCTTTATCGTCGACCGGGGCGGCTTCGCCGCCACTCCCAACCCTAGCCCCGGCTACCCGCTGAAGTTCGCTATCCTCGGGATGCTGGGTATCAACGTCAGTGTTCGAGGCATGGTTTCCGACGGGGCAGCACCGCTGCTCACTGCCCCCACCCCGGTGGAGATCTGGCTGGGCGACCCGGCCGCCAAGCCGTCTGCGGCTATCCTGCCTACGGCTTGGCCGACCGACGGCCTCTACGACATCAGCGTCAGCGACCCCGACCAGCCGTCGCTCTCCGCCGCCGACGTAGTGGTGACTGGTGATACGGTAGATACTGCCCTGCCCGGCCTTTACAAGGTGTACTATGCGGTGACTGACGATAACGGTAACCAGGCACAGGCTGTGCGCATCGTGGTGGTCAATGACGGTCGCTACCTGCCTGGAGCCGGCCGTATTCTGCTGGCCAAGCCCTTCGTGACCACCGTGGCTGCCGTTAGTGCCAACCCTGCCAGTTGGGATGCCGAGATTCTCGGTAACTCGGCGGCGGCGCTCTATGACGCTGCCAACGGTGCCAGCATCGATGCCGTCTCGGTTCTGAACAACGGCGGCTACAAGAAGGCAGCCGGCATCTACCAGATCACTGTTTGTGGCGTGGATGCGCCCAGCGGCAGCATCGACAAGAACATCACTGGCGAGGTGGTGGCTGCTGAAGAGATCGCCACCGGCACCGATGGCCCAGGGGCTGACACCTACTATGTCTACGGTAACAACATCAAGCTGCTCACCAGCCAGGCTCAGGCCATCTTAGCCGCTGCCGACCCGGAAGCGGCGCTGCTCTTGGCCCTTGGGGCTGGCGGGCGGCTGGCCAAGCCTGACGGCAGCTTGGAGACTGCTACTGTGAAGCTGGCCGCTGATGGTGGCTTCGCAGCCAAGGCCGGCATCTACCAGGTGACGGTGGCCGACAGCGGCGGCCATGCGTTGGTGCTGCTGACTGTGGCGGTGGGCGACGGCAGCCCGCCAGCAATCAGCGCCCAGCCAATGCCGCTGAAGGTTCCCGTGGCTGCTGGCGGCGACTTGGCTGCGGCGCAGGTTCTCTATGGCGTCAAGGTGACTGATGCCGAGGACACCGCCGGTATCGCCACCGACGTGGCCGCGCTGCCTGCCTCCGACCGCGACCGTTTCAGCTATGCCATCCAAGACATGAGCGGCACCAGCCCGTTGGCTGCCACGGCCATCCCTGCCAACAAGGCTGGAGTCTACCAAGTCACCTACAGCTACACCGATGCCGACGGTAACCCAGCCGTGCCAGTGAAGCGGGCGTTGATCGTTGATGACGGCAGCTTCATCGACGACGGCAGCTACATCCTCGCGGCCAAGGGCTTCATTATCGGCTCCTCCGAAGTGGATGCTGCAAATCCGAAGGCGCAGATTCTGGAGAAAAGCGGGGCGCGGGCTTGGAAGGCCGATGGTGCGCCTGCCAGCGTCTATGTGTCTAAGACGGCAGGCTACTGTGCCACTGCCGACGAGTACAAGCCGACCATCGCCATCAACGGTTACGGTGCGTTGAACCGTGAGATCACCGCCAAGGTGGTCAAGGACGGCTCTGATGAGGGTGACTTCGGCTACGGCAACGGCGATCTCTATGCCATCTTGGCCAAGAACTTCCGCATCAACCTGACCGATGCCAAGGCGTTGCAGTCCCAAGGCGCTACTCTTATCGGCCAGTTCTTCATGGCCCCAGAGCGAGCCGGTGTGCGCAGCTTCTGGCGGGCTGCCGACCAAAACGGCCAGATGAACCCGGGCGGCACTTCGGCCATGGCCGACGACGGCGGCTTCCGCACGGCCACCTTCGCCGAGGAAAACGACCCCGGCTACCCGAGCACCTTCCCCGTCACCTTCTGGGT
>WRGR01000012.1 GCA_009787085.1 Actinomycetes bacterium
CCTGCCAAAGACGACAAGCATCGTTGTCGTCGTGCAACAAAGGGGTGGCACCAAGGGCGGCCGGAGCGGCGGCCGGTGCGGCAGGCGGAGCGGCGGCCGGTGCGGCAGGCGGAGCGGCGGCCGTGGCGGCCTGGCCGGGCGGTGCGGCGGGCGGTGCGGCGGCCGTGGCGGTGGGCGGAGCGGCGGCCGTGGCGGCCTGGCCGGGCGGTGCGGCGGGCGGTGCGGCGGCCGTGGCGGCGGCCGGTGCGGCAGGCGGAGCGGCGGCCGTGGCGGCCTGGCCGGGCGGTGCGGCGGGCGGTGCGGCGGCCGTGGCGGCCTGGCCGGGCGGGTTGGCCGGGGCAGCCGGGCGGGCTGCGACAGGAGCAGAATGGGGCAGCGACTGGGGAATAGCCGAGGCTATCGGCACCAGCACCGCATCACTACTCTCTAGGCGTTTTTCCAAATCAGCAAGCCGTACAGACAGTGCCGCGACACTCTGCTCGCCTCGCGGGTCAGCCATGCGCACCAAGGCCAGTTCTAACGCCAGCCGCGGATCGGCATCCGTTTTCAACTGCTGGTTCAGATCGGTCATGACTTGCAAACAATAGGCCAAGTGCTCGCTCGACGAGAATCCCGCAGCCTGGCCTTGGAGGCTTGCCAGCTCCTCGCCTTCTTGGCTGAAAAGCCCAGAGGCATTTGCCGAACCGCTGTCACTGAGCAATATCAGTACGTATATGTCACGCAGATGGCGGGTCAAACTTCGGGCAAACTGGGCAATATCCGTCCCCTTCTGGGAGAACTCGGCAATCCAGACAAAGCAGGCGGCAATGTCTCTGGCGGCTATCAGGGCAGCCAGCGAGCGAAGCTGGTCTGCCGGTACATTGCCCAGCAGGCTGGTCGCCGCATCCTCGCTCACCGTTCCATCACCAAAAACCGCGATTTGCTCCAAAGATACAATCGCATCACGCATACCACCACGCGCATGCGCCGCTATCAGCGCCAAAGCCTCGTCGTCGGCCTTAAAGCCCTCCGCATCGCAGATATGCTGCAAGCGACCGACCAGCTCAGCCGTACCCAGGCGGTGAAAATCAAAGCGCTGGCAACGGGACTGAATGGTGTCCGGCACCCGATGGGCATCGGTGGTGCAGAGCACGAAGCGGATGTGCGGCGGCGGCTCCTCCAAAGTCTTCAGCAAAGCGTTGAAGGCCGCTGTAGAGAGCATGTGCACCTCATCGATGATGTATATCTTGTAACGGCCACGGGTCGGGGCAAAAGCCACACGGCTGATGATCTCCTCGCGCACGTTGTCCACACCAGTGCGCGAAGCGGCATCCAGCTCATAGACATCCGGGTGAATGCCCAGCGAGATTTCTCGGCATTGCGGGCAGCTGTCGTCCGGCTCGCCGTCTTGGGGGTGCTCGCAAAGCAGACCCTTGGCCAACAGACGCGCTGTCGAAGTCTTGCCAGTACCCCGCGGGCCGCAGAACAAGTAGGCCGCCGCCGTCTGATCGTTGGCGATGGCCCGGGATAGAGTTTGCTCGATATGCTGTTGGCCGACTACATCAGCAAAGGTTTCCGGTCGATATTTCCGAAACAGGGATAACGCCATGGCTCACTCCGCTTTCTGGTCCGCATCTCGACCCACTTTGCCGCTTGTCTCGCTGCGTGCCTTGCGCTTGATTCTTGACCGTATCAAGCCTATCACGGTGGGCAGCAGGGAGATGACGACAATGGCCACGATGATCCACTCAAAGTGTTGCTGAACGAAGGGCAAGCCACCGAAAAAGAATCCTAGGAGGCAAAAGATGCTCACCCAAAGTATGCCGCCAATGCAGTTAAATGCTGTAAAGCGCCCAAAGTGCATACCGCCGGCACCAGCCAAAAATGGTGCAAAAGTACGGATAATCGGAAAGAAGCGCGTCAACACCACGGCCAACAGGCCATATTTGTCCAACATGGCCTGGGTTTTTTCCAGCCGTTCTGGGGTCAGGGCTTTGACTCGACCGGAAGCGATAATGGCACCGCCAAGCTTCCGGCCGATCCAATAGTTAGAGGTGTTGCCAAGAATTGCTGCCAGTGACATTACGGCGATCAGTACCATGATGTTCAGGCCGCCACCGTCGGCAGCAAACACCCCGGCGGCAAACAACAGTGAGTCGCCGGGCAAAAAGGGCATGAACACCAGGCCGGTTTCAACAAAGATCACAACAAAAAGCGGTAGGTAGACCCAGATCGAACCAAGGTCACTGATCCACCCCGCTATCGCATTGCGTGGATCTTGCAGCAGCCCAATTAGGAAATCGACAACCGGCACAGGGGCATAGCTCCCGTCTAAAGAGGGGTGGCCCAGACGCTCACCAGAGGTTCCTTATGGCTGCTTCCGCCAAGACCTGACCAAGTTCGGAGCATGATGCCGTCTGGACCATCCAGTATTATCTCACAAACTGCTAAACGCTCATTGTTGGGATTCAAAAGGCACCGGGAAGAGAGGCTCACACTCGTCTCCGTGCATCAACACAACAGTGCCCGTCAACACATCAACATACTGATAAGACTTGCGTTCGATGCTACCCCGCTTGCGCTTCACTTCCAGCACAAACAGCTGATCATGAGCCTCAGCAACAACACCGGAATATTCTAATATCTTTGAACGCCCGAGATTTGCCTTGACCTTAAGGGTCTGCCCCTTGCACGCCACAATCTTATCGTGGATGCGAGTAACGGGTGGTTCCTGCACTTCAGCTTCCATTTGTATAATGACCTCCATAAGCGATGAATAACGAATTGTAACACACGGCACGGCAATTTTGTATTACCAATAAGCAACATGCCAGCTCATCCCGCTTTGTCCTAGGGGGATGCCGATTAACTCACAATTCCGTCTCACACGACCCCTGAACCGACAACCTTCCATCTTGCTGATCAGGGAAAAGATTTCCGGTCAAGCCGGCAATGACTGCAGTTTGGAGACTAATCGGCGCCCTTAAGGAGATGCCGATTAATGCTGTCGCGCCAGATTGGGCGCTGAGCCGCCCTGCGGCCAATGCCTCCCAAGGGACTCACAACCAGATGGTCATTATTCTAGGTATTCTATCTTTGCAGTGTCTACCAGCCATTTGTTGGCCTTGTTGCGCATCGCGGCCTCGCGAATCAGATACATCCGGCCAGTGGCCTCGAATTCCTGCCGAGCCTCCTGTTCATGGTCCGGAGCCATCTGCCCAAAGACCGTCTCGATATCCTCATCCGTGATCTCCAACTCCAGATGGCGAGCCAAGGCATCTAAACAAAAGCCCTGTTTTGAGGTTTCCCGGATTTGCGTCATCATCCGGGTGTTAAACTGCTCGACGGTCATGCCCTGACTGGCAGCATGCTCTTCTAGGCTCATGTTCCGGGCATCTAGGCCATCCTGCAGCTGGGCGAGCAACTCGCCTCGGGTGAACTCATGAAACTTGTCCGGAATACTGCCTTCAAAGCGTTGAGCGAACTCCGAAGCCGCCAAGTACATGCTCATGTCCTTGATTTCCTGCTCACGGGCGGCTAGCCCCTGACGGCGGATCGCGTCGCGCAGCTCGGGCACAGAGCGCATGCCGGGGAAGGTCTTCTCCACCCAAATATCAGTGACGGCGGGGATCACCCGTTTCTGCAGCTCCAGCAACTCAACAGTAAAACTAAGCTTTTCCGGTGCAGTCGCGGCCGGTGAGCCGTTGCCAACGGCTTCTTTACCGTCACCCCCGCTGTCAACAGCTGCCTCTGAGCCAGGCAAAGCGACTTCAAAGCTACGGCTTTCACCGACGTTCATCCCCAAGATCTCTTGGTCGAACTGAGCAGGGAGAAAACCCTGCCCCAACTGGTATTGATAGCGATCTGATGTCAGCTCGTCGATCTGTTCCCCTTGGGAGTCCTTGGTGTTCAGCGCGATCAAGATGCTGTCACCAAAGGCCAGTGGCCGGTCGGCTAGGCGCTCACAGCTGGCGCGGCTTTCGGCCAATCTCAACAGCTGCTCATCGACCTCGGCCTCACTGACGCTGACCCGTGGGACTTTAATGCTCACCGGATCATAAGAACTCACCTCGTAGTGCGGTTTCGGGGTCACCCGAACAGTGAGGTTCAAGTCCTGACCGGGAACGAGGTTGGCAGCAGTGCTGACTTCCGGTGCCATGACGATCTCCAACCGCTCCTGATCAACTGCGGCGTTGGCTAGGTACTGGTGCAAGTTGGCCTCCATGAAAGAGGTATAGGGTGCCCCGCCGATCTTATCCATGATCTGCTTGACCAGCTCGGCTGGTTCGTCTGCGTGAATGTTATAGCCCGCAGCCAATTGGTAGTTGAGAGTGCTGATGATCCCCCCGACCGCCTGTGGCGGTGCCGTAACCTGCATCTCAATAATGCCGTCGGGCAGGGTCTTTTTCGTAATCTTCAAGCTCATATTCACTCCACATCATTAAGTTCAGCTTTGGGCGGCAAACCGGGCAATCCAAGCTAGGGCCGCCCGGGCGGCAGTCTAAGCAGCCCATGTCGCCGCCAAACGTGCCATATCGTCAGCAAAACGGCAGCCCAAACAACCCTTACCGCCGCACCTTCAATAGTAACCGAGATCAGAAGCGAAGAGGAAGCAGAGCGGCGCCTTGCACATTGGGGGCATTGAGCCGCAATCTTTCGTTGGGAGCAGGTTACGTGAACTGAAGCTGCAGCCATGCTCGGGAGCAGGGCGAAGTGGCACTCGTTGGGAGCAGGTTACGTGAACTGAAACTGCAGCCATGCTGGCACTATTCGATGCGGCCACTCCGTGTCAACGCTGGTTTGACAGAGACAAAAAATATATGAGAGTTGATTCCCAAATTATTATAATGGTTGCGGATTTAATTCCGCAAATATTATAAATGCAATAATGTGGCCAGCCTTAAACTGGCGGCATAAGAGTATACGACAATGGCCCATTTAAAGCGGCATTTGTGGTCGTTGATAATTCGTCCTCATAATCGCCAAAACTGGCTATTTTTAATGTCAAGGCTTGTTGATTGGAAAAACAGTAACCACAAAAAACCGATTATTATCAACGGCGCTCGCCAGGTAGGCAAGACATGGCTGCTAAAAGAGTTTGGTTCTCGATGTTTCGATAATGTCGCCTATGTGAATTTTGATAACAATGCAGCCATGAGCATGCTGTTCGATGAGGGCTACGAATGCAGCCATGAGCATGCTGTTCGATGAGGGCTACGATATCCCGCGCCTACTCATGGGAATACAGGCAGAAACCGGGGAGTGCATCGTCGAGTTATCGATGTGGGCATTATGTCTGTGTTCATGTTTATCAATATGATATACACAATATATTATAAGGATTATTTCCCAACTGGCCGCCACCCCATAAAAGCCGCTCCCAAATAAAAAGATTGCCGGTCAATCCGGCAATGAATGCAGTTCAGGATTGATCGGTGCTTCAACAGCGGTGCCCCTTGCAGTGCCCCTCGCCTGTTTGTGGCTTGTCTTTATGCACAAATAGTAGTACAAATAGAAGCCGACATTGATTCCGTGGAAATTGGCAAAGGGGCTTTGTTTCCACATTGTGAGTCTCATAGCAAGGGGGCTGAATTGAAAAAGTGGGTTTACCGGGTTGTGTCGCTGGCCGTCACTGTGACGCTGGTGGTGCTTTTGGTTTCGGTTATAGCATTTAAGTCGAGTCCGGCTTATGCCGCCGACACATCCTATAGCGCGACTCTCAGATACTACGACAACGTCCAGATCACCTATTCGCTGAACTACCCGAGCAGTGGCCTTTGGACCGGCAGCGCCGACATCCCGGTCGGCGGCATGGGCAACCTAGGGCAGATCTACTGCATCGACCCCTTCGTGGCCTTCCACTCCAAGGCGGACAGGAGCTATTGGGACACCGCCGCCAAGGCCACGGTGGACATCAAAGGCGGCTACAGCGTGGCTGCGCCGTGGGTGGTCTCGCCGACGCTGCAGCAAAACTATGATGCTGTGCGCTGGCTGGTGGTCAACGGCTATCGCGGCGACTATCTGAGCAGCAGCGATGCCACAAGTAGCGCCAGCGTCGCCCGCCTACAGGCGCTGTACCCCAGCATACCGAACATCGACAAGACAGTCGCCCTGATGGCCACGAAGATCGCTATCTGGAAGACCTTGGTCGGCGACGACCTGACCATCGTCCGCACCAGCATCGACTCTGCCAAAAACAGCGACGGCAGCGCCAAACGAACCACCTTAGACCGGTTGGTTGCCGCCATGGTGGCCGATGCGGCCAGCGGCCGTGCCACCGGAGTAGAGCAGACCAGCTTTACAATCGACATCCAAAAGAACTCTGGCTATGGCTTGGCCTTCACCGATGACACTGACGGCTACGACTACTACGGCCCGATCACCGTCAGTGCCAGCTTGGAGCACAGCAGCAGCAGCCTTGCGCTGGATAAGGTATTTTTGAGCGTCTCCGGGGTATCTGCCGACGCTGTCGCCTTAGTTGATGCCAACCGCCAGCTGCTGCCCAACGACCAGGCGATGTATGGCACCAACAGCCAAACCCAGTACTTGGACGGGTCGGCAGCGGCACAGCTGTTCAGCACCAGCGGCTCTAAGCTCGTCAGTGGCGATCTGTACCTGCGGGTGCCGCAAAACCGCACACCGGCCAATGCCGATGAGCTGAGCATCAAGGCTCGGGCCGAAGCCAAAAACGTCACCTTGGCGGTCGGCACACCCGTCAGCTTCGTCGGTGCCGACAGCAGTGGCAACCAAGACTGGGACGCAGTCCAAGCCTTCATCGGTGCCGCCAGCGACGGCATGAGCATCAGCCTCTTTGCCGAAGCCAACCTGAGCAGCGGCGACACCCCCATAGGCAAGATCTACGCTTCCAAGACCATCACCAACGGCACACCGCTGGACCAAGACCAGCAGTTCACCTTGCGGCTACTGCATGCCACCTCGGCAGGCGGCAGCCCCACGGTGGTCAACCTGAGCACCGAGGGCGTCAGCGTCCAAGGTGCGGCCGCCGTCGGGACCACCAGCTTCACCTTGAAGAACGGTGGCCAAGCTGTGCTCAGTGGCCTGCCGGCCGGTGCAGACGACTGGTACTGGCTGGAAGAGGTCAACAGCCCCAGCGGCTACCTCAGCCCGCGCTACAGTGTGCCCCAGGCCACGGCAGCCACTGAAGTTGAGAGCCTTACCAGCGGTTCTCGCACCAGCGCCTTTCAGATCGACCCGGCGACCGAGACTGCTGCAGCAGTCTTCGCCAACACCAAGGAAGCCGAACGGGCGCACCTCTTCGTGGGCAAGATCTCCGTGACGGCGGCTGCCGACGGCAGCCCGATCGACGCTACGGTAGGTGGCGACCCCTTCACCTTCCAGCTGGAAAGCTCCGCCGACCAAGGCAACACTTGGCAGCCAGTGCAGCTCTCAGCTTCGATGTTCAAAAGCGACGGCGGCCAGATCAGTAACGCCGACCAAGGGCTGTTCACGCTGCGGTCCTACGATCAGGCCTACTTCGAGTTGGCTCCGGGGCTCAGCTACCGGGTCTGCGAGATCTCGCCCGACCCCAAGTACCGGGCGATGTACGCCTACTATCTGGATAAAAGCGACGGTTCTGGCAGCTGGACCACCACCACCTCCAGCAGCGAGGGCAATGCGGCCTGGAGCGACGGCAGCGGCAACTACCGCACTGAGGCAGTCAGCCTAGGCTCTAACGACTATTGCTCAATGGCCTTCTCTAACCTGGACATCAAGCTCGTCGACCTGACGATCAGCAAGACCGTCACCAACAAGTCGGCAGACTTCAATGCCGACAGCCTGTTCTCCTTCCAAGTCTATTTTGAGGATCAAAACGGGCTTCTCCTCGCCGGGCAGCCGATCCCGTTGTCCTATGACTCCCCCAGCGACTCGATCATCGTCAGCGGCCTGCCCCAAGGGCGGATTAGCCAGGATGCCAACGGGCACTCCGTGCTGCAGCTCAAAGACGGGGAGAGCGCCAAGTTGACGGGGCTGCCGGCCGGCAGCTACCGGGTGGTCGAAACACCGGACAGCCAGTATACGACGAGCTATGCCCGGCAGACGGCGGATGCCGGGTCGGGGGCCGGGGCGGGCACCGGGTCGGATGCCGGGTCGGGCGGGGCGGGAGCCGGGTCGGATGCCGGAGCGGGCGGGGCGGGCACCGGGACAGGCGGGGCGGGCACCGGGACAGGCGGGGCGGGCGCCGGGTCGGATGCCGGAGCG
>WRGR01000013.1 GCA_009787085.1 Actinomycetes bacterium
CCGAAGGTCTGGCCCGCGACGGCCTTCTGGGCGGCCAGCACCTCGTCGGTGCCCTGCTCCAGGTAGTTGACCGTGTAGCTGAGGTCGGTGCGCTCTGTCCATTGGGCAACGTAGGTCACATCGCCACCAACAGTGTCGGAGAACTCGGGGCTCCAACCGTTGAACACATAGCCGGGTTTATGGGCATCGGGGGCGTTGGGATCGCCACTAAAAGGCGGCGTGGGATCGTCGTAGTCAGCGGGATACATCTGCACGCCCCAAGTACCCTGAGTACCAGGGGCGTAGGTGACAGTATGGGTATCGATCGCCCACACAGCATAAAGCTCATAATTGTGGGTCATCGTGAGAACAGAACCCAGAGGATACACGACCGACCCACCAGCTGCGGTTGCCCAGCCAGTGAAATGATAGTGCTGCTTGGAGAAGTCCAAAGCCCCAGGGCCGGCCACGCCTGTCGTGGCGTTCTCAACAATCGAAGCCGACTCCGAAGGCTCGCTAGCACCACTCTCCCAGTCGTCGTGACCGCTGGGGTAGTTGGGGTAGTAGGTTATGGTGTATCTGGGGGTTGGTGTCGCATAGGTGGCAACGAGCCAGAGGCTGGCCGTGATGAGTCCCAAACTTTTGCCGGGCAGGTACGTGTATATAACGCCATCAGCATCGGTGTACGACCAACCAAGGAAGACCCCATCAGCAGGGTCAGGATATACCTCCGGAGACAACGCCAAGGCTTCTTCTGCAAGGTCCACAAAATAGGTATGGACGTCCCGGTACTCAGCGTCATCGTAGTCGTCTGAGGGGTCGTTGGGTGTATCATTGTCGTTTTTGATGAGCCGGGGCGTGCCATCATCGTTCATGACCCGTTCTGCCCCCACTACTCCGCCAGCATCCGACGGCAATTGGTAATACACGTAGTATGGCCGGTAGGGAGGATCCCAATAGGCATAGATGTCCAAAACAGCATCGCCCGCCAGATTCACCGGCTCAGCGAATTGGAACGGTACCCAAGAGTCGCCGACTCGCTGATACCAGCCCTTGAACTGAGCGCCTGCATAAACATTGGCCGGCACCGCAGTAAGGGCGGCAGGCTCAGACACAGACCCTTCGCCATTGGGGCTGATCGTCTGCGTCAAGCTGTTGATCACACTATTGCCAGTTATTTGGCTGTCATGGAAGTTGACCGTAACACCTGCAGTGGTCTGCGGATAAAGCAAAAGATTGCTTGTCACCGGAGTGCTCAGATCGAAAATCGAACCGTTGGGGGAGCCGCTCAGCCACTCGCCGGTGAACAACTTGCCAACGGGTGCAGTGCTGGGATCCAGATCAGGAGCAACAACCAAACCCCCATCTGCAACTTGCTGCGCACTCAGCGCCGCGCCGCTGCCCCCGTAGAAAATTACCGTATGCCTAGAGTTGGCAAATACAGCACGCACCGTAATATCACGGGTTATCAAAGTGGGGTTCGCAGCCCCTTTGAAGTAGAAACGATTGCCGTCCTCGTCAACCCAGTAGCTGAAGAACTCATCGGCAACGGGGGACTGCGGAACACTCATGTGCGGCAAGGATGCCGGATAGCCATTGACCGCTTCCACAGGTGCCGGGTAGCCGTTGATGTTATTGCCATTTCTATCCGTGGCCTCCACGGTCACAGTGAAGACGGTGCCGGCGTTCTCATCTGCTGCGTCGTCGCCTTCGGCGAGTGCAACGATATCCGCGAGGGTGGTGACTGGTGCTAACAGCCATGGTGACTTCGTGGCTAGATCCTCGTCGAGGGCGAACACAGGGGCATCGGTTGCCGTCACGGCAGCAGCGCTGCTGCTCTTGTTATCGGTGGCAGCCTCACTGGATTTGCTCGCTGCGTCAGACTTCGCTTGGCTTGCTGCGCTCGATTTGTCAGCAGCACCAGCAGCGCCAGCCTTGTTGGCAGCAGGCGGCTTGTCGGCCGTCGTTGATGCCTTGTCTTCATCTGCGCTGACCTTGTTCGTTGCCGCCTTACTGTCAACCGCATCAGCCTTGCTCGCTGTTAATGCCTCGCTCTTGGCACTCGCGGCTGGCTGATCATCATCTGCTGTGGAGGGCGCCAGCGCCGGCGGTGCCACATCGGCATCCAAGAACTTTGCAATCACGCTATCGCCACTGCTGGGTGCAGCAGCGGCACTATTTGAGTTTGCGGCTGTGCCCGCGAAGGTGGTTTTCACCCCCTGGGTGGCCCCAAAGGCCATTGTCGGCACCATGTACAGCGCCAGCAACACCACCAGCAGCAGCGAGACGGTTTTATGTACCAAATTTCGTCTCACAGCTGATGCCTGAGTTCCACTATGAACCCTTTTACGATTCTTCCAAGATTTCATCATGCTCCCACCTTACTACTGTTTTGCCCCATTTCTCGTTCCCCTTGAAACCAAGCCTACCGTCTGTTTTTTTTGTGGATTTCTCCTTGTAAACGTACAGACACTAGACCGAGTCTCTTCTTATCGCTTCTATGATAAGCTTTCAGGGGAAACGGTTGTCAATATACAAGGATGAACGAAGACCTCAAATCAAAGGATTCTACTAATTATCGCAAATTTAGTGCTAATTTTTGCTGGTCTTTCTGGGATTTTGCCGCCTTATTCGGCATTTGTTTGTCTTGATAACCTGGGGCCCTCGGGAGTTACCAGCGAGGGCCCCTAGTTTAACTCAACCCATTAAAACAGTAGTGTTCAATTTTTGATTACGCTTGTTTCTGAGACATTATGCTTGCTTGCTAACTAGTGCTTGCTCATGCCTCTTCCCACCACCATCAAATGTCAATGTTTGCCCGCCAGAGTCAATTCCTACCAGCTGTGTCCGACCGGGCAACCAAGTTTTCAGCCAGCTAGACGTACACATTTACGCTGTCTTAGGCTGTCGACTGGCCATGCATACTCGGCAATCTCATGCTGCCCTGCCCGTCGCCCTCATTGACTTTCCGCATGGCCAGGATGGTGAAGGCCACGCTAAGCATCAAACCGATGAAGAAAACCAACGACCAGTAATCGAAGAAGGTCATCGACAAGCTCATGTCTTGCGTCCAACCGAACAGTACCATCAACATCAATGCCACGATCACCCCCATCCCCACTGCCCAAGAACGGGTTTTGTAAAGTTGACCCCCCGCCGCTTCCTCTTCCTCACTACCAACGTCCCCGAAGCCGTTAGCCATGAAGGCAGCATAGGCGGCACTGTAAGCATCGGGGTAGCGGCTTTGGGTTTGAAGTTTTTGTTGCCGCTTCTTTTCATCCTCTTCGTATTTGCGGGAATAAAACAGCGGTCGGAGGGTCGTCACTAACGCTGTAAGCAAAATGAGCATGGTGCAGATCAAGTCGAACAGCGACCAATGGCCAATGCTGGGCGGGGAAAGCGGCACGTCATCGGCTTGGATGTTGGTGATCTTGCTGGCATCCAAAGTGCTGGATGGAGCTGCCAGCGGCGTTTGGGATACGTTCAGCACTTCCGGCAGATCCCGCAGACCGGCAGACCCGTCTTGGGCAACCGGCGATGCGGCAGATCGGTTGGCGAGTGGCGGTATCGGCAACTGCACAGGCGGAGCCAGCAGCTCGGCAAGAGGGATCCAGATCGGGTTGACTACCAAGTCGCCAGTAATGTTATTGTATGGCTTGTCCCAGCCACCAAAACCATATCCGGAAAGCCTCGGCACAGGCGGTGACATGGCATCGTCGCCGTATTGTACGCGTTGTTGGGTTAGCACATCACCCTGACCGTCCTCAAAGGTCACCACGTAGGTGTTGGCCTGCCAAGCGGCGTTGACCTGCAGGTCGCCGCTGATGTTGGTGTATGGCTTGTCCCAACCGGCAAAGGTGTGTCCGGGGCGGTCCGGGTTGGCCGGCGGCGTGGCGCTGCCGCCAAAAGGCACGTTCTGCGGTCCGCCGATGGTTTTGCCGAGGCCGTCGGTGAAGGTCACCGCATAGTCGATCGGCACCCAAGTAGCATTGACTACCAAATCGCCAATGATCTTGGTAAAAGGTTTATCCCAGCCACTAAAATAATAGCCAGGATGTGGTGGCACGGCCGGAGCAGCGGCACTGTTGCCATATTCCACCGTTTGAGAGTCAAATACGCCACCCTGACCATCAGTAAAGGCCACCGTATAGCTGTTGGGCTGCCAAGTGGCATTGACCTGCAAGTCGCTGCTGATGCCAGTATAGGGCTTGTCCCAGCCACTGAAGGTATAGCCGGAGCGGTCCGGGTTGGCCGGTGGCGTGGCGCTGCCGCCATTGGGAACATTCTGCGAGCCACCGATGGTGTTGCTTTGGCCGTCAGTAAAGGTCACCGTATAGCCAGCGGCGGCGGCGGCGGCAGCAGCAGCGGCGGCGGCGGCAGCAGCGGCAGCAGCATCGGCGACCCCGGCGGCGGTGGCCCCCTGGGCGGCGGCAGGCTGGAGCTGGCTGGCAGCAACGCCAGCCTGACCAACGGGCGCTGCATATGCCGCCAGCAGCAGCGCCAATATGGCGATGACGGACTTGCGTCCCCGAACCCAACCGGTTTTTACTGCCTTAGCCTTGCTGCGAACCTCGTTCTTCTCCTTATCCCTAACATATTTCATATCGAGCCCCCTTTAGCTCAATTACGCCCCTTGCGTGTTTGGATTTTGATACTCCTTAGTACCTGTTCAATACCTGTTTTTCGTGAAGCTGAGGCGAAGCCCGCCTACGCCTTGTTGGCAATTGAATTGGCCACAATATCAAATACATTATTATTTAGTGTTTCTCTAGCTTACTAGTATTTGATATTCATACTGTCAATAGCGCCGACGGCACACATGCCTCGCCTCCAGCCTCACTTACAAAAAAGATAGTCCCGGGTTGATGCCCTTCTGGGATGCTGCCCTTTTGAGCCGCTGCAAACCTAAGCCTTCATCTTTCCAGGCTGCCGTCAAATTAACCTAACGTCTGCCCGCACGAAGCCTACCCGGGGTTTTATACCCTTATTCCAATCACGGTTTTGGATTCCTGGGGCCTTGCGAAAGGCCCCCACGCTATCTCCTATAAGACTTCATTTCAGTGCCCCCTTATCAAATAGTGTTTACACGCCCCTTGCAGTTTCACCTTTAGAAGCTCTTCCGGAGCAACACCTACCGCAAGCTCTCCATCAGATGACCGTTCCTTAAAACAAGCCTTCACCTGAAGGCATTTTTCAAAAAAATACTGGCGGCGGCGGCCTCTTATTTCTGTCTGCCAAGGGCTGGTTTTGCTGTTTTCAACCTTGGCGGGCTTACCACCGCAACGTAATCTCAGTATAGCTTCTTGGCAGCTATTATCAAGGTAAAATGCCCCCTAAATCTGGTTTTTGGACTGCTTTCCATCAGGACAAACGGCAGATTTTATGGATTTTTTATGGAAACTCCTAGTAGAGCGAGGTAAGCCTGTGAGGCTACTGGAGAACCTTCTCCACCCCTTGAACACCAAGGCCAACGATACTATTATGGGAAGACCAGTCAGTGTGATTTACAACGGAGGTAATTAGGCATGCCCGAAATGCAGAACATCCTGCCCCTGATCAAGCGCTCGCCCTTGTTTAATGGGATCGCCGAAAATCAGCTTGAGGCACTGGTCAACTGTCTGGGTTGCCGGTTTGTGGGGTACCGCAAGGGGCAAACCATCTATTTCGTTGGCGACCACGCCCGTGGCATCGGCATCATCGTTTACGGCAGTGTGCACGTTATCAAAAACGATGCTTGGGGCAACAGTAACATCATAGCCGAGGTCAGCAGCGGCGAGATGTTCGCCGAAGCCTTCGTCTGCGGCGGCATCAGCACCATGCCAGTCACGGTGCTGGCGGCAGCGGATGCGCTGGTCTGTTTCATTGATTTCTCGCGCATCATCTCGACTTGCCCCAACTCCTGCGCCTTTCACTCCCAACTGATCAGCAACATGCTCTGTGAGCTGGCGCACAAGGTGATCATGCTGACGGATAAAATCGAGCACATCACCAAACGCAGCATTCGCGAAAAACTGCTGTCCTACCTCTCGGAACAGTCCAAGACGCAGCAGCAACAGGGCTTTGACGTCCCCTTTAATCGCCAAGAGCTGGCCGACTACCTCTCGGTGGATCGCAGCGCCCTCTCGGCAGAGATGTCACGCATGAAAGCCGACGGCCTGATCGACTACCACAAGAACCATTTTGTGCTGTTCGGGTAAGGGGCGGCGGCCGGCGATGCGCGGCGGCCAGCGAGGGGCGGCGGCCGGCGATGCGCACCTGATGACATGAAGGGAAAGTGTGTACAATGACAAGACGGGCGCTACAGAGGCAATGCTACAGACCTTCGCGCCCCTTCTCGTTACTTATCTGAACAGGAAGGTGTTTTGTGTCATTTGACCGTTTGATATCGAAAATAGTGACGACGGAGAACCCAACGGTGCTGGGCCTCGACCCTAAGCTCGGCTATATCCCACCTGAGCTCAAGGAGAAGTCCTATAGGCGTTTTGGCCAAACGCCAGAGGGAGCCGCCGATGCTATTCTCTGCTTCAACAAGGCGCTTATCGATGCTGTAAGCGACATCATTCCGGCCGTAAAACCCCAAGTTGCCTTTTATGAGGCCTACGGCTGGCTAGGCGTTCGAGCGTTGGCAAAAACAGTGGCTTACGCACAATCAAAGGGAATGTTTGTGATTGCCGACTGCAAACGTGGGGATATAGGATCAACAATGGAAGCCTATGCCAACGCATGGCTAGGAACTGTGGGGCTTGATGATGAGTTGTATGCCCCTTTTGGGTGCGACGCGATGACCGTAAACGGCTACCTTGGCTCTGACGGGATCGAACCCGTAATAAAGGTCTGCCAAGAGCAAGACAAGGGGGTTTTTGTTCTTGTAAAAACATCCAACCCCTCTTCGGGTGACTTGCAAGATGTAAAGGCTGAAAACCGAACCATATACGAAACAATGGCGCTTCTTTGCGATAAATGGAGCGATTCATTGCCAGGAAAAACTGGATACAGCGGTGTGGGAGCAGTGGTAGGAGCTACTTATCCTGAACAATTAAGGGAATTGCGAAGAGAATTCAGTAAGCTGTTTTTCCTTGTTCCTGGTTATGGCACTCAAGGCGGCAGCGGAAAAAGTGTTGCTGGAGCGTTCGATGAAAACGGCTTAGGCGCCATTGTCAGTGCTTCGCGTTCGCTCATGTGCGCATGGCAAAAATCGCCAGAATTAAGCTTTACCGAAGCAACTCGTGAAGAAGCTATTCGTATGAAAAATGACATAACTGCTCATCAATTGCCATTATGATGAAGCTTATGCGTCTGTTGCGCAAATATCGCGGTGTTGACATTGAGCCGCACGTGTTCCCAACATCAGAAATGAAAATGGACAACCCCTTTGTCAAAGAGATATTGCGCACAGGCAAAGAGATACATTCTCTGTAAACGTTGGCCTAAAATAGCAGACGCAACCTCGATATCGCCATCGAACTGGCCAAGGAGGTTCATGCCACCCTCACACAACCTCTTGGTCACCGGCCCTAGGCAGGTGGGAAAAACCACATTGCTCCAGCGCCGTCCGTGTAGTGCCGTGCCGCGTAGTACAGCGCCCGCTCCAGGAAGAAGTCCTGGATGCCGACCTGGCACTCGACGACGGCTTGGCTGCTTTCTGCGTCCTGCCATTATACCCTGCCCGACCGGCCGTTGTCAGGCCGCCTCCGGCTGACCCGCATTCGCACACCAGCTCGCCAGCCCTCCCCTAGGGGGCGGGCTGGCAAGAAGGAAGATAAGCATAGGAAAGCCTAGCCGTAGTCTACGACCCGGGCACCACCGACACCGTCACCGGCATGCTCGACTCTTCTATGTGTCCCGCACCACTTCGCGCGGGACACTCCGTGCGCTTACGGGTGCAGGACAGCGCGTCAGGCGGCGGCCCCTGCCTGACCCTGCTTGCCAGCGGCGGTGCCAGCACCGGCGGTGCCGGCCTGCTGCTCGTCGTCCAGCTCGTCGTCAGCCTTCTTGATGGCCAAGATGGTGAATATCGCACCAGCCAGCAGGCCGATGAAGAACAGCCACGACCACTCGTCGAAGAAGTCGATCGGCAGACGCATGTCCTGCGTCCAGATGAAGAGGAAGATCAGCAGAATGCCAACGATGACACCCAGCAGTATCGACCAGAGACGCGGCTTGCGGTAGGTGTACTCGCCGTCGGCGTTGCCGCCGCCCTTGGCCTGCTGGCGCTGTTGGCGCTTCCGGGCATCCTCTTCGCTGCGGCTGTTGACCAGCGGCCGGAACAAGGCCACCACGGCCAGCAACACGGCCAGCACGGTGCAGATCAGGTCGAACAGCGACCAGTAGTCGGTGTTCAAGCCCGGTTCAAGCGGCGGACCCGGATCAACTATCGTCCATAGCGGCCCAACCGTAATGTCGCCAGTAACGTTAGTGTAGTCGCTATCCCAGCCGTTGAAGGTATAGCCCCCACGGGTCGGGGCACCCGGCGCAACGGCAGAGCCGCCATAGGGGATCGTCTGAGTGTTGATAATGTTACCACCACCATCGGTGAAGGTCACTGTAAAGGTGCGCGGCACCCAAGTGGCATTAACTGTGACATCACTAGTGACGTTGGTGTAGTCGTTGTCCCAATCGTTGAAGACATAGCCCGCGCGGGTCGGGTCGGCCGGCGGAATCGCATCGCTACCAGAGGGAACCGTCTGCCTGTCAAGCTCGTTGCCATCGCCGTCGGTAAAGATCACCGTAAAACCGGGCGCAGGCGGTACTGTGGGCACAGGCGTGGGCGTGAGAACCACGGGGGTGGTAACCACGGGCGGGATAACCGGAGGTGCCGGGTTGAGCGTCCAACGGGCATTGACCGTGATGTTTTGGGTAACGTTGGTGTAGCCCCTGTCCCAGCCAGCAAAGGTGTAGCCGGGGCGAGTCGGTGTGGCCGGTGCCGTGGCACTGCCGCCGGAGGGGATGTTGGGCTGAACCTTCAGCGTGTTACCCTGGCCATCGGTGAAGGTCACCGTGTAG
>WRGR01000014.1 GCA_009787085.1 Actinomycetes bacterium
AGGCGCTGGCGGCGAACAAAGCCGGTGTCACGGCAGCAGCGGACAGGGCCGCCACAGCCACGGCAGCGACCGCCGCCACAGCCACGGCAGCGACCGCCGCCACAGCCACGGCAGCGACCGCCGCCACAGCCACGGCTATCGCCGCTGGCAAGCCTTGTTTCAACTACCATGTTGGCTTAGGCCCAGGCCCGTGTAGCGGTGCCTGTACGCCGCAAGAATACGCCAAGCAAGTCGAGCGGGTCACCAGCTTCCTCTCCGGCCAACGCCGTGCCTTTATCTTCGAGTTGGAGCAGGGCATGGCGGCGGCCGCCGCCGAGCTGGACTTCGAGAAAGCCGCCCGTATCCGTGACCGTATCGGCATTATCCGCTCTTTGGAAGATCGGCAGGTGGTGCAGCTACCCAGCGATTTCTCTGCTGATGTCATCGGCTTTTTCTGGGAGGAGTCCATTGCCGGCGTCCAAGTGCTCTCGGTGCGGGAGGGACTGGTGTTATTGGCCAACGAGTTTGTGTTGGACAAAGGCCAGGATATCGGTGAAAGTGAACTGGTGAGAGGCTTTCTGATGCGCTACTATGAGAGTGCCAGCTCAATACCAACTCTGGTGATGCTCAGCGCCCTCCCCGAGGACTCGGAGCTGATAGCGGGCTGGCTGACCCGGCGCCTAGGCTCCCGCCATGGTGCCAAGGTACGGCTGGCAGTGCCGAAACGTGGCGAGAAGCGCGAGTTGTTGGACTTGGCAAAACGCAATGCCCATCACAGCTTGAACCGCTACAAGGTACGCAGCCGCTACGATGAGGAGCGTATCAATAATGCCCTGCTCCAACTGGAAAGCGCCTTGGCCTTGCCCAAGCCGCCGCTACGCATCGAGAGCTTTGACATCTCGACTATCCATGGTGCCTATTCTGTGGCTTCGATGGTGGTGTTTAGTGCTGGCAAACCGGAGAAATCCCAGTACCGGCGCTTTAGGATCCGCCTTCAGACTGGCGAGGCCAACGATGTGGCCATGATGCGCGAGGTCTTCCAACGCCGCTTCGCCCCGGAGAGAGTGCAAGACCAGCGTTTTGGAACGCTTCCCGACCTAGTGATTGTCGATGGCGGCCGACCCCAGCTGAACGTGGCCTTACAGGAGCTGAAACGGCTCGGCTTAGGGCTGCCATGTGCCGGTTTGGCCAAGTCGGACGAAGAGCTGTTCTGCGAGTGGAGCGGGGCGGCGCCTGTGGTGCTGCCCAGCGGCTCGGCGGCACTTTACCTAGTGAAGCGGGTGCGTGACGAGGCGCATCGCTTCGCTATCAGCTACCATCGTGAGTTGCGTGGCAAGTCAGTACGAAAAAGTGTTTTGGACGATGTTTTTGGCCTGGGCCCCATTCGCCGCGCCAAGCTGATTCGGGCATTCGGTTCATTGAAGCGGCTGAAGGCGGCAACCTTGGAGGAAATTCGGTCAGTAGACGATATCCCGGCAGATGTCGCCCGGGCGGTTTTCGAACAGCTGCATAGTGATGAGCAGATGAAAATGAGAGGGGTTTAAAGTGGAAGAAAAGCGTGATCCTACAGTGGTGTTGATTACCGGCATGTCAGGTGCCGGGCGCACTGAGGCTATGCATACTTTTGAAGATTTAGGTTATTTTTGCATAGACAATCTGCCGCCCTCCCTGCTGATCAGCCTAGTCACTTTGGCCGGCTTGAACAGCGACGGCAAACGAAAACTGGCTGTAGTCTGTGACATTCGCGCCATGGAGTTTTTCAGCGCGCTGACCGATGAGCTGGCGCATATCCGGGATGCCGGCATCTCCGTTGCCGTGCTCTATTTGGACTCTGCTGACGATGTCTTGTTGCGACGCTATAAGACATCTAGACGTAGACACCCGCTGAGTGGTGAGGGGATGACCGTGACCGAGGGCATTTACCGGGAGCGCAAGCTTTTGGCCGGGGTGCGGGAGTTGGCGGACTACGTGTTGGACACCTCGGCCATTGAGCCACGCGAACTGCGCCGTTCCATCCGCAGGCTTTTCGACTACAACAACGAGCAGTCCAAGATGGAGGTGAACGTGCAGTCTTTCGGGTTCAAATACGGTCCGGAGCTGGAGGCTGACCTGGTGATGGACGTGCGCTTTTTGCCTAACCCTTACTGGAACGAGCAGCTTCGCACCAAGACTGGGCTGGACGATGAGGTGCGCCGCTTCGTGCTGGGCAAACCAGAAGCCGAGCATTTTCTCCAAGCTTGGAAGGCAATGTTGGAAGTGTTGATGCCGGGTTATTTGGCAGAAGGAAAGAACAGTTTGATGATCTGTGTCGGCTGTACCGGCGGCCAGCATCGCAGCGTCGTCTTGGCTGAGGCCACAGCCCAAATACTCAGACAGTCCGGATACCAGGTTGCCGTTTCCCATCGCGATCTGCCGCTGGCAGAAGTCATCTGAGGCACCTGTGAGCGAGAGACGCATCCGGGCAGTGGTCATCGGCGGCGGTACCGGCGCCCCAGTGAGCATTCGTGCCCTGCTCTCACTGGGGGCGGAGACATCTGCTGTTGTTGCCATGGCTGATGACGGCGGCTCTACCGGTATGCTCCGGGAGCACAGCGGCGTCTTGCCGCCTGGCGACATCCGCAAATGTCTGATTGCCATGGCCGCCGACCCCCAAAGCCATTGGTCCTTAGCCTTTGCCCGGCGCTTCTCCTATGCCAACGACCATAGCCTCGGCAATTTGGTGTTGACGGCACTCTCCGAGGCATCGGGATCTTTTCCTGCTGCTGTAACCCTTTGTGAGCAACTGCTTCAAGCTCGAGGCCATGTTTATCCGTCTACCCTGGTGAGCGTCCAGCTTGACGGGGTGAGCCATGATGGCCGCCGCCACCAAGGGCAGGCCGCGCTGACGACTGCTGACTGTGCCTTGGCCTCGGTCACCCTGCGACCAAGCAGCCCTGCAGCCTATCCACCGGCCTTGGAGGTCATTCGCCAGGCCGACCTGATCGTCTTGGGGCCAGGCTCCTTGTTTACTTCGATAATTCCTAATTTGTTGGTGCCAGGGGTTATCGAAGCTATCCGTTGCAGCTTGGCTCGCACTGTTTTCCTCTGCTCCTTAGCTGACATGCAGGGCGAGACATGGGGGATGACCGCCCTAGAGCATGTCGATGCCCTGCTCCAACATGGCATGTATGGCTTATTGGACTTCGTCGTCGTCCATGCCCCCAAAGAGCCGGCGGCCGCAAAAGGCAGCAGCACTGCAGTATTTGAGAGGATCAGCGATGATCTGCTGCGGCAGATGGGCAGCGACGCGGCGCCGACCGCCTGCAAACCAACCAGCCTTGTGGCTAACGCGAACATTATCCGTCGGGTTATGATAGACGATGCATTTTACCGTCATCTTGGTGCCTACGGCATTCATGTTATAGCCGCCGATTTGATCGACCCGCTGCGACCGACATGGCATGATGTGGGTGCATTGGCCGGTGTACTGCGAGGGATTATGGAGCTATGTCCTTCACCGCTGAAGTAAAAGACGAGATATCAAGGATCATGCCCGAGCAGCTGGGTGCCCAGAAAACCGAGCTGGCGGCGCTGATTAGCGTCCAAGGACATGTCACCGGTGCTTGTCGTTTAGAGATAGCCACGGAGACGGCAGCGGTCGCTCGTAAAGTTGTACGTTTGCTGCACGGTGTTTACCAGATGAAGACCGAGATTACCACCCGCCGTAGCAGTCTGCACCGCACCTACAGCTATTTGATTACCGTTCCTGCCCAGATCGGCTTGAAACAGGCATTGAACGACCTTCACGTTTTAAGTGATGACGGCCTTTACCGAGGCATCGACCCGCGCTTGGTGGACAGCCAAGAGCGGCTGGCGGCTTACCTGCGCGGTGCCTTCCTCGGCGGCGGCTTCATATCCAACCCCCAGGGCGACTTCCATTTCGAACTGGCTTGTCCGGATCTAGGCTTGGCCAACGGGCTGGTCGCCCTGCTCTTGGCCATCGGCATTACGGCGCGTTCGGTGATGCGCCGCTCATCCTGGGTAGTCTACTTGAAGGGCACCGAGCCAATCACCGACTTTTTGACCTTTGTAGGTGCGGTGAATTCCCGCTTGACCGTGGAGAACGTACTGGTCACTAAATCTTTGCGCAACGATGTGAACCGGCGCTTGAACGCCGAGATGGCCAACCAGGCCAAGTCTATCGATGCCTCGATGGACCAAGTGCGTGCCATCCGCCTCTTGGACGAGAGGCAGGGCTTGGACAAGCTGCCGCCGGCCTTGCGCCAGCTGGCCGAGCTGCGTTGTCGGCATCCGCAAGCATCGCTTAGGGAATTAGGCGAACTTGCCAACCCGCCCTTGTCCAAATCAGCGGTCTATCACCGAGTGCGCCGGATCGAGGCTTTGGTGCGCGAGCTGGCAGCTGCAGATGTGGAAGACTCAGAGGATGCAGAGGGGAGAAGCCAACGTTGAAGAAAGCACGATGGGATGCTTTGTCATAGGGAAGCGCTGTTGGGAAATTATGCCAGCCACCAAGACAAGCCGAACTGGCAGTCAAACGGGTCGGGTCAGGTACCCGGCCAAACGGAAAGGAGTGTAGCAGAATGCCAATCAGAGTAGGTATTAGCGGTATGGGGCGCATCGGGCGCCTTCTTACCCACATCATGTCCAAACGCGACGAGTTCGAGGTGGTGGCCTTAAACGACCTGAGCAAGATAGATGCCATCGCCAACCTTTTGAAGTACGACTCAGTGCATGGCCGGCTTTTCAACCAAGTGGAGAAGTTGGAGGACGGCATCGTCTTAGACGGCCAGCGCATCGGCGGCGTCTACCAGCGTGATATCACCAAGATTGACTGGCACCCCTTTGATGTGGATATCGTCATCGAGGCCAGCGGCAAGAACACCGATGCCCAACAAGTCCAAGGGCACATCGCCGGCGGTGCCAAGAAGGTGCTGATCAGCGCACCGGCCAAAAATGAAGATGCCACCATTGTGCTGGGCGTCAACGATTCTGTCTACGACCCGGAGAGGCACAATATCGTCTCGAATGCTTCTTGTACCACCAATTGTTTGGCACCGATGGCCAAGGTGCTGCTGGACAGCTTCGGCATCGTCCGGGGCTACATGAACACCATTCACTCCTACACCAACGACCAGGTGATCTTGGACGGGTCGCACAAGGACCTGCGCCGTGGCCGGGCGGCTGCCCTTTCGATGATCCCCACTACCACTGGCGCTGCCAAGGCGGTATCGCTGGTGCTGCCGGAGCTGAAGGGCAAGCTGGACGGCTTTGCCACCCGCGTGCCGACCCCCGATGCCTCGATGGTCGACCTGACGGTGGAGCTGGCCTGTGAGGTCAGCGTCGAGGAGGTCAATGCGGCCATGCAGACAGCGGCTGCCGGGCCGATGCAGGGCATCCTAGAGTACTGCACTGACCCGATCGTCTCGGTCGATGTTATTGGCAATAGCCATTCCTGCGTTTTCGACTCTGGCCTGACCATGGTCTTAGGCAACCGTAGCAGCCTCGTTAAGTGCGTAGCTTGGTACGACAACGAGATGGGCTATGCCAGCCGTTGTGCGGACTTGGCCGCCATCATGTTCAAGGGTTGAGAGAGTCCAAAGGGAGAAATTATGAAACTGGTCAACGAGGCTCAGGTCGAAGGAAAGCGGGTAATCCTGCGTGTCGATTTCAACGTGCCGGTACAGGACGGCAAGGTCACTGACGACACACGTATCCGCTCGGTGTTGCCGACCATCCGTTATTTGATCGACAATCGGGCGCGGATCATCGTTATCGCCCACCAAGGTCGCCCCAAAGGGCAGGGCTATGAGCGCGCCTACACGCTCACCCCCATCGCTTACACTTTGGGCAAGATGCTGAAGAAGAAGGTTCGCCTGACCCATGATGTTTTGGGGATGCAGACCACGGCCGATGTCGAGGCACTTTTGCCCGGTGAGGTGTTGATGTTGGAGAACCTGCGCTTTGATGCCCGAGAGAAGCAAAACGACCCGGAATTTGCCCGGGAACTGGCCTCTCTAGCTGAGGTTTACGTCGATGATGCCTTCGCCGCTGCTCATCGGGCGCATGCCTCGATTACCGGTATTACCGAGTTTTTGCCCAGTTACGCTGGTTTTCTGCTTTACCGCGAATTGGAGACCTTCCACCGGATGCTTGACCGGTCGGAACGGCCGTTTGCCGCCATTCTCGGCGGCTCCAAAGTCTCAGACAAGATCCAAGTAATCGATTCGCTTCTGGACAAGGTCGACTTCCTGCTCATCGGCGGCGCAATGTGTTTCACGCTGCTAGCGGCTGCCGGACACCCGGTTGGTGCCTCGTTGATGGAGGCCGACTGGGTGGGACGGGCTGCCGAAATGTTGAAGAAGGCAGCAGATTGTGGCGTAGAGCTAATGCTGCCTAGTGACGTGGTGGTGGCCGACAAGATCAGCAAGGATGCTGAAACTGCCATCTGTGCCATCGATGCCATACCGCACGATATGATGGGCTTAGACATCGGTCCGGCGACCTTCGAGCGTTATGCCGAGGTTATCAAACAGTCCAGGACCGTCTTTTGGAACGGCCCGATGGGCGTTTTTGAGCTTGAGCCCTTCTCTCAAGGCACCCGTCAGGTGGCCATGGCCGTGGCCATGAACCAAAAGGCTACTACGATTATCGGTGGCGGCGACAGTATTGCTGCCATCAACAAGTTCGGCTACAACGACTTGGTGAGCTTTATCTCCACTGGCGGCGGTGCGGCTTTGGAGCTCTTGGAGGGCAAAACCCTGCCCGGTATATCCGTTTTGGAGGAATCATGAGCAAACGGACTCCACTGATTGTTGCCAACTGGAAGATGAACAAGACGACGGTCGAAGCCGTCTTGCTGATGCAGGACATCTTGAACCGCTTAAACCCGGGGGAGATGGACAGCCACGAGGTGGTGGTCTGCCCGCCCTTTATCGATCTGAAGCAAGTGGCCACGGTAATCGAGTACGACCGTTCAGAGGTCAGGCTCGGTGCCCAAGATGTGCATTGGCGGCCGGATGGGGCATACACCGGTGCCATCTCGGTACGGATGCTGGCGGCGGTCGGCTGCCGCTTCTGCATCGTCGGCCACTCTGAGCGCCGCCAAATGTTCAGGGAGGGCGACCAAGAAGTAGCTTGGAAGTTAGAGGCCCTGCTGGACGGCGGTATCGCGCCGATACTTTGTGTTGGCGAGCCGGCCGAGGTTCGCGAGCGCGGTCGGCGGGCCGCTGAGGATTTTGTGTTGCAGCAGGTCAAAGCGGCCTTGAGTACGGTCGACACCGCCTTGGCCGCCAAGCTGGCGGTGGCCTACGAGCCGATCTGGTCGATCGGCACCGGGGCGGCGGCCACCCCCGAGGACGCTCAACGAATGGCGGCGGCGATCCGGGACTGTCTGCGGCAGCTGTTCGGCGATGTGGCAGAGCGTCTGCGCATCCTCTACGGCGGCTCGCTGAACGTTGGCAATGTCGCGATGTTCGCGCCCCAGCCCGATTTGGACGGCGGCCTGATCGGCGGTGCCTCCTTGGATGCCCAGGCCTTCAGTCAAATGGTGCAGCTCTGGAGGGACCAATAATGAGAACACCGGCACTGCTGGCCATCCTCGACGGCATCGGCATCGCTCCGGACAGCCCGAGCAATGCGGTCACCAGGGCAGACGCCCCCTTCTTGCACGAGCTGATGAGTGACACCAGCTGGCCGTGCGTCCAGCTTCAGGCCTCGGGCCGGGCGGTCGGGTTGCCTGACGGTCAGATGGGCAACTCCGAGGTCGGACACCTGAACATTGGTGCCGGACGAGTGGTGAACCAAGAGCTGACCCGCATCGACTTGGCCTGCGAGGACGGTTCGCTACTTGCCAATCCGGTGTTGGTTTCGGCCTTTCAGCGCCTAGTGGCCAGAGCCGGACAGCTGCACTTGGCCGGACTTTGCTCCAACGGCGGCGTCCATTCCCGCCAGCAGCATATGGAGGCCGTGGCGGAGATGGCCGCTGGTTTCGGTGTCCAAGGCATTGCACTGCATGCCTTCCTTGACGGTCGGGATGTCGCTTTGGTGAGCGGGGCGGGCTTCGTGCAACAGGCCAGGGACTTCCTGCACGGTCTTTCCGAGCGGCACCCAGGCTGCAATGCCCGCATCGCCTCCATCGGCGGCCGCTATTGGGGCATGGACCGTGACAAGCGCTGGGAGCGGGTTCAGCGGGCGTGGCGGGCGATGGTTACGCCAACTGCTGAGGGCGTGCTACATGCTTTCGGAGCCGACCCGGTAGAGCTGGTGCGCCAAAGCTACGAGCAAGAGGTGTTCGACGAGTTCGTCGAGCCACAGGCCTTGGACGGCCGGGGAGTGGTCGACGGCGACCTGGTGCTCTTCTTCAACTTCCGCCCCGACCGGGCGCGTGAGCTCTCCTCGGCGTTCTTGGATCCGGGCTTCGACGGCTTTGAGCGACCGGTGGTGCCCAAGGTGGACTACCTCTGCATGACAGAGTACGACCCGGCCTTTGCTGCCGAGCTGGGTGCTGAGGTGGTCTTTCCCAAGAGTTTTCCGAAGAACGTGCTGGCCGACTATCTGGCCAGCCTCGGCCTCAAGCAGTTGCATATCGCCGAGACGGAGAAGTATGCCCACGTCACCTTCTTCTTCAACGGCGGCATCGAAGCGGCCAAGCCTGGCGAGCAGCGCATCTTGGTCCCCAGTCCGAAGGTGGCCACCTACGACCTGCAGCCCCAGATGAGCGCACCAGAGGTGACTGCCCAGCTGGTGGCGGCGATCGAAGGCGGCGTCGCCGATGTCTACATAGTCAACTACGCCAACGGCGACATGGTGGGGCATACCGGTGTCCAGAGTGCTGCCGAGGCGGCAGTGGCGGCGGTCGACAGGGGCCTTTGCCAGGTCATCGCGGCTATTCAAGCGGCCGGCGGCGTGGCACTGGTCACCGCCGACCATGGCAACGCCGACGTGATGCAGGATGCCGAAGGGCATGTCTGGACAGCGCATTCGCTGTCGCCAGTGCCCTTGGTGCTGATCTGCCCGGAGGCCAAGCGTACCGCTTCGGAGCAAAGCAGGGCAGCCGGCCAAGCCGCCGCCGCGGCTGCCGCCGATGGGGCTGCCGCCGATGGGGCTGCCGCCGCCGGGGCTGCCGCCGCCGCAGCTGCCGCCGCCGC
>WRGR01000015.1 GCA_009787085.1 Actinomycetes bacterium
AGCACACCCAGCTGCTGCCACTTATCGACACGCTCCGCTGGGGCAGTGGCCACCAGCCAGTGCATCGGCTGGTGGCTGCTATTGCCGAAGTCGGCATGGGCGGCCTCGACGATATCGGCGCAGACATCGTTGTCGGAGCGCCCCTCAAAGGGGATGCCCAGCTTGGCGGCAACGGTCTTGATTTTCTCCGGACCTCTGATCTCATAGTCGGCTTGGCCTTTGGCCGCCTCTTCTAGCGCGTGGATGGCCATGTAGCTGTGGTCGGTGTGCGATGCGGCACCGCCGACAATCGTCCGCAGCAGGTTGCGGGCAACGATCAGGTCAGCGTCGGCGCCACAAACACCGAGCTTTGGCTCACCGAAGGGGTTCACCCGGCAAGGCCCCTGCAAACAGATCCGGCAACAGACACCGAGGTCGCCGAAACCGCACTGCGGCAGTTGGGCGGCATAGCGGTCGTGGACGGTCTCCACCTGCTCGCTGCTCGCCTTGTGCAGCATTTCCACCACTGCGGGATCAACGCTGCGCTGGTCGGCGCATGCGCATCCTTGGACGTAAATGCTATGGTCGTGACGTTGTTCAGACATAATGGCCCTCCTTTAGGGTCTACTTTGGGGTTTGGTTGCTCATTTTCAAGAAACCAACGGTTTGATCTTTTGGGCCGTCGGCACAGTATCCGGTTTGACCGTCAGTGCCTCATCACTGGGCACTGCCGACACTGGTCAGCTCGACCAAATAGGCTTGGCGTTTGTTTTTGCTGTAGGTGTCAGGCTCTTTGAAGCTGATGGCGGCCGTCGGACAAGCGCTGACACAGGCCGGCTCGCCATCCAGCCCTTGACAAAGGTCGCACTTGCTAATAGCACAGTTATTGTCTGCGGCCGGCTGCTCTTCAATTGCCCCGAAAGGACAGGCTAGGATACACATCGTGCAGCCGATACAGCGTGAATCGTCATGCTGCACCGTGCCGCTGACAGCATCAACGTAGAGCGCCTTGGCCACACAAGCCTTGACGCACTGCGGGTCGTCACAGTGCCGACATTGCAGTGGGAAGCCACCGCCGCCGACCGCCTCCACATGGACACGGGCACGAGGCGGGAATTCCTCGGCTATCGCCCCATATAGGGTTTTGGACTGGGAATGGGCCACCGCACAGGCCAGTGCGCACGATTCGCAGGACAAGCAGATGCTGTGGTCAACAAAAAGTGTTTTCATGCAGGCTCCTTTCGCTCAAGTTACCCCCTCTTTTTTTATAGTCTTACCATTGTACTTCTTTGGGAGTCAGATGAAGGGTCGAAAGGCAATCTCTGGCTTTATCATGACTGGGCTGACACTTCAATCGTGGCCCAGCATAGCACATTTTACAAGTTAATACAGCAATTTGACCACGCAAGAATGCGGTGAGTTCCAGCTGCTCCGGATATTCCAGCTACTCCGATAGACCCGTCAATCAACCCGATTCTTTGGATACTCTGGCTCAATGGTTGGCAAAGCCTTCTTGATCTCCTCTTTGCCTATGCCACCACGGTTTTTGCTGAACCAGTCAAAGATATCACCGCCCGGGGTGTTGCAGGGGTAGTCGATGAGTTCTTGCATCCCAGCGGGCAGCGGCTTGGTATAGCGTAGCGTTTTCTCCAGTCTATAGACCTAATTAAGCCTATAGTTTGGAGGAGCCATGGCGGCCCCGCGATGGGCCAAGCAGCATCTCAAAAAGGGCTGTGAGATCAAGCAGATCAAGGGCAACTACTGCCTCTACGAGCGCAGGAGTGCATGGGGCCCGGTGCGCAAGAGGGCCAAAAAGGTCACCGGGGCGTACTTGGGCAAGGTGACCCCGGAGGGGGTGGTGCCGCCCAAAAAGAGGGTAGACGCCCCGGTGCTGGCGCTGGAGTACGGGGCTGGGGCACTTTGCGCCGCTTGCGCAGACGACCCGCTGGAGCCGCTGCAGGAGGCCTGCAGGAGGCCTTCGGGGGGGCAGGCCTGGGCGGTCTCGATGCTGAACCTCGTCTCCAGGGCCCCCTTCAGGAGGATGGCCGAGCGCTACGAGTCCTCCTGGGCATGGCGGCGGCCGGGCACTCCAAGAAAAACGGCCTTTTGCCGCAGGTGAACCAGGTCTATGTGGCCTCGACGTCGGGCGGTGGCGCTCACGCCGGCTTGGGCCTGAACCACGAAGTCCAGCTCGGCGCTGTTTCCGCTCGCCTAATAGAAGAGCCGGTGTCCCTTGGCCGCCAACTGCTGGGTCACGTAGTTCTCGGCCAAAGCCCCCTTGAAGTAATGTGGGGAGTCGGACAAAACGTCGGCTTGCCGAAGCCCGGACATCGTGCTCAGCAGCCCGGTGTCGGCCATACAGAGCTTGAACGGGCCGCTTTCGACGCGGGTGGTCAGTGGCGGCGCTTCCCTAGCTGACAGAAGCTAGGTAATCGCCGTGCCTTTCTGCCCCTCAGCCGTCCACTAGCTTCAGGCTCTGGACCGGCTTGAAGTCTTTCAGGTTGTAGACGTCGAGGTAGGCGTTACAGAAAACATAGAGGTTGTCGTCGATGTACAGGCCACGGATGGAGCCTGAATCGTAGTTGTAATAACTTCCGTGCTGATCCCACTTGCCGCCGGCCAAGTCCAGATCAGCAAGTTTCACAAAGCCGTTATCACCATAGCCATAGACACGATAATGGCCTTGGTAGTCGCCGAAACCTATCAGGTTCTTGCCCGGATCGGCTAAAACGGCCTTATGGTTGCTCAGCGCTATGGTGCTCGAGACGGGCACGTAGACGACATCGGCCTCGCTGACATTTTTCGGGTCGGAGACATCGAACATCGAGAGCTTCACACCGTTAAACCCCCAAAAACCGCCGCTGTCGCCACGGCCTAGGCCGAGCAGCAACTTGTCGCCCCAAGGATGCAGGTAGGTGGAGAAGCCCGGTATCTTCAAGGCATCCAGCAGCTTGGGGGCCGTGGGGTTGGCAAGGTCGATGGCGAATAGCGGGTCAGTCTCGCGGTAAGTCACCATATAGCCGATATTGCCCATGAAGCGCACACTGTAGATGCGCTCGCTTTCAGCCAAACCGGTCAGCGAGCCGATAACCTTCAGTTCCGGAGACAGCACATACAGGGCGTTGCTTCTGGAGCTAGCACTGGGAGTGACACTGGTGGCGAGGGTAGGCTCAGGCGCGGAACCGGCGCCGGGGCTAGCGCCAGCGCCGGGGCCAGCGCCAGCGCCGGGGCCGCTATAGTCCTGCAACTCATAGCCACCGTACACCCGTCGGGTCGATTTATCGACCGTCACCGCCAGCCGCAGGTTGCCTTGGTACTCGTCCAGCGAGAATTGATTAAGTAAGGCACCATCAACGATACCTTGGGCAGCCACCTTGAAGCTGCCGTTGTCCAAAGCTACCCGGGTGATCTGGGTACGGTTGGAGATGCTGTACTCCCTCGCATTCTGCGAGTCGCCGACAGCGGGTATCTGCTCATCCTCACTTCGGATAGTAGCCGCCAAATAGATGTTTTTGGTGCTCATGTAGAGGGTTTGGGCTGCGCCGAGCACACTGAGGCGGCCAGACGAGCGACGGGTGGCGAGGTCGATACTGCCCAGCACGGAATAACTGGGCGCATCGACCACCGGCATCATACTTATGTCTTGGGGCGCACAAACAATCTGATCGTTGCCTTCCCAGTAGCTTGGCGTATAGCTGGCAGGGTAATCAGCTTGTGGGGCAGTGTTGACATTATAGTTGCTGAGCAGATACAGCTTGCCTCCCATCAGCCTGGCCTGATTGAAGTTGCCGTTTTGGGCATATTCCCAAACTTGCTTGGGGCTTGTTGGATCAGAAACGTCGAACAGCTGCACACGGGTTTTTACCTGAGACCAATAAATTGGCCACGAGCCCGACCGCGTGGCGCCGGAAACCACGGCCAAAGTCGACCCGTCCAAAAACATGTCGTAGTAGCTGACACTAGTTTTGCCGGTACCCGAAACAGCATTGGTCTCATAAATTTCCGATTTGCAGAGCAGGGCGGTGTCTTTGCCAGCGGGCTTGACAATCGAAAGCCGGTAATGGGTTTTCCCATCAACATAATTGCGGCTCAAGGTGTAGATGTAGTGGCCGTCAGTCTTGACAATGTCGCCTTCGTCAACTGTCGCCACCTGGTTGTTGGTGTCGGAGAAAACCGGGTCGGAGCCGCTTTGTCCCTGAGGTGAAGCCGCAGTGTCCGCCGCCGCTGCCCCCGAAGCGGCCATGGACTCCGGTGCCGCCACCATATCACCAGTAGCTGCCGGCGTTGACGAGAGCACGATGCCATCGCCATAGTAATGCTGCCGAGAATTCCGTTCTTGCCAACTGTTGTTGACCACAGTGAAGACATCGTTGTAATCAGAGACTGCGCCAACTATCACCGGCTCTGTCTGAATGAAGTAGGCACCGGTCAGCACGTCGAAGACACTGTGGCTGCCAGCTGCCTTCTGTGCCGCACCCATGGCAACGCCACCACAGATGACAAGCACCAGCACGAAGAAGCTTGCAGCTATCGCCAGCTGACCTCTAAAATTATCCTTACCCATCGAAGTAAACTCCTTTTCAGTAGCTAGACTTTGAACTCCCAATACCTATACATCGTCTGTACCGCCCAAAAGGTTACAGGAATGCTGGAAGAATCAGGGAAGCTCCGGATTAATCTATCGGCACAAATTCCCCGTCTCTGCCGTACTGATCCTTATAGCTGATAATCTGAATACGCTTGGTTAGCCAGAGAGTGTTAATATCGTAGACCTCCAAGTCGCTCTCGGAGAAGAGATAGAAATCTGGCGCGGCCGATGACTTGGTGGGCGGCAAGACCGATGCTGCCCAGCACGGCATAGCCGCCACCTTCACCAAACATGAACCCTGGGTTGCGGGAGGCACCCAGCAACATGGCCAAGCCGACCACCGCCCCGGCAATCAGCAGCAGGCTGACTAGGCAAACAGGCACCCAGCGTCAGCGCCCCGGTTGGTTAGACAACTCCTTGGTGCCCATCAATGCGTCCCCTCTCAAGCGTTCCTTGTTATGGCATTCTCTACCTGCCAGCGGAGTCTATGCCGCACGTAGCATAGACTCCGGACATTAGCACCTGGAACTACCCGACCAAACCCCTCCATCACTCAACCATAACTCCCCCATGCATCGGTATTGTCGGCGGTGGCGAGTTGTAGTCGTATGGTTCGACGATCTTTAAACTGGTAACCAGACGGAAATCCTGTAGGCTGTAAACGTCTAGGAAGTAGTTCGAGAAAACGTAGAGGCTGTCATCAACGTACAGGCCACGAGCGTAATTCGTGTCGTAGTAAAGGTAGACATTATCGGCCAAGGCTGTCTGAGCGGCTTGCTGCATTGCTCCCAGCTCCAGAGCAGCAAGCTGCCGGAATCCACCATCGCCATAACAATAGACAAGGTATCTCCCTTGGCCGTCGCCGAAGCCGATCAGGTTCTTGCCCGGGTCGGCCAAAACGGCCTTATGGTTATTGAGCGCTTCGATGCTATAGCCAGGCACCGGGAAAACGTTCTCCTCGCTGATGTTTTTGGGGTCGGAGATGTTAAACATCGAGAGCTTGACGTTGCCGTCGCCCCGATAGACGCTGTCGTCCACACCTAGTCCCAGCAACCGGCCGGAGCCCCAAGGATGCAGATAGGTGGAGAAGCCCGGGATTTTCAAGGCATCCAGCAGCTTAGGAGCAGTCGGGTTGGACAAGTCGATGGCGAACAACGGGTCGGTCTGGCGATAAGTCACCACATAGCCGGTGTCGCCCATAAAGCGCACGCTGTAAATGCGTTCATTTGGAGCCAAGCCGACCAGCGAGCCAATGACTTCCAAGTTCGGCGACAGCACGAATACGGCGTTGACAGTCGGCTCCGAACTGAAATAACTGGGTGCTGGCGAAGAGCCGTAGACACCGCTATTGTATTCCCGATAGTTCACCCTGTCTATTGTCACTGCCAGCCGCAGGTTATCTTGATACTCGTCCAATGAGAACTGGTTGAGCAGCTGGCCATCAACAATGCCTTGAGCAGCCACGGTCAAATTGCCGTCGTCCAAGGCGACCCGGATGATCTGGGTACGGCTGGTAAGACTGTACTCCAACTTTCCCGAACCCCCGGCGGCAGCTCGGCTGGCAGACTTGCCATTGAATGCCGAGGCCAAATAGATGTTGCTAGTGCTCATATACATAGTGTCAGCCGCGCCGAGCACACTGACCCGATCGATTGAGCGACGACCGGCTAAATCGATGCTGCCCAGCACGGAGTAGTTGGGGGCATTCACGGCCGGCATAATGCTGATGCTCTGAGCCGCATAGAGGGTCTGGCCGTTGTCTTCCCAATAGCTGGGGATAAAGCTCTCGGGTTTGGCCTTTGTCGGCCTGTTCATCAGATAGTAGCTGCTAAGCAGGTAAAGCTTACCGGCAGTCAGCCTAGCCTGATAGTAGGTGCCACTTTGGGCATATTCCCAAACCGGCTTGGGATTTATGGGGTCAGAGACATCGAAGAGCTGCACACGGGTCTTGTTTATAGCATCGCCAACGGAAGAAGAATAGTTCTGGGAAATTTGCGATACCACCGCCAAGGTCGTGCCATCCAAAAACATGTCGTAGTAGCTGACACTTTGCTTACCGGACAGGGGGTCATCTTCCGGGCTGTACAGTCTGAGCTGCGAGAGCTTGCTGGAATCCTTGCCAGCGGCATTGAGTATCGAGAGCACATAACGGGAACCGTTGCTGACATAACTGCTGCTCACCGTATAGATATAGCGCCCGTCGGTCTTTATGATGTCGCCCTCGTCGACCTCGGCCACCTGATTGTTGGTATCAGAATAGGCCGGAGTGGCGCTTGAGGGACTGACACCCTGAGAGGGGCCGGACGCTACAGGCGGCGATGCCGCGCTGGACGGTCCTTCCAATACCATTGACGGTGTTGCGATCGCATCGGACATCGCGCCACTGCCTGGCCCAGTCAAAGCCTGATTTCCCGGAGCGCTTTTGCGGACACTGTCGGCATACTCTTCTTGCCAGCAGCTATCGACCGCAGCGAACACTTGATCATAGTTGGCAACGGCAGCGACAGGCAGGGATTCGTCTGAGAGCGCAAAGGTATTGTCCGCCGCACCAGTCTCAAACTGGCCGTTGAAGGTGCCACGGATATTGGCCAGAATACCGCCGCCACAAACCAAGAGCGTGATGACCAAGCAAGCAGCTACCGCGAACAGGCGGTCATGGCGCTTTGGCAGACGCTTGTGCGGCTCGGCATCTGGTTTCGGCTGGCCGCTTGGCTCCGTCTGGCCGGCCTGGGCATCTTGGGCATCCTGGCTCGCCAGCGCGGCATCCAGGTGTGAAAGCAGCTCGTCGTCCGGAGTCATCTGCGCCTGCATCTCCTTAAAAATATCATTGCTCATCGAAGTAAGCTCCTTTCAACATCTCCCTCATCTTTGCCCGGCCACGGTTCAGTTGCACCTTCACCGTTCCGGCCTCTATCTGCAATATCTCGCTGATACGGGCGACCGGCAGGTCCTGGAAATAGAAGAGGTAAAGCACGATACGATAGTTGTCGGGAAGCTTGCGCATGGCTTGGAAGACAGCATCCTGGTCGTCGCTGACAAAACGGAAGTCCGCACCCTCGCTGGCCGCTTGGCCATCCAGCCCGTCGCCTAGGTAGACCACCTTCCGCGACCAGCTGGATCCCGTCTTTTGGCGGGCGCAGTTCAGCGTGGTGGTGATCAACCAGGCCTGGCGGCGGTCCTCACACTCAAAGCTCGGCTGTTTGCGGTGGTAGACCAAGAACACCTGCTGGAACACGTCGTCGGCATCGACCCGCTGACGGCTATGCGTCAAGGCGATGGCATAGACCATGTTCTTGTAGCGCTGCACAGCATCGTGCGTGGGCATCTGCTCTACGAAGGCTGCCTCTATCTTGGTGACGGCCTCGGCAGCAGCAGCCGCACCTTCGGTGGCGACCCCGGCGGCGGCTCCTTGCCCGGCGCGGCCGACCCGACCGTCCGTCCCGGTTGCCCCGGGCGCGTTCGCCGCCCTCGGCTGGCCGTAGCCTTCCTCCCCATACGTCAAGGCTGTCTTTGGCAGTGCCGCTAAATCTCCCATGGTCTTTGGTTCCTTTGCTTCCATTTGAACTCCCAACACCTATACATCCCTTATGGCGGCCAAAAGGTTACAAGAAAACGACTTAGATTGCGGCCCTGAGCCCACAATGACCGGAGCTTGATTAATTCGGAACTTCTATGGAGGCTATGGGGATGGAGCCTCAGACCACGATATTCACCAGCCGCCCTGGCACCACTACAACCTTTTTCGGCACTTGCCCCTCTAAATAGCTGGCCACCTCGGCCAGGGCTGTGGCCTGTACCTCGTTAGCCGGGGCATCGGCATCAACCATCAACCGGGCACGCACCTTGCCATTGATCTGCACCGCATACTCGATTTGCTCAGCGCGGGCTAGTTCGGGGTCGAAGTCCGGCCACGTCTCAAGGTGCACGCTGGTGGTGTGACCGAGCGCTCCCCGCCAAAGCTCTTCGGCCATATGCGGCGCCATCGGCGCGATCAGCCTAACGACGCACTCGGCCAGTTCCCGGTCAAAGGCCGCCCGTCCCGGATCGGCGCTGCGCCTCTCGGCGCTGCAAAGGCGCAGGTAGGCACCGGTGGCATTGGCCAGCTCCATTAGCGCTGCAATGGCCGTGTTGAAATTGAAGCGCTCGATGTCGCGACCGACCTTATCGGCCACCCGGTGGCGCTGGCGGCCGAGCTCAGCGGCAGCCTGCTCGGCAGCAGCCCGCTCGGTGGCTTGCGTCTGGACGGCCGCCGCCTTGGCCGCCGCCGCATCGAACAGGCTCTCCTCGCCGGCTTGACCCAGCAAGTCGTGAACCAGCCGCCAGATGCGCACACAGAAGCGGTGGATGCCTTCCAGACCCTCTTGCGACCAATCCAGGTCTTTGTCCGGCGGTGCCATAAACAGGATGTAGAGGCGCAGGGCATCGGCCCCATAGGCGGCGATCATCGGTTCTGGAGCGATGACGTTGCCTTTGGACTTGCTCATCGTCTCACCCTCCAAGGTCACCATACCTTGGGTCAGCAAACGGGAGAATGGCTCGTCAAAGTCCAGCAACCCAGCATCGCGCAGAGCCTTGGTGAAGAAACGGGAATAGAGCAGGTGCAAGATGGCGTGTTCGATGCCACCGGTGTACTGATCGACCGGCAGCCAAGAGTTGACTGTCTGCCTATCGAAAGGCAGGTTAAGGTTATGGGGATCGGTATAACGCAGGTAATACCAGCTAGAACAGGTAAAGGTGTCCATGGTGTCGGTCTCCCGACGTGCCGGACGGCCGCAGACCGGACAGGGGACATTCAAGAACTCCTGGTGGCCGCCCAGCGACTCGCCACGAGTTAGGTCGATGTCCATCGGCAGCAGCACTGGCAGGTCGGCCTCGGGCACCGGCAGAATACCGCAATGCTCACAATAGACGGCAGGAATCGGGTTGCCCCAATAGCGCTGGCGGCTGATCAGCCAGTCGCGCAGCCGGAAGTTGACACAGGCCCGGCCTTTACCTGCCGCACCTAAGCTCTCGATCACCGCTTCGGCACCCTCGGAGTCCTTGCCGCCAGCCAAGCCGGTGTGCGGACCGGACTGCACCATGACACCGGGGCCGTCGTAGGCATCCGGCCAAGGCACGTCGTCCAGCCGCCGCTCGCTGACCCCCTGAAGCTCGACGTACAACGGGTCACCGGTGGGTACCACCACCGGCGGTATCGGCAGGCCGTATTGGCGGGCGAACTCGAAGTCCCGCTGGTCGCCTGATGGCACGGCCATCACCGCGCCGGTGCCGTAGTCCATCAGCACGTAGTCGGCTACCCAGATCGGCACGTCAGCGCCGTTCACCGGGTTGCGCACAAAGCGACCAGTCGGTGCCCCGTGCTTGGCCCGCTCGCCATTGATCCTCTCGACGTTGCTGGCCAAGGCCGCAGCCTGCTGTACCCGCCGGATGTCCGACTCGAACTCCGTGCCGGCCACCAGCTCGTCTACTAGGGGATGCTCTGGTGCCAGCAGGAAGAAAGAGCAGCCGTAGAGCGTGTCCGGACGAGTGGTGAAAACGGTGATGGTGCGCTCGGCGGCCGCAGGCTCGGCGGCGGCAGGCTCGGCGGCCGCAGGCTCGGCGGCGGCGGCCGCAGGCTCGGCGGCGGCACCGATACCCGCGCCCGCTCC
>WRGR01000016.1 GCA_009787085.1 Actinomycetes bacterium
GCCCTCATCCAGCCCATAGCGGTCGAAAAGCTCGGCTTGGCGCTGCTGCCGCTCGAGCCGCCAGCGGCTGCGCTGCTGCCGCTGGCGGCCGCTGGCGAAACCCTGTACCTGTAGGCCTACCCGCATCAACGGATCAAGGCAGCTGACACTTTGCGGCACAAGTGAGATGCCGTGGCCACGCAGTGCATGCAGGGAGTCCGCATCTTGCTCCACGCCGTCAAACCAGATCCGGCCGCTGAGCGTTGCGTTGGCTGCAAATAGCCCCATGATGGCATCGGCCAACAGGGTCTTGCCGGAGCCAGAGGCGCCGACGATAGCAACAATTTCGCCAGTATGCACACTGATATGTAGGTTATGGATGACCTGGGACTGACGGTGGCGAGCTAAAAGATAGTGTTCGGCCGTACTGTCATACATCGAGAAGCTGATGCTCAGATCCTCGACTTGCAGCAGATGGTGGCCATGGCTGTGGCGGGAGGCTGCGGCGTGCAGATGGTGATGGTGCGAGGGCTCCTGGGAGTGGTCAGTGTTATGGGGCAGCTGGGGATGCGATGATATTTGCAGTGTCTCCAGCAGATCATGCACTTTGTCTTGAAGCGGCATTTGTCCGGGCTTATCCATAGCCGTATCCTCTATTCCTGTGAGCGATAAGGGTCGATCAGGCGGCGGAGCAAAGAGCCGGCGCGGTCAAACAATAAGACCACCAAGATCAAGGCTAACCCTGGGAAAAGCGCCAGCCACCACATCCCGGCCGAGAGATGCCCCATCGACTCGCTGAGGATGATGCCGATGGAGGGCTGTTCCGGCGATAGGCCAAACCCCAGGAAGGTCAGGGCGGCTTCGTGGAGGATGGCATGGGGGAAAAGCAGGATCAGGCCGACCAACAGCTGGGGAAAGACGTAGGGCAGCATATGGTCGCGGGCGATCTGCAGCGGCCGGCGGCCAAGCTGCCGGGCGCAGGCCACAAAATTCGACTCTTGGCACTGCAATATCTCGGCGCGGATGACCCGGGCCAGGCTTGGCCAGTGGGTGAGTGCTACGCCGATGGTGATGCCCCAAAAGCCACGGCCGATGGCGAAGGAGATCAGGATGAGCAAGACGATGTGCGGCACTCCCAGCATCAGATCGATCAACCAAGTGATGGCAGCGTCGGCTTTTTTGCCGCCAAGGGCGGCAGTGGCACCTAAGATGAAGGCGATTGCTGCCGAGACAGTGGCAGCTAGCAGGCCAACAAGTATGCTGGTAGCCAGCCCGGCCACGGTGCGGATCAGCATATTGCGCCCCATCCAGTCGCTGCCAAAGGGGTTGGTCAGGCTGGGACCTAGGCTCTTGGCGGCGAAATCAGTATGCATTGCTGTTCCATAGAGGTAAATGCCAGCAATAACTATAGAGATCAATATTATGCTGGTAATTGTTAGGGTAACCAAGGTTCTTAGACGATTGCCGGTGTTGTTAATGAGCGGCTGATGCAATATATTCATCCCTGTATCATAGTCGCCAGCGGCACGGTGGCCGTTGAAAAGGGTCTTGCTGTTCAGCATCCCGGCGGTGGCTCGACGTTTAGGCACCATCAGCGCTATCCTCGATTTTTCTGGGGGAGCGGCCAAACCGTCTGCCCTTTAAGCGCGTACGGCGGATACGCGGATCGACGAGGCCGTAAAGCAGGTTGGCCGCTAGGTTGCCGACAAAGACCAGGGCAGCCGAAAACAGGGCAATGGCAGCGAGTAGGGCGACATCGCTGCCTAAACCGGCAGTGACCGCTGCTTGGCCAAGACCCGGATAAGAGAAGACTTGCTCGACCAGCACTGAGCCGCCGATGATCTCTGAAATCGCTGCCAGCTGTAAGGTGACGGCTGGTAAGGCGATGTTGCGCAGTCCGTGGCGACGGATGATCGAGGCAGTCCCCTCACCTCGTGACCGAGCTAGGCGCACGTAGTCGCTTTGCAGGACATCGATGGTTTTCTCCCGGGTATGCAGGGCAATGTTGGCAACGCCGATGATACTTAGAGTCAGGGCGGGCAAGACGGCATGGTGGATGGTGTCAAAAATGCTCACCTGCCCAGCGGCCAAGCCTATCGGTTGGGAAAAGCCCAAGGGAAACCAGCCCAGCAAAACCGAGAACACAGTTAAAAAGATCAGCGCCAACCAGAAGGTGGGGGTGGAGGCAAGCAAGAAGCAGTAGGCCTTGATGCAGCGGTCCGGCCAGTGGTCTTTGCAGACGGCCGCCGCAATGCCTAGGCAAAACCCGATGATGCCGCTGATTGTCCAAGCCAGCGCCAAGAGTATTGCCGAAGTCGCAAAGCGTTGGCCAATGACTTGGGCAACCGGTGCGTTGTAACGCAGGGAGGTGCCCAAGTCCCCATGCAGAACTGCCCCGAACCAATTCAGATAACGCTCTATCAAGGGAGTATTCGTACCCCAATACTCTGCAAGTTGCGCTCGCTTGGCCTCGCTCATGTTGATATAGGCGGTTTGGCCGACATTGGCTTGGATTGGATCGACGGGCGAGGCGCTGACCAAGACAAAGACTACGATACTCACTGCGAAGAGCAGCAATATGAATTTCAATAACTGCTGGAAGCTAAAGCGCAGCATGGCAGCCCCGGGCATTGTGGCCGTTACTGTGATTCAAGACTAACTCCAGCTCCACTGGTCAACGTCGTTTACAACCGACCAGCCATGACCATGCGGGTGCAACTTTTGCTCAGCAATAAGCAGGTTCTTTTTCTTGAAGTAAAGATGGTCGACGTTGGCCAGCCAGACCCAAGTGGCAGCGCCTTTGGGGGCAACGCCCTCCTTGCCGTCCCATGCGGCAGCCTGCCAAAGCGGGTAAGAGTCCTCGACTTTCACTGTGGCCAAGGCATCGTCTAGGTGCTTGTCAACCGTTTTGTTGTAGTAGCAAGGGAAGTTGCCACTAGAGCTGGAATGGTAGAGGCTGTAAAGCTCGGCAGGCGAGTTGGAGCCCCAGCCCCAAAGAACCAGGTCGCTAAACTGACGTGGGTATATTTCATCCCAACTGGCGCCATGGGTCTTGACCTCAATGCCCACCAGTTTGGCTTGGTTGCTGAACTCGGCGGCCAACGCCTGGCGCACAGAGTCACTGGCTGAGTAGTAAAGGTCAAGGCTGGCGCGGGCCCCGTCTTTGACGGCGATCCCGTCAGAGCCGTTTGTCCAGCCAGCATCGGCTAAGAGCTTCTTTGCCGCCGCGATATCCGTGGCCACCACCATATCCTTGGAGGCCCAGGGCATGCCGTCCGATACGCTAAAAGCCGGGGAGCCGTAGCCGTTGAGCACGTTGCTTACCATCAGGTCGCGGTCAATGGCCATATTCAGGGCGCGGCGGATGGCGATGTCGGCTGTAACCGAGTTGCCAACTGGATATGATGTGCCGTCGCTTTCCTTTGTTTTCCCAGGTGCGGATGTCGGTAGCGAGATGCCGCGGCTGTCGACCGACTTGCAGGCAAAAATCTCGTAGTCGGCTGGCGTTTGATTGCTGAAGATCGCAGAGGTGAAGGCGAGGTCGGCCTGGCCGGCGCGAGCCGCTGCCAGTGCGGCATCCTCGGCCATGAACAGCACGATGACGCGCTGCATCTTCGGAGCAGTGCCATAGTAGCCGGGGTTGGCTGTGAAGATGACCTGTTGGCCGCGATCCCATTGCTCAAGCAGGTAACGGCCGCTGCCGATCGGCCTCTCGCCGTAATCTGCTCCGTGGGCAGCGGCGGGAACGATGCCCACCAAGGCCAAGGTATAGAGCAGGGCATTGTAAGGCCTCAGCAATTGGATGACAACGGTCGTGTCATCGGGTGTCTCGACATCCTTGATCATGCTCAGGTCGGTTTCGCTGCCCTCGTTGTCACGGATGCCTTTCAGGGTGTAGGCAACATCCTTTGCCGTCAACGGCGTGTTGTTGCTGAACTGCACGTCAGGGCGGATCTTGAATGTCCAGGTGAGGCCATCGTTAGAGTTAGAGTAAGAAGTGGCCAGATCGTTCTCGAAGCCCATGTCTTTGGTCGTGGTGATCAGGGTGGACTGGATCAAGGGCTCGTGCCCATGCTCGCCACAGCCCCAGCCGAAGAAGGGGTCAAAGCCCGCTGACGGCTCGCTGCCTGTGCCCATGACAATGATCACTTGCGAGAGGTCAGCATTGCTGCCGGCACCGGCTGCTGAGCCGGTGCCGGCATTGCCGTCCTGCGAACAAGCGGAGAGTAAAGGACCCAGTGTCAGCCCTAGGCCGCCGACGGCGGCCAAACCGATAAAATTACGCCTTGTCAGATCGTTCATGATAGCACTCCTTTTCTGCGGCATCCCTCTGCGGACACATTGGCTAGCACCGATCAGTGGGATTTCGATGCCAAATCGTGTTACGAAAATAAAATCAGTAACACAGAATAGCACAGATGAGTACTTGCAAGTGTTACGAAATCTGAAAAAATAACATTAATTTCTGAAGACACCGATTTGCGCTACCCCATAGTACTTACCATACTGCAATCAGGATTCGGCAGCCCAAAAAAACAAGAAGTCCGGTAAACGGGGCTTCCCGGAGTGATGGGCAATCAGATGAGTGTCAAACTACCGTACCGGACAGCACCGCCGTCAAAGGCGTTGGGGCCGGATGCCGCCGATGAGTGTCAAACTACCGTACCGGACAGCACCGCCAGTGGCGGCAAAGTCGGTACATCGGGATTTTATTGGCGATTTCGCCCCCTCCCCCCCTTGATAGTGTGTATAATTACTGAAAGGAGGTGATAGAAGAATTTCTGTCGACGAAGAGCAATGTGTAATCTACCGAGTAAAAAAGGGCGTACTACTCCTAGTTTTTCACGAAGTGAAAACGGCACGAAAGGCAAGTGGAATACCGGTTCTGGGGCATTAAGGGTCATTTTGGCTCTTGTGTTGGTGACGGTGTTAGCACTGGTTGTCCTTGTGCCATCCTTGATTTTTGCTGGTAAGGACAGCACGGATGGTGGTGGCCAAGACTTGGGGCTGAGTGATTCTGCCAGTGTGGTCGTAGACGATTTTGGCAACCAAGACGGCGGCCGAGACGAGAACGGTCAGGATGGGCAGGGTCTAGGCAGTGCTGAAGATAATGACGCTGAGCCTGATGATACGGCAGCTGATAGCCCGGTAGTCGCTGCCAGCCAGGAAAACCGGGCACAACTCCCAGAAAAAAAGGATACGACGACGATGCCGCAGCAGTCAGCCGTCGCGGTTGCGAGTGGCCAAGCCCAAGGTGATCAGGGTCAAGGCCAACAGGCATCTGTCACTTTGACTGGTACAGCTAAGGACACTGGCCAAAAAGCATCCGCACAAGGCTCGAAGGCATCTAGCACACAAGCGTCTGGCCAGCAAAAGGTAAGTACACAGGCGGCAGACGCGGGGGCATCGGCGGTTGAAGTGGCCGAAGAAACCACTGGGCCCAGTGCGTCTGACCCGCTTCGGGGATTCAGCATTCAGCCGATTTCCGACCAATACTACACCGGCAGCGCTATTCGTCCACGGGTTCTTGTCTATTACTACGGCTATATCCTCAGTGGCTGGCTGCCCGAGTGGACTTACCATGTCAGCTACTCCGAGAACATCAACATCGGCCAAGCTACTGCCTATGTTCATATTGATGACTGGAGCTTATTGTGGCTCTGGGGTCTATGGGAACCCATCTCGGCCCCTCTAGAAGTCAACTTCAATATCCTGTCCAATACGCCTTCCCTGCAAGGTCAGCTGTCCATCGATCTTGATCCGGCGACCGGCGAACTGAGCGCCAATCCGCAGATAGACGGTAGCACCCCAACCGATCTCAAATACACATGGAGTGGCAGTGGCGTTCGCAACAGCGGCACCGACCGCTTGGCACGGGGCAGCTATGCCTTGGGGTCACCGGTGACCCTGACAATCGCCAGCTCCAGCAGATCGGGCAACTTGGTGGCCATAACCACCGTGTATCAGGTTAAAACCAATATCAGCGGACAGGGTCAAGCCGATAGCCTGACGGTGGACAAGAGCTATATGCTGCTCGGCGATGAGCTGACCATCAGTTGGGTCTTGGGGAATGCTGCTGGTGATGCCGACTCTCTTGCCCTTTATCCGGCCAGCTGGGTACCATATTTCGTCGAGTCCAGCTCCGGCAAACTGGTCTATACCTTAGAGCAGTTGCCTGTCCAGGACGGCGAAGTATTGGTTTACGCTGTGTTTGCACACAACAGTCAGAATACTGGCGGCGGCAGCCAAGGCGCGGGCAACCAAGGATCTGGCGGCGGCAGCCAAGGCGCCGGCAACCAAGGATCTGGCGGCAACGATGGCAACGGCGACGGCGCCAGCAACGGCGGCGGCGCCAGCAACGGCGGCGGCGCCAGCAACGGCGGCGGCAGCCAAGGCACTGGCGGCAGCGGTGGCAGCGATACCGGCGGCGGCAGCGGTGGCAGCGATACCGGCGGCGGCAGCGGTGGCAGCGGCGGCAGCCAACAGGTGCCGGTCGAACAACAGCCAAGTGCAGCAGATGAGCTAGCCAATGCCAATGATGCCGGCCTTGGCCAAGATGATACTGCAACCGGCTCAGAGGCCGATATCCTAGGCATTCAAGATGCTCCACCGGTCAATGCCAGCGATCCGGTCGGAGCGGAGGATGCTGCCGAATTGTCCGCAGCTGCCAAAGGCAGTATAAATGCGCTTGTCGGCCGGCTGCTGGCAGACGATGCGCCCATGGACGACGCGGTGGTGGAGCATATCAACCCCAATGATCGAACGTCAATAGCACTCGGATCGGCAGCCTCGGCCACAACTGTGCTTCTGGCAATGGCAGCCTACCTTTTTCTCAAGGACGGCGTAGCGCTGCTCAAAGACGGCATACCTCTAGCCAAAGAGGCCGTCATGGTTTTTAAAGTATAAGGGTACCGAGTGCCCATGAGCCATGTTTCGGCTATAATGGGGACTTGAAATGCGTCTCGGAACCTAAACGTAGTTTAAACACAGCAGGAGGTGCGATTGAGTGCGCGGAGCGCTCCCGGCTCTAAGGGGTCGGGTCAAGGCGCGGGTAAGGCCAATTCGCGAAGAGTGTCCAATAAGCCAACCCAATCGTCGGGCAGGTTGTCTGGGGCTGCCAACAAGGCTGCCCCCAGTGGCTCAGCCCGGTCGCGGGATGCTCGGGGGTCTTCACGTTTACCGGAAGAGCCCCGGGCCTTTTTGGAGCCCCAGGTTCGTTCTGAGCTGATCGGCGTGGTGTTCTGTGTGCTGGCCGTCGCACTTTTGATAGCGCTGGTTGCTCCGGGCAATGCCCTGTTGACCCGGGCGGTGTCCACGGCTTGCCGAATGGCCTGCGGCCTTGGTGCCTTCTTGCTGCCTTTCCTCATTGCTGCTTGGGGGGTAAGCTTTTTCATTCGGGAGAAGATGGTCGATTCCGTGGTGCGGTTGACTGTGGGCATCGTCTTGATCTTTGTGGCCGCCTTGGCACTGGTAGCCATGAGCACCCCGGGCATTAGTGCCGATCTGCAGATGTTGTTTGAACCTGAGAACCTCGCCGATTACGGTGGCTATCTGGGCGGCAGCCTAGCTTGGCTGCTGCTGAAGCTGGTCGGCTATGCCGTGGGCGCGGTCGTTGCCATTGGCGCGATCATTGCTGGCGCGGTATTGGTCGGCCTCTCGCTCAGTGCACTAGCCGCTCGCATAGTCGGGCTATTCAGGCGTGACAGCGATGTCGAGGCCGACGACGGGACAGATGTCCAGGGTATGGGTCCTTACCAACTGGATTTCGCTGAGACGGACGACTCGACGGCGAGCAAGCGCTCCCGCCGCCGTCTGTGGAAAGGGAAGGGGGAGCCGGAGGTCTTGTTGGCACCGACTGCCCGCTTGGCCGAAAGCTTCGGCGGTGGCGCTGACGGCCAGGCTGTTGAGGATGCCAGTGTTTCTCCTACCGTGTCCTTTGCCCCCAGTCAGGATGCCGCCCTTGGGCAGACCCGTCGCCGTGGCCGGGCTGCTGCCAGCGGCCAGAACGGTTACAAGGCGACTGCTGCAGACAGCGCCGAGCAGCCGCCTGACAGCGACGCGGTGACAGAGCTTCTGGATCCGGAACGCGCCGTGAAGCCGCAAGATAAGGCGGTGCCTAGCGCCGCTACCGGCGGCACTGCCGATCACGCCCGAGACGGTGTTGGCGCGCCCGAGAAGGTCAAGACCACAGGCTTCGTGCTGCCGAGCATGGCGCTGCTGCAGCGCTCCCGCTCCAAGTCGGCCTCTAAAGCCGCCGAGAGCGAGCTGCGCAACACGGCGGCTGAGCTGCAAGGGACCTTGGCCGAATTCGCCATCGATGCTCAGGTGGTGGGCTGGACAGCCGGCCCCACCGTGACCCTTTACAAGCTGGCCCTAGGCGAAGGTGTGCGGGTCGCACGCATCACATCTTTAGCCGACGACATCGCCTTGGCCTTAGCTGCCACATCGGTGCGCGTATTCTCACCGATCCCCGGCACCTCGCTGGTAGGCGTGGAGGTTCCCAATGCCGAGCGCTCCACCGTGCTGTTGGGCGACGTGCTGTCGGCGGCGCCGTCCGGCGCTCTGCAGCTGGCGGTGGGCAAAGATGTCGAGGGTGATGCCATCGTCGCCAACCTCATCCAGATGCCGCACCTCTTGATTGGCGGCACCACCGGCTCCGGCAAGTCGGTGGCCATCAACGCCATGATCATGAGCGTGCTGATGCGGGCGACGCCCGCCGAGGTGCGGATGATCCTGATCGACCCGAAGATGGTCGAGCTGACCCGCTACCATGACATCCCCCACCTCTATGTGCCGGTTGTCACTGATGCCGGCAAGGCGGCGGCGGCCTTGGCTTGGAGCGTCATCGAGATGGAGCGGCGCTTGAAGGAGTTCATGACTGCCGAGGTGAAGAACATCTCCACCTATAACGAGTACGTGCGCAACCTGCATAAGAAGGCAGAGGCGGAGGCGGCCAAGCGTCGCCAGAAGGCCCAGGAGGCATGGGCGGCCGCCGCCGATGCCGCGCTTGAGGCGGCACGCCCCGAGGACAGCAGCAGCAACGACGGCGGGGGACTTGACCGGAGTGACAGCGGGGCAGCCCCAGAAGTGGACGCTCCCGAGTTCGAAATGCTTGAGGAGTACGGTGAGGCTTTGGAGCAGGATGACGACTATGCGGATGTCGCAGATGCCGCCACCCCCATGGCCGCTGACGACAACGCTGGCCAGCCCGGCTCGGGTCAGGATGCCTGCCGTTTGGCTGAGTGTTCCGACCAGCCTGAGGTCGATGTCTCCGACCTCTTCAACGACCTGCCGGAGGAGATGCCCCTGATCATGATCGTCATCGACGAGCTGGCCGACCTGATGATGGTGGCCGGCAAGGATGTTGAGGCCTCGATCACCCGGCTCTCGCAGCTTGCCCGGGCCGCCGGCCTACACCTGGTGATCGCCACCCAAAGGCCGTCGACCAACGTCATCACCGGGGTGATCAAGGCCAACATCGTCAACCGCATCGCCTTCAACGTCGGCAGCGGCATCGACTCCCGGGTGATCCTGGACACCACCGGTGCCGAGGCCTTATTAGGCATCGGCGACCTGCTCTTCTCCCGCCCCGAGTACGGCAAGCCGGTGCGCATCCAAGGCTGCTTTGTCAACGATGCGGAGATTGGTGCGGTCACCAGCTTCCTCAAGCAGCAAGGCACACCCGACTACCACGAGGAGATCCTGACCACTGCCGTCGGCGGCATCTCCACTTCGCAGATCGCCGGCTTTGACGCTGCCGGTGACGATGACCCACTGGTTTGGGAGGCGGCGGAGATCGTGGTCTCCAGCCAGCTAGGATCGACCTCCACCCTGCAGCGGCGCCTGAAGGTGGGCTATGCCCGGGCCGGGCGGATCATGGACAACTTGGAGCAGAAGGGCATCGTTGGCCCGGCCAACGGCTCCAAGCCGCGGGAGGTGATGGTTGACGACCTGCTGGAGCTGGAGTCTTTGAAGGCATTGGAGGCCGCCGACCGGGACGACTCGTGGTAGCGCCGGTCTCAACATATCGATGCGCCTCAATTTATTTCTCTATCATAGTGTAGCCGATCCATGATACATGCCAACGACAAAGCCGCCGCTGAGACCTTCAGTGGGCTATTGAAGCGAAGTGAGAAGAAAGCGTGAAAATGGCACTGACTTTTCTCGACAAGGGCCTCGCCAGCATCAGCTACTCCGGGACGGGGACGTCCAAGTACCGGGTGGAAGGCTCGCAAGGCCCCCTCCGCTTCTT
>WRGR01000017.1 GCA_009787085.1 Actinomycetes bacterium
GCAGAGGATCCTGGCCGATGCGCCCGAGAGCCTGATCGACGCCGAGCGGGAGCAGGCGATGCGCGACTACATCGAGGCCATCGAGGGCTAGGTCGGCTAAGGAAGGAATGGTTTTGACTATGAACGATACACCCTCACCGCAGGCCGTTGCTGCAATGCGTAGGCTGACTAGCAGTTTCTTTAAAAAGGGGCTGCTAATGGCCTTGGCCTCCGGAATTATTTACGGACTGTTCTCTGTCTTCGTCTCCCAAGGCATGGCTGTTGGGCCATGGGCGGACTGGTATGGAGACAACACCTCAATGCTTTCTGTGTTTGTTCTGATCTATGTCCTCGGCTTGTTGGGCAGTGGCTTAAACGATCTAATCAGTGCGATTTGGATGACTGGCAACGCCACCGTCAAAGGCAAGTTCATGGACTTTTTGCGCTGCTTCAAATCCAAGCCTGGCTTGGTGATGATCGTCTGTGCCCTGATCGGCGGCCCCATTGCCAATGGTGCCTATATTGTCGCTTTGTCAACCGCCGGCCCGATGGCTGCCCCGATTACCGCCCTTTGCCCGGCTATCGGTGCCATCATCGGCCGAGTGGCGTTCAAGCAGGAGTTGAACGCTCGGATGGTTATCGGTATTCTGATCTGCCTAATTGCGGCCGTGGTGGTCGGCTCAGCCGGCATTACCGATGTTGATGCCTCGCCGAATTTCTTGCTCGGCATGATAATTGCCTTAGTTGCCGCCTTCGGCTGGGGCATTGAAGGCGCGGTTGCCGGTTACGGCACTACTTTGATCGACTACGAGATAAGCGTTTCCATCCGCCAAACCGCATCGGGCATTATTACCTTGTTTGTTGTTGTTCCGGTGCTTTGCGTCATTGCCGGCAATATCGGTCTTTGGGGCTCTCTGGTCGGCCAAGTTGTCAGCAGCCCGATGTCTATGACATTCTTTATTGCCGCAGGCCTTTGTGCAGGCTTCTCTTTTGCCCTTTGGTATAAAGGCAACAGTATGACCGGAGCTGCTCTGGGAATGGCCTGCAACGGTACCTATTCGTTTTTTGTGCCGTTGTTCAGCTGGCTGATCCTGGGGCTGATCCTGGGCAAGGACGGTTTTGCCCTGGCTCCCATCCAGTGGCTGGCGGCTGTCGTCATGGTTATCGGGATATTCCTGATAGCAGTGAACCCGTTGGACTTCTTTAAGAAAAAGCAAGAATTGGAGGCCTGAGATGCTGCCGATGAACTATGCGATACTGAAGCTCTTTGCAGACGGCAAGACCTATGATGCCGACAAGGTGATGGTTGAGCTTAAGCCCAAGTATGCAAATTTCCGGGCTTTTAAGAAGCCGTCGATTGTCGAGTCGCTGATGGCCGCAGAGAAAAACGGCTTGCTCGAACAGGCCTCGTTTGACCTCGATGACCTAGATGAACTGCATGTCTACTACAGAGCTACTGATTACGGCAAGGACATGATCAACCAGTACATCAGGTGACTCGGTGGCAGCAGTGGCGGTCAAGAACAGGAGTCGGTCGGTTTGAGGTCTGGCAAAGCGCCCGAGGAAAGGGACTTGTGAGCCTTGTGGGGGGGGTGCTGCTGCGGGCAGCAGCGTCCCCCCAGAGTACGACCGACGGGTCGTGACACCAGCGGGGGGGTGCTGCTGCGGGCAGCAGCGTCCCCCCAGGTGCGCCGTAGGCATCGGCACCCCCACAGGCGCCGTAGACGGCGGCCACACCCCATAGGCGCTCTAGCTGTTTATAATGAGGGTACTGGTTCAGCACAGGTCCAAAACAAGGGATATTGGTTGAAAGGCATTTAGGGAAAAGGACACTGCTTTGACATTTGGAATCCTGTTTGACTGTGACGGTGTACTGCTTGACTCGATGTCTATGTGGCACCAGACCGAGCAACGCCTGACAGAGGTAATAGCTAGCCCAATGGACGCTGACGATCTGAAGCACTTCTACAGCATGCCCAGCGACGCCTTGGCGCGTTACCTTAACCACAAATACGGTGCCCATGCTGAAATCGAAGACATGATCTCGCTTACCCGGGACGCCGTGTTTGAGTACTATCGAGACGAGGTCTGCGCTCGCGAAGGTGCCGGCGATTATCTGCGCATGCTGCATTCTTCCGGCTACGTCTTAGCCGTAGTGTCGGCCTCGCCCTTGGCTTGTTTGCAGGCTGGCCTCAGCCGGGTTGGTTTCTATGATTACTTTTCGGCAGTTATTTCTGCTGATGATTGGGGGATCGCCAAGGCAGAGCCGCGCCTATATCAAAAAGCCTGTGAGCTGATTCAGGTTGATTGCCATAATGCATGGGGGATCGATGACTCGGCGTTCGCCTTGCGGGCGATGCGCACTGCGGGTTTGCGCACTGTGGGCCTTTTCGACCCCCTTAATCGTAGCTGTAGCTTCGCTGACCTAGAGGCTCAGGCAAATATCGCAGTTCGTAGTTATGACCAACTGCCGCCAGGCCTCTTTTCCGTTCGTAAGGGGCCATGATGGCAAGGGAAGCACCGACTTAATGCTGTCACGCCAGACTCTGCTTGCAAGATGGCGTGATGTGATTAATTCGGCGCTTCCCAAGGAGCTGTTGTTTTGAGATGCTTTCCGGAGGCTTTAAGCGCTTGGACTAGGCCGTCTCGTAGTCTGCATCAGCTTCAGGCAGTGTGGTGCAGGGTGTGGCGTTTGAGGCATTTACCGGCAGCTACGTTAGAAATAAAAGGAGGTGCCTATAAGACTTGTCGATTTCGACTTCACTGCTTAGAGACAGGCAGAACATTGCCCGTTATAATTGGGGCTTCCGATTTGCACTTTGGTGTGCCTTGCTATGGGGGATGAGCTATCTTGGGTTGGACATAATGTCCAAAAACGGTGTTTTCATCGGTCAGGCGCTCAGCCAACGCAACCCGTTTTATGCAGGTTATCTGATTGCATTGATGATCGTTATGGTAGAGGCGGTCATCAGCACCATTTGGGCAATATCCAACAACTCGCTTCAGGAATGGTGGCAGCTTATCCGGCGTTTTGATCGGATCAACCTGCAATACCTGCTCTGTGCGGTATGCGGTGGCTCGATTGCTTGGCTGTCTTTTGTTGCGGCCAATTTGGCCAGCGTTACCTTCTCGGTCGCCATGGTAATGTTTTATCCGATCATCGGCACCCTTATTGCCCGTCTCTGGTACAGAGAGAAAATATTCAAACAAGGTGTCATAGGCTTGATAATCATTGGCATCAGCTGTGCATGCCTGTACCTTCCTGAAGTCCTGTACGATATTGGCAACGTCTTTTTTGTCGTTTTCCTGATTGGCATACTGGTGGGTTTTGGTTGGAGCTTCGAGAGCGCCATTGCGGCCCGGGCGATGGATGCGACCAGTGCAAGCCTAGCGGTATCTGTGCGTTTTATCTATGAGGCCGTTTTGTGGATCGTCATCTCGTTGGTCATTGCGTTCTTGCACCCTGGGAGTTTTCCGGTAACCAGTTCCATTGCGCTCGTGCTCTCTGAGCCTCGATCAGTGCTCTTTTTGTCAGTTGCCGCAGTGGCGCTGACATTCAACTACTATGCATGGTATCAGAGCTTTTTGTTCTGCGGGGTATGTCGCGGGCTGGCAGTTAGTGACATTTCTGGGTTTGTGATCGTAATGGCGAGTATGATACTGTTGGCCAGCCAGCCAAGCCTCATTGCCGTCTTCGTCTGCCTCTGCATGTTCTTCGGCGTCTTCCTCGTCTATTATGGCCAAGCTAGCCGTGTGGGCGTACTGCGGGCGGTCGATTTGAGCCCGGTAGCGGCTCGGCTTGCCAGGGGGCGGCCGTTAAGGACAATGACCCTAAAAAGCGCCATCTTAGTAACGGTCGCCGAGCATCAGGGGATTTGGGACTACGAGCTGGCAGAGAAGCTGACGGCTGGAATGCGAGGGACACGAATCCGGAACAGGCGATGCAAGCAGATCCGGTTGGCCCTTGTCGAGGCGGCTGCAGCTGGGCTGGTGGTGCCGGTCGAGGATGCCATCGATAATGGCAATCATTTTGGCGAAGGCGCACTGATCAGCAACTATCGCCTGACTGCCTTCGGTCGCCAGCGCTTGCTGACAATGCGCCTGTTGAGGAAGTAAGACCTTTTCTGATGTCGAACATCGTGCTTTCCGAGGCTTATCAAACAGCAGCTTGCGTGATAATCACCCTGCTGCTGGTGTTGATCTTCGTTGTTCAGGCTTATCGCTTCAACAATAGGCGCTAAGAGGAGTGCAGATGGATATGGATAATGGCACTGCCAATAGGGTCAACCGAAGAGGAGCACGGGCGACGGTAGTACGGAATACGGGCGAGCCGCCCTTGCAACGGTCTTTGGTCAGAACGTACCTCAATGGAGCCATAACTATCATCGGCGTGCTTGCCATGCTGGCCTACTTGAGCTTTGTGCAGGCCATGCAGGCCTTCTCGGAAGCCTCTGGGTCGATCGATGAGTTCCAGGCCTTGTTCGCGTCCCGGATGGCTACCAGTACTGTGCTTATTGCCGCAGTCGGGCTCTTCATTTATTTTTTCTCCATCCAAGACTATCAACTGACTATCAACAAGCTATTGAAGACACTGGCCGATAACCTCTCTAAGGATGATGTGATCGAGATCAGGACAGCGCAGGGATCACAAAGCCTGGTCTGCCATAAAGGCAGCTCGTTTTCCGAAGGGCTGGATTCGATTGCCTTTTCGGTGCGGACTATTCTTCAGGAAAAGGAGAGCATTATCGAGCAGCTGGACTCCCAAGAGCAACAGATTCGTGAGAGCTTGGTTCTCCGGCTGCTGAAAGGCTGGGTCAAAGATAGCGTCGAAGCCAGAAACGAGTCTCTTAAGTACGGCTTGGACATCGAGAAAGAACAGCTCCAAGTGGTGCTCTTCGGCACTAACGCCTTGATTAGGCCATTGCCTGACGATGAAACCCAAAGGACTTATCAAGTGCTGAGAAACATTCTGCAACAGCTGTTCGCCCCGCTTTTTATTTGTCATATCGTGGAGGTCGAGGGCATGGTTGCAGTGCTGATCTTCCCAATCAAAGGAGAAAGTCTGCTGCATCCGGCCAACGCCGCTGACTTGTTGTCGGTAATTAAGTTAAGCTTGCAAATGGTATATGAGGAAAGTGGTGTGAGCTTACGGGCATCCATAGGCAGCGTTTTTTATGGCATTGCCGGGGTTTCGCAGTCTTATGCAGAGGCGGGCGAGGCCTTGCGGTATGCGAATATTGTAGAGGCTGAAAGCCAAGTTTCACGGTATCGGCCCGACGGCTATGGCCGTTCTGGCTCGGACTGGGAACTGGAGTGGTCGCGGCAGGAGCTTCAGTTCATGAACTGTATCGACATTCAGGACATCGATGGCGCTTTTGCAGTTTTTCAGAACATGTTGGGGAGTTATTCGTCTGGGGCTCCGGCTGCTTTTGGCCTGTTGCAGCAGCGCATGCTCGGCCTTGCCAACATGATGGTCACCGCACTTGGCCGACTACGGCTTTCAATGGGCGAGAGCGGCATGCAGTACCAGGAACTCTGTGAGCGTATCACGAAAAGCAATACCCTGCCCGAGATGCAACAGAATGCGCAAGCGGTTTTTGATGAGCTTCGTTCCCAGATCAAGATTTACAAATATCGCTCGCTTTATGCCCAGATGGTGGATGTGGCCGATTATGTCAAAGAGCATTACGGTGACCATAACCTGACTGTTGCTGCGATTGCCGAGCACTTCAACCTCAACGTCTCTCACCTCTCACGCACCTTTAAACGGACTATGGGAGTCGGCTTGGCTGGTCATATTCAAAAAGTACGGGTGGACGCAGCCAAAGAGTTGTTAAAGAACGAGCATGTCAGCGTGAAGTCGGCTGCAGAGAAGGTGGGCTTCGGTACTGTGCTGACCATGAACCGGGCATTCCGGCGGCAAGAGGGGACGACCGCAGGTCGCCTACGGCATTCCAATGGACAATGAGTTACGATGTGTGCCCGGATGCCCAAGGGCGATAGTCCAGCGTTGGCAGCGCTGTCAGAACATCTGCGTATTGGTTGCCACTATGATTATCAACAAGTTGCAAATTTGTGTCGCCCCGTATTCGGAGCAAGGTGCCAGCCTACTTGCAGCTATCGGTCGGGATTATACTGTCTTCAACGAAAGGAGCGACCATGGAAGACCTAACCCTGTATTACCTTCCTACTTGCCCATATTGCTTAAAAGTACTGCATTTTATGGAGAATCGCGGTATCGTTATCAACCTCAAGAGCACCACCGAGCTTGAGAACCAAAAACGCCTGTTGGAAGTGGGCAAAAAAAACCAAGTGCCCTGCCTGTTCATCGATGGTAAGCCGCTGTACGAGAGCAACGACATCATGGAATATCTCGGACAGCGCTTCTCGGCTACGATATAAGCTGTGCTTTAAAGCGTGTTTAAGGTTGGGTGCTTATATTTGACCTAGGAAGGTGCCGATCAGTGTCCAATTCCGTCCCACCCGGCTCCCGAGACGTAATTTTTCACGCCGAGGCATGATGGGAAAGGTTGCGGGTCGAAGTTCACTACGGTGGAGTTTGCTCTTGAATCGGCGCCCTGTTTTCCTGGGGAGATGCCAATTAATGCTGCTATGCCAGCTTGCAAGATGGCGCGGCACGGTTAATCGGCATCCCCCTAGCTTTTGAAGGGCTATTGCAATTTTGTCGAAAGATCCGAGGTGAGGTCATGAATAACAACGAACAACAGCAGTCAACATTTCTAGGTCAGAGCCAGCCCACGGAAGAGCCAAGTCAAGCGATGGAGCCGCAGACAGGGCAAGCCGACCAACCGCTGCCCCTAGCGGCAACGGTAACATCGGCAGCCGAGGCGCCGCCGACTGTGCCGCCACAACCGCTGTCAGAACGGTCACCGTCCCAGGTGCCGTTGACGACCCCAGCGGCGGGGCCACCGACGGGGTCTGAGGCTTCGCTGCCGCAGCCGTCGGCCCAGGCTGCCCAAGCACCGTCGCTAACAGGCAGCTTTCACTCGCACCTAGAGCCGCAGGTGCTGCCGCAGGTGCTGCCGACACAGCCACAGGCCGTCCCGGCAGTGCAACCACTGCAAGACCAACCGCTGCAGCAGCTTCAGCAGCCAGGCATCCATCGACAGGCATCGCCGGAGCATCCGTCTTCAGTCGGCAATGTGACCGGTACACAGCCTAGCCCTAGTCTTGGCTACGGGCAATCTGGTTATGGGCAATCTGGCCAAAACCCAGGCACCGCGACTAGCGCCGCATCTGCCATGCCCCATCTTCAGTCGCCGTATCAGTCAGCGCCGACCTATCAGGCATCTGTTGCCGCAAGTGGCAAGGCGAATGAGAAGCCCAAGTCCAACTCGGGTCTAGTGACCTTTTTTGTCGCCCTCGGCGGTGTGGTGGTTGGCGGCCTGCTTTGCCTTGTCCTTGTGTTTGCCGTAGGCGGCATTCTTAAACCAACAGGCAGCACGGCTGCCAACCTTGGCTCTTCTGGCAGCGCCATCACTATCACGCCCCAAGGCGAGGATTCGACCTTGGCCTCAGCGGTAGCGGCGAAGGCCTTGCCGTCGGTGGTGAACATCGATGTCTACGTCAACGCTTCCAGTGGCTATGGTTTGGGGCTTCCTTTCGGCAACCGTTCTGAACGTTATGGTTCCGGTGACTCGTCAACCGATGAAATGGAAGAGTCCGGACTAGGCTCGGGCATCGTGCTGACCCAAGACGGCTACATCCTCACCAACTATCACGTGGTGCAGAACGGGGATCAGTTCATGGTGCGTTTTGATCAGGATAATCAGTTTAAGGCCGAGGTGGTGGGAACCGATCCGTCTTCTGATTTGGCGATTCTGAAGGTCGATGCCACCGGGCTTACGCCCATCGAGGTAGCGGATTCTGCCCAGGTCAAGGTTGGTGAGTGGGTGATGGCATTGGGCAGCCCCTTCGGACTGGAGAAATCGGTTTCCACGGGTATCGTGTCAGCACTTTTCCGGTCGACGACGATGAACTCCAGCGCCAGTGGCAATCCTTCGATCTACGCCAATATGATTCAGACTGATGCTGCTGTCAACCCGGGCAGCTCTGGTGGGCCTTTGGTCAACTCTGAGGGCAAGCTGATCGGGGTAAATACTTTGATCAGCTCGTCAACTGGTTCTTCGGCAGGTGTGGGCTTTGCTATTCCCAGCAACTACGCCATGAATGTTGCCAAGCAACTGATGGCCGGCAAGACGGTGGAGCACGCCTATCTGGGCGTACAGATGAGCACAGTCGATTTGGCGAACTCATCCGGGGCTCAAACCTCGGCCAAATCTGGGGCATACATAGAGGCAGTAATGGATGATTCCCCGGCCAAAGCTGCCGGTCTACAGAAGGGCGATGTCATCATTAAGGTTGGTGGCACGGTTGTAGACTCGGCCGATGGCTTGATCATCGAGATTAGAGGCCGCTCGGTAGGCGACAAGGTGACGCTGGATATCGTTCGGGGTGACAAGACACAAACAGTCGATGTGACCCTAGGTTCTGATACCAGCTCTAGCACGAAGTCTTAGGGAAGCGCTCGATTCAACGTTTAAGCCCAGTCATTGCGGGTTCGGCGACCGTGTGGGACTGGAGCTTGATTAGATCAGCGTCTCATTAGGGAAACAGCCGCCCGCCTAGTCGGGCGAAAGAGAAGGCCCCTGCTTGACAGGGGTCTTCTGGTATTTGCTGGCTCCTCGGGTAGGACTCGAACCTACAACAAATCGGTTAACAGCCGATTGCTCTGCCAATTGAGCTACCGAGGAATGTAGCTGGCGGTTGGATAGTATACCACAATATTTTGTTGTCTTTTTGGGCAAACAGGTATTTTTTGTTGGGGGGCATCAGTAATGCGGTAGTGCTGGTGCGGTTTGAAATGTAAATCCAAATGCAAATGCGACACTAAAAAACCAGAAAATTTGGAAATTTTGTTTTGACAATTCAGACACCCTAATGCTATCGTCTAGGCAGCGGCTAGTGATGTCCGTTAGCAAGGGAGGTAGATGGATGGCAATATGCGAAAGAAAGTTGTCACATTTGTTTTGGCGTTGACTTTAGCCTTGGGGTGTGCTGCTCCCGCGTTTGCGGCAACAGTGCATTACAAAGGCAAGGCTGTTTGCTGGAATTACGGTAGAACTTGGGCAATAAATAGTTTCTCAGAGGTACAGACAAGCTTGTTCACACATTCGGCTACGGCTAACTCCGTGACATCTGGTTGGAAAAAACCGTGCGTGGAGGTTTATGCCCAAGCCTGTATTGGAATTGGAACTGCACAGTGCTATTGGAATTGCAAGTAAAGCCACGAGGGTTGTGGGAAATCTCAACTAACTATGATTGGTGCGCTAGAAACGCATGATGGCGGCAGCATCCGCATTATGGATGCAGAATTACCGCCAATCAATAGCCGCCGGGCAACAATGCTGAGAAGAAATGTAATCAACTACCTGTTTCAGTCGTTTGCCTTGGTCAGCGAGCTGACCGTGTACCAAAACCTATTGTTATCAATGAACTTCCTGGATATCTCCGAAAAAAAGAAGGTCGACATAATTGATGGTATTTTGGATGCAGTGCACATGTCGCCACATGGCAATGTGACAGTCAATACTTTATCCGGCGGGGAGCAACGGCGAGTAGCGCTGGCCAGAACCATGGTAAAGCCGGGGAACCTGATACTAGCTGATGAGCCAACAGGTTCCTTAGACACCTATGCGGCCGAAGTCTCCTTTTCCATGATCCAAAGTTTGTCCAAAGAGAATAACAAATCCGTTATTATGGTCACTTATAGTCCAGAGTTGGCAAAAAGGGCAGACAGAATCATCGATCTGGTTGCCTTCCATTGATGGGCACCAAGGTTCTCGCCCTTTGTGATGTTTGGTGGGCCCTGCAGGATTCGAACCTGCAACCAAGGGATTATGAGTCCCCTGCTCCACCGTTGAGCTAAGGGCCCACGATCAGGCTTCTTGAAGCATTGTAGCGTATTCGGAAAAGAGGCGGGTGCCGCGTAAGGCTTTAAGGAGGCCGATTGTTGAGGCTGATTGTTCAGAGTTGTTGACAGTCTGCTGCCAATAAAGCGGACTTTGAGCGGATTTTCTGTTTGACTCTGGGCATTCTGCCTGATAAAATGACTATTTGTGCTTTTAGCGCCACTATTGATGAATCATATGAAGGGTTGAAGAGATATGTACGCTGTCATCCAAACGGGTGGGAAACAATATCGGGTGTTCGAAGGCGACCGGATCGCGGTGGAGAGGCTTGCTGCTGATCCGGGTACGACCGTCGATCTGGACGTACTTTTCTTGGCCGACGGCTCCGACCTGAGCATCGGTACCGAGGCTTTGGAGAAGGCCAAGGTAACCGCCGAAGTGCTGGAGCATTTTCGCGGCGAGAAGGCGTTGGTTTTCAAGTTTAAGAAGCGTAAGGGCTATAAAAGGCTGCGCGGTCATCGCCAGGAGCTGACCCGTTTGGAGATTACCGCTATCTCTGCCACTGGGATTGCTGATAGATCCCGCAAAGCCGATGCCGAGAAGGCCGCTGTCGCTGCTGAAGACGAGGCGAAAGCCAAGGCAGCGGTTGAGGCTGAAGAGGTCAGGGCCGACGCGGCCAAGGCACAGGCCGATGAGGCCGAGGCTACTGCGGCTGCAACCGAGGCCGAGGCCACTGAAGCCGCAGACACTGAAGCTGCAGACACTGAAGCTGCAGACACTGAAGCCGTAGACACTGGGGCGGCGGTGGCAGAAGCCCCGGAGGCAGAAGCCCCGGAGGCGGCTGACGATCCGGAAGACAAAGAATCCCGAGCCTGATTCCCAAGGCCTGCGGCGATTGTCCAAAAGAACAGGAGAGCTAAGACATGGCACATAAAAAAGGACTCGGATCCTCGCGCAACGGTCGCGACTCCAAGGCAAAGCGTCTCGGAGTGAAGCGTTTTGCCGGTGAGCAGGTACAGGTCGGCAATATCATTGTTCGCCAGCGGGGGACGCATATCCATCCCGGTGAGAACGTCGGTCGCGGCAGTGACGATACGCTGTTTGCCCTGAAGGACGGGATGCTGGAGTTCACCCGGGGCGACAAGCGAAAAGTACACGTGCGCCCATTGAGCGTCAAGTAGGGCGCGTGTTTATCCCACAAGCAGCCAAGGCCCTCTGTCTCAGCGTTATCGGGACAGGGGGCTTTTTCAGGGAGCAGGGACAATAAGGTGTTCGTAGATCAGGTACACATTCATGTCAAGGCTGGTGACGGCGGCGCGGGCTGCATGTCTTTCCGTCGCGAGGCACATGTTCCGAAAGGCGGCCCAGACGGCGGCGACGGCGGCCGGGGTGGCAACGTGGTGCTGGAGGCCGACCCTTCGGCTTCATCGCTTATCGAATACCGCTTCAAACATCATTTCAAGGCCCAGCGCGGCACACACGGCAAAGGATCGCGGATGCATGGCGCAGATGGAGAAGACCTTGTGCTGCGGGTGCCAGTGGGTACTGAAGTGCGCGAGTATGATGATGAGAGCCGCACCTCCGGCAGCTTCATCGCTGATCTGACACGGCCCGGTGAACAGCTGATAGTGGCCAGCGGTGGCCATGGCGGGCGCGGCAACATCCACTTCGTCACCCCTACCCGCCGCGCCCCGGCCTTTGCC
>WRGR01000018.1 GCA_009787085.1 Actinomycetes bacterium
ACAGGGCCCCGGCCAAACCCCGACAGGGCCCCGGCCAAACCCCGACAGGGCCCCGGCCAAACCCCGACAGGGCCCCGGCCAAACCCCGAAAAAACGCTGATAATTGACGAGATTCAGAGATCTCTATTTGATTCACGAACTGCCGGCTTGGGGTAGGAATATGGCCCGCAGGGCGGTTTCTAGAAAGAAGATCTCGCTGGTTGACACCGGGTTGGCAGCCCATATCAATCATCTGGATGAAGCCGCCCTGTCCAATCTGCTATTCTGCGAAGCTTTTGGAGCTTTTCTGGAAAGCTACGTTGTCTCGGAGCTGCACAAAACAGCAAACGTGGTCTGACGAGGAATGCAGCTTGTTCCATTATCGGGACAAGGATCAAAAGGAAGCCGATCTGGTCATCGAAACATTTGACCGTGGGCTGTTAACATAGAATTTCTCTTTGCTTTGCTTTGCTTTGCTTTGCTTGATCGGCATTGGCCGCTTGCTTGTTAAAAGGCGGCGCTTCTGATTCAATGATAGGTACGGTTATGGGGGTACCATTGCGGGTCGGCCTACACTATATATATAGTAACGATTATTTGGAAAGGCAGAGCAATGCATAGGTTATCTGATAGGACGGCGGGGTTTACCGACTCGGTTATCCGGCGCATGACACGCATCTCGCTTCAGCACGACGCGGTGAACCTGTCGCAGGGCTTCCCGGATTTCGACCCGCCTAAAGAGCTATTGGACAGGCTGGCCGAGGTCGCCCACACTGGGCCCCACCAGTACTCCATCACTTGGGGAGCGGAGAACTTCCGGGTGGCACTGGCCGAGAAGCAGTCTCGCCTGACGGGCTGGAACATCGACCCGGCCAACGAGATTGTCGTGACCTGCGGTAGCACGGAGGCGATGATTGCGGCGATGATGACGGTTGCCAACCCCGGCGACAAAGTGGTGGTGTTCTCGCCGTTTTACGAGAACTACGGGGCGGATGCCATATTATCTGGCGCGGAGCCGATATATGTGCCGCTGGCACCGCCCACCTACCGCTTCGATGCCGACGAGCTGGAGGCGGCGTTCAAACAGCAGCCCAAAGCACTGATACTCTGCAATCCCGCCAATCCCTCGGGCAGGGTTTTCTCCCCAGAGGAGCTGGCCGTTATTGCCGAACTGGCTGTCAAGTACGATGCCTATGTGATTACCGACGAGGTCTATGAGCATATCGTCTATGCGCCGCTCAAGCATACCTATATCGCCGCGCTGCCCGGTATGCGGGAGCGTACGATCTCTTGCGGCTCGCTGTCTAAGACCTACTCGATTACCGGCTGGCGGCTGGGCTACATCATTGCCTCAGAGCGCATCATCGATGTGGCGCGGAAGGTTCACGATTTTCTGACCGTGGGGGCGGCTGCCCCGCTGCAAGAGGCGGCAGTCTCAGCGCTGAAATTCGGGCAACAGTACTATGACGGCTTGTTGCGCGAATACACTGAGAAGCGCAACCTGTTCTTAGCCGGCCTGGATAGGCTGGGCATCGAGCACAACACGCCGGAAGGCGCCTATTATGTGATGGTCGATATCTCCGAGTACGGCTACGCCAGCGACTTGGACTTCTGCGAGAAACTGGCCGAACGGGTGGGGGTGGGTGCGGTGCCCGGCTCCAGCTTCTTCAGGGAGAATATCAACCACTTGATCCGTCTGCACTTCGCCAAAAAGAATGACACCCTAAACGAGGCCCTAAACAGAATGGAGCAGATGCGGAGCAAGATGCTGGGGTAAGGTGTGCTTCTGTGGACAAAAAAGCGCGGCGCAAGAAACAGGACTACCTTGCAGCGTGTGCCCTCAGTTGGTGCGGTTGTCGCCGTAACGGATGCATCTTATAGAAGAAAATCCGCTGTCTGACATCTGTCAGCTCTCATCCTTGGGCACCTAACCCGCAAAAGTGAAACTCACACTTTCGCCTCCCGCGATGGAGAATACAGACTACTTCTCGTCGAAGTAGCTGCGGATACGCTCTCAAGTTCGGTCGTCGAAGTGCTTCAACACCCAGTAGTCGTCATTCTTGGCTTGCAGCAGATAGACGATGTCGGCGTCCGCCTACAAGCGCTGCCCGCCTTCACTCGTCGCCGATGGTCTGAGCAGCCCCTCACGGGCATAGTATTGCAGTGCGCGTACCGTCGTCTGCATACGCTTGGCAACTTGTCTAACGCTCAGGTAGCCTGCCGGGATAGCTTTGCCCGCATCCATGTCTAACACCTCCAAGTTGGGGCTATGCCAGGGGACGTACAAAACTGGCGCTCGTTGCGCACGCCGCCTGCATATCTCCCCTGACATACAGCACTTCTGAGTTATAAATCTAAATCGTGACGCTACGTCACGCGCAAGACTAGGGAAATACCGAATTGAGGCACATGCTGCCGCTGGCCTTTATCCTAGTTTTGCAATGCCCTTCATATCGCAGAATTATTGAAAAAGGTGGAGCCTAGGAATGGTGGGTCCTAGGTGACGGAGTTTGGTTTGATATATAATTTCAGATGTGAAAATTGGTGAAAAGCGACATCTCAGTCTTGTTCTCCCTAATCTTATTGCTCGTTAGCTTGGCGACAGGTATGGTATATTCAGCTGCCACAAAGTGCTTTTTTCCAGCATTGAGTTCTGAGTCATACGCATCGCTACTGGTCGGCATAGTCTCAACGGTGATCGCTATTATTGTAAGACGAAGTGATGATACCCTCAGAGTACGTATGCTTACCCGTGTTTACAGTAGAGTGTATGTGGCAGTCATATCTGGTTCTTTTGCGCTACTGGCCTACAGTTTTTCTAGCTATTGGCTACCAACAGGAGATTTGTTTTTGGCATATGTGTTGTTATTGGTTTTTCTCGGAGTTGTGTGTAGAGTAGTTTTGTATTCAACTATATATCTCACTATGTTACGTTTTAGCTTATATTGCTGTCGCAAAGGCCTTGATGGATATATCGGCTTGACGGAGCGGCTCTACACCAAAAATTAACTTCGACGGTTCCCGAGGGGAAGCAAGAAGCAGAAGGGAGTTTGCACATGGCTTTATTCGAGTGGCGGCTGCACGGCGATGGGAAGAATATCGTTCCGGGCGAGGTGATTGCGCCGGATGAGCGCCTGTCTTGGTTGCGTACTACGGGAATTGGCTTACAGCATATTGTGGCAATGTTCGGCGCTACCTTCCTTGTGCCGCTGCTTACCGGCTTTCCGGCCAGCACCACCCTGTTCTTCTCTGCGATCTCAACAATACTGTTCCTAGTAATTACTAGGAACAAGGTGCCAAGCTACCTAGGGTCGTCATTTGCCTTCCTTGCGCCAGTGATTGCCGCTGGTTCTGGCGGCAACATCGGGGTGGCCTGCTTCGGCATCCTCTGTACCGGCATTTTGCTGGCCATCATCGGCTTGATCATCATGATGGTCGGCTATTCCTGGATCAACAAGCTGATGCCGCCTGTCGTAACGGGCGTGATCGTTGCCTTGATCGGTTTTAATTTGGCACCAGCGGCATATAGCAACTTCATGGTGTCGCCGATTACAGCACTGGTGACTTTCACGTCGATCATATTGATACAGGCGTTGTCCAAGAAAATGATGGGGCGGCTCTCCATCCTCTGTGGCATGGTTATCGGCTATGTCTGCGCCGTGCTTCGCGGCGAGGTCAACTTTGAGGCGATCGGCCACGCCGACTGGTTCGGGCTGCCGCAGTTCAACTTACCGGTTGCCGACTTCAGCATCCTGCCGATGTTTTTGCCAGTTGTACTAGTATTAGTTGCGGAGAATATCGGCCATGTCAAATCGGTGTCCACGATGACTAGGAGGAACCTCGACCCATCCATCGGCCGGGCCTTGTTCTCCGACGGCTTGGGTACCATGTTGGCCGGCCTCGGCGGTGGGTCCGGCACTACGACTTATGCCGAGAACATCGGCGTGATGGCCGCCACCCGGGTTTATTCCACGGCCGCCTATTATATTGCCGGCCTTGGGGCTTTGGCTCTTTCGCTTTGCCCGAAGTTCGGCGCTGCCGTCAACACCATCCCGCTTGGTGTGCTCGGCGGCATATGTATCCTGCTTTACGGAATGATCGGCATGCTTGGTGTGCGCATCTGGGTCGAGAACCGCGTTGATTTCTCCAAGCCGTTGAACATCATCACTGGCGCGGTGCCTTTGGTTATCGCTGTTGCTGACTTTAAGTTTACCTTCGGCGGCACGATGGTTGACGGAGAGGTTGTCGGCGGCGTGACGATCGGCGGCATTGCTTGGGCGGCGGTCGCCGCCTTGGTGCTCTACCATTTGGTGCGCCTGCTGCAGAAAGCGCGGGGCATTGACACCGGTGAGGGCGGGTTCCACGACACGGTCGACGATGGTGGGAAAGCCCCAGAGCCAGTCTTAGACGGTGATGGTGCGAACGACGGCGGCAACAGCCGCCCCCAAGGTGACTGACCGGCCGAGACGGCGGTGCCGTAGGTAACGGCGGCAGTGCCACAGCTGCTGCCAGCGCCACAGGCGGCAGCGGCGGCAACGGCGGCAGTGCCACAGGTGCTGCCAGCGGCAGTGCCACAGCTGCTGCCAGCGCCACAGGCGGCGGCGACGGCAGCGGCGGCAACGGCGGCGGCAACGGCGGCAGTGCCACAGGTGCTGCCAGCGGCAATGCCACAGCTGCTGCCAGCGCCACAGGCGGCAACAACGGCGGCGGCGGCGGCAGCGACGGCGGCAGCGACGGCAACGGCGGCGGCAACGTGTAAGCCCAGTCATTGCGGCTTGACCCGCAATCTTTACCCTGATCAGCAGGGGAAATACCGACCGATGCAAAACCCCGTCGTTGGCGGCTCGGGAGCTGTGTGAGATGGGGTGGGGTTGGGTTTTTGCTTGAATCGGCATAATTGACCTGATCGAGGATTACGATGGCACTCTGTATCCCTTCGAGTTCAAATGGAGACACGGACACGACTTAAAACGAGCCATCAAGTTCTCGTTGCTGGCCGAGCGGCAAAACGACCGCATTCTCAACGAGCCGTTGTACTTGGCGGAATTCAGCGTTGACTTAGTATGTGAATCAGCTAACTGATTTTCTGCCCTTGCCATTTTGGCGCGGCTTATGTTAGTATGGTTTCAATGATTCGGCCCTTGGCGATGAGCCCCGCAGTGATTTGCGGACGGCGTAAGCCTCGGGCCCCTCTCTTTTTAGGAGGCTGTATTGACAACAGCAATATTGATCGACGGCGGTTTCTACCGGGTGATGGCATCGATGCTCTGGGGCAAGAAAGATGCCAAGAGCCGGGCGGAGGAATTGTTCAGATATGCTCTGCGGCACATCGAGGTTAAAGACGGCATTCGGGAGCGCGAGCTGTTCCGGATATTTTATTACGACTGCCCGCCACTGGAGAACGTGGTCTGGCACCCCTTGTTGCAAGAGAATGTGGAGTTTCGCAAAAGCGAGGTCTATCAGTGGACGTTGGACTTCTTGGATTGCTTGAGGGGCAAGCGGAAGATGGCGTTACGGCTAGGACGGCTGGCGGAAAGCGATGCCCACTTCCGCTTGGACCACCGCAAGGTAAGAAGGCTTTGCAACGGCAACATCAGTGTTGACGATTTAAGCGAGAAAGACTTCAGCATCTCCTTCGTCCAAAAAGGTGTGGACATGCGAATGGGCGTGGACATCACTACCTTGGCCTACGAGGGCCGGGTTTCACAGATCATCCTGATTTCCGGGGACAGCGATTTCGTGCCGGCCGCCAAAGTCGCCCGCCGCAAGGGCGTTGACTTTATCTTGGACCCCATGGGCAACAGTATCAGTAGCGACCTCTATGAGCACATTGACGGCTTGGAGTCTTTCATCAAGGAGGATCCTGTTCCGGTGAAGGGGGCAAAGAAGAAGGGGAGCAAGGCGGCGGCAGACGATGACGATGACGACGACGACGGCGACGGCAGCGGCAACAGCAGTGGCAGTGGTTGTGACGATGGCAGTGGCAACAACAACAACAGCAATAACGGCATTGGCAAAACCAGCGGCAACAGCAGTGGCAACGGTAGTGGCAATACTGCTGCCGACGGCAAAACCGGTGGCAATAACGGCCAGCAAGAGCAAACTGCCACCGGCGAAACCGCCGGAGAAGGTGTTGCCAAGGCTCCGCCGTCGCGGAAACGATCTAACAAAAAAGCGAGTGGCAACAACGGTGGCAGTGGTGGCAGCACCAAGAGCGGGAGCAACGGTGCTGGCAACGATAGCCAACAGAATCAGGAAAACACCACCGAGACCACAGCCAAAGACGAGCCAGCCCCAACCAAACCATCGCGAAAACGGATCAGTAAGAAATCAGGATAAAGGCTGTGCCAAGGAAGCACTGACCTAATCATGCCACGCCATCTTGCAAGCAGGGCTCACCCCTTGCCCGCCCGGTCAAGCGGCACCATTACCGCTAGTGCTAGTAGTGGCACCGCTTGCCCAAACGGGCTTGGATGGGGCCTGCTCACAATCTGGCGCAACAGCATTAAGTCGGTGCTTCCCTAGGGAAGCACCGACTTGGGCTCGACTTAGCGCTCAAACCCGGTCATTGCCGGTTTGACCGGCAATCTTTTTCCTGAACAGCCCATTCCATACTGCAGTTTGCGCGAGGCGGCAGGGTTGAAGCCGCTGGCCCCGCTGATAAGCGGACGAAGCATGAGGCTGCCCTTAACCCGCTGACTCCGCTAGCCCCGGAGACCCGCTGACCCCGGAGACCCGCTGACCCCGGAGACCCGCTGACCCCGGAGACCCGCTGGCGCCGGAGACCCCGCTGACTCCGGTAACCAAGCCCGGGCGTGGGATTTCCGGGCGCTGTTGGCTGGCCAGCCACTCGCCGAAATACCAGAGACTCCCCAGACTGTCCGAAAACTCCGCAAAATAGGCCTTTTGGCCGCGTTTCTGCCGGTCGCGGGTTTTTTGAAATTGGAGTTTTCGGACAGTCTTCTCCACTGGCAATCTGAGGCCGGTCAACATTGCAGGGGCTGGCCAATACTGCAAGGTTTGGCCAGCAGTGGCACGAACATGGGCAGACTGGGGTTAAGAGGCCGATTAACCCGCGCACTCGCTAACGTTTTCTAATTGTGTAGAAATTGTAAGGATAAATGGTACCAGCACTTAGCCAGTTTGGCAGTTTTTCAGAATCAAAATTCACAACTATGAGCCACATTTTATGCGAAAAATGATAGAAAATTGGCAGAATTTTGCTTTCTGGCCGTCTACCGGATATTATGGATAATATATGTGGATTGTAAAAGTTATGTCTTGCCAAAAATATTTAAGTGTGTCAGATTGAAAATGTACAGCGCAAACACACGCCTTGAAAAGAGGCCAGAAGTCTTCGGCCGCACTTGTCGGTCAGATGGTTTTGAGGTTTCAGGGTAAGTTTCAGGGCATGTGTCCAAGGGGGATCTTGAGGGCAGCTTTTGGAAAGCAGAATCAAGATAGCGAAAATTCAATAGTCTGTTCTACGGCAGAGGTTGTGGCTGCAGTGGTTTGCGGTGCGGCTTCTGGTGGCGGCAGTTGGTTTCACAGAGGCTTCCCAGCGGGGGAGGCTACTGGTGGCGTAGCTGTCGGCAATGCGGTGCAAGGGATACTAAGAGCTTTGGGAGGCTAGAATGAAAGCGAGAATCAGACAGCTGAAAACCTCAAAAGGGAGAGGGTCGCATGCGGCGCTCATCGGACGGGATGTTGGCCGACGAGCGATATCCATCGTTCTGACGGTGCTGATGATGCTGTACCTGATGCCAACGCTGGCCTTCGGCAATCCGAGCAGCAACGACAGTGGCAGCGGCAGCGGCAGCGGCAGCCCTCCGGATGTCGTGGCAGCCAGCCAAAACGACGGTGACGATGCCGCCTCGAATGGGGATGATGCTGCCGCAAGTGGCAGCAGCAATTCCAACGCGTCGTCCGCAACGCAGCCATCCACTACCGCTGGCAATAGCGCTGCCAAGGCCGCTGAACAGGCCAAAACCAAAACGGGAAGCACGACCGCCAAGGCCACATCTGCGGCCACGGCTTCGACCGCCAAGGCCGGCGGCAATACCTCCAAACAGCAGGCCAGCAGCCAGTCAAGCACCGCTGCCAAGGCCGCCGCTTCGACTGCCACGACTGCTGGCACTGATGCCGCCACGAGCGGCAAGTCAACTGCCAAGGGCAAGGCCGTGAGTGACAAAAACGCTGCTGCCACAGGTTCGACCACAGCCACAGACACCGACAGCAAGAAGCCCTCGGCCGCCGACAAGGTCGCAGCCGACAAGGCGGCCGCCACCAAGGCCGCTGCTGCCAAGGCCGCTGCTGCCAAGGCGGCCGCCGACAAGGCCAAGCCCCAGACCCATACGGTCAAGGTGACCGCCACGGCCAAAGACGGCAGCAGCCTCACGGGCTTCCCCAAAACGTTCGTGGCCAAAGACGGCCAGTCGATCACCCTCAGCGGCCAAGCCGCCACCCCCACCTCTGTCGGCCGTGATTTTGTGGGCTGGTTCTACAAAACGGCATCCGGTGTTGAGAAGCGCTTCTATTTCAAGGGTGCCCCCGGGGTCAGTGTTGCGCAGGCCACCAAGGTCAGCGCCGATCTCGCGGTCTACGCCAAGTTCACGGACAAGACCTACAAGGTGACTTTCTACGCTGGGCCCGCAACCGGCAAGGCGGCCAGTGCCAAGGCCGCAGCCAAGGTGCTGGCCACACAAACGCTGGCTTGGGGCCAGACCGTCAAGGCTTTCCCCGAGCTGCCCGTGAGCGCAGTGCCCAAGGGCTACAGCTTCACCGGTACTTGGCTGAACCGTGCCAACGGTCAAGTCTTCGACCTGAGCAAACCGGTGACTGCCAAGCTGGCACTGGAGCCTAAGCTCGAGTTGAGCTTCATAGCGAATGCCAAAGGTGACGATGCCACGGCGGAGGATAAAACCGGTCTAGATGGTCTAGACGGTCTCGGTGCAGGTGAGCCGCTGATGACGCCGCCGCCAGTGCCGATAGTGCCGCCAGCACCGATAGTGCCGCCAGTGCCGGATGAGTCCGCCACACCCGAGAACAACAGCAATGTGACGGACAACGGTAACACGAACAACGGCAGCACCACCGACCCAGCTACGACAGGGGAGGCAACAGGACCAGGGCAAGAAGATTCGGCAAACGCGGCCAGTACAGAAGAACAACAGCAACTGGGTGCCACGCCAGAGGCGGCAGGGGCAACAGGCCCAGCTGACCCAGCCGCTGCGGCCGGCGCGGCCGGCTCAGCCGACCCAGCCGCATCACCTGAGTCAAACGCACTGGCAGAAGAGGGGATCGCGACCGACCTAGAGCAGGTGGCCACGGGTTTTCTCGAACCGCCGATCACGAAGCAGCGTGCAACCATTAGCCTCAGCAGCCTAGAGTCAGCCTCTGGGCTTGATGAGCTTCTGGGAATCGAGCCGCTGGCTGATGCGTTGCCGATCGAAATGACTTTCTACGACACCGATAACACGATACTGGCTCATGTGACAGTAGGGCCAGACGGCAGTTTCGAAGACACGTCGTTTGCACCGCCGACCAACGTTAGCGCTCCAAGCGATACCACCCAGGAATGGAGCGGCAGGTGGGTTGACGCAAATGGGAATGCCTTTAGCCTAACGCAACCGATAACCAGCTTAGCAACCTCGGTCAGCCTTTATCCGGAATTGCGGGAGAAGAGCACAGCCAGCACCGATGAACCCTACACCATGAAATACTATGTCGGCGACAGTGCCGACCCCCTCCAGTTCATGCAGGCTGACAGTAACGGCAAAGTCATGGACCTGCCGCTGCTCAAAGTGAACTGGCCGGCGGGGGCCACGGGCTTCCTCGGCTGGTATACTCAGCCAGAAGGCGGTACGAAGTTTGATTTCAACCAGGCGCTAGAAGGCGATGCCAGCGTCTATGCTCGTTTCAGCACATCGTTTATGATCACCTACAAGAACGGCCCGGGCGGCGATGTTTTTGATAGCGTGGTGCTGGAGGCCGGCCAGCCCATCTCCGAATATGCCGGGGCAGATTTTGACCCGCCTGCCGGGGCGGGGGTGGAGAACGGCCACGTCGACTACTGGTACGACGAGTCCGACACCGCCATGACCCCGTTCAATTTCATTGACAGCACAGCAACCAAGGACCTGACGCTGGTCGCCCATTGGAGCGACTCCTACTGGGTGTACTTCGATTCCAACGGCGGCAGCCAAGTGGATTCGTTGTTGGTGAAAGGCGGCGAGCAGTTCGAAGCGCCAACCGACCCCCAGCGCGTCGGCTTCCAATTTGTCGGCTGGGTCATCAAAGGTGGCGAAGACGGTGCCAGTGACGTTGATTTTACGTTCGACGCAGCTGGCCTGAGCACAGCGACGATAACTGCGGACACCACCCTGACCGCCAAATGGATGGGTGACCAGGTAGATTACACGATCGTGGTGTGGCTGGAGAAGCCGAACTTCGGCAACAGTGTTGACGACAGCCCCGACCCTAGCAGCCCCGCTGATTATAACTATGTGAACTCTGTCGTATTGAAGGGTACTGCTGGTGAGTTCACTAATTACGGTGATCTTAGCTCGCTGCCACAGTCTGTTCGGGATCTGTTTGCAGCCGGAGACTTAAGATATGCCGATTTCCAGAGTGTTGTGAATGCTAAAATTCTAGGCAACGAATCTACGGTCATCAATGTTTTTGCTACTCGCAAGATCTATATATATGAGTTCCGGCTTCCAGCAGGAAATAGCATGACTTTCAAGGGGACTCAATACAGCAATGCAGTTCCTTACACCCTTCGGGTCAAATATGAGTGGAACGTCGCGAACGATTGGCCAACCCCGCCCAGTGCTTCGTTTGCCTTGGCCAATGGGTACCGGTACTCGATGTGGGGTAGTACGACTGAAATGAATCAGATTGTAGAGAATACTCAGCTTGCAAGCAAGCGAACGGTTATCGATTCCGCTTTGTTGCCCGCAAACGGTAGCAATACAGGCCCTCTGACATTCACACTGCAAACTACCAATACAGGCACTCCTGTGGAGTTCCGTTATTTCGTTGAGGTGGTGGGGAATATGGGCATCAACGGTGAGCCTGTGCTCGCTGGTGCCCCCACTATCACCAGCAACGGGAAGATCTATGTTGAAATGGATGTCTATCGGCAGACGATGAGTGATGGCCTATATGCGAAAACTATCAATGGTTTGCGTCCTTTAAATAGCAATAATCCATATTACTACGCTCTAAATAGCTCAGGTGGATATGATCCTAGGGGTGATTATACTGGAGGCTATAACGGCGCTACGTATAGTATGACTGGCTACCCGCCGCTCTACCAGCCGCGTATGCCGGCCGCAGACCTCATACGGGCCTTCCTCTATGACCGCCAGCTTGCAACGGTTCACTTCGTGCCCAACTTGCCAGATGGCGTATCTGCGACTACGCAACCGAGTTCTTGGCCGACCGATCGGACGCTCTCCTATCAGCAGGCGATTGGCGGTGAGCCAGCGGCAGAGCCTGAGCTTGCAGGCTATAAGTTTGATGGCTGGTACACAGATGCTGGCGGGAATCAGGAATTCAATTTTGATGCGACCATGACCGCTGTCGATGGCACGAACAGCGATGGGAGTAAGAAGTATGCCACTGTGGCATACGCCAAATGGATTCCCATTGCCAATACCGTCACCTATTGCGATGCCCTGAATGCAACTAGTGCCACACAGTTAGGCGACCCCCAGCCCATCACAAAGGGCAGCCCGGTGGATCTCACAAAGGCCCCCCTCCAAGAGGGTGAGGCAGTGGAGGGCAAAGGCGTCTTCGATGCTTGGTACGTCTATGACTCCGTAAGCCGGACTTTTGGCAAGTGGAACAAGGACCAGGTGGTAGCCGGAGACCTGAAGCTCTACGCCGGCTACAAAACCGGCGGCTTTAAGCTGATATATGATGCTGGTACCGGCAGTGGCGACACTCCGTTGGACAGCAAGACCTATCGGCTGAATGAGAGCGCCCGCCTGTCCTACGGCGACGACATCGAGCCGCCGACCGGAACAGTGCTTGTCGGCTGGACAGCGGAGTATGATGGAGCCGGCGAAGGCGAACGTGAGAAGGTCTGGGCGCTTGGCAGCTACTACCCCATGAAGGCCGACACAGTTATGACTGCTGCCTATGGTAGTAGCATCACAATCACCTATCACTCCAACTACCTTGACGATACCGTGGCAAATGAAGTATCGCGATCTGTAGGCGCACAGGAGGCAGAAGGTGCATACGCTTTCATCACCAGAGACGGCTCAGTCGTCGGCCTAACAAGCAACAAATCTTTCGCCGACAACATGGCAACTACAGCGGTCATAGTAGGCTGGAACACTAAAGAGGACGGCAGCGGCAAGGCTTATGGCCTCAACGAACCAGTTGGCATTGACATTGATGATGAGAACATCTCGAATGGCACGTTGCACCTCTACGCCATATGGCAGCCAGCCGTCTACAGCATTGTCTTCGTAGCTGGCAGCAACGGCAAGTTGTCTGACGCTGTAAAGACCAAAGTCAGCTCAATCAACTACACCCGCGCTGAGGGTGGAACTGACTGGGGTATTGCGGTGGCCAACGGAGTGCCAACCCCCGTACCCAACGAGGGCTACAAGTTCGTAGCCTGGCATGAGAAAAATGCCAGCGGCGCGGTTGTCCAGAGCATGCCAGCAGGCGACATTCAAGTATTCAAGAACTACTCGTACTATGCCGAGTTTGCACCTGCAAGCTATATGGTGACCTTCGATGCCAACGGCGGAGAAGCTGCCGTGCCGGGCAGCAAGACGGTGACCTTCAATTCGCCCTACGGCACACTGGCCACCACCAGCCGCCAGGACTATAACTTCGCCGGCTGGTTCACGGCGGCCGAGGGCGGCACCAAGGTGACCGACGCCACCGTGGTGGCGACCCCGAACAGCCACACCCTCTACGCCCAATGGAAGCCAGTGATCGATGTCAAAGTGCCCTTTACCAAAGTCTACGGCGACTCCGACTTCAGCCTTGAGTATGTCAAGGCGGCCATCCAAGAGAAGATCGGCGACAAGCTTGCGGAATTGGAGCTGGAGGGCAGCATCGTCATCAATGTCACTGATCGTGCGAAAGATGACGACAACAGAACTGGGGAGAGCGTGAAGAGCTTCCCCTACGAGTACTACTGGGAGATCGTCAGCAACACGTCCACGATTGCCGACGAGGACATATCCATTGATGCTGGCCTCAGCATAACCCCGAGGCCGCTGACGATATCCATCAGTGATGCGACTAAACAGTATGACGATCCACCCAACCCGGATCCGAAGTTTAAAATAGTTAAATCCGATTACAAGTCGGAGGAAGGGACGCCCGGGTCGGTCGGCTATTCGTCTGGGAGCGGTGTCCTGCCCGCCGACGAGGCGTTCTTTGAAGAAGAGATGAACACGGCAAACCTGGAGATGGGCCGTGACGAAGGGGAGGATCCGGGAAGCTATGAGGTGAAATGGGGAGAGGGGAGACAGTTCTCTCCGAACTACGCCATTACGTGGGAGAACGGCCTGCTGAAGATCACTGTTGCAGTGACCTACGCCCCGGGAGTCGATGACAACAGCGTTACCAACATGCCCAACTCGTTGACCGAGGACTATCTCCCGGACGACACAGTGACAGCTGCCGGCGATCCGAGCAGGACGGGCTACACCTTCATCGGCTGGAAGAGCAGTGCTGACGGGTTGACTTACGGAGGCGCAGAAGGAAATCCAACTAGCTTCGCCATGCCGGCGGTCAACGTCACCCTGACGGCGCAGTGGGAGATCGACGGCTCCCAGACCTACACCATAACTTACACGACCGACGGCAACGGCACCGCCGACCCGGGCTCTGAGACCCACCAGGTGCTCTTCAGCGGGGCTAACACCGGCTCGACGGCCGAGGCCAATGCGGGCTACAAGTTCAGGGACTGGACCGACAAGGACGGCAACGTGGTTGCCACGACCGCCACCTACGTGCCGGTGCCGCACGAGACGGCCACCTACACGGCCAACTTCGAGCCTACAACCCTCCAAGTCACCTTCGATGCCAACGGCGGAGAAGCTGCCACGCCGGGCAGCAAGACGGTGACCTTCGACTCCTCTTACGGCTCTCTGGCTTCTACCAGCCGTCCGGGCTACACTTTTGCTGGCTGGTTTACCTCGCCGACCGGTGGAACTCAGGTGACCCCGAGCACGGTTGTCTCCACACCTACCGACCACACGCTCTATGCGCACTGGGCACCTGTTGACTACAGGGTGACTTACAACACCGCAGGCGGCTCTCCTGCTACTATTACCGACAGCAAGAACCCCTACCATGTCACAGATGCTGTCACGGTTCTCTCTACCGTGCCAACGCGCACCGGTTATACCTTCACCGGCTGGAAGAGCGACTTTGGCAGCAATGCCATCTATCAGCCAGGTAGCGGCTTCACCATGCCGGCGGCCAATGTCACCTTGACCGCCCAGTGGACTCCGGTCGTCTCCCCGCCCACACCCACCTACACGGTGACCTTCACCGATGGCCAGGGTAACACGCTGAAGGTTCAGCCCAACATCCCCTCCGGCGGCAGTGCCACGGCAC
>WRGR01000019.1 GCA_009787085.1 Actinomycetes bacterium
CACGGTGCAGAAGGTGGACTCCTACAGGGTGACGTTCGACCTCATGGGGACGGACCCCGTGGCCCGGGCGGGGATATACATCCCGCCGGTGACCCAGACCGTCTGCGATTTGACAGTCAAGGTCGACCGGGTGTTCTCCGGCACGGCCTTCAAGGCCGGCGACACCTACCTGCTGTCAGAGGACATGGGGATGACCTCGGCCGACATCGGGGAGCGCTCCGCCTACTACAACATCAGCGACTTCGCCAGTGCCCTAGCGTTTTACCAGAGGAAGTACCCGATGGTTCCCTATAAGGCATTTGCGGGGCAGGTCGTCCCGGGGAAGGTTGACTCAACAAGCTACTTCGACCCTGACCGCCTGCCAGCAAACAAACAGAAGCTCGAAAAGCCCCAAGAGCAGAGCGGCTCAAATCCACCTGATCGCCCACGAAATCGGCCACGTAATCGGTCTTGACGATGTCTATCATCGTTTTAGCGATCCAGCGGGCGTATTTTTTGACACCCCCGACGCTTTTATGGGAACCGGCCAAGGTCGGTTAGACCACATCGGCCAGCCCGACATCAACGGCATCAACATCATCCGCGGCGATCCATGGTTGAGAACTACCCGTGGTGAAAGGTACTGGGGCTGGCCGGGAGTTTTCTACACCGACGGCTGGCGGATGACCTACAAGAACGAATGGTGCTTCTTCGCCCCCGACAGCTTCCGAACCAAAAGCGAGCAGGTGGCGCTCCGTGCCGGCTACCGACACTTGGATGTTCAGTCCGGCGGTCACCAACTATGGGCTTTGCATGTCCGTGCCATCGGGCAATATGACCAACGGTACGGTGCTCATTCTGTGGGACAACTACGGTGGCACCGACCAGAAGTGGAAGGTGCTGGATAAGTGGCAGTAGGCTAACTGCCGCGTATGCGGCACCAGCGAGTTCCTGCCTCTCTTGTCTTGACCTCATGCCACCCCATTCTGGTTGCGTGACCAGCATTTTCAAAAAACAATCAAATTTGCTTATAGCTTTTTTAAGAAAGCCCGGAAACCTTTTTAAGATCCATCGTCGATACTGTTCTCCTGACAACGAGAGGAGCAGGAACAATGTTTCGTCATTTGGATGAACCAAGAAGCCCGAGGGCCTATGCCAACGGCCTACCGTCTCAGCTGTCGTTGGGAAAAACGCGACGGCAAAGAACCATCCTGGTCTTTATAGGACTGGCGATTCTGGCCTTTTTGGCGGCTTGGTTCCTGACGGCAGGCAGTGAAACCGGCTCGGGTGTCATGTTGGCCGAAGGCGCGACCGCGCAGGACTCTGCTCACCCTGGGGAGGGTGCTGGCAACATGGGTCAGGACTCTGCGGCAGCCGCAACAGCTGCTGGCTCCAGCGAGGCGCCCCCTGCTCCCTCGGAGTCAGTTTCAGCTTCAGCTCCGGCCACACACATAGCAGTCTATATATCAGGTGCGGTGGCCAAGCCGGGTGTTGTCGAACTGCCTGCGAATGCCAGGTTGATCGATGCGGTCACGCTCTGTGGCGGGCTGGCCAAGGATGCTGTCCCGGAATATGTGAACCTTGCCGGCCTATTGGTTGATGGCGGCCATGTTCACATTCCCAGCCGGGCTGACCTAAAGTCGCCCGAACAACGGCAGCTGCTCAGCTCCCAAGGGCTGTTGGCCGCCGCGCCTGTCGCAAACGACTCAGCAGCGGCGGTGAACACAGCCGCAGCCGTCACTGCCAGTTCAGGTAGTGGCTCCAACACTAGCTCAAGCTTAGGTTCCAAGCCGACAATCCCCACCTTCCCGCTGAACATCAACAATGCGGATGCCCAAGCGCTAGAACAGGTTCCCGGTATCGGCCCGGTCACTGCCAAGCGGATCATCGACTACCGCAGCCAGCACGGGTCATTCAAGAAGCTAGAAGACTTGAAGAAGGTCTCAGGCATCGGCGACAAGCGCTATAAGGACATGCAGTCCTATCTGAGCTGCAGGTAGAGCGTACCAGGACTTTCCGGGCGATGCAACAAGGTGGACCAGGCGGCCAGGCAGGCAGGGGGCAAAACGATGTTGGCCATGGTGAGCCTGATGCATGGGCGCCGCGACCGATGCTGCCGGTGCTTTTGCCGTCACTGGCTACAGTTTGGTTGGGACTCGTACTGGCCGAGAAATACTGCTGGCTCTGTGTCTCAGGCGACACTGGAAAAATCCCGCTGATCCACCTACAGCCGTTGCCGGGGATAGCGTTGTCGGCGGTGCTGGCCGTGATTGCCTTGACGGTTATGGTCAAACGGCCACGCCCCTTGGCACGGGGCATCGCCTTGGCAACAGTCGGCTTTTGCTTGGCGGCCTGTGTCGGTTTGATGTGGTGGTCGCAGTTGGCTGTCCAGTCGAGGTTGTTGGGGCTTGAACTGGACATCAGCCAAGCCCGAGTGCTCAGCGACCCGGAAACCGCCGGCTTCGGCAGCCGGGGCATCGTCGAGGCAAGGCTGCCAGAAGGTGACTCCCAGCGGCTGCGGGTCTTTTGGCCAGATGCCAGTGAACCTCCCCGCTATGGCGCGACCGTAGCGTTTTCGGGTCAGGCCGTAGCTCTAAAACATGACCAAGAGTTCCTTTTCCAGCAAGGTGTTGCGGCATCTTGCAAGGCTCTGGATATTGGGGCACCGGTGTTTGCCGCTGACCCCTTCGGGGCGATAGCCGCCTTCCGCGAGAACAACCGCCAGGTCTTGGCCGCCAGCAGCGCAGCGGATGCTAGCAGCGCTGCCGACAGCAACAGCGGCGGTGCCAGCGTCGCGATGAGCGGCAGCGGTGCTGCTGCCCACTCTGCTGCTGCTGGTGCCGAGGCCACCGCCAAAGATGCCAGCCTGCTGTTGCGGGGAGTGCTGCTGGGGGAGAACAGCGGCCTTTATGACAGCGCCGTCGGCCAGGACTTCCGGACGACCGGCCTAGCGCACTTGATAGCCGTCTCGGGGTCGCACCTAGTGGTTATCGCCGCCATGTTCTCTTGGCTGTTGCGGCGCTTGCAGGTGTCCAGCCGCTTGGAGCTGGTCTTGCTTCTTGCCCTGTTGATGGCCTATGTTCTGCTCACGGCGGTGCAGCCCTCAGCCTTGCGGGCGACCATCATGACAGCGGTGCTGCAGGTCTCCCGTTTTGTTGGTCGTCGCGCCCATGCTCCCTCGGCCTTGGCCTTCGCGGCCATTGTCATGCTCATCGGCTACCCGCCGACGGCCTTCTCCCTCGGTTTTTGGCTATCCGTGTCGGCGGTGTTTGGTATTTGCCTGTTTCTGCCTTGGGTTCGGGTTTGGCTGGAGGCGCTTTGGCAGTGCCTGTCGCGGCACCGGCCAACTCCCGGGCATCAGGGGAGAGGTCAGATACATGGCTTGGCCGTCGATTCCGTGGCCTTGACGCTCACTGCCCAGCTGGCCACCCTGCCTTTGACCTTGCCGGTGTTCGCACAGCTGCCCCTGATGTCGCTGCCGGCCAACTTGGCCTGCACGCCGCTGATCACTTTGATGTTGCTGATCGGCATGCCGTCACTGGTTGTTGGCCAGTTGCTGCCGCCTTTGCAGGTCGTGCTGGCCAAGTTGCTGACCATCGTCTCCCAGTTGGCTGTTGGTTTGGCCGGGTTGCTGGCCGCACTGCCGTGGTCGAGCTGCCCGGTCAACCTGCCGTTTTTGCCCGTTGTTTTGGCGGCGCTGCTGTTAGCGGCGCTGGTCTTTTACTTCTGGCCACAGCCCAGCCGCCGCCGCTTGGCCGCTGTCGGCGGCCTCGGCCTCATTTTGGCCTTGGTCGTCGGCTGCTGCTCGTTTCTGCCGAGGCCGCCGGAGCTGGTGGTGATGGATGTCGGCCAAGGGGATGCCCTGCTCATCAAAGAGGGGCGAAGCCACTTGCTGATCGATACTGGCCCAAAGAATACGGCTCTGCTGAAAGCCTTGGCTCGCAATGGGGTAAACGACTTGGATGCCGTGGCCTTGACCCATTTGGACAGTGACCATTGCGGGGCGTTGAGTGCGCTGCAAGGCAGTCTGCGGCCAAGCCAAGCCTATTTCTCCGCTGGCTTGCCCCAGGCCCAACAAACAAGCAAGGGCATCCAGGATGCCCAACGCCTCTTGGGCGGCTGCCAACCGGTTGGCTTGAGGCGCGGTGACAAACTGATAATCGGGCCGACTTTGAGCCTTGAGGTGCTGTTGCCGGTTGCCGCCGTCCAAACTGGCGGCAATGAGGATTCCCTAGTCGCGGCGTTATGCTACGATGCCGACGGCGACGGCCAAGCCGAGCAGCGTGTCTTGCTCTGTGGAGATGCCGAGGCCGCGGACTTGGCGGCTATAGGAGCGCCGCCCACAGGCGGCTTTGCGGCCATCAAGATCGGTCATCACGGCAGCCGGGATGCGGTCAGCAGCGAAGAGCTGATGTCTTGGGACTCAAGCTGGGCGTTCATCAGCGTTGGCGCGAACAATCCCTACGGGCATCCAACTGCCGATACCATGGAGGTGCTGCAGGAGGCCGGGCTAGATGTTTTGCGCACTGACCAGATCGGCGATATTCATGTTCGCTTCAGTCCGGATGGTTTGGGCGTTGACTGTGATACCATGGGAAAAGCCCTCAGCAACCTATAGACAGAGGGTGATTGGGCGGCCATGTGGATGTCAAGGCGGGTTAGGATGCTTGCCCCCGTGTTTCCAGCCGCATAGCCGACGGCGAAGGAAAGGTGAGCAAAGGCACAAGATGGCCAAGGAGGCAGCTAAGCAAGAGGCAGCATTGCTCAATGCCTATCTCTTCAACGGCGACGACGACCTGAAGCGCGAGGTGCTGGCCGAGCGCCTGACGGCACGCATCGCGGCAACCGACGAGACGGGGATGAACGTCCAAGTCTTCTCGGCAGAGAGGCTTCGTGACCCGGAGCAGCTGCTGGATGCCCTGAATACCCTGGTTTTCGGCGCATCACAGCGCTTGGTGTTGGTCAAAGATGCCGAGAAGCTGACCAAGGAGGTCTCCGAGCGGGTGGTTGAGTACCTGAAGTCGCCTAATCCCAGCACGGTGCTCGCTCTCTCGGCGAGCAAGATAGCTGCCAATACCCGCCTCTATAAGGCATTTCAGTCCTATAACCGCAGCTCGATCATCGACGCTGCCAGCGTTAAGCGCTCCGAGCTGCCTCATCTGGTGCGGCAGATGGCGGTGCAGAATGGTATGCAGATATCTGCTGATGCCGCCCGGTCACTGATTGAGCGAGTTGGCATCTCCACCGTCACTCTGAACAACGCCATCGAGAAGCTGGCCAGCTGGGCGCGGGGCGCTGGCAAGCAAGAGCTGTCTGCCAGGGACATTGCCGCCAATGTCATGTCAATCAACGAGCCGAAGCCTTGGGAGCTGGGTGCCGCCTTGGCTCGCCGTGACGGGGCGCTCTGTTTGCGCATGGTGTCTCAAATGACATCGCAGACCCCTCTGGGAATCTTCCTCTCCTGCCTGACCAAGCTGCGGGAGATAGTATCGGTGCAGGCCCTGCAAGCCCGGGGCATCCAGGGCAACGAGGCCATCGCCGCCGAGCTGGGCAAACAGGCATGGATGCTGCGGGAGACAATCGCTGCGGCCAGCAGCTTCAGCCCAGGGGAGCTGATACACACCTTGAAGGAGGCTCCCCAAGTGGAGGCTCGCTTCAAGTCTGGGGCAGACGCCGACCAAGAGCTGGCGCTTTGGATCGTCGCAGTCTGCAACAAGGGTCAAATCCAGCGCCAACGCTGACCAGTGCGCGAAGCACGGTTACTGGATGACACCTATGAGTTCTTTGAAAACGTAGCAAGGGCAATCGAAAACGCACGGTGTTTAGTGGGCAGTACTGTCGGCAGGATTATGTGTGTGGCCTATTATCACAAATCACCAAATCAAAATACCACAAAAGCTCGCTTTGTCAATTGCCTTTTTGATAGGTGGTTGTTTGATGGGGGGGGCTGCAGAACGCTCAATGGCTCCCCAGATGGCCGTATGGCAATATTCGAGGACAGCCGCTGTGACTGGCGTTGCCGCATCGCCTATAATTCGAGACGTGAAAAACTGTGCCCCTCATAGCTATGACGTGATTGTGGTTGGTGCCGGGCCGGCCGGGGTGATGGCCGCGCTGGCTGCCAGTGCTGCTGGCTGCCGGGTGCTGATTGTGGAGAAGAAGCCGCGGGTTGGCGGCAATATTATGGCTAGCGGCAATGGCCGTTGTAATCTTTCCAATACCGGTATTGATGCTGCTGCTGTGCCAGACTGCGAGCAACATAGTCCGCGCTTGTCCTTGCCGGCTATGCAAAAGATTGCGAGGCAGGCCCGCAATGACGGTGCTCCGGGCATTCGGGCCGCCGCCACCGACACATTTTCCTGTTATCATAACGCGCAGTTTGCGGCTTCGGTGCTTGGCCGTTTTGACTGGCCATGGCTCTGGCGGCTTTTCTCCAGCTGGGGTCTGGCTTGCGTTGCTGATGACGGTTGGGTTTTTCCGGCCAGCCGCTTTGCTGGCAGCGTGCTGGACGTGCTGCTTCGACAACTGCAACAACAGCAGGTAGATCTGCTATTAGACACTGAGGCGACGGCACTGCACACCAGTGTGCCACAAAATGACAGTGTGGCATCAGCAGTGGCAGACGCGGATGCCGCCAGCTTTGTGCTTCAAACTAGCTCCGGAGACGAGCTTCATGCCGCCAAGGCAATCGTGGCCAGCGGTTCGGCGGCATTCATCTCAAGCTTGCAGCCGCTGCTCGGAGTGCCGCTGCGGCCCATGCTGCCGATTCTCGGCCCTTTGCATACCAACACGGAGCCGCTGCGCGGCTTGGACGGCCTGCGGGTGCGCTGCCGGGTGCGGGTCATGGCCGCATCGTCAAGCAAGGCCCGTCATTGCGGGCTTGACCCGCAATCTTTTATGTCACCGACGGCGGTGAATGTGCGTCATATTGCCTCGCAATCTGACGCAACTGTACTGGCCACTCCTTCCCCGTCTGCCGCTCCCTTGCTGCTGTTCGATGAGCCTGGCGAGCTGCTGTTTCGCAGCTTTGGCCTTTCTGGGGTAGTCGTCTTCAATGCCAGCCGTCAGACCCGTCCGGGTGACATTGTCTCCTTGGATTTTTCCGAGAACTTTGCTAGCCTCTTAGGGAAATGCCGATCAATGCCCAATTTTGATGTTGCGGCCGCCGAGCCGCAGCCTTCCTCCTGTTCAGTAGGCCAAAAGATTGCCGGTCAAGCCGGCAATGACGGGGTTTTGGCATCGGTCGGCACTTCCCCAGCAGACCAGCGGTTCACGGGTCAAGCTGTTTTGGCAATAGGCCGCTCCGAGCTGTCTGAGCTGGCCGAGATGCTGCACCAACGCGCCCGCCAGTATGCCGACCAGCCACTTTCCACCCTGTTAGACGGCTGTTTGCGTCGCCCTTTGGCGCTGGCTTTGCTGAGGGCCGCCGGGCTTGACCATCAAAGCCTCGGGCAAAGCCTGAGCAGTGATGGCTTGCAGCGTTTGGCCTTGGCGATCGGCGATTTCCGTTTGACCGTTCGTGGTGCGCCCCCGTCCCAACAGGCACAGGTGATGCGTGGCGGTCTGCCGGTTGCTGCCTTCTTCCCTGAAACGCTGGCGGCGCGCCGTTGCCCCGGTCTTTTTGCAGCTGGCGAATGTCTGGATGTCGATGGCCCCTGTGGCGGCTATAATCTGCATTGGGCTTGGGCCTCCGGTTGGTTGGCTGGCGGCGCGGCGGCCAAGCTGGCGGGAGTCGCGGCGGCCAAAAATGGCATCCAGCCGTCCACACCCGGCAAGCGGATTGACTGATCCAAAGGGGTTTCTACTGCCTACTGCCGACTAGCTGCTACCGACTACCGTATGCAACCGCCTGCACTTGATGTGTGGGTACCGAAACCGAGAAGGGCAGGTGCTGAGAATGGCACGGAACAAGGCGATTATCACGGCCTTGGGGTCGAATTTGACGATTGCAGCGATGAAGTACATCGTCGCTGCCGTATCCGGGTCGGCTTCGATGTTCAGCGAGGCCGTCCACTCCACTGCTGACTCCATCAATCAGGTGGTGCTGCTGTTCGGCAAGCGTATTGCCCGTCGCCCGCCGGACGAACGACATCCTTTCGGCTATGCCCGTGCCACTTTCTTTGCTTCTTTCTGCGTGGTTGGGCTGCTGTTTTTCGTCGGCGGCGCCTTCTCCCTCTTAGAGGCGGTGGAGAAGGTCGGCGCGGTGCTGGACGGTTCAGCTCACGCCCACGATTTGGCCAGCTACTTCATCGCCCTGGCAATTCTGGCAGTGGCGATCGGTCTGGAAGGCTTCTCGCTGCGCACCGCACTGAAGGAGGCGCGGGAGGTGCAGGAGTTAAGTGTGGGCAGTGCTCGGAAAGCCAGCATCTTCAACTTTTTCCGCAGCACCCGGGAGGCTTCGCTGATTGTCATCCTGATTGAGGACTTGGCGGCTTTGCTGGGGTTGGTGTTGGCGTTCTTCGGTGTGCTGTTGACCTTGGTTACCGGCAACCAACTGTTCGATGCTATCGGCGGTGCAGCGGTCGGCGTACTGCTGATTGTGGCTGCAGCAGTGCTTGGCCGTGAGATTGCCTCTTTGATTATCGGCGAGGGACTGGCTGCCGAGGAGGTGGCCCAGATCAGGGAGCTGATCAACAAAGCCCCCCATGTCCAAGGCTGTCGGGACATCAAGACCCTAGTTATCGGCTCCAATGCCCTGTTGGTGGAGGCCGACGTGATCTACCCTGCCGACCAAGGCGTCTCGACAGCCCAGGTGATGGAGAGCGTTGCCCGCATCAAAGCCGACATCCATCAGCTGTTGCAGCAAGAGGATATCCATATCAGTACCTGCATCGAGGCGGTTTCCGGGCAAAATAAAGGCCAGAATAAAGAACTTTGACTCGCATTCAGCATCAAGGCCGTTCCTTGAATATGGTAAAGTGGTTGCCAGCAGTTGCCCTCTGTCATCCAGCTGCCTGCAGAGCGGTTGCTGGGGCAGAGGCGGGCAAACTAGGCGTTAGGGAAGGAATGAGGCTTTTCTGGAAGGGTCACATTCATTGCCGACTTTAGAGACGAGGAGACTATGAAGGCTTCTGAGGAGGATCTACCGCAGGGTACCGAACCGGCAGAAATGCAAGAAGAACAAGAAGAAGAGGAAAAGCAGGGCGGTGGCCAGCGCATCCGGGGTTTTCTGGAGGATGCTGCAGAAGCCGTCATCTTTGCCAGCCGCTGGATACTCGCGCCGATCTATCTGGGGCTGATCATCGCCTTGGTCGTAGTGGTCATCTATTTTGTCAAGGAACTGGTGGATCTTGTTGCAATCATTGGGGAGATGACATCCTCTGGGCATGATATATCCCATGATCTGGTCACTGGTGTTCTCGGCCTGTTGGATATCGCCCTGATCGGCAACTTGTTGCTGTTGGTGATCTTCTCCGGCTACGAGAACTTCGTCTCTAAGATCGGAGCCGCCAAAAAACACGAGGACCGGCCGCCTTGGATGGGGCATCTGGACTTCTCAGGCTTGAAGATCAAGATAGTCGGCTCGATCGTCGCCATATCTTTGATCGAGCTTTTGAAAGCCTTCCTAGATATCAAAGAGACCTCTGGCGAGGAGATCTTTTGGCGCATCACCTTGCACATGACCTTCGTGATATCTGGCCTGATCTTTGCGATTATGGACTATTGGGGAGAAAAACGGGTTGGCACTGAGCTTCAGAACCTGAAGTTCGAGGAAGACAACGGCGGCAAGGAAGCTTTCGAAGACAAACTATGAAATAGCTAGGTGAGCAGCTAGACGGCAGCTAGGTGGGCAGTCAGACCCACGCAATCGGGCCTGTTCCAGTGGAATATGAAAGGTAACTGATTTGGCAACCTATGGGCTGAACGACGCGCAGGTTCAGGAGTCGCTGGCAAGGTTCGGCGACAACAACCTGACCGAACAGAAGACCAACAGCTTCTGGAAGAAGCTGCGGAGCAACTTTGGCGACCCGATGATCAAGATCCTCTGTGTAGCCTTGGCCATCAACATCCTCTTTGCCATCCTTGGCGAAGTCCACTGGTACGAGTCACTGGGCATTGCTTTGGCGGTGGCTTTGGCCACGCTGGTTTCCACTTTTTCCGAGTACCGCAACGAGAACGTTTTTCAGCATCTGCAGAAAGAGGCTTCGCGCATCTTCTGCAAGGTCTACCGCAACGGCGGCATCGAAGAGATCGGTTTAGGCGACATCGTAGTTGGCGATGCCGTTTTGCTCCAAACTGGCGATGTGGTTCCGGCCGATGGAGTGCTGATCGACGGCAGCTTGGCAGCCGACCAGTCGGCGTTGAACGGTGAGGCCAAGGAGGCCAAGAAGTCACCTGTTCCGCTGGGTACCCAAGCCGCTGGTGGCGAGGCTGACCCACAAGGTGCGGAGGTTGTCACTACGGCTGCCACGACAGATGCCGCTGCTGTCACAGCGGCCGTCACAGCCACTGCCGCACACGAGGCCGCCCGTGAGCCTGGCACACCGGATCCGGCAATCGATTTCTTGGATCCCCACCGGGTCTTCAGGGGCGCGGTGGTGGTTTCCGGAAACGCCGTGATGAGCGTCTCGACTGTCGGTGACGCCTCGGTCTATGGGCAGATTGCCAAGGAGCTGCAAGAAGACACGGAACGGGACTCACCGCTGAAAGTCAAGCTCAAAGGGCTGGCCAAAGGTATCAGCCGTTTCGGTTATATCGGCGGTGTGACCATTGCTGTCGCCTTGCTCTTCCAGCGCATCTTCATCGCCCACGGCTTTGATGCCGCAGCGATCAGCGCCTACTTCGCCGATTGGATGCAGCCGCTGCATGATTTGATAGGAGCGGTGATGCTGGCCGTGGTGATCATCGTCATGGCGGTGCCGGAGGGGCTGCCGTTGATGATTGCCATCGTTTCCGCCCTGAACATGGGCAAGATGCTCAAAGACCACGTGCTGGTACGCAAGGTCAACGGCATTGAGACTGCAGGCAGCCTGAACCTGCTGTTCAGCGACAAGACCGGCACCATCACCCGCGGCCAGCTGGAAACTGTGTTGTTCGCCGATGGTGAAGGCCAGGAATACCGCAACTACAGCGAGGTCACGGGCGAACTGGCGCGACTGCTGCAACTTTCTGTCAACCATAACACCAATGTGGTTGTCAACCGTTCCGGCCAGGCACTGAGCTTTGTCGGCGGCAACGCCACGGAGCGGGCCATCATGCAGTATGTCGCTGACGCCCCGGACTCAGACGATGTTGTTCAGATCGATGCCATCCCTTTCAGCAGTGAGAACAAGTACTCGGCGGCCGAGGTCAAAGGCCAATACCGGCTGACTTTGATCAAAGGTGCCCCAGAGCGGGTGCTGGGGATGTGCCAAAGCTATTACATCGAAAACGGTGAGCGGCGTGAGTTCAGCGCCAGCCTTGCCGCCCAACTGGATGCCAAGGTGGATGCCTTGGCCGCCCGCTCGATTCGGGTGATTGCTTTGGCCACGTCATCAGGTGCAATCGTCGATGGGCAACTGCCCGCTGACAGTTGGACGCTGGTTGGCATCATGGGCATCCGTGACGAGGTGCGCCCGGAGTCCATCGATTCCATTCGTGAGGTGCATGGCGCTGGTGTCCAAGTGGTGATGATCACTGGTGATCGCCGCGAGACGGCCGTGGCCATCGGCACCGATGCCGGGCTTTTGCAAAGCCCTGACCAGCTGGTCCTGACCTCCGACGAGATGGCACAGATGAGCGACGATGAGCTGCGCGACTGTCTATCTGAGCTGCGCATCGTTGCTCGAGCACTGCCCAGCGACAAAAGCCGTCTGGTGCGCTTGGCCAAGGAGAAGAACCTAGTGGTCGGGATGACCGGTGACGGCGTCAACGACTCGCCGGCGCTGAAGGCCGCCGATGTCGGCTTCGCCATGGGCGGCGGCACCGAAGTGGCCAAAGAGGCCAGCGACATTGTTATCCTAAACGACAACTTCTCATCGATCGATAAAGCCATCCTCTACGGTCGCACTATCTTTAACAGCATCCGCAAGTTCATCGTCTTCCAACTGACCATCAACGTTGCTGCGGTGATGGTGTCTTTCGTGATGCCCCTGTTAGGGGAGCGCAGCCCTCTGACTATCACCCAGATACTCTGGGTGAACTTGGTCATGGATACCTTGGCCGCCTTGGCCTTCGGTGGCGAGCCGGCACTGAGGCGTTTTATGGCTGCTGCGCCGAAGCGTCGTGACGAGCCGATCGTCAGTCGACCGATGTGGTCGCAGATACTCACCGGCAGCGTCTGGATTTTCGTCTTGAGCCTGGTATTTTTGCTGGTGCCGACGATTACCTCGCTGTTCAGGCCGGACGATGCCCACATCTACCTGCTTACCGGCTACTTTGCCCTGTTTGTTTTCACAGCGGTGTTTAATGCCTTCAACGCCCGTACCGAGCGGCTCAACCTCTTTGACAACATCGGCAAGAACAAGGGCTTCATCGGCATGATAGCGATCATCGTGGCCATCCAAGTGCTGATGCTCTACATCGGCGGTGCCATCTTCGACAGCTATGGGCTGATGCCGCTAGAGCTAGCGGTGGTCATCGGACTGGCGGTGCTGATCATTCCAGTTGATCTCTGCCGCAAGCTGATCTTGGGGAAACCTAGGGGGAAGCTCGGAGAGGAGCGCTGAAAGCGCTCCTCTCCGCCACCTGACGCAGACAGGGGCAACATGAAACAGATGGAGGCAGGAGGCTGATTTCTGCGTCCCCCTGCCTCCATCTGTGAACGCGGCGGCTCTTATCCCGCCCCTAAGAAGCGTTTGGCGCTCTTCTGAGGCAGTGCTAGACGGGTGGCCAGAGGCAGTGAGCTGCCGTAGATCGGCGTTGATGCGTCAGGGGTTTCCCCGTCGTGCTGCAGGTGCAATGGGGGCTCGGAGCTAACAGACACTGTCCGGGTCAGGTAGGTGGTCAGGGCGTCCAAACGGCCGGGGAACTCGCCACTGCGGTCCATGAAAGCTGCAAACAGCACCGGTATCAGCTCCACTGCGTTATGGCTGCGTAGCACTACCACCTCCAGTTTGCCGTCCCGGGCATTGTTGTCGTGGATGATCGGCACACCGGCGTTGATCTTGGCAAAGTTCAGCAACAGCACGGCAATGCCGTCTTCTTCCACAGTGCGGTCATCAAGCTGGATGCGGAAGTGGCTGTATCTGGGGTTCAGTCGGCTCAGCGCGGCGACCATGTAGGAAACCGGCCCAAAAACCGGCTTAATGGCCTCCGAGGCCTGCATGATGTCGGCATCATAGCCGACACCAGCGATAACCGAGAAGCCCCTGGTAACCATCTGCCCACCCTGCTCATAGCGGATCTCCCCCAAATCAAAGTCGACAACATCTGGGTTGCGGGCTATATTAGCCAAGGTCGCCGGTTCTTCCGGGATGTCGAGGTTGGTGGTCAAAAGGTTGCCAGTGCCGGCGGGGAAGGGCAGGATCGGGATATTGGTGTTACGAAGTTGATAGCAAACTGTTGCTATAGTGCCATCACCGCCAGCTGCAACTACTAGGTCGAACTGGTTGGCATCGGTGAGTAGATCCTCGACGCCGGTCTGGCCAGATGTGCTGCGGCAGACCAGCTCGTCGCCATCTTGGGAAAAATGGCGCATGAAGTCGAAAACCATGCCATTTTTGAAGCCCGAAAGCAGATTGATGACTATCAGTACCCGCATTGGCGGCGGCTTTCGTACACTCTCAACATCTGCACTCCCTTCGCAAGCTATTTTTACAAAATATTTCTTACATCAACTGTACAGCGCTATGTTACCATTGCCATATGATGATTTCTGACCAAGAACCCGTTTGCGTTATCCAAGACAACGCTACACTCGTTTCAGCGGTTGTCCAGCTGGAGGCTGCGCCTTATGTTGCCTTCGACACTGAGTTCATTCGGGAGAAAACCTATTATCCTCTGCTTTGCCTGCTGCAATTGGCAACAGACAACCAACAGATGATCATTGATCCCTTTGCCGATATCGATTTCCAGCTCTTGAAGCCGGTTTTTTGTTCCCCTGATGTTACAAAGATAGTTCATTCCGGCGCTCAGGACCTTGAGATTCTCTATCGGCTCCTAGATGCTCCGGTCAATCCGGTATTCGACACTCAGATTGCTGCCCAGCTGATTGGCCTTCCCCAGCAGATCGGTTTGGCGGCGATGGTCAAGCACTACACGGGCACCAGCCTTTCCAAGGCCGACTCCTTTTCTGACTGGGCGCGGCGACCGTTGACTAAGACACAGCTCAAGTATGCGGTCGACGATGTCTTGTACCTGCCGAAGATCTATTGCCTGATGAACAAGGAGCTAAAGAGGACCGGTCGTTCGCACTGGTTGGACAGCGAGATGGCTGAGCTTTCCAGCCGAGAGCGCTTCGAACAGTGTCCAGAGAGGCTTTGGCGCAAGCTGAAGGGTACTGCCAACCTCAACCGGCGGCAGCTTGCGGTGCTCCGCGAGCTGGCAGTGTGGCGCGATGACAGCGCTGCAGCGCGTGACCTGCCGCGCAAATGGCTGGTGTCCGATGAGCAACTGGTAGACATCGCCCGGCGAATGCCTATTGATGCTGAGGCGCTCTACCAGACCCGTGGCCTGCGGGATCGGCTCAATCCAAGTTGGCGCGACGGTATTTTGGGAGCAGTACGAGCAGGGAAGGCACTTGGGGAGGATGAGCTTCCCGAGCGGGAGAAGAGGGGTGCGTCGTCGATGTTTGATCATGGTTGCATCTTGAACCTGATGCAGGCCTTGGTACACCTACGTGGCCGTGAAAACCATGTCGCCACCAACCTCTTGGCACCGCACGCCGAGCTGTTGCGGCTGGCAGAGGGCCAGAGAAGCAATCTCAGCATACTCCAAGGCTGGCGAGGGGAGCTGATAGGGCAGGACTTGCTGGGACTTTTGGACGGCAGACTCTATCTGAGCTTGGACCGGCAGATGCTGAAGGTGACGAGCGTCTTGCCCACGACGGTTGGTGTTTTTCCCGATACCCACACCCCATCCCGTAGCCAAACTGGGCATGCCCCTAACAACGGAGTGGGAGTTTTGGACGTTCAGGCGGCAGGTTCGTCTGAACAGGCTGTGAGTACGGCCTGAATGAAAGGAATAGGGGGATTGGGCTTGGGTTTGAAAAGAGGCATGGCAACAAAACGGCTGGCAGCTAGGGGCAGCGTAGCAGGTGCCCTTTGGTTGTTGCTTACGTTTGCTGCCCTAGCTGACCTAGGGCAACTTAGCGCTGCCCCGGTAGTTAGCGGCTTGTCTGCAGGTGTCACGGGAACTGTGGTCAATGTTGGCTCGAAGGTGCTCAATGTGCGCAATGGCCCATCAATGAGCAGCGCTATAAGCTCGTCTTTATCTGCCGGCACTGCCGTCACCGTCACTGGCTATACCAGCGACGGCTGGCTGCGCATTTCTTATGCCGGCGGCAAGACCGGCTATGTCAGCTCCAGCTATGTCAATGTTCCGGTGACATCGGTCTGGATCAGCTCCACCAGCGCGTCGTTGGCAATTGGGGCAACAACACAACTTTCGGCCGGTGTCAGCCCGGCCTGCGCCAGCCAGCGTGGCATCAGCTGGACATCCAGTAATACAGCGGTAGCCACAGTCAGCACAACTGGTAAGGTGACGGCCAAGAAGACCGGTAATGCCAGAATCACCGCCAGCAGTGGCGGTAGGTCGGCCAGCTGCAACGTCTCAGTTGGAGCTGCCTCCAACATCGGCGTCTCCGGCGCCACAGCGGTGCCGACGACGATGAAGAAGGGCACCGTGGTGGTGGTGGTGGGGACGGTCAGCTCCAACTACAA
>WRGR01000020.1 GCA_009787085.1 Actinomycetes bacterium
TATGATGATACAATGCCAATCCGTTGTTATGCAGAATCGAGCGGTGGTGGACACTGGGCGATAGCGGGTCCAAAGGCGGCCGCACACATAGCATATGCACCTTGAGAAACGACCTTGAAGCACTTCGGCCAACTGTTGATGCTAGACATCGGACGCTACGGCCAAAAGCGCCTCAACCGGTTGGTTTCCCCAAACACGGCAGCTGCGTTTGGCACGTGGGGGCGACTGGTTTCGACATATATGTTCTGAGCTGGGAAGCATGCGGTGGTCTCCTCGCCACCTTAAACAGGGGTACCGTCAAATTAATTGACAACAAAAGCTATGCACTCGCTGCTTGATTAAGCAACGACGTCAACTCGGGGTAGTTCCCCGCCCCCGACGCGACGCCATTTAGGGGAATGCTCCGCTGCAGGTAGTCGGTATGGCAGCGGCCAAGACTGAACCGGCTGGCCGTGCGCCCTTCTGTCACACTGGGGGCCATCGGTAAGACGCACAGTCTGACTGAGCATGGAGATGCCTGGTAAGGGGGATATATGGACCGGAGTTCGATTCTCCGCGCCTCCACCAACCTTAAAAACACCGATTAGTGCAGAAAACCCAGTCCCACACGACTCCCGAACCACAATCTTTCACCCTCTTGATCAAGGGAAAAGACTGCGGTTCAAAGCCTGTGTGGAGCTGTAGTTTGGGATTAATTAGGCACTTCCCTAGAAAATGCTGCTATGCTGAGAAGAACCTCTCCAAAAATGCTTGGGGCGATAATGCCGGAACCGGGGAGAGCTTAAAGTCATCCACATTGCGGGTGATGATATGCTCGGCCTTTTGACGCCGGCCGCCGCACGCCGCTATAACTAAGGAGCTGACGGGGTGATGATATGCTCGGCCTTTTGACGCTGGCCGCCAAAAGCCCCGTTATCCGTATCCCGCATAGCCTCAAACAGGCCGATGAGTGTTGGCAGTAAGGCTCCCGATTGCTCAAAACATCGATGATGACGTTAGTGTCAATCGATATTCGCATATTTTTTTTGCCAGCCTCTCTGTTTTGAACTCCTTGGCATCGAGGTCGGCGTTCGGAATGTTAGTGTGATCGCCGGTATTCGAAAAGGCAACATTGAATACCATCCTTCTGAAAAGCTCATCATGTGCCTCGTAGGGAGGACCAAGCTCGCCTGCGGCAATAAAAAGCTGCACATAGTCGTGAACGCGCAACGCATTATAATCCATGCCCTTCATAGCACAAAGTGTTTGAACGTGATGCTTGGTGTTATTTGCGCCACGATCAAAACGCTTCGTCATGAAATGCGCCCGGCCGCCAACCTCGCACAACTGAGAGGAAGAGATATCTATGCCACAGGCTTTGGCCATTAGGTAGTATGCGTACTCAATGCGTCCATATTGCCCTGTATTTTGAGTATCACCAGATCCTGTAGTGTCAATTTTGATTGTCCATGGCTCAAAGCCCTCTGGAATGCCCAGCTGGCCGGACAGGAAAGCCTCGGTTCTGGGATTCCAGCCAACGACTGCCTTGGCACAAGCACCACCGGCCGATGTCCCTATCTCTATAAGTTGGGCAAGGCCAGCATCGGTGCCATCTGGTTTTACCTCCCTCAAACTCACAGCGACCGCCTTGCGTGCCGCCGAAACAAGTTCGTTCAGTTCGATTGCGGTCGCCTTCACGGAACTCCTTTTGATCACTGGATTCGCCTGTAAAGCTCAGCGGCACATGACTTCCTGCCATTCGTCGAGCACACAGCACAGCTTGTCGTCGAGGTAGGGCAGCGCTGCTGTGCGAATATCGGCGGGAATGCCGTAGTCGGCCTCGGCCAACGAGCCGGCGATGGCGGCAATGGTGTCGCTGTCGCCGCCCAGCGACACAGCGATGCGCAGGGCGTCCTCAAAGGACTGCGACTCCAAGTAGCACTGGATAGCCTGGGGTACGCTGGACTGGCATGACACATGGAAGTTATAGCTCGGTCGGATCGCGTCGATAGTGAAGTCCAAGGGATAAAAGTCGCAGCTGATGCGTTCCCGGACATCGGCCTTGCTAACACCTCGGCGCAGCAAGAAGACGGCGACCGCCGTGGCTTGGGCGCCCTTGATACCCTCTGGGTGGTTATGGGTGACTGCCGTCACCGCCTCGGCCAGCCGCATGGCCTCGGCCTCCGTCCGGGCGGCGAGGCCAGCCGGACTGACACGCATCGCTGCCCCATTGCCATAGCTCTGATAAGGCCGGGGATCAGAGCTATCCAGCCATTTTGCGAACCGCGCACCATAACCGCAGCTAGGGTAGCTACGGCCAAAAGCTTGCATGTTTTTGACCGCTGCAGAAGCCAGCTGCTGGTAAAAATGCTCAGCGTTGTCTGGCTCTAACGTCCCGTGCGCCTTCACGGTGTCCAGGATCGCTTGGGCGATGGCCAAGGTCATAACGCTGTCGTCAGTGAAAAAACAGTCCGGGCTGAAAAGCTCGAAGTCCTTGCTCTTGAGGTTATGGAACTCAAAACGCGAGCCGACGATGTCACCGATAATGGCCCCTAGCATAAATGTCCCCTTTCGATTGTTGATTGTGTCAATTTGTGTGTCCCCTCAGCAGGCCGCTACAGGCATTGGCGTCAACCGCCCTCCTGACGTGGTTGAAAACATCCGGCCATTTCTGCCACTCATCGACCAACACTGGCAGCTCAGCTTCGGTCACCAGCTGCGGCTCGTTGACAACTGCCTCCCGGATTCGATGATCCCTCAATTAGGCTCAGCGATCCGCGCCAGCATCAGCTTGCCGCAATGCTGTTGGCCTTCCTTTCCCAGCAATCCGGGCTTTAAGGCCAGCATGGTGATAGTGGCATCGGCCATTATAGTCGGGGTGGCTGCCTTGCCGGTTTGCGCTGAGAGGCCGCTGGGTACATCGACAGCCACCACCGTTAAGCCCGCATGCCTACCTCTGGCAGCATTGACGGCATTGACCCAAGCGGCATACGGCTCTCGCAGCTCCGAGCCATTGAAGCCGGTTCCGAGTATGGCATCGACCACGAAAACTGCCGAGTCCAGCAGCCGCACGAGCTGATCCGTATCGGGGTTGACTAGAATATCCAAAGTCGTGTTGTTTGAAGAAGCGCCGCCCAACACTGGTGTGCCTGATTGTAAGGCCGGATAACCTGTCTTTCCTATGACCGGCAGCGCGAAAGATTGCGGATCAGGCCCGCAATGACGGGGCTCTGCCATGATCAACGGTGTGACCGGCTGCGGGTCGGGCTCGCAATGACCGTGTTCTGTGATTGGTCGGTACTTCCCTAACGCCCCGACCTCGATGGCGGCAGTTCTGGCTGGCTCGGCCAGAAGCTCTGCAGCCGGGCACGGAGTAACCAACGCCACCGGGTACCCTTGGCGCACTAAATCGTCGGCAATAACCCATCCGTCACCGCCATTGTTGCCTGAGCCGCAAAGGACAACGGTGCTTTGGTTTGGCTGCAACTGCCCGACCGTCCACTCCGAGACGCTTCGCCCCGCCCGCCGCATCAGCTCCAGCAGCGGCGTACCCGCAGATTCAATGCGCTTCTCCAGCGCCACCACCTCTGCGACATCTAGCACCGGCTCTGAGCTGTTCGGGGCATATGGCTTCAGCACACTCATGCGTCATCCTCTTGCCTCGTTGCCACCGAGCGCCCCAGTTTCCCTTTCAACACCCTCCGCCAAACATATCCTAGCGCCCAAAACAGGACAAAGGCCACAATGTTGACGATCACCACGCTGGCACCGGTCGGCGTGGACTGAGTGTAGGAAATCACCATACCGACTACGAAACTGGCAACTGCAACAACGGCCGAGCAGATCGTTACAGTCTTGAATTTCTTGCAGATACGCATACTGGTCAGTGCCGGGAAGATGATCAAGCTAGAGATCAGCAACGCCCCCATCATGCGCATACCCAGCACAATGGTGATGGCAGTCAGAAAGGCCACCAGCATGTTATAAAGGCCGGTTCGTACCCCAGTGGCCTTGGCAAAGCCCTCATCGAAGGTGACGGCGAAAATCTTGTTGTAAAACAAAGCATAAAGGCCGAGCACCACCACAGCTAAAGCGATGGAGAGGGTCACATCCTCTTTGCTCATTGCCAGGATACTGCCAAACAGGTAGTTGTTGATATCGGTGTTGATGCCAGTGGTAACAGATATCACCATCACCCCGACTGCCAGCGAGCCGGCAGAGATCATGGCAATAGCAGCATCACCTTTGATCTTGCCGTTCTCACTGATGCGCAAGAGCAAAAATGCCGCCAGCACCACCACCGGGATGGAAAGGGCCAGCGGTGCCACATTCAACACCGTGGCAATGGCCAAGGTGCCAAAGCCAACGTGCGACAGGCCGTCGCCGATCATCGAATAGCGCTTCAACACCAAGCTGACTCCGAGCAAAGAGGCGCAAAGCGAGACCAGCAAGCCGACTATCAGGGCACGCACCAAAAAGGCGTAGGAGAACATGTCCAGCAGTGAGTCAAACACGTCGCCCACCTCTGTCGCCGTCGCTGTCAGCGTTGCTGACACTGCCGTCGGCGTCGACGCTGCCGCCGCCGCTGCCGCCTCCGCTGCCGCCGCCGCTGCCGTCCTCTGCCAACTCGACGAACAGCTTGCCAACATCCGAGCGCAGGTAATCGGCGGTCTTGCCGAAAAACGCCTGGCTGGAGCGCATGTGCAGGATGTGGCTGGCGTACTTAACGGCGCTGGGGATGTCGTGGGAAACCATAACGATAGTCAGGCCGGTCTGCTTGTTGATCAACTCGATCAACCGGTAGAGTTCCTGTGTGACCAAGGGGTCAAGGCCAGCCACCGGCTCGTCTAAAAGCAGTGCCTTACTGGTGGCGCAAAGCGCCCGCGCCAAAAGCACCCGCTGTTGCTGGCCGCCGGAGAGCTCACGGTAGCAGCGGTGGCGCAGACCGCAAATTTTCAGCCGATGGATGTTCTCCTCCACCAGCTCTTTGTCTTTGCGCGAGTAGAACGGCCTGATGCCACAGGCGGCCAACCGTCCGGAAAGCACCACTTCGTAGACACTGGCCGGGAAGTCCTTTTGCGCGGCCGTCTGCTGAGGCAGATAGCCGATCTCGGTCGATTTCAAGCCGTCGCCTAGGCTAATGCTTCCCTGTCGGGGGCTTATCAGCCCCAGCATCGCCTTCAACAAGGTGGACTTGCCGGAACCGTTCTCACCGACAACACAAAGGTAGTCACCCTCGCCCACACTGAAGCTCAAACTGCTGGCAACAGTCTCGGAATCATAAGCCAAGGATACGTCTTGGCAGGTGATTAGCGCCATGTTACTGCAGCGCCTCTCTGAGTGGCTCGATGTTCTCGTTCATCAGGTCAATATAGGTCTTGCCAGCCTCGAAGTCGGCTTTGGCGATGGTGTGGCAGGCGTTCAGCTGCAGCACTTTGGCACCGCTTTCATCGGCGATGGTCTGTGCCATTTTGACGTTGCCCATCTCGATGTGGAAGACCACCGGGATCTTCTCCGCCCTAACCTTATCGATCAAAAACTTCACCGTTGCCGCATTGGCCTCGGTCTCAGAGGAACAACCCGGAAAGGCGGCAAAGTACTGGAGGCCATAAGCCTCCACAAAGTAGCGGAAGGGGAAGCGGTCACCGAAAACGATGGTCTTGCGCACCCCAGTGTTGACGACTTCTTGGAACTGCGCGTCCAGCTGCTTCAGTTTGTCGATATAGCTTGTGGAATTTTGCTGATAGTAACCGGCGTTGACACTGTCGGCCTGGCAGAGCGCGTCAGTGATCGCCTGTACCAACCGCTCGGCGTTTTTCGGCGATGTCCAGATGTGCTCGTCGTATTCCGGCTCTGCGCCGCCACTGGCAGCCGTGCTGGAGCTGGTTGCGCCGGGGTCGGTTGCGCCGGGGTCGGTTGCGCCGCCACTGGCAGCCGTGCTGGAGCTGGTTGCGCCGGGGTCGGTTGCGCCGGGGTCGGTTGCGCCGCCTGTACTGTGGTCGGTCGCATTGGCCGCTCCAGCCTCACTGGAGCTGGCAACCCCGGCCTCCTTCGTCGGCTCGGCCTCTTCCTGCATGCCTGGGACAATCTCTTCCTCCACTACTGACACGCAGTCCATCAGCTTGACGATCCTCATCTTGGAGGTGTCCAGTGAGGCCAAAATGTCATTGACCCAAGCATCGGACTCGCCGCCGATATAGATAAAAACGTCACAGCCCTGGATTCTGATGATGTCTTGGGGCGTGGGCTCAAAGGAATGACTCTCTGCCCCGGGGGGCAGAAGCATCGAGACTTCCGCCCTGTCTTGGGCAATAGCCCGAACAAAATCATAAGGAGGAAAAATGGTGGCAACCACCTTCAGCTTGCCGTCTGAGCCTACGTTCGCGGATACGCCCGGCTGGCCTTGTTGGCCGCAGCCAATCAGCCCCATCAGGGTGGCCGTTAGCGCCAACGTTGCCAATATGAGCAACACGACCGCAGTCGGTTTTTTTGTTTTCATAGTCTTTCTATTTCCTTCTGTTCTTGCCATCATGACTTTGCCGCTTCCTTCCCCAGCCTACTTTTGCAGACAGTTTTGGCACGTCCCGTAGAATACGGTTTTGCTGTCGTCTACCCGAAAAGCATGCGACTGGAAGATATGCTGCGACACCAGATGAACCTCATGGCATTTGAGGTCATATATCACACCACATTCCTCACATTTCAAGTGATAAGCTTCCTGTTCTTGCGGCAGCAGCTGGACGTACTGGTAGCAGGTACCAAGAATACCATCGAAGGTGTGCTTGCGCGCCTTTCCCTCTTGCACCAGCCTTTCCAGCTGGCGGTAGACAGTAGTCCGGCTGATCAAGGCATTGCCGTGCTGAAAATGCGCCACTACCTGTGCGGCAGTCACATAGGCACCACCCTGTGACTCCAAGAAATCCAGCACCGCCTCACCCTGCTTGGTATGGTAGTTCGTAGGCCGTTTGTTCAATGGACCAGCTCCTTCAAAATCGGGCGTCTCAGCCGAACGGGCACTTTCTAGGAAGCGCTGACTCAAACGCTTAAACCCAGTCATTGCCGGCCTGACCGGCAATGGCTCCCCCGATCAGCGAAGTGAAAAATTGCAGCTCGGGGCCATCTGGGACCGAGGTCTGATTGAATCGACACATCCCTAGGGAAACGCTCGCTCAAACGCCAATTTGTAACTACGTCTCAATTTAGCACACCCATGCAGCTTGTCAATATGTAATTGTGTTTCAATTTCAATTTTTTAGTGCTGTTTGGTTGAGCGCCTATGCCAGGATATGCTCACAGGGACGGAGCCGAACATGCCTACCAGCAAGATGGCGTAGCATTGTCGACTGACATATCCACACTGATACCAACTGAAAAGGCGGTCGATTGGCTAGGGCTTGATGACGGCCTATTCGAAGTTGATATCGATAACTATTAATACAGATAAACATGGCGGCAAATGTCTCGCAATCGATCCCTTTCCAGTCTCGGTAATAGAAGAACTCGTTTTTCAGCCTACCGAAAAATCCTTCACAGGCGCTATTGCCAGGCGAGCAGCCTTTCTTTGACATCGACCTAATGAGGCCGTCTCTTTCGCATATTGCTATCCATCCTGGCCATCTATAGTGGACACCGCGATCGCTGTGAGCCACAGGATGCTGCCCAGGAAGCAAGGTGCTGACAGCTTTTTCCAGCATCGAATTGGCAAGATGTCTTACCGTTGCTATCACAAGAAGAGCTATAAGAAGAGTGATTATGAAATGCTTGAAAGATATCAAAAAGGGTTCAAAAGAGCTTGAAGAATACGCAGAAGAGAGCGGGCTCTATCCAGATCGACCCATCGATGCCATTGCAACTGCTACACCCGATAGGATTGCAGTTAAAACTCACAGACGTGGCCCTCTCGAGGATGGCCAAAAAAGTACCGAACCTGAATGGAGGCCACCGAGAATACCAACAAGACCTGGTGATTGTTACAGGTTTGAGTTGAAGGCACTCTACCTTCCTACCAGTCGTGGCCTGTGGCTGAGGTATGTGGTCATGGCTTTACTTGCATCAGCCTTTGTTGGGCTTGGCCTTCTGCACAAATACAACGATGGCTATTTCGCCATTCTATTTCAAAACACTAACAACAACTTTCCGGTTACTACAGCGATCCAGCTCGGCGCAGTGCTTGTCCCGCTGTTGTTTGGCACAGTTATCGTTATCAGGGGACACGTCGGTTTTTTAAGACGTTACTCACTGCGTTGGCCGACAATATCCTTTGCAGTGTTGGGCACCCTTGTTTTCCTAACAGGTATATTCTGGTTCTTGGAGACGTCGGAACAGGCTTCTGATTTGCTAAAATTTATTTTTGAACCTTGCCTGTGGACAGCCACAATCTGGCTAAGCTCTTCCGTTTTAGTGACGTTTTCTGGCTGATGTCAGTAAACGTCCACAGACGTTGGTATCGGTATCCGATGGCGACGGATCGTTTTAAGATAGTGCAAAGGCCAGACTACGAAATCGAAAAATAGACTGTTTTGTCACGAACGGTATACCGATGTCCAAACAGGCAAAGACTTTTGCGACGTTCGTATACAATATATTAAAACCGCTCACCTGAAAGGTGGTAGATGACTGCACGCGCTAAGAACCTGCTGATACTCTCATTGACTTTGGCGATGTTCCTTGCCGCTATCGAGGGCACCATCGTCACTTTGGCTATCCCGACCATTGTTGCCGACCTGCAGGGCTTTGACCTGATCAGTTGGGTCTTCTCCGTCTACCTGCTGGCCGGAGCCATTGCCACCCCCGTATTCGGCAAGCTCTGCGACCTTTTCGGGCGCAAGCGCATCCTGATCATCGGCATCCTGATATTCATTGTCGGCAGTGCCTGCTGCGGCCTATCCCTGAACATGTTCGCCCTGATCGCCTTCCGTTTCCTCCAAGGTATCGGTTCCGGAGCGATCTTCACCGTACCCTTCACCATCGTCGGCGATGTCTTCCCGCTCAAAGAGCGTGGCAAGGTGCAGGGGGCAATGGTCCTGGTCTGGGGCATTGCCGGGCTGGTCGGGCCGTTTCTCGGCGGCACACTGATATCCCTGCTTTCCTGGCACTGGCTGTTCTTCATCAACGTGCCGGTCGGCCTGATCTCGGTGATCGTCTTGCAACGGACTTTCCAGGAGCAGTTTCACCGCGTCAAACAGCCGATCATCCCCCATGGGGTGTTCAGCCGTTTTTCCAACGTCGTCAACCTAATCGCCTTCATTATTGCTGCCGCCCTTATCGGCATTGATGTTTATCTGCCCATTTACCTGCAGAGCGTCTTGGGACTGAGTCCGCTTCTGGCCGGGCTGATGCTGCTGCCGATGTCGCTTTCTTGGCTGGTAGCCTCAGTCATCAGCGGTCGCGTTATCCTGCGCTTCGGGAGCAAGGCGGCAATCAACGGCTTTTTGCTGCTAGCACTGCTGCTCTCCTTGCCGATCCTGTTTTTTGACCGTTCAGCCTCGCTGGTGCTGGTCGGCCTGACCATCCTGCTGATGGGCTTTGGCATCGGCGGTGCCTTCGCTACCACTACCATGGCCATCCAAGACTCAGTGGGCTACGAGAAACGCGGCACTGCTGTGTCGCTGAATTCGCTGCTCAAGTCACTGGGGCAGACCATCGGCATCGGCGGGCTGGGAGTGGCGTTCAATGCAGCGCTACTGCAAGGCTTTATCGGTGCCGGCATTGTCTGCTACAACCTAGCCAATCTCTATGATCTTTCCTCTTATCAGTCCGGCGTCAGTTGGACACAGGTAGTGGATGTCCTCAGCAGCTCCATGCAGCTCTTGTTCTTGATGGTGATCGTGATGCTGGCAGCGGCCTTGGCCTCGGGTCTACTGATACCCAAACAGCAGAGGAAGACAAGCGGGACATCCGGAGATGCAGCAGAGGGCGCTGCCAACCAAACTGACGGCAGCGACGGCTATGCCGACAACGGTGGCAGCGGCTAAACTCCCGGTCGCAATGGCTTGACTCCGATGTGCAGCGCTGCCACACCGCAGAAAAAGCTGCGGAAACCGACATCCTGAAAGCCACAGGCAGCCATTAGGGCCGCCAAGGCCGACTTGGAGAGAAATGCCTCGGTGGAGTCGTTCAGCCACTTATATTCTTGGCGATGCCCGACCACGAAGCTAGCCAGACGCGGCATGAGATGTTTGAAATACAGCCTGAACAGCGGCTTGACCACGGCAGTCGTGGGATAGGAGGCATCCAAGCAGAAGAACTTAGCGCCCGGAGCCAACACCCGGTTGAACTCTCGCAACGCAGCAGCATAGTCCGGGAGGTTGCGTAGCCCGAAGCTGATGCTCAGAGCCTGCAAGCTGTTGTCGGCGAACGGCAGATGCAGGGCATCGCCGTGCATCAAGTACGGGCGGCGCACCTCGGGCGGCAGCGCGGCGACACGCGAACTGGCAACTTCCAGCATCCTCTCGGAAAAATCCAAGCCACATACCTCGACTGCGGCTGGCAGGACGATCGCCAATGCTATCGTAATATCACCAGTGCCACAGGCCACGTCCAAGGCGGTCGATGCTTCTTTGTTGCAACCCGGCCCACAATCCGGTGTGGCGGCATTGGTCGGCGTTTTCTCGGCTACCCTAACCTCCCCCGCCGCCCCTGCCTTTTCAAGCTTCAGGCTCTCAGCTACCGACCTGACCAATACCCGTTTCCAGCGGCGATGCAAACCGAAGCTCTCCACGTCGTTCATACGGTCATAGTCAGTGCTGATGCTCTCGAAAATCTCGTGAACCCAAGCCTGTTTCTTCTCCGGAGTATCAGCCTTGGAGAACACCTGGCTCTTCGAGCCAGAAACGTTGTTCGGTCGCGCCTGCCCCTCTTGGCTCAAGCGGCGTTTTGGGCTCACGCAAACCCTACCATTTTGATCAGGCCGGCCGCAAACAAGCCGAATGCCCAGCAGACATTGACCAACCAGCACCAACTGGTTGCAGTCTTCATCATCCGGCCACGGTTGACGGTATTGTAGGGGCCTGCGGCCAAGCGGCGGATCAGGCCATGGCCCAAAATGGCAGTGATAGCTGTGGTGATCAGGGCGATTATCCAAAACAAGAAGGAAATCACCCCCATCCAGAGCAATGTGAAAACAGCCAGACCGCCGGCAAACAGCCGAGCGCGGCGGGCACCGAGCGCAATCGCCAGAGTCTGACGTCCAGCTATAATATCCCGGTCGATATCGCAGGTATTGTTGGTCAGCATGATCTGGGCGATAGTCAAAAATGGCGGCACTGCCACCACCAGCATCAGCGGCGTGAAACTCAAGGTCAAGGCGATATAGGTAGCCGCGGTAATCATGCCTCCCATTACCAGGCCACTGACCGCCTCACCCAACGGCAGGTAGCTGATCGGCTTGGGGCCGAATGAGTAAAGCACCACCACCAAAGCCCCAAGCACGCCGATGGGCAACAGGTACCAGCGCGAGATGAGCATCACCACCACACCGCAAACTGCGGCCACAGCCAGCAATGCCAATCCGAAACGCAAAGCGGCCTTAGGATCGATACTGTTGTAGACAATGGAGGCATCAGTTTCATCCAAAATGGTCTCGGCGGTGTCAGTGCCAGCGCAAAAATCGTGGTAATCGTTGAGCGAGTTCACGGCTGACTGCATCAGCACGGCAATCAACAACATCAAAACCCACGCTACCAAAGCCCGCAGATCCAAGTTGAACGGCACCAGATCATTGTAGGTGAATGCGGCAGCGCCAGCCACCAGCACAGGGCCTATCGATGCCGCCCAAGTGGGCGGGCTGGCCAATTCCAAGGCCGCCTTCAGGGTAAAGGGCTTATAGCTCATGGCTGCTCAATACGATAGTGGACAACAAGGCGAGCAGGGTACTGGGCACCGCTTGACACCGTCCAGTACCCTGCAACGCTCCTCTATGAAAGCGTCGATTTAACGTACAAACCCAGTCATTACGGGCTTGAGCCACAATCTTTTCCCCCATGCCTCAGTTTGAAAGACCGCGGCCCAGGAGGTCGTATGGGGCAGAATCCTGCATCAATACTACGCTTCCCTAGCCTACATTTGGATAAACCAACTGCGATCAGACTTCACTTCGGCATCGATCTGCTGACGCAACTCGTCACTGATCGGCTCATCGACATTCATCAGCACGACAACCTTGCCGGTATCGGCGCTCTTACCGATCTCCATCGTCGAGATGTTGATGCCTGCATCCCCCAAGAGACTGCCGATCTTCCCCAACTGTCCGGGCTTGTCCTCGTAGCCCTCAATGAAGATGTACTTGCCAGGAATCAAGTCGAGCTGGTAACCCATGACCGATATAACCCGCACTTCGCCGTAAGGCCCTGCTGTGGTGATCGACAGTTCGATCAGCTCTGAGCCGCCACGGGCTTCGAAGCTAACTTTGCTGGAATACTCGCTACGCAGCTCGCTGACCTCGATACGCAGCTTGACACCGCGTTGCTCGGCGATGTGATTGGCATTGACGAAATTCACCGGGTCGTCGCTGGAGCAAGAGAAGATGCCACGCAGTGCCCCAGTACCTACCAAGCTGCAATCATTTTTGGCCAAGTCGCCGAAGACCTTGACGGTCAGCGATTCGATGGGGCTGGCGGCCATTTGCGAGATGATCACCCCGGCGGTCTGGGCGGCCTCGATATAGGGTTTGACCGCTGTCATTACGTCATCTGGCACCAAGGGCACATTGACGGCCGTCGGCACCATTTTTCCCTCTAGGCCAAGGTTCACGAACTCCGCTATCTGGATGCCAGCTCGGGCTTGTGCCTCCTTAGTTGATGCCCCGAGGTGCGGTGTCAAGATCACTGCATCCAGCTCGTGCAAAGGACCATCAGTGTAGGGTTCTTTCTCGTAGACATCGATGCCAGCGCCGGCCACCTTGCCAGACTTCACAGCCTCAGCCAACGCAGCCTCTTGGTAAATGCCACCTCGGGCGGCATTTACCAAGTAGACACCGTCTTTCATCATCTTGAACTGGGCAGGCCCGAACATACCTACAGTTTCTTTGGTCTTCGGCAGGTGCACTGTGATGAAGTCGGCCTGCGGCAGCATCTCATCGATGTTGTCATAGAGCACAACGCCGATCTCATCAGCCCGCTCCTGGGTGGCATAGGGGTCATAGCCGATGCACTTCATCTCAAAGGCCCTGGCCCGAGCGGCTATCAGGCCGCCGATACGCCCCAGCCCAAAAATGGCCAAGGTCTTCTGAAACAGCTCGTTGCCGCTGAACTTGCCGCGATCCCACTTATGCTCCTTCATCGAAGCGTTGGCCTGGGCGGTACGCCGGGCGACGGCCAGCATCAGCGCGAAGGTCTGCTCAGCAGCACTGACGATGTTGGATGTCGGGGCGTTGCAGACTATTACGCCACGCTCGGTGGCCGCATCTACGTCGACATTGTCCACGCCCACACCAGCCCGACCGATAACCTTTAGGTTAGTGCCGGCCTCGATGATCTCCCGGGTGGCCTGAGTGGCACTGCGGACGATCAGTGCGTCGTAGGCACCAATGGCCTCTTGGAGCTGCTCTGGTGTCAGGTCGAGCAGTACGTCTACCTCGTGACCAGCTTCTCTTAACAGCTCGATGCCGGTGTCGGCAATCTTCTCAGCAACTAAAACCTTCATTTCTTATCCTCTCATCAACACGGCTTCAGCGGCCTTGATGCCACTGCCAGTATCGAACTGGTATCCTAACTCAACAAGCGCCATCTCCAAGGCGGCCAGCGTAGTGATGATGTCAAAGTCACCGAAGTAACCAAGGTGCCCCACCCTGAAAATCTTCCCCTTGTAATCGTCTTGGCCATCGGCGATGGTCACCCCATGCTTCTTCTTCATCAGACTGATCAGCTTCTTACCATCAATGCCCTCCGGCACCCAGACCGGGGTCACGGCGTTGCCGCGGCCTTCCGGCGGCGCGAAAAGCTCAAGCCCCAGCGCCTCGCAGCCCTTGCGCATTGCCTCAGCCAAACGAGCATGGCGGGCGATGATGTTCTCGATGCCTTCTTCACGCATCATCCTCAAACTCTCGGCCAAGCTGATCATCAGTGAGACGGCAGGCGTGAACGGCGTGGTGTCGTCTTCTAGGTTTTTCTTGTATTTCTTCCAGTCAAAGTAAAACTTCGGCAAAGTCGAACGTTCGTAGGCGCGCCAAGCTTTAGGACTGACGCTGATCGCCGCCAGGCCAGGCGGCAGCATCAGACCTTTTTGGGAGCCGGTCATCACCACGTCAAGACCCCACTCGTCGGTCTTGCAGTCCACAGCGCCGATGCCGGTGATGCTGTCCACAATCAATAGGCAGTCCGGCAGATCACGGACAATGGCGGCGGCGGCCCGAACATCGTTTAATACACCAGAGGAAGTCTCGGACTGCGTGACAATCACGCCTCGGGTGTCAGGATGCTCAGCTAAAAAGTCAGCGATGTCTTGGGCACTGACCACCTGTTGCCAACCGTACTCCAAAGTATGTACATCTAGGCCATAAGCTTTAGATATCTGCTGCATCCGCTGGCCGAACTTGCCGTTTTGGGTCACAAGCACCGTGTCACCGGCACAAAAACAGTTAGAAATAGCACTTTCCATAGCGCCAGTGCCGGACGCGGCAAAGATCAGCACGTCAGAGCACTCCGTCTGGAAAACGTATTTCAGCCCGCCCACACAGTCCCGCACCACTTGGGAGAAATCCGGGGTACGGTGGTGGATCATCGGACGGGCACCAGCCAGCAACACTTCGGCGGGCACCGGGGTCGGCCCCGGCGTCATCAGGTACTTCTTTTGCATAGCAACCTCCTGCATTGAAATTCTGTTCCTCGTTAAGGGGAAAGAACAGTATAGCGCAAGAAACAGCATTTGGCCGCCTTGCTAAGGAGATGCCGATCAAGTCAGCAATGACGGAGTCTCGCATTGATCGGCGCTTCTCCGAGGGCTTCTCCAAAATATCACATTCATGACGGTCGATGCCGTTTATCCCGTACGTTTGTCCCGGATTATCAAGCCTATAGACCTCACTTCAGTTTGCCGCTATCATTTTCCTAGGCGCAAAGCACGTCTCGTAGATCACCTCCCCCAAGGAAGGACAAGGCAAACAAGACTCCAATGGTCATCAACCTGATTCTCCGTATCGCACTGGCACTGCTGGTACTCCTAGTGCTGGCCATTGTCAGCTACAAAGATGCCAAGACCTCCGAGATACCCGATGCCCTAAGCTTGGCCTTGCTAGTTTTGGGCGTCGTAGCCTTGATCGTGGTACCAGAGATCAGCTTGCGCGACAGGATGGTCGGCTTGGTGGCAGTGGCCTGCCCATTGCTGCTGGTCAGCCTGATTCGCAAAGGCTCCATCGGCGGCGGTGACATCAAGCTGATGGCTGCCGCTGGCTTCCTCCTCGGCTGGCAATCGGTGCTGTTGGCTGCCGCCGTCGGCATCCTCGGTGCCGCTGCCTACGCTATCGCCCTGATTGTCCGCAAGCAGGCCAAAGGTGATCACAAATTCCCCTTCGGGCCGTTCCTCTGCGTCGGCATCGCGGTAGCCTACTTCTTCGGCGGCAACTTAATCGCAATGCTTTTTGGGTAGGCCGGGCTGATTGGGAATAAAATCACCGGGTGGCGCTGGCAAATCGGAGGCCAATCGGAGGCAAGTGCCAATACTCAGTTTGACAGCTCCTGTAAAGGTGATATCATATTCTTCTGCGTTTATGTGCGCCGTTACCGCAGCTGGATAGAGGGCATGACTACGAATCATGATGTCACAGGTTCGAATCCTGTACGGCGCACCAGCGTTTTCCATGCTAGACAACCCATTTTCACCGAATCCAGCAACTCCGGCAGCCGCTTTTGAGTGCCCGCTGTGGCCGTGCCATGGCTGCACCGTCGGATATAGCCGAATACTACCGGGTACACGCTAATGTCAGGCACTGGCAAACATGCAGCGTAACCAGCAATATGCCTATGGGAAAGCCTGGTGCTCAGAGACGTGTGGGGTCTTACTTCGAGCATTGACCAGCGTTTCACCCATGTGCTGTTACCCAA
>WRGR01000021.1 GCA_009787085.1 Actinomycetes bacterium
GCTGCCGCCGCCGCGGCTGCCGCCGATGGGGCTGCCGCCGATGGGGCTGCCGCCGCCGCGGCGGTCAGATTCGACCTCGACCACCAAACCAACGGCGTTTTAGCAGACATCGCCCCAACGCTCCTAGACCTGATGGAGCTGCCGGTACCCAAGGAATTCAGCGGTCGGTCATTGTTGTTGCGCCGAGGCGGCAGCGGCTGATCCTGCTACATTTGTGCCGAGAGATAACCATTGTTTTAGCCTTCCTGAGCAATGCCTCAGATGTCATGGTCTGTGTGCCTTTCTGGCGAAATCATCTACCTGCGGTTTTGAATAGGACCATCTCTTGCTGGATTTTGATGGTTTCGGCGATGGCACCGACAACATTTTCTATGTGGATGAAGTTCTTGATATCAAGGAGTTCGCCTTTGTGGGGCTTGAACCATTTAGGAAGCGCTTGATGGCCGCCGATGTGGTAGTTCCAGGCCGCCTCAGAGATGCCATGGATGCTTTTGAGCTTATTGAGGCGGAGAACACCGTTAACATATCAAGAAGTTACTCTCCACGGATCCTCCCAAAGAGCCCCATATTACTCACCATGGGAAACGCCGAGCTATGACCTTTCCGAGTTACCGAAAGTAACCGCGTACGACCATGGCCTAGGTCATCGGTTCTGGGCCAATGGGCTACAGACGCGCCCCCTGCCGGTCACTGCCCCGCCAATGCTTCGGCCTCGCCGTGCATCTTGTCCAGCACCGCCGCCACGAACTGCTGGTCGCTGGCGGTGCCGTAGTTGTTGCTGCTCAGGTAGCAGCAACCCTTGAAGGTGGACGAGCAGACCTGCAGTTGCGGCCGCTGGTGGATGGCCGGCATTATGTAGGCCGCCTTGACCCCGAGGCCGTCAAAGCCCAGCCGTTGGGCATCGATGATCCCCGGGTTGGTGAAGGTGACGATCGGCGGGTGGATGATTATCGGGAACACCCAGCGCAAATAGAAGAAGGCGAGCATCGACATCAGCTTCCACTTGGCGTAGGTCGCCAGCACGTCGTCGCTTGACTTGTAGGCGCCCATCGCGGCAGATACCTGTTTGATGGTGTCGGCCAGGGTATCCTGCGGGCCGACTGTCAGGCGGCAGACGCAGAAGGTTGTGTAGTTGCTGATGCCGCAGCCCATGCCTTCCGGGATGAAGCGGCGCAGGTCGATGGTGGCCGGCATGACGATGCCGGTGGTGCCGCTCAGGTTGCAGAAGGCCCGGGCGAACAGCGCCATCAGCGCGTCGTTGACGGTGCCGCCGCTGGCCTTGGCGAGGGTGCGCAGGGCGGCAAGGCCTGCGGCGGATACCGCCCGCACTTCCGAAAACGCCCGGGACTCGCCGCCGGGAAAGTCCACGCCGAGCTGCCCTAGGTCGCCCTTGAAGCGATGCGAGCTGTACTTGGAGAACACGAGGCGCAGCTTGCCCGCAAGGCCGAACCCGGCAAACAGCGGCCCCATGCCCCGTTTGACGAAAGGCCCGGGCTCGGCAGCCTGCCCGCGCTTGATTTTGGTGTACAGCTCGCACAGCAGGTAGAGGTACTCCTTGAAGCCTGCCCCGTCGGCGATGATGTGGCTGGCTGTCATGCAGATGGTGTCGCCGTCGGCCCGGCGGGCGATGTTCAGGCGCAGCTGCGGGCCGCCCTCCGGGTCGATCTCCTCGAGCAGCAGTCGGAGCGTCTCCTCCTCGGCATCCGCGCCGCCCATGGCCGTTAGGTCGGCCACGTGGACGATGTCCTCGGCGCCGAGGCCATCGTCTTGCCAGTGCGCCCGCAAAAAGCCCCTGCCAAAGCGGAAGGCCGCCAGCGGGAAGGTGGCAAGCGAGGCAGCCACCGCCTGTTTCAGCATGTCAGTGTCGATGCGGCCGTCCAAGCCGATCCGGCAGCGGATCAGCGGCCTGTAGTTGAAGCTCGCCCCCATCAGGTATTGCCATTTGTCGAAAGCCTCGACTTTGTATCCCATTGCCTCTGCCCTCCTGCCGCAGGTCAGTCTCCGGTGGCCGACACCAGCCAACGCCACAGCCAGATCGCAGTCGAACCGGCTGTGGCGGCATCGGCCGATGTCATGCCAGCATGCCATCTTTCTTGCTGCCTTCCCCTTTTGGATTTTTTTGTGGTGCCCCCTTGCCTTACAGCGTCCAGCCGGCTATCAGGTTCGCCTGGGCGCCGACCTTCCTGGTCTGTACCCGGGTGCCTTCGACCACCAGCACGTCACCTTGTACCTCGCTGACCTCAAAACGCTTCGGGTTGCCCGCAAGGCCCTCGCCGGTCTTCTTGGCGTAGGCCTCCTTGGCCACCCAGAAGCGGACCGGGGCGTCGGGGTCGGTGCCCTGCCTCATCAGGTCGATCTCCTTTTGGGTGAAGGCCGAGTCGATGAAAGTGTCCGGCTTGGCCTCCGCCAGCTCCAAATCGACGCCTACCGGTTGGTCGGACACCATGGCCAGGCCGGCGCTGTTCTTGTGCGCCAAGGAGACGCAAAGCGGCCCCACCTTCTCGGAGAGCCAGCCATAGGCGTGGACGGAGGGCTTGCCCCTCTCGTCGTGGTCGCAGTAAAACTCTATCGGGTAGGGCAGCTGGCCGTCGCTGTCGGCGACATACGCCCGCACTGCGTCCTTCAGGGCGACCCGACTGACCAGGTACTCGCGTTTGCCGCGCAACGACTCCACCGCCTCGAAGGCCGCCATGTCCACCTTGCCCAGGTAGCGCTTGGCAATCAGGGCGGCGACGTTCTCTGCCGAGTCGTTCTCGACGAAGTAGACGCCCGGGGCGATCTGCTCGGCAAGCAGGTTGGCCTCCGGGTGCAAGATGACGTCCCAGAGCGCCCGGATGTTTTGGAAGCGCTGGGCGAAGAAGTTCTTGGCCACGCACCAGACCTTGTCGCCGCGCCGCAGCACGATGTCGCCGGTGATCATGGTGTTGGTCAGGCGCTTGATGATCGATGTCGCCCCGAACTCGCCTCCCTGGTCGAAGATGTCGTCGTAGAACTCCAGCTCTCCTAGGCGAATCGGGAAGGAGATGGTGTTCTCGGTCTGGGTCAGGTGCAAAAACAGGCCGAGCTGTTGGCCCATGATGTCCAGCAGGGAGCCCTTGCCCGGCTTGCTCTCCACAAAGCCGACCATGCCCCGCTCGCAGATCTTGGACTGCCTCATCAGCGAGTGGTACAGCGGCCCGTGGAAGCTGAACTTGTCATAGAGGACGGGTACCGGGACATGGGGGGCGATCTCCTTGCCGACATCGATGTCGCCGATGTATTCCGGGGGCGTCTGCGGCCACTCGTCGGCAAAGACGCAGTCGGCGGTGGCATGGCCGTTCATGTCCATGCTGATGGTGTTGGCGTCCAGCCACTTGCCGGTGACCTTCAGGTCGAGGGGGTGGTCCAAGGTGATCCATTTGGTGGCGGTGAGGTTGGTGAAGCGGACGAGCTTTCTGCCCGGCATCCGCTTCATTGCCAGCTCCGCAAACAGCTCGATAGTCATCGCGAAAGGCACCACCGGGTTTAGGTCCTCGACGAACGGCCAGTCCTTGGGCTGCCGGACGATCGAGTGGTCGATCAGGTAGGGATGGTCCTCCAGGCGGAGGTGCAAGACCTCTTCAAACGGCTCATGGCCGGCGCTGGCGGCGACCGGGACTGGTGCCCCGGCGGCAACCGGTACTGCGGCAACCGGGGCCGGCGCGGCTAGGGGCGGTGGGGTCGCTGCCCCGGCAGCTGCAGCCGCTACAGCCGGTGCCGCCCCGACCGGCACCGGCAGTGCTTGCCCGTCTTCGACGGCATCGCGTAGCTGTTGGCGTCTCTCGAAGAGCTTGGCCAGTTGCTGTTGGGCGGTGATGGCCTCCTGGATGTTGGTGTCCACGGCTTGGCCGACCGGGTCGGATGCGGTACTGGGCTGTACGCCTGCGGCGATGGCCCCCGGCGACAGCGTGCCGTAGCGCTTCTTGACGATCTCGGCCAGCTCCGGCATGTTCTCCACTAGCGACGGCAGTCCGGTGGGCAGGCCGATAACGCTGTGCTCAGTTCGATACATCAGCTCGGCGCCAATGAACTCGGCATCCACATTCTCACGGCCCTCGATAAACATCAGGGCCATGATGCGGCGCAGCTGGTTTAAGCTGTTATGCCGGTATTTGCCTTGGCGTGCCAAAACAATGGTCGTCATGGCGGCGAAGTCCTTGCCTTGCAGGGTGTCCTCGACAAAGGCCTCCAACGGCCCTAAGCCGATTTGGATGAATATCCGCACCTGCTGTTCATCATAGAGCTTGTTGATCAGCTGCTGGAAGTTGACGGTCTTGGTCTGCTCTTCGATGAAGAACTTCAGGTACTCATCTTTTTCCGTGGGCAAAAGCTCCAAGGAGGTGGACGACCAGACGGGCACCCGGCCTTCCTGGATGCTGATGTCTTCTGGGGAGAAGGCCTGATGCTCCCATGTTATCTCGGATGCCAATGGCGTGTGTATGCCGATCCGGTGCAGCACCGTGTGGTAGATATGCCCTTGGTTCAAGACGGCTTTCAGTTTCTCTGCGGCCTCGTATGTGCCACAGAACATCATCTGGCTGGGACTGTTGTCGCAGGACAGCCAGAGGTCGGGAATCTTGGCGCAGATAGCATCAGCCGCTTGGCGGCTCAGGCCGCTGACGGTGACCACCGGGAAACGCTCGAACTCGTCCCATTCCGAGAGTCCGGAGGCTAAGGCCTCGGTGTTGCCTTGGGTGATGCCGGCGAAAAGCGCCGCGTCCCATTCACCGATGCTGTAGCCGGCGTACAGATCGCCCTGCACCCCAAGCTTTTCTAAGGCCATCGCAGAGAGCAACTTGCTGTTGTAGACGTACTGAATGGCCAGGTGCGAGGGTCGTTTGCTAGCATCCTCACGGCGCATCTTGGCCATCAGCTCTTCCATCCGGGGCAGGTCGAACATGTCGCTGATGCTGTCGGTTTCACTTTCCCATTCTCCCCAATATCCTGGGAAGAGGAAGGCGATCTTGCCGCCATCCTTCAGCATCGGACGGTTGCTGAACCAGATGTCGCCTTTGCCTCGGCAAGGCTCGCCCTTTTCGACAACGGCTATGGCTTGGTCGATGCGCTCCTTGTTAGGCAAGAACAGCACCAGCCGCCAGTCGCCGCCGGTGTTGGTAAAGTCCTCGTTCTTCAGCTTGGCAATCAGTGCCTCTTTGCTCTTGGCCGAGAGCATCAAGGCTTCTTCGATGCGCGGCTTCGGCCGCTGGTTGAGGTGTTTGGTTTGAGGCTCATAGGCGGTAAGGATGGCGTGGGCGTTGATGCCGCCGAAGCCGAAGGCGTTGACCCCGGCAACCAACGGCAGCTCTTCGCCGTCCCAGTCGATCGCCTCTTGGGGCGGCAAGAAACGGGTTTCAAACATTTCCGGCTGCGGATTCTCGCAGTGCAGGGTCGGTGGGATCTTGCGCCAATAGAGGGCAAGCGCTGTCTTGATCACACCGATCATGCCGGCTGCCGGCATAGTATGGCCGATGTTGGACTTTACCGAGCCCACATAGGCGCGAGCATGGCTTTTGTCGCCGAAGAAGCTCTTCAACGAGGCTAGTTCCGTGCGGTCACCAACGGGGGTGCCGGTGCCGTGCGCTTCGATATAGCTGACCTTCTCCGGATCCATGCCAGAGCGCTCCCAGGTTTGCTTGTAAAGGTTTATCTGGCCGTCGACCGAGGTCACCATGACATGGGTGCCGCCGCCGTCGCTACAGACCGAGGTTTCTTTGATCACGGCATAGATGCGGTCCTCGTCGCGCAAGGCGCGCTCCAAGGTCTTCAAGACGACGAAGCCGGAGCCTTGGCCGATCAACAGGCCGTCGGCATCGGCACTGAACGGTGCGATCACCTGCTTCCGTGATGCCGCTCCCATCATGTCGAAGATCCCCCAGAACATGGCGCTGTGGGAGAGGTGCATGCCGCCGGCCACCGCCATGTCGCACTGGCCGCTGCGCAGCAGGCTTATGGAGTTGTTGATGGCGACAATGCCGCTGGAGCAGGCCGCGTCGACCATGTAGGCCGGGCCGCGCATGTCAAAGCGGTTGGCCACCAGCGAGGCTATCAGGTTGGGCATCGAACCGGTGGCCATATCTGCCGCATAACGCCCCTGGTAGGCACGATAGACAGACTTGATCTCCTCCATGTCTTGGTCTGTGAGATCCGGCATGACGCTTTTCATCATGTAGGCGAACTGCACTGCTGAGCGCATGATGTCGATAGTGCGGGTCGGCACGATGCCACCAAAGCTGCCGCGGCCGATAATCAGGCTGCAATGCTCCAGTGACAGCCCTTTTTGGGTGACGCCGGCATCGATCAGGGCATGGTCAACTGAAAGCAGCGAGGCCAGCTGTTCGGGGTCGGTTCCTGATGCGGTGATCGGCATGATGCCGTAGCGCAAAGGGTCGACCTTGACCGGGTTTAAAAAACCGCCGCGGTTGAAGTAAAGATGATCCAAGCCGTTGGCCGGCGGTTGGAAGTAGTAGGGGTCTATGACATTGGCCGGCACCTCGGTGATAAAGTCACCGCCGTTGACGATGCCCTCCCAGAACTCCTCGGCATTGTTACCGGCAGGGCTGGCGATGGAGATACCGACAATAGCTATATCTTGGTTGTCCATGAGTTCAACTCCGAATCCTCATCATATCTGTTTGCGGCGCCAAGGCCTTGGCACCGTCGGCCGGGCGACTGTTGTCCGCCCGGCCGACGGTGCCGTATTGGCGTGTGCCTGCTCAATGCTTGCTGGTAAAGGTCGCGTCGATCAGGTCAGTAATTGCCTGTGGCTCGATGGCCATCGCCAACACGGTGGCCTCGTTGCCACAGGTCAGCTCATTGGCGAAGAAATCTGCACCGAGTTCCAGATTGATCAGCGAGATCCCCCGTTTGTTGAACTCGTTTTCCAGTCCCTTGTCCACCATTCCGGCACCACCCCAAGGACCCCAGTCAAAGGCAACGACCCTAAGCTCCGGGTACTTCCGTTTCAGGATGCGTGCTGCACCGTCCATGACGCTGTTGCCGGCCGCATAGTCGCATTGTCCGGCGTTGCCGAAAGCCGAGGACATGCTGCTGAACATGACCAACAGTTTCAGGTCGCCGATAAGCTTGTCGATGATAGTTGCCAAAGGAACGTTTTTGGTGTTGTAGACACGTAAGAAGGAGTCGGCCTCTTTGTTGCCGAACAGCTTGTCCTCCAGTATGCCGGCGGCGTGGATGACACCGTCGATTCGGCCGTACATCTCCTTGACCGCTGCGAAGAGGTCCTCCATCTGGGTGGCATCAGTCACGTCGGCAGCCAAGTACTCGGCCTTTGCCCCGGTTTGGCGAATCGCATCCAGTGCCTTGTTGATCTGTTTGGCCTTGTAGACCCGCTTGGCTTTGGCTTCGATCTCCTTGGGCTGCTTGATGTCTTCGTTGGCAATCAGGAATCTGCGGATCTCGTCGACGGTCTGCAGTGTAGCATATTTTTGGAATTCCGGGTCGTCAGCCGTGCGGCCAACAATCACGTACTGGCAGGGTTGTTTTTCGGCGAATTTGCTGACCAGGCGCGGCGAGATGCCCTGTGCTCCGCCCAGTACCACCACCACTGAGTCCTTGTCTAGGACCAGGCTGGCTTGGCTGGCGGCTGCGTCCAACGGATTGACCTCGGGCAGCAAGAAGAAACGATCGTTGTCGTGATAAAACATCTCGGGTAGAGGCTGGAGGTCACAAAGCTCGTCCACCACGATGTCCGCAAAGGTGGCGGCATCGAAGGGCGTCTCGAACTGTACGGTGCAGAAGCGCTTGCCCGGGTACTCGTGGGTCAGGGTTTTCAAGAAGCCGCGGAAGCCCTCTGGCAGCCCGAACTTGTCCCAAGCCTCTTTGAAGTGCTCAGCCCCAAGCAGGGCTGCGGAGATATCGTCGAACACCAACACCCACTGCAGCTTGCTCATATCGGCCGCCTTGACCAGGCTGAATAGCTCCATGATGCCATAGCGGTGCTTGCCAGCTGCCGAGTTAACGAGCACGATGCCATCGCAGTCCGTAACGTCAACAGTGGTGTTGGCTTCGAGGATACGGGCAGTGGCACCAACGGACGTTAGCTTGTCAGCGACAGCCGTGGCCAGCCCGGCACCGTCATCCAGCACGGCGAAGGTCTTGTCGGCGACGAGCCCTAGGTCTTTCTCGACCAACGGGCATGGTGTCTCCACATAGGTCAGGCGGGTCAGGTCGACATCGAGTTTGGCCAAGACAGCATCGATGTCCGGCATAGCGCTGTCTGCGGCTGTTGGGGTATCGCCCAGATCGGCCACAAAGCTGGCGCTGACTGCGGTAGCGGCATCGCCGGCCGCACTGCCAGCCTCAGCTTCACCCAGCTTCTCCACCCAACTGGTCAAGTCACTGAACTTGCGAATCGAGATAACATCCTCGAAGTACTTGGCCATGTCATCATCGTTTTCCGGCATTTTGACCCGCTCGCGCAGACCGCCGATGATCTCCATCTTCTTGATGGAGTCGATGCTCAGGTCGGCCTCTAGGTCGGTGTCTGGGGTCAACATGTCTACCGGGTAACCGGTCTTGTCGCTGACGATATCGTAGACGATGTCGGTGATTTGCTCTGTTGAAAGGGAGCGGATATCCAGCAGCCCGTCGCTGCTTTCACTGGCCGCCGCTGGCTCATCAACCGGCAAGGGTGCCGCATCTGCGGCGGCCGGAATGGCCGCTTGCGCCGGCGCTTGCGCCACTGCTGCCTGCGCCACGGGCATTTGCACCACAGGCATTTGTGCAGCTGGCATTGGTGGCGATGCCACGGCAACCTGCGGTCCGCGATATACAGGTGCCACAGGGTTGCCCATGTAGCCCAGTACTACGTCGCGGTGATCCTGGATTACGGCGTTCATGTTGGCCAAGTAGGCCATGATGACTTGATCGTTCAGGGTGGTTTGTTGCTCTTTCATTGCTTCTCCAGTTCCGGCGGTACGTAGCCAATTAGATAGAACCGAGACATCGTGGGAATGCCTTTCGATTTCAAGCGCCTCGGTATTTTCGGGTATGACGGATTTTCCGTCGATTCTCCAGATCAAGCCGTTCTTTTTGTTGTTCTCGGGGTTGTCGATGTCCAGCAGGGAGGCATCACGGTCACAGAACAGCTTCTCGATGTTGATTGCCCTGCCAGTTGTGACATACTTGGCCAAGGCCTGCAGCCAAAATGTCAGGCCGTTGGCATCGCCGCGCTCCGTCTGGATCAAGGTGATGCCCCTGTCCTTCAGCGTCTCGGCAACCATTGAGGTCAGTGCCCGCCCGGGGCCGGCCTCGATGAACACACGCACCCCGTCACGGTACATGTTCTCGACTTCCTCCGTGAACTTCACAGCGTTTACCAAGTGCTCGGCCAAGCGCTGTTTGATGCCCTCGGGTGAGTCCGGATAAAGTTCGGCATCGGTGTTGGACATCACGGCCAACTTGGGGCTTGTCAGCTCGAAGTCAGACACGGCCGCACTGAAACTGGTATCCGCGCCTGCCAGCAGTGGGCTATGGAAGGCGCAGGCCACATCAAGCTCTTTTGCGGCCACACCGGCCTCCTTGGCCTTGGCCAGCAGGGCTTCCATTCCGGCTGTCGTGCCCGCTACGGCAGTCTGCCGGGGCGTGTTGAAGTTCACCGGCCAAACATCCGTTAGACCGTCCAACAGCTTGGCCAGTTCGTCTTGGTCGGCCATCACCGCTGCCATCCGGCCCTTGTCGTCTTGGACTGCACCCAAAACAGCGCCTGCCCTAGCCGCGCTGAGGCTGGGCAGATCCTCGGGCGTGAGCACACCGGCGAAGCAGAGCGCCGGCAGCTCGCCATAGCTGTGGCCGGCCACTACGTCACAGTCGACGCCAAAGCCTTCCAACAGCTCGGCAATGGCCATATCGACGATGCCTAGCAGCGGCTGGGCGTTACGGGTGTCGGTGATCAGCTCACGTCCGGCTCGCCGGTCAGCATCGGAGAAAACCGAGTAGGGGAAGAGGATGTCTTCGTATTCTGGGAAACCGTTCAGCACCCGGCGCATCTCAGGGAAGAGGTTGAAGAGGTCGGCCGCCATGTTTACCCGCTGGCTGCCCTGGCCGGGGAAGAGGAAGGCCACTTTGCCGGTCACTGGTATAAGCGGGAAGACGAATTCGCTTGAGAGGCCTTGGCGGGCGGTGTCCATGCGACTGAGAAGCTCATCCGGCGTGGCTGCCACGATGGCGTACCGCACGGCCTTGCCATCGCACCTGGCAGCCAGGCTGGCGGCAATGTCTATCATCCGCAGTCTGTCATTGACGGCCAGCATCTCTTCGACCTTGCTCATCAAGCCCTCGGCCTCAGACGGTGTGTCGCCAGTGAACAAGAACAGCTCTGCTGGCCAAGACTTGAGCAGGCATTGCGGTCGGTTGTCGCTATAGTTCTCCATCACGACATGGAAGTTGGTGCCGCCGAAGCCGAAGCCGCTGACCCCGGCCACCCGCCGTTTTTCGCGCCAGTAGCCGGCCTTCTCAGTACGGAAGGCAAAGGGACTGGCAGACGTGTATGCCCGGTGCGGGTTCTTCAAATGGGTGGTAGGGGGCAGAACACCATGGCGGACACAGCAGACCGCCTTGATCAGGCTGGCCATGCCGGCTGCGCACTTGGCGTGGCCGATCTGGGATTTCAAAGAGCCTAAGCCGGTGCGCCGGGGCGGTGTGCCGTCCTCCCAAAACACTTGGCTCAAGGCCATCAGTTCGGTGCGGTCGCCAACGGCGGTACCAGTACCATGCGGCTCTATCAGGCCGATTTCCGAGGGGCGGATGCCTGCATCCTCGTAGGCACGGCGAATCGCCAGTATTTGGCCCTCGCGGCTGGGCGCGGTCAAGGCCAGGGCCTTGCCGTCGGAGCTGCCGCCGATGCCCTTGATCACGGCGTAGATCCGATCACCGTCCCGCTCTGCGTCTTCGCGCCGTTTCAGCACCATGGCGCTGACGCTTTCCGAGATCACCGTGCCATCGGCCTCGGAGTCGAAGGTAGCACAGCGGCCTTTGGCGGAAAGCGCGTAGGTGCTGTTGAATAGCAGGAAGTCCAAGATGCTGTCATGCAGGTCGGCACCGCCCAGCACCACCATGTCGGCTTTGCCGCTACGCAGCTCGCCGACGGCGATGTCCATCGCCGCCAACGACGAGGCGCAGGCGGCATCGACTGTGAAGTTTCGGCCGCGGGTGTTTAAGCGATTGGATATCCGTCCAGATATCACATTGCTCAAAATGCCGGGGAAAGAGTCCTCAGTCAGTTGGGGCAGTGTCGATTCCACTTCATTGGGCAGCTCGCCGATGGTGGCCATCAGCGCGGTGCGGAAGCCGTAGATCGAGGTCAGCTCGCCGGCGCCCTCGGCACCGAAGATGACCGTGGTGTTCTCCAAGTCGGCGCTGGCCGGGTCATCAATGCCGGCATCTTGCAGCGCCCGTTTGGCTATCAGCAAAGCCAGCAGCTGGACGGCCTCGATCGAGGTCATGGACTGCGGCGCGATGCCGAACTCCATAACATCGAAATCGGTCTTGCTTAAAAAGCCGCCCCATTTGCAGACCACGTGGTCGGAGTCCTCGGAATCCGGGCGGTAGAAGATGTCGGTTGACCAGCGGTCGTCAGGTACCTCCCGGATGCAGTCCTTGCCGAAGACGATGTTGCGCCAAAACTCATCGACACTGGTGGCCTCGGGGAAGATGCCGGCCATGCCGATGACGGCAATATCCGGATGAGGGTAGGCTTCCCGGGTCTTTTGGGTATCCGCCGGATCAGGCAAAGTGATTTCTTCCAGCAGCTGTAGGCTGCCCGCTGTCAGCTGTTCGTGCACCTCGGCGATGGTGGTGGTGTTAGCAATGAACTCGGTGACAGCACCGGTCATAAACAGACCGCGCTGCAACTGTTCGGCTTCGGTCAGGGAGACGATGTCTGAGCCGACGCGCTCTTGGCCTTTAGAGGCGATGCGCAACCGCCCGAGGTTCAGGTCTTCCAGCTTCTGCAGTATTTCCACTGTCGGTAGGCCGTCGGCCTCCATCCGTGCCTTCTCCTCCAAGAAGAAATCGGTGAAAGGAGACGAGACGCAACGGGTTTCCTGACCGGTACCGGAACGCAGGAGCAGGGTTTGGCTCTTCTCGATGATCTGCTTTTGGTAGAGCTCCGAGATGGCACCATCGGCCACGGACTCCTTGGTGTAGAGGTAGACTGTACCGCACTGCAGGCCGATCGGCACGCCGCGTGCCGAAAGCGGGGCGGCCAGTATTCGCACGAAGAGCGCCGAGAAGGCATCGTGAATGCCGCCGGCAAAGAGGACGCTGACATCTGTCGGGTTATCCTGTTTCAGTATCTTGTTGACCTGCTTCTCCCAGAGCACAGCAGAGAACAAAGGCCCGACATGGCCGCCGCTCTCCCGGCCTTCGAAGACGTAAGACACACCAGAGAGGTTCTCCTTCAAAAACATCTCCAAGGCACCAGGGGTTGGAGCGTGCAGTAACACGTTGATGTCGGCTTTGGCGAATGCCTTGGCCTGCTCTGCACGGCCTCCGGCAATCAGCACAAAGGGCGGTTTGGCCTCGATGATCAGCTTGATTTGCTCCTCTAGCATTTGGGGGTAGGCAAATCCCAAGATGCCAACGCCCCACGGCATGCCTTCCAGAGCCGCATCGGTCTCGGCCAGCGCCACGCCAGCCGCATTGCCTTGCATCATGCTCATGGCCAAAATAGGCAGGCCGCCCGCCGCCGCCACGCTTTTCAAAAAGCGCGGCGAGTCGCTGATGCGGGCCATCGGTCCTTGGACGACGGGGTAGTTGCAGCCGAGCATCCCGGCCGCTTTGCCGGATGTTGCAAAGGCATCTGTGATTTGTGCTTGGCGCACGTGATCGGCAACCGTTCGACCCAACGCCCGTACTAGGTACTTCAGCCGCTTGTACTCGTCAACTAGGTCGGCGGCTATGACGATGTCTTGCCCCAATGGCAATATCTTGCTGTCTGGCGCGTTGATCTGGGCAAACAGCGAGTCTAGATCGGTAATTGGGCCAAGGGCGTTTTGGCCCGGCGGTATGTGGTAGTGAAAGCCCTCGCAAACTCGGATCTCATTGCCCGAGAGTCTGCCGAGGATCGATTTATGGGCTTGGGGCAGGCTGCATTCCGGAAACAGCGCTACTTGCGAGTCCAGAATAATACCGGCAGCGCCAAGGGCCATGTATGCCGCAGCCGTATGGATGCCGATGCCACCCTGTACGAAGATGTCCGCTTGGGCATCCCGGGCCGTGGCGATCAGCCTCTGGAACAAGATGAACGCCGAGTCGCTGCCTGAGAAGCCACCGCTTTCCGCGCCCTTCAATATCAAGGTCTTGGCTCCGGCTGCCAAGGCTGCCTCGGCATCGGCTGCCGTAAGTGTCTGCCAAACAATCTCAATGTCTGGGTTTTCAGGTGCCGGAGTGCCCCAAGGCAAGATCACACAGCAGACGTTGCTGGGCAACGCCATGTCCCAGACATCTTGGCCAGTGGCGCAAATCCCAAAGGTTTGAGGCTGTTTGGCCAGTTCTGCCAGTGCCGACTCAGCCGTTGTCTTTATGCGGCCAAGGTGTAATACCGAAAATGCACCGGCCTTCGCAGCTGCGTTGATCAAGCCAATATCGGGCATTTCAAAAGGTGAAACAACCCAGACCGGGGGCCTGGATCTAAGCTCTATTCCCATAAGCCTGTTCTCCCTGTTCATTCCATGTTCATCCCATACAACTCACACATTATAATCATAAATCGGGTGCTGTAGGGCTAGAATTTTTGTAATATGTCTAATAGACGTTGATTTATGGAGGTTTGACCACAAATTGGCGGTTTTTTGGTTTGTAGTTGTTTACCTCAGCTCGGATAGCTGCTAGACTAGGGGAGCCTAGGGAGAAACCGCCTGGTTGTGGTGTCTAGGTGTGGTTAATGTGAGGATCCGTGCGGCAACACTGTCTGTGCGGGTCGTGGCTTAGTTGACAGGGGAGGTACAGGGGAAGTGCCGATTAATGAACATGGGTTTATCAAACAGGCAGTTGGACGAATGACGGTGAGCAAGTTTTGGCCGCCGCGGCCCTCGTCGGGCCATCGGCTTGGCAAGGTGGCTCTTATTGGTGTGTCGCTGGCAGCCGCAATCGCCATTGGCTCGTTGTCGGCCACCGCCGTGGCACTGGCCAACACAACGGGGTTCATCCAAGCTAGCGGCAGTTTTGCGAATGGAGGCAGCCTGGCCGCTGCGATTGATGTGGTCGGTCCTGATCAGCCTACGACGGGGGTTGCTGTCTATCCGCCCCTAGACAGTCTGCCCTCGGGACCTATCGGCTCCGAGCAGCTTGCGCCGATCACTTCTGGGCCGCCTGTCGCCCCAGTGCCCTTGGAGGTTGCCCCGGCACCGTCTGATGTCCCGGAACAGCTGCCCTTTGGCAGCATGGATATCTCCGGCTCGAACTCAGAGGCCGGCCACCCGGGGCAGCTCAGCGTGCCCAATCTCGCCGGGGTGCCAGAGCTGAGTGTCGAGCCGCCGCCGTCGTTGCTGAATGTTCCGGCGTTGCAGCCTTCAAGTCCCCAGCCGCAGACAGCAGACGACGACGGTCAAGCAACGACAAGGTCCAACAACAACGGGCCGGCTTGGCCAGTGGTCGGGTTGTTGATGGTCGCCGTGCTCTTCTTGCTGGCCATCGCACTTTTTGTTTGGGCAACCTTAAACCGCCGCAGTGCCGATCGCCAAATGGCGGCCTCCCAGCGGGCGGCCGCCCAGCGCCGGAACTTAAGATGAATCAGTTGACAGCAGCTAATCGGTTGGCAACAACCTCAACCAAGGAGTGAGCAGACAAATGGCTTTTCTAGAGATAAACGACCTTGTTAAGGAATACCATACCGGAGAAGTGACGGTACGGGCCGCCGACGGCATAAGTTTCGCGGTGGAAAAAGGCGAGCTGGCCGTGGTGGTTGGGCCGAGCGGCGCTGGCAAGTCCACCGTCTTAAACATCCTCGGCGGCATGGATACCTGTGACAGTGGCAGTATGGTGATCGACGGGCGGCAGATGGCCAAGTGCAACCGCCGCCAGCTGGCCGAGTACCGGCGCGGCGACATTGGCTTTGTCTTCCAGTTCTACAACCTCATCCCCAACCTCACTGCTTTGGAGAACGTCGAACTGGCGGCGCAGATCTGCCCTGATCACCGCAATGCTGCCGAGACTTTGGAACTGGTCGGGCTGGGCAAGCGTCTGGGGCACTTCCCAGCACAGCTTTCCGGTGGCGAGCAGCAACGGGTGGCCATTGCCCGTGCCTTGGCCAAAAACCCTAAGCTTTTGCTCTGTGATGAGCCCACTGGGGCACTGGATTACCGCACTGGTAAAGTGGTGCTGAAGCTGCTCCAGCTGGCCAGTTTGGAGCAGGGGATTACTGTGGTCATCGTCACCCACAACCTGGCCTTGACAGCGATGGGCGACCGGGTTATCCACATCCGTAACGGTCGTGCTGAGAGCGTCGAGCGCAACACCCATCCGGCTTCGATCGACAGCATCGAGTGGTAGTGCCAAAACCGAGCCGTAGTTTTAGGGAAGGAAAAGCAACATGCCATCAAGTCGCTCCAAGAAGCGCTCATCACGCCGCCCTTTTGCCCTTAGCGGCCTGCGCTTGGTGCGCAACACGCTGCCCCGGTTTATCTCCGTTTTACTGATCACGCTATTGGGGGTGGGCTTTTTTTACGGGCTGCGCCTGACCGGCCCCTACATGCAGGCCAATGCCGAGAACTACTTGGATAGCAGCAACACCATGGATATCACCGTGGTGTCTACACTTGGTTTTGACGATGATGACATAGCGGCGATTGCCGCCACTGAGGGGGTCAAAGACTACTATGCTGGCTATAGTGTTAACCTATTGGTCAATGTCAACACTAACGGCATCAGCTCTCAGGTAATCTCCATCGATCCCCGGGGCGAGGCGGGTATGAATGTGCCGCGGCTAAGGGATGGGCGGATGCCAGAGGCGCCCGGTGAGATACTGGTGGAGCAGAGCTTTGTCGACTACACCGCCAGTGTTGATGCCACCAGGGGCATCGGCGACACCATTAGCTTTGCCAGCGGCACTTCTGAGCCGATCACGGACACCGTCGGTAGCGACAGCTTCCAGATCGTCGGCGTGGCCGACCACCCGCTGTTCATGGCCGATGACCGGGGCCCATCAGATATCGGCAGCGGTCATAACAGCTTCTTCTTTGCCATCTCGGAGGCAGATTTCACTTTGCCTGTGCGCAATGTGGTCTATGTCCGCAGCGCTTCGGCCACAGCGCTAGGAACACGCTTCGGCCCAGCTTACGAGAGGGCAGTTGATGACCAAGTCGTGGCGCTGGAGGCGACGGGCAAGGTGCGCTCGCCGCTACGTTATCAAAGCCTTTACGAGCAGGCCGAAAACGATTTAAACGAATACCGTAACCAAGTGGTTGAAGGCTACCAGAAGCTCAACGACGGGGCTACTGACTTGGGAAGCGCCCACAGCAGCCTCAATGACGGCCTAAGCCAGTTACTGGATGGACGCAATACCCTAAACCAGGGCTGGGCCGACCTCCAACAGGCTCGGAATACCTTGGACAGTGGCTGGACAACGCTCAATTCCAGCCGCACGGAGCTAGACAACGGCTGGCAGCAGTTGCGGGAATCCAAGGCCAAGCTGGAGGCCAGCTGGGGACAGCTACAGGCTGCACACAACGCTTTGCTTGCTGCCAAAAAGACCCTTGATGACAGCGCCACAGCCATTACCGACGGCTGGAACACGCTGAGCGCCGCCCAAGCCGCCGGCCTTCTCCCCCCCGGTGCCTTTGAGGCACAGTCCGAACAGCTCTCAGAAAGCGAGCAGGATTACGCGCAGGGGCTTGATGACTACAAAAGCCAGCTCTCTGACTATGAGGCCGGGGTCAAGGAGTTCAACAGCGGCAAGACGGAGTTCCAAAACGCCTATGACCAACTGCACAAAAACGAGGGATCCTATCAAACCGCCTTGAGCCAGCTGCAAACCGGCGAAGCAAACTACAATAACGCCCTGAAAACCACCCGGAACGCTGAAACCTCCTATGATGGGCAGGTCAGCAAGCTGTTGAACGGCGAGAGGGAATACACCCAGAGCCTCAGCGACTACAACAGCCAGCGCCAAAGCTCGCTGGCCGAGTTGATCGATGCCCAGCAAAAGATTCTTGACGCCCAGGCCGACTTGGCCAACTTGAAGGCCCCGGTCTGGTATGTGCTAGGCATTGAGAGCAATGCCGGTTACAGCACCTTCAAGACCGAAAGCGGCCAGATAGAGGCTTTAGCCTATATCATGCCCGACATCTTCTTCCTCATCGCAGCGCTGGTTTCGATGACCGCCATCACCCGGCTGGTGGACTCGGAGCGCTCCCAGATCGGTGTTTTCAAGGCATTGGGCTATCGCTCTGGTGCTATAACTGCCCGCTACCTGCTCTACGCCCTGAGTGCCACCCTGATCGGTGTGCTGGTTGGAGTGCTGATCGGCTATTTGGTGGTGCCGCCGCTGATCTTCGACTCCCTGAGGAACCTCTTCAGCATTCCCAGCACGCTGAGGCCGTTCTCTGTCAGCATCGCGGCCGTGGCCTGCGCTATCGCCTTGGTCTTTGCGGTCATCCCGGCTTTGTTTGTGATCCGCAGGGCAGTCCGCGAGGCACCGGCTGAGGCCATGCGGCCAGCCGCACCGAAAGCCGGCAAGCGAATCTTCCTTGAGCGTTTCGGCGGCCTTTGGCAGCGTTTCTCCTTCTTGCAGAAAATCACCGCAAGAAACCTTTTCCGCTATAAAAAGCGCCTGTTTATGACGCTTTTTGGAGTGGCGGGTTGCACGGCGCTGATGTTCACCGGCCTTGGGCTGCACGATTCGTTGATCACGTTGACCGACAAACAGATCGGCCAAGTGATGAAGTACAACGTCACGATCGACTACCGCCTCGCCAACGGTGAGAGCCAAGCCGATATCGAGCAGAAGGTCATGGACACTGGCGACGTTGCCAAGCAGACGGCGGTCTTCCAAGAGACGGTGCGGATAAGCAACTCCGAGGATACGAAAGACATCATACTGGTCGTGGCTTTTGACCCGGCAAAGATCAGTGACTTTGTGCGGATGCGCGAGCGTCCAACCGGCTTCGGCGAGCCTAGGAGCTTCAGTTTGACCGACGACGGGGTGATCCTCACCGAGCAGATCGCCCGGCAGATGGGTGTTCAAGAAGGCGATCAGGTCACCATGCGCACTCTGGGCAACGCCAGCGGCAAGTTCAAAGTCGTCGGGATCATGGAAAACTACGTGCTGCACGACGTCTTCATGACCCCTGCCGTCTATCAGGCCGGTTTTAAGGAGGACTGTCAGCCGAACCGTTTGCTGGCCATCATGAACCCCGATGTCCAAACGCTGCCTCAGAGCTTGGAGGACGCAGCGGACATCACTGCGGTTACCTATTCTGCCGACTCTGCCGAGATGCTGCGGCAACAGCTGGACGTCTTGAACCTCGAGGTGATTATCCTGATCCTCTCAGCGGCTGCCCTGATATTCGTGGTGCTGTTCTCGCTGACCTCCATCAATATCGAGGAGCGCCGCCGCGAGCTGGCATCTATCGAGGTGCTGGGCTTCTATGACCGTGAGCTGGCATCCTATATTTATCGTGAGAACATCATCATCACAGTTGTCGGCGCCTTGGCTGGGCTGGGGTTGGGGGTGCTCCTACAGCGCTACATCATTACCAGCATGGAGATCGACACCTTCATGTACAGCCGCGACTTGCTCTGGACGAGCTTCGTTATCGCCGTCGCCCTGACCTTTGCCTTCTCGGCCATCGTCAACTTGTTGATGTACCGCTCCTTGACCCGTATCAACATGGTGGAATCGTTGAAAGCGGTGGAGTAGCCCGGCCATGGTCGATAACTGCACGTCAAACGGAAGAAATGTTAAAAGGTGAGGCAATTTGAAATCCTCGGCTTGCCTCGTTCGGAGATTTGCGCTAGACTGTTAACCCCGCATCAACCGGCCATTTGTGGTGGCCACGACAAGGTGGATGTCAAGGGAATGTCAGGAGTTTAAGAATTGTTAAAAATTCTTCTTGACAAGCGAGGCTTCACGAGATAACATATCTCTTCGCGTCTTGCGCACCGAGAAAGACAAAAGCGTGAGGACGGGGAAATGCTCGGGCGGTGTTTTGAGTCCGACTTTCTTATGAAGAAAGCAAGTCCGCACCTTGAAAACTGGATACTGTGATGAATGACAGTAAGCGTATGCTTATTATCAACCGGGGCGGCGCAAGCCTTGTGCCGACCTTGGTAAGCCAAGTGAGAAACCCGTCAAGATGTACGGTCAAAAACAGACACGGCATCAAGACAATATAACCAAGAACAAGCTTTTTGTTTGCAAACAGCTGTAATGGCTGTTACTTAAACGGAGGGTTTGATCCTGGCTCAGGATGAACGCTGGCGGCGTGCTTAACACATGCAAGTCGAACGATTAAAGCCCCTTCGGGGGTGTATAAAGTGGCGAACGGGTGAGTAACACGTGAGCAACCTACCTTTTGTTCTGGGATAACTCAAGGAAACTCGAGCTAATACCGGATACTCCGCACGAGTCGCATGGCTTGGGCGGGAAAGCTTTTACGACAAAAGATGGGCTCGCGGCCTATTAGTTAGTTGGTGGGGTAACGGCCTACCAAGACGATGATGGGTAGCCGGGCTGAGAGGCTGATCGGCCACATTGGGACTGAGACACGGCCCAGACTCCTACGGGAGGCAGCAGTGGGGAATTTTGCGCAATGGGCGAAAGCCTGACGCAGCAACGCCGCGT
>WRGR01000022.1 GCA_009787085.1 Actinomycetes bacterium
CAGAGCGCATGCCGGTGACGCCCAGCGACGACACCAGGTAGACGAAGCCCTGCGCCTGCTCGGCAAGGCATGCGGCACGGCTGGCCGAGGTCGGTGCCAGCATCGTTACCACCTCGATGCCCTGCTGGTTGGCGACACCGCGCAGCTCGCCTTGCTCCTCGAACGGCAGGTCGGGAAGGATCAGGCCGGCGATGCCCAGCTCAGCGGCCTGGGTGCAGAAGCGCTGATAGCCGTAGACGAACACCGGGTTCAGATAGGTCATAAGAACCACCGGAATATGCATCTTGCCCTGAATCGAAGCCAGCATCTGGAACACGCCGGTGAGGCGGGTGCCAGCAGCGATGGCACGGACACTGGCAGCTTGGATCACTTCCCCCTCGGCAATCGGGTCGGAGAAGGGAATACCGACTTCTATCAGGTCGGCACCGGCCTCTTGGACAGCCAAAATATAGCGGGCCGAAGCCTCAAGGCTGGGGTCGCCGGCCATCAGGTAGGCGATGAAGGCCTTCTTGCGCCCGCCCTCAGCATCGATAAAAGCATCTTTGATCCTACTCATAAAGCGCCTCCCCCCGATACCTGGCGATGGCCGCCACGTCCTTGTCGCCACGACCGGAGAGGCAGACCACGACGACTCCGCCTTTGCCGATCTCTGCCGCCAGTTCCAATGCCTGATAGACGGCATGGGCGGACTCTATTGCCGGTATTACCCCCTCTGTGCGCGAAAGCCTCTCGAAAGCTTGGACTGCCTCAGCGTCGGTCACCGGGCGGTACTCGGCGCGGCCGCTACGGGCGAGGCCGGCGTGCTCCGGCCCGATGCCCGGGTAGTCCAACCCGGCCGAGATCGAGTAGACCTCGGCGATCTGCCCGAACTCGTCTTGGCAGAACAGCGACTTCATACCGTGGAAAACGCCGACCGAGCCGGTGGCGACAGTGGCGGCGTGGCTGCCGCTGGCAATGCCCTTGCCCGCTGCCTCGCAACCGACCAGGCGCACCTCGGCATCGTCGATGAAGCTATAGAAGGCGCCGATAGCGTTGGAGCCGCCGCCGACACAGGCCACGACAGCGTCCGGCAGGCGGCCTTCGGCCTCGATGGCCTGTAGGCGGATCTCATCGCCGATAACCCGCTGGAAATCGCGCACCATAGTGGGAAACGGGTGCGGCCCCATCACCGAGCCCAACACATAGTGGGTGTCGGTCACCGTGCGCGTCCACTCCCGCATGGTCTCGCTGACTGCGTCTTTCAAGGTCATGGTGCCAGAGGTAACAGCATGGACACGACAGCCCAGTAGGCGCATGCGGTAGACATTCAACGCCTGGCGCTCCATGTCCAGCTTGCCCATATAGACCTCGCAGTCCAGCCCCAACAGAGCGGCAGCTGTGGCAGCAGCCACGCCGTGCTGGCCGGCACCGGTCTCGGCGATAACCCGTTTTTTACCGATACGCTTGGCCAATAGCGTCTGCCCCAAAACATTGTTGATCTTGTGTGAGCCGGTGTGGTTCAGATCTTCTCTTTTCAGGTAGATTTTGGCACCACCGACTTGCTTTGTGAGGTTGGCAGCATAGTGGAGAAGCGACGGCCGCCCGGCATAGTCCCGCAACAGCCCGCGCAGATCGGATTGAAACTGCGGGTCGCTTCGATAATGCTGGTAGGCCTGATCCAGCTCCTGCAACGCACTCATTAGAGTCTCGGGGACATACTGGCCTCCGAACTCCTTGGCATCACCGAACCTGCCTGCCATCATGCCTCCCTCGCTCGTCGTACAAATTCCATGATCTTCTCCTCATCCTTCTTTCCATCAGTCTCTACACCTGTGCTGACATCGACGGCAAACGGTGAGAGCTGGCCGATGGCGCTACCCACCACTTCGGCATTCAGGCCGCCTGCCAAAAAATACGGGATGCCGTGATATCCATGCAAAACGCCCCAGTCAAAAGCCCGGCCGCTGCCGCCGTGGCGCACTGACAGGCTGTCGAACAAGAGGTAGTCAGCCTCACCCAGGGACGATGGCAGGGCATGGCCATCGGCCTCACAGTCAATAGCCACTGCCTTGATCACCCGACAGCCGCAGTCGGCTTTGAGCTGCCGGATGTAGGCATCGTCCTCAGTCCCGTGAAGCTGCACCAAGTCGATGCTGCCGCTGCGATAGATCGCTGTCACCTCAGAGAGCGCCGCATTGACAAAGACGCCGACAGCCTCGATGCGGGGGTCGAGGTCGGCTTTCAGCGTGGCCGCCGTGTCTTTGCCCACCTGGCGGCGGCTGGGGGCGAAGACAAAGCCGATGTAGTCTGGCAGGGCGCGGTTGGCGGCGGCTATGTCGGCAGGGCGGCTGAGGCCACAGACCTTGACCTTGCTCATAGCCCGCGCCCCTCCAGCTCTACCCTCGCTGGCGCGAAAGATTGCGGGTCAGGCCCGCAATGACGTACTGTACGCATTTCTCGGCGGTGGCCTGGCTCCCCCGCCGCACCGCGCAGCTCGGCCAGGGCGGCCTGCTTGTCAGCGGCTAACATCAGGGCCTCGCCTATCAGCACGGCATCCACCCCGTTGTCGCGCAGCCTGCCCACATCGGCGGCAGTACGGATACCGCTCTCCGAGACGAAGGCCACGTCGGGCGGTGCCAAGTGCCTGAGCCGGATGCTGTTCTCCACGTCCACCGTAAAAGTCTTCAGGTCACGGTTATTGACACCGATCACCCTGGCACCAGCACCCAAGGCCGCCCGCAGCTCATCGGCATCATGCACCTCTACTAAACAGGAGAGGCCAAAAGAGTCCGCCGCCCGGATGAAGGCGGCCAGCTCGGCCGGCTCTAAGATCGCCGCGATCAGCAGTACTGCGTCCGCCCCTAGGCATGCCGCCTGCTCGATCTGGAAGGCATCGACCACGAAGTCCTTGCGCAGCAGCGGTAGGGTGACTTGCTGGGCGATTTCGGCCAGATAGCGGTCAGACCCCTGAAAGAACTCCGGCTCCGTGAGCACCGATATGGCGGCCGCCCCGGCCTGCTCGTAGTCGGCGGCGATTTCTAGATAGGGAAAATCCCCGGCGATCAGACCCTTGGACGGCGAGGCCTTCTTCACCTCGCAGATGAGGCTGATGCCCGGGGCCTTAAGCGCCTGCTCGAATAGAAACGCCGGACGGCCGCCGCCAAGGCGAGTACCTCCGGGACGGGTGGGGGGCATCGCCAACTGGCCCGCCGCCTTATCCCTCTGTACACGCTCGCGAGTCGAAACAACAATGCGATCTAAAATATTCACTGCGCTGCCTTCCCATCGGCGACCGTGCCGGGCCTCTTGCCGCAGTCGCCCATCACGCCGCCACCTCGTTGGTGGCCATCACAAAAGCCTCCATCGTCCGCAGTGCCTGGCCGCTGTCGATCAGCTCCTGGGCCAAGCGCACACACTGACGCATGGTGATATCGTTTTTGCCCATGTACAAGCAGCAGGCCGAATTCAAGACAACGATATCGCGCTTTGGCCCCGGTTCGCCAGCCAGTATGCTGCGAGTGATCTCGGCGTTCTCGACCGGCCCAGCACCAACCAAACAGGATAGCTCGGAGCGCTCCAAGCCGAACTGTTCCGGAGTGATAAAATAGCTGTTCAACTGGCCGTGAGCCACTTCACAGACCGTAGAGGTGCCGGTCAGTGTGATCTCGTCCAAACCGTCATGGCCATGCACCACCATCGCCCGCTTCACGCCCAGCTTGCTTAAGACCCGGGCAAGCGGCTCCACCAAGCCCTCGTCGTAAACGCCAAGCAGTTGCAGGGTCGCCCCGGCCGGGTTGGCCAGCGGCCCCAAGATGTTGAAAATGGTACGCACCCCCAGCTCCCGCCGGACATGCGCCACGTGCTTCATCGCCGCATGGTAGACCTGCGCCATCATGAAGCAGATGCCGGTCTTCTGCAAAACTTGGGCGCTTTGTTCTGCGGTAAGCATGATGTTGGCACCCAGTGCTTCCAAGACATCAGCACTGCCGCATTTGCTGGAAACGCTGCGGTTGCCATGCTTGGCCACCGGTACACCGCCAGCGGCTACTACAAAGGCCGAGGTGGTAGAGATGTTGAAGCTGCTCAGCTCGTCGCCGCCCGTGCCGACAATGTCCAAGACGTCTGTCTTCGGGGTCAGGCGCAGGCACTTCTCGCGCATCACCTCGGCACAGGCGGTGATCTCGTCGATGGTTTCGCCCTTTAAGCGCATGGCGGCCAAAAAGGCACCCATCTGCGAGTCGGTGGCCTTGCCCTCCATCATCTGCATCATCACCGAGCGCGTCATATCGAGGCTTAAGTGCTGCCCCGCCAAGATGTCGTAGATGGCCGCCTCAATCATGGCTGATCCCTCCGATCTGCAAGAAGTTCTGGACTATCCGACCGCCGCCCGGCGTCAGAATCGACTCGGGATGGAACTGCAGGCCGAAAACATCGAAGTCCCGGTGCTTGATGCCCATCACTTCGCCCTCACCGGTTTCCGCAATCACCAGCAGCTCGTCGGGAAGCGTGTCGCGCAACACAGCCAACGAATGGTAGCAGCCGGCCTCAAGCAACGGCGGCAGACCGTGAAACAACGGGTTGCCGTTGGCCACATGCACCATGCACTGCTTGCCATGGCGTAATGTTTTGGCGTAGCCGATCCGAGCACCAAAAGCCTCACAGATCGCCTGATGGCCAAGGCAGATTCCGAGTATCGGCAGCCGACCAGCAAAAGCCCGGACAAGATCTTCGCAAATGCCGGCCTGCCCGGGCCGCCCCGGGCCAGGCGAGATGATGATGCCGGCGGGCGCTAGCCGCTCTACGTCTGCACAGCTCAACTGGTCGGAATAGGCCACCTGAATATCCGCAGCATCCGAACAGCAACTGCCGGCGATCTGGTAGAGGTTATAGGTGAAACTGTCGTAGTTATCGATTATCAGGATCATGCCCTCACACCTCCTTGCTTCTGATCAGGGCGTCCATTACTGCCTGCGCTTTGTTCTGAACCTCACGGCATTCTTTTTCGGCCACACTGTCGGCAACGATACCCGCCCCGGACTGCACATAGACATGCTGATCTTTCAGCACCACCATGCGAATGCCGATACACATGTCCATATTGCCAGCAAAATCGATGTAGCCCAAGGCGCCGCCGTAGACGCCGCGCTTCACACCTTCCTGAGCATCGATGATCTCACAGGCCCGCTTCTTGGGGGCACCAGAAAGGGTGCCCGCCGGCAGGCAGGCGGCGATAACGTCTAAGGCATCCTTATCCTCACGCAAACGTCCCCGGACCTTTGACGATATGTGACTGACATGCGAGAGGCTTTTGACACGGCGGTATTCCGATACCGCAACGCTGCCAAAACGGCTCACCCGACCAAGGTCGTTACGCGCCAAGTCGACCAGCATATCGTGTTCGGCCAACTCCTTCTCGTCGCTGAGCAGCGCTTCGATGAGGGCGGCATCTTCCTCGTCCGTGGCACCGCGCCGACAGGTACCGGCCAACGGGAAGGAACTGATCTCACCGTCGCGCAAGGCGACCAAGGTCTCCGGCGAGGCACAGGCGATCTCCAAATCGTCAGTGCGCATATAGACCATGTAGGGCGAGGGGTTGATGATCCGCAGCAGACGGTAGGTGTTCATCAAGCTGCCCTGAAAGGGAGCCGTGAAGCGGTTGGAGATCACCGCTTGGAAGATGTCGCCCTCAACGATATGCTCCTTCACGGCCTCGACCATCGCCTTAAAGCGCTGCTCGCTGAACAGTGCCTCGAACTCGCCGCAAGCCGAAGGCTCACCAGCAGCTGTGCCAGCGGCCAACGACCCGGCGGCCTGGCCAAAACCAAGGATCATCCTCTCGATGTCCTTCAACTCGGCGACTCCCTGGATATAGCTGCTCTCAATATCATCTATCGGGATGTTCACAATGATATGGATCTTCTGCTTGAAGTGGTCGTAGGCCACCACCTTGTCGATCAGCATCAGGTGGAAGTCCCGGAAGCCGTGCGTGTCGGCGGCAGTGAGCTTCAGGCCGCTGATGAAATGCTGCACGAAGTCATAGGCCAAGTAGCCCACAAAACCGCCGGTAAATGGCGGCAGGTCAGCGATGCCCGGGCTTTTATAGCGGCGGAGCAGCTCCCGCAGCAGCGGCAAGGGCGGCTGCTTGGTCTGTGTGCGCTGCACACCTTCTTCAACGGTCACGCTGTCGCCAGTCCCATAAACCGACATCACCGGCCGGTGGCCCAAGAAGGTGTAGCGCCCCCAGCTATCGCTGCCGTTAACGCTTTCCAAGATGAACCAGCTAACACTTTGCGCCTGAATGTTCCGCAAGACCTCGATCGGGGTCTTCTGGTCGGAGAATACCTCCAGCGCAATCGGGATCACCGTGTTGCCTTGGGCACCGTCGGCGGCCAGCCTTTTGGCCTCTTCTAGGCTCGGCCGGATCGTGTTGCCTGCTGCCACATTAAAACTCGCTCTCACCATGTTGCCTCCTTTCCCACAATAACACTGCAATAAAAAAGCCCTCGACAAAGCTTGACGCTTTACCAAGGACGAATAAGACTACCCGCGGTGCCACCCTGATTCACGGGAAAACCCGTGCTCTCTCCGGGGTACCAACATACCCCTCGCAACTAACGTCTGCGCAACGTCATGGAATACTCGGCATCAGCAACCGCGCCTGCGCCACACTGCACTGCGGCTGGTGCCGCCGTCGCCGTAGCTCACAGATGAATCTGCTCTCTGCCTTTGACCATGCCCTCAGCAGTCCATTTAACAACCTGCATTTCCACCCGGATCCCAGCTGCCCGGATTCTCTGTGCGCGCATCTGCTGTTTTTATCTCTGCTTCAACGGTTTGGACAATATTCAACTGGAAAGTTTATACATCAATTATCCACATATGTCAAATCCTCGCCGCTGCCTTTCCGTAGGGAACCACCAATTTAACGCTGTTGCGCCAGATTGTGAGCAGGATTGTGAGCAGGCTTCTCACCTTCCCATATCTATGCTTGAGGAGCAGTCGCTGCAAAACGGCCCGACCTCTTCTCCGGGCAGCAGCGTCCGGTGCTCCGCCCCTGCGCCGCCCTCCGTCTCCTCACCGCCCGGCAGCGACGGTGAGGAGACGGAGGGCGGCGCAGGGAGCGTCAATAACAGCGTAGGGCGACAGGGCGGACGGCGGCGGCAGGGAGCGTCAACAACGGCAAACGGCGGCAGACAGTGGTGCGCAGTCGACGGCCGGCAACGGCGATAGGGGCGAGGGGATGAACTTGTCCCCCATCGCCGTTGCCGAGGTGCTTTGCTCAATCCTCATAATCATGGTCATAGCTGAGGATGTTGCCGGTCACTGCATCAATATCGTACTCATATTCCTTGTCGCCGCTATAAAACCCTCCCTCGTACAAGGGCCTGCCACTATCATGGTCAAGCTCCATATGAATCATCCGAGCATTGGACTCATGGATCCCGGCATGCTGCAGGGCTATCGCGATGGCCCGCGACTCGGCGATAACGGTAGGCGTGGTGCTCACCGCCACAGCAGGTATTGCCGCAGGCGCCATGCTGGTTTCGGTGTCGTAGTCAAACTCCAGTATCTCCCCGGTGGCGGCATCAATGTTGTAGCTGTACTCCTTGTTGCCATTATAAAAGTCAATATCGTAGATGTCCCGACCACTGTCCCGCTCCAAGTCGATATGCAGCTGTTTCGCATCGGCATCGGCAAGCTTGGCGTGATTCAAAGCGATGCTCTTGGCCTTGGCTTCCGAGATCAACGCCCCAGGATCTGCCGACGCAGACGTTGTTGGTGGAACTGCAGTGCTCGATGCGGCCGGCTCTTGCGCCGAAGGTGTTGCTGGGGGCGCTGCAGCATCTGCGGCAGCTGCCCCGCCTAATTCCCGGTTCGACGTAGAGAGCACCTCGATGCCCGTTGCCGAGCCAGAGGTCGGTGACGGGGCACAGCCGCCGACGGCCAAAGCTGGCAGCAAGCAGACGGCCAACAGCAAGATGACGGGCTTTCTCATTGTTACCACTCCTTTCGTCGCACAGAAGGTCATTTTTTGCTCAAAGTTTTTCCAGTTAACCCACTTTACACAGCCAAGATTAAAGCAAGATGAGAGTTTTCCTTCCTCCGATTTCCTTTTTTTGCCCTTATGCTATGATCTTTCAAAAATACCCGCTTGAAAGGACGATCGCTATGCGTATTCTAGTGGTAGAGGACGAGCGCAGGCTGTTGGGCATCATTACCAAACAACTGAAAAAGAAAGGCTACAGTGTTGATGCTGTCGACAATGGCTTGGAGGCCGAAGGCTATCTGGGGGCTGCTGACTATGATTGCGTTGTTTTAGACAGGATGCTGCCGGGAAAGAACGGCACTGACATCCTCCGTGACATTCGCCGCTCAGGCAACACCGTGCCAGTGTTGCTGCTCACAGCGATGGACAGCATCAACGACCGGGTGAACGGCCTGGATGCCGGGGCCGACGACTACCTGGTAAAGCCGTTCTCCTTCGACGAGCTGTTCGCCCGGGTGCGAGCACTGACCCGCCGCAACTCAAAGCAGAAGAGCACACTGCTGCAAATAGCTGACCTAGAGCTGGACACCGCATCACAAAAAGTAAGACGCGGCGGCCAGGATATCCATCTATCCACCAAAGAGTACATGCTTTTGGAATACATGATGCATAACCTCGGGATTGTTTTGTCACGCGACCAGATCATCGAGCATATATGGAATTTTGACTACGAGTGCGGCTCTAACGTGGTGGACGTTTACATCCGCTACCTGCGCCGGAAAATAGACGACGGACATGGCCAAGTGCTGATCCACACACTGCGCGGACGCGGCTATGTGCTGAGGGAAGAATCCTGATCAAGCCATGAAAAGAATGGGTTTTCGAACCAAGCTAGCACTTTGGTTCGCGTGTGCTTTCACCATGTTGTTTTGTGTTTTAGCCGCTGCTTTTTACTTCGCCTTGAAGCCGGCTATGGAGAACCAAGCCGCAGAGCATTGTGCCGCCGAGGCCTTTCGCGTTGCTGAAGAGGTGGAGTACTATGAGGATCGCGGCGTGGACATGGAGGACTCATTTAAGTCCTTTGAGTCGCCGTTCTTCTCGGTTTACGGCTTAGACCATCGGATTATTGAGCGAAACCACATGCTGACATGGCTAGACGAGCTACCCGTGCTGGCCGGAGCATCCCGAATAGTCCGGGTAGATGGCACCGACTGGATGGTTTATGACACTGAGGCCAGGGAGGAAAACCAGACGGTTGCCTATGTGCGAGTAAGCACTAAACTAGATGCCATCCCGGAAGCTACCGGGGAGACGCTGGTGCTGTTCGCCATCCTGTTGCCTTTCGGCTGTGCGTTGGCCCTGTTTGTCGGCTTCAGCATTGCCCGCCGGGCACTGAGGCCGGTGGCCGAGATGACCAAGGCCGCATCCGCCATTGCCAAAGGCGACCTTTCCCGCCGTGTCGTTGCCCCAGAGACGCATGACGAGATAGGCAACCTCGCATCGACTTTCAACGAGATGATCACCTCCATGCAAAATGCCATCGAGCGGGAGCGGCAGTTCTCTTCCGATGCCTCCCATGAGCTGCGTACGCCATTGGCGGTGATCCTCGCCAGTGCAGAGGCAGCGCTAGCCGATGATGCTACAGATGCCGAGCGGCAGCAGGCTTTGGAAGACATCATGCACGATGGTGGGCGCATGCAGATGACCCTGACACAGCTCTTGATGCTTGCCCGAGGCGCTGAACAGGCCAAGGCCATGGAGTTCTCAGATATCGACTTGGGCGAGTTTGTGGAGGATATCGCCGAAGCCTGCCAAGCAGAAGCTGATAGCCGGGAGATCAGCCTACACATTGACAGTGGGACTGGTGTGATCGTACAGGCTGACTTATTGCTACTGACCCGAGCGGCGCTGAACTTGGTGACCAACGCGATAAAGTACGGCAGACCCGGCGGCAATGTCTGGGTCGCAAGCAAAGCCGCCGCTGACAAAGCCGTGCTCAGCGTTCGTGACGACGGCATCGGCATCGCCCCGGAGCATCTGCCACACGTCTTTGAGCGGTTCTACCAAGTGGATCCGGCCCGCAGCGAAGAGGGCAGCGGCTTGGGGCTGGCGTTTGTCAAGTACATCGCCGAGCTGCATAACGGCAGCGTCAGCGTTCAAAGCGTTCTAGGCGGCGGCACAGAGTTCTTGCTCAGCCTGCCACTTAGCCAAGCGCCACAGCAAAGATGAGAGCCGTTTTCCGAGTCATTTCCCGCCAGTTCTGGTTTAGCATAGGGAGATGCCGATTAATACCCAAACTGCGGTCATTGTCGGCTTGACCGGCAATCTTTCCCGTGGTCAGCAGGGTTAAAGATTACGGCTCGATGGCCGTGTGGAACGGAATTGTGAGTTAATCGGCATCTTTCCAGAGTCCTGATTTGTCCTGAACAGTACTACGCCCAAGGGCTGAAGGAGAACACCTACAACCTGAACATCCCTCGGTATGTAGACTCTTCCGTTGCAACTGAAAGATGGGACATCCATGCGTCAATGTTCGGTGGTATCCCCACTGCAAAACTAAGGGACACGTCGTGGAGCACCGGTGTGTGCCCGTAGCTTTTGAACAAATTCTTGATTCCTATCCCCAAAGTCAACACCCTCCAGATCAGAGCTAGGAAAATTTTTGGCGAGTTGGGACTGAATATGCCATCAGCATTCAATATCTTCGAGCGGCAGTCTCTGCGACAGGGAAAGATTCCGCTTGAACTCTCACTTGTGTCTGACCCGTTTTACAGTGCCTCCAACATGAATGTCCTTCCATGCCACTTTCTTCTTTGATGTTGCTCAGCTTCTGAATGGATGTGGCAATTAATATGTCGGCAGTATCATCACTTTTCAGTTTGGTGATGAGCCATGGGAATGCACTTTGATTAGGGCTGTCGCAAATTCAGATTCGTTATTGAAAGGCATTGTTTGCTGTGCTCAACGGCTGGCTCAGTTTTGGAAGTGTTTTTCCCATGCTGGCAATTTGCCCATCATAGACAGAGCCACTTTCTCAGCGGCTGTGGGGTCAAGACCGTGCATCTTGGCAGCCACCGCAGTCATCCCCGCCTTGGTCTGCTCAAAGCTGTGCATACTGCCATCCTCATTGGCACAATGGACGCAGTAATCTAGGTCATCGTCTCCCATGGCAAAATCGGACTCCTGCTCCATGGGTATCCCACAGGCGATACAGATCTTCATGGTAACTCACTCTCCTATTTGATCATTGCTGTTCTCTGATACTTGATAAGTGTAGTTATCAGTAGCATCAAGATACCACATGCTGCTGATTCCCGCCACCGACGGCCATAGGCATTGACGGACATCGGCCAAAACGCAGCAGCAATGCGTATGCCTAGTGGCCTGACTTCAGGAATACCCGGCGACTGCCCTTTACTGTCCACTCCAGCCACCCATCGCCCCCCTATTGGTTATTGGCATAGCACAACTTCGTGGGGAGCTTCATTTCCGTATTGGAAAAGTGAAATTCCACTACTTTTCGGTATAGGCGATCATTTTATGGTATATTAGGAAGGTATAGAGTATGTAGTTCCGTAAGGCGATGACGATTACTTGGTTTAAGGGCAAGTCCACACGTATGTGGCAGAGAGGGGCATTTATGCGAGTAGCAATCAACAATCGAATTTACGATCCAAGCACTGCGACAGCCCTTGGTTCCTTCACGCGCCGGGGCATCAGAGAGACGCTCTACCGTAAAAAGAACGGCGAGTACTTTGTTCACATGTACAACGACAAAGCAGAAGGCAATAAGAAAAATGGCTGGCACGGCAAGGAGAAGATCGTGCCGTGCAGCATCCAAGATGCAAAGGATTGGGCAGCCACACACTTGAACAAAAACCAAGACAAGTTCAACGAGCTGTTCTGAAACCAACCGGCAGTAACCGGACAGTGACCCACCGCACCGTCACCTACATGTAGGTGACGGTGCGGTGGGTCACTGTCCGGTTACTCAGCGAATAGCCAGTTAGGGCTCACCAGCGCTAAGGGGCGACCACAAAAAAACAAAGCAGGTCAGAGACTCTGGAGCGTCCATCTGACCTGCGTTTTTATCTGGAGCCAACATGGGGACTCGAACCCCAGGCCTGCTGATTACGAATCAGCTGCTCTACCAACTGAGCTATGTTGGCCTATCGTCTACGGCAGACTCCTGCTCAATCCAACCCTGCTTTGCTTTATCCGCAGCGGTGCTATTATATCCTATGTGCCCCGGTACTGGGGAGATGCCAGCCAAAGCAGCCGCGCTTCTGACAGCAGCACTTCCCTCTCGTTTGGCAAACGGTCGTCCACTACACTTTGCAGCAGACTGTCCAATATCTGCCTGAACACCGGTCCTGGAAAGACACCGATGGCCAGCAAGTCATTGCCGTTCACCGCCAATTGGCAGCGGTTGATGCACTCCCCCGCCGCCAAAGCGGCATCGACCGCCTGCTCAAACATATCCATCCTAGCCATCCGACCCTCGACTGTCTCCTCGCTATGCGCTGAGATATCACCGCGCTTCACCCCGATCAACCGTTTAAGCTGCACTTCTCCTAGGCGGCTGAGCCAGCGCTTGGCTGCCTCTGGCTTCAGCTGCGCCATGTGCAAAAAAACCAGTTCGGTAACGATCCTCACGCTCTCATTGTCAAAACGCAGGGCTCGCAGACGCTGCTCGACAATCTCCGCACCAACCTGCTCATGGCCTTTGAAGTGGCCTCTGCCAGTGCTGTCAACCTTGCAACAGCGCGGCTTGCCCAAATCATGGAGCAGCAGCGCCAAACGCACTAAGGGGTCACCAGTGCTGATCGCAGCCAGCGCCCGTACGCTGTGCTCCCAAACGTCATAGCTATGCCAAGGGCTTCTCTGGTCGAATCCCAGTGTGTCACCAACCTCTGGAATGAACACCGCCAGCACGTCACCGTACTCTAACAGCACCGTCTGGATGCCTCGGCCTGGGAGCATCCGCATCAGCTCGCATTGGATGCGCTCCGGGCTGACCCGCTTCAACAGTTGCCTCTCGTTGTGCAAGGCTTTTGCCAGTGATGGATCAATGCCCAAATCGAGGGTGGCCGCAAAACGCAAGGCTCGCAGAATGCGCAAGGCATCCTCTTGAAGGCGCTGGTCGGCATCCCCCACCGCCCGTAGGCAGCGGGTCGCCAAGTCACATTGTCCGCCAAAGGGATCAACCAGCCCCCAACGCGGCGAATAGGCCATGGCGTTGACAGTGAAGTCGCGACGCGCCAAATCATGGACGATATCACCGGAGAAGCACACCTTGTCGGGATGGCGCCCGTCGGCATAGCTGCCGTCCGTCCGAAAACTGGTGATCTGCACCGGCCTAGGGCGTCCTGAACCACAGGATGAAACAGCCTGGCCCATCGGCACTTCATCAGGTTCAACGAGCAGCGTCTGGGTGCCATATTGCAAGCCGGTCGGCAACAGACGCTGGCCAGCAAAGACTGTGGCCGTCTGCTCAGGGGTGGCTGCGGTGGCGATGTCCCAATCACTAGGCTCCTCGCCACACAACGCATCGCGCACTGACCCCCCCACCAAATAAGCCACTTGACCGCTGTCTTCCAAGCGCTCCAGAACCCACCCCACGTCAGCGGGGATATTCAAAACAGTACTTGCGCTAAAGCCCACGCACCACCGCCAACAGCTCTTCGATACGGTCGGTGCGCTCCCAAGTGAACTCGGGCAGTTCACGGCCAAAGTGGCCATAGGCCGCTGTCTCGCGGAAAATCGGCCGAGTCAAACCGAGGTCACGGATGATCGCGCCAGGACGCAGGTCAAATACCTTGAGCACAGCGTGGGTCAGCAGCTCATCAGGCAACTGGCCGGTACCGAAACTCTCCACCATCACCGAGAACGGCTCGGACATGCCAATGGCATAGGCCACTTGCAGCTCACAGCGCTCGGCCAAGCCGGCGGCCACTAGGTTCTTTGCCGCCCACCGGGCGGCGTAGGCCGCCGAACGATCAACCTTAGTGGCATCCTTGCCGGAGAAAGAGCCGCCGCCGTGACGTCCGGAGCCACCATAAGTGTCAACGATGATCTTCCGACCGGTCAGACCGGTATCACCACTAGGGCCGCCAATCACAAAACGCCCGGTGGGATTGACGTAGAGCTCGGCATTCTGCCAGCTCACTCCCCAGCGCTCCATCACCGGCGCAACTACCAAGCGCTTTAAGTCTGGATGAAGCTGTCCGTCAATCGCAATGCCCTCGGAGTGCTGGGTGGATATCAGGATCTTCTCCACCCCCACTGGGCATCCGCCCCGGTAGCGCACACTGACTTGAGTCTTTCCGTCCGGGCGCAGGTAGGGCAGACTGCCATCCTTGCGCACTTCAGCTAGGCGCTCTGCTAAACGGTGCGCCAGAAAGATCGGCATCGGCATCAGAGTTTCGGTCTCGTTGCAGGCGAAGCCGAACATCGTACCCTGATCCCCCGCCCCGACATTCTGCAGAGTGCCACATGACGTGGAGGCGACAGGGGCTGTGGGGATGGCTGCATTAGCACTATCGGCAACCAGGCAGCTTGTCCGGCCCTCTCCCCCTCTCCCCTGAGCCTCATAGCTCTCATCGACACCTTGGGCGATATCCGGACTCTGCTCGTGAATAGAGTTGATGATACCGCAGGAAGCCGCATCAAACCCCAATTCCGGATGCACATAGCCGATGTCGGCGATCACTCGCCGAGTCACGGACTCGATGTCCACATAGCCTTCGGAGCGAATCTCTCCGGCCAACACCACCAAGCCAGTGGTCGCCAAAGCCTCACAGGCCACTCGGGCGACAGCGGGATCGGCCTGCCCGCCCTTGTTGGCAATATCGGCTTCACGTGCCAAAATGGCATCCAGCACGGCATCGGCTATCTGGTCACAGACCTTATCCGGATGCCCTTCGGTCACACTCTCGGAAGTGAAAATGTAGCTTTCGCCATCACATTGATTTCCGTGCACCTGCCCATCCCTTCTCAAGCATCATTTGTTTTCACCACCATTGTACACGGATAAAACCCTGCCTTTAGCCTCATGCCGCCCGATGCTGCTTCAGTGTTACCGTGAGCGAGAGTCGCCCGCCCCTAGACAGGGATCTGCCGCTTAATCCCAAGCTGCCGCTCAACGCGCCACTCGGTCATTGCGGGCTCAGAGCCGATCCGTCATTGCCGGCTTGACCGGCAATCTTTCCCCTGACCGGCAGAGTGGGAGATTGTGGCTCGGGGGGCGTGTGGGACGGAATTATGAGTTGGTCGGCATTTCCCTAGCGGCTGCGTACAGCCAGCCCGGTGAACTCAGGGTCGCCGGCCAACAGTGCTGGGACGCTAATGCCGCCAGCATAGCCGACGATCAGGCCGCTTTGGCCAGCCCGGACGAAAATCCCGGCAAATCTGCCACCGTAGCCGTAAAGTCCGGTGAGAATGTTGTAAGGCACCAGCGCCTCGGGGTCGAAACTGGGATCAGCCAAAGCTGCGGCGGCATCGGCGTAAAGCCGACTGTCCTGCGCACCGCCAATTGCTCCGGCTGCTGCCGGCGTTAGACGGCAGTTGGATGTGGCGTACTGCGGTGCATAGTGCTGGGCTACATAACCTAACCCCAGCGTTTCGTGCAACAGCTGCTCCCAGGCTGATTGGCTATGATCGCGACCGGCGAAAACTCCTTGGGAGGCATAGCCGTCTTGCGGCTTGATAATCCAATTGTCCTTCTCCGAGCAAATCTCGGAGAAACGCTCCGATTTACTGCTCAGCACCTCAGTGTAGGGCAGATGTGCCTCTAGAAAAGCTTGTTCTTCAGCGCTCAGCAGCGAGGCTGTCTCTGGACGGCACAACACCGCGAAGAGCTGTTTGGTATGGGCGACATGGCTGCGAAAGCCGCCGACCAGGCAAATACTATGATCGCGGGCGGCCTGCACCAACGCCCAAGCGCCATCGGCTGCGGGCTGCTCCCAGCTGCCGGTCTTTTCAAGGTCGCTCAGTATCTCCCCGGTGACGGCGCGCCGATAGACGGCATCAATCTCGATAAAGCGACCGCCGCCTAGGGGGTGGGATGGGTCTACATCACTACCGATCAAACGGCCACGCTCATAGCGTAAGGCGGGGATGTTGCAAATTAAACAATTGTAGCCACGTTGCTCAAAGCGGCGGCGATACTCTTCGAACTCCGGCATCGAGGCCGATTCTAGGTAGTCGGCGATGGCGATGATTGGACGGTTAACGCTCGCTGTGCCATGCGCCGCCGCCGCACCCGGGCCACTCCCCTCGCCAGCTGCCGCATCCGGGCTGCGGCCTTCGGCAAACTCCTGCCAGATCACCAAAAAGCACTCAACCCAGCTGTCAAAGAGCTCTTGGCGCACCAGCCCCAACTGCCCGGACGCTTGCTGGGCGAGTGTCGAGCACCAAAGCGCGTCAGCACCCTCACGGTCCTCGTTCATGCCACTGGAGCCGTCAGTGTTGAACTCGCAGAACCAGAAGTCACCGCTTCCCTCATCCAAAAAGAGGTCAATGCGCATGATGGGGACATAGCAGCTATAGCCCGGATCCAGCATGATCAGTCTTTCGGCCAAGTTGGAAAAGCCGAACAACTGCCGATAAGCGGCGTTTTGCTGATAGTGGCGGGTCACTTTCTCTAAGATTCGCCAAGTGGTACCAACCAGCTCGTCAAATTGCAGCAAACGTGTCTGATCGTAGAGTTTAGGGAGAAAACCGAGGCCGATCACTTCTCCATGGTAAAGTGCCGTCGAGTGGTCGAGATAGTCCTGAGCCGCAAAGCGGCCTTCCGTATCGCCGTGGAGGTCACAGAACAGTTGGCGGTAGTCGGCTTCCAGTTGGAGTTGCGATGTGGGCTGGGACTGCGTCACCAGCTGGGACTGCGTCACCAGCTGGGACTGCGTCGCTGGCCGCAGCTGCGCCACTGACCGCAGCTGCGCCGTCGGCTGAGGCCGCAACGCATCGTCGTCTTTAGCTCTGCCCATCCTAGGGAGACGCCGATCAATCATGCCACGTCATCTTGCAAGCCGAACCGCCCCATGCCCTCCCGGGCAAACGGTGCCGTTACCGCTAGTAGTGGCACCGTTTGCCCGAACGGCCCTAGGGCGGTCCGGCCTGCAATCTGGCATGGCAGCATTAATCGGCATCTCCCTAGCTTAAACCCCAAAATCGGCATCATCGCCCTCGGTATGCAGGACAAGCCGCAGATCGAACGACTCCTCGCCGCCACTGCCATCCAGCGCTGCGGATCGTAAGTCATCGAACAGGGTGCTGCGCCTAGCCACCAAGTCGGCCAGAGGCTTCAGGTAGTGCCGCTCGCCCTCATCCAGCCCCTCGTCAGAGCGGAGCATCAACGCGTCCAGCCACTCTGTCGCACTGCGTCCATAGACATCAGCATCCCAGGCATCAGCTTCCAAGGACCTCTTGGCCGCTGCCACAGCATCTGCACTCACTGACTCCAGACGGGCATCCAGCCAGTCGAGGTTGTCTGATGAGTAGAAAAGACCGCCGAGCAGTGCACAGAAGGCCAAGGCATAGCCAATCGGCAGCGAGTCGGCCAAACGGATCTCGATGTAGGTTTTAAAGCGGTTGTCAAAGAAGAAAAGCGAGAGGATGTGCTCCACATCCTCCCGGGAAAGCTCACGGCCGGCATAGGTTTCAGCGGCGCTACGTGTACCCTGATAAACGCTGGCATGTTCTCCGAATTCCTCCGCAAGTTCGGAGAACACGGCACCGGCACGCATCAGGGACTCGGCGTAGCGGCGAAAACTGAAGTTTGCGCTCATGCTGCCGGGAGCAAGCATGCAGCGCGTGGGATCAACATCGTCCCAAATCCGGGTGCGTGTCATGCGGCTGGGAAGCTCCAAGCCGCTAGCGGTCAAACGGCCGTGGCCTATGCCTACTGGCAGGGTCTCGAAAACCGGGGAGTTGTCGGTAAGGAAGGCCAGGATGGGCCCTAGGGCATTGGCAACGCGTAGCTTGCGCAGGGCATCAGGCTCGTTGGCATAGTCCAGACTGACCTGTGTGGATGCTGACCCGCGCATCATGCAGATGCCATGATGGCCGGTACCTTGGAAGTAGCGATCCATGTAGTGGTAGCGCTGCTTAGGGATCATTGGTATGTCGGCGGCGTTGGCAAAAGGCTGGTAGCCGAGAGTTAGCAACCGGTAGCCATGACTCTCAAGGATCGGGTCAAGCTCGGCACGGAAGCTGGTGTAAAGCCCCTCTAGACTGGAGAGTTGCAGCACTGGGCCCATGCTTATCTCCAACTGGGCACCAGGCTCCAAGGTGACGTTCGCTCCAGGACGTTCCAATCCGATGATTCTAGCGGGCCCTTTGGCCATCTGGTTTTTGAAAGGCGCATTGTAGACGGCCTTGTGATAGGCCGAACTCAGTTCCGCCAAGATACCGGCCACACCAACCTTGCCGGTTTCTGGATCGTCCTCGTAAAAAACCGGCCTAGCCGCCTCGACATCCACCACGAAATGCTCGATCTCAATGCCCAGACAGCGCGAACAACCCCTATCCGACCCGCGTTCAAGATAGGAGACAATCGCCTGGACATGCTGCTCTTCGACAGACCCTGTCATGCTGTTATTACTCGCCTCTATTCCTTTGAGCCAGTATGCCGATCAGCCTGTGGTCGTATTCCGCTTAATCGCTGTGCCTGAAACCGGAGAGCTGCCAAGCGAAAGATTCCCGTAGTACCCCTAGGGATAATGTTAGCACTGAAGCGGCCAGCAAGGAGCCGAGGATCAGCGAATGGTAGCCACCGGCAAGAAGTGGGCTATGGCCAGAAAGCTGACCATAGCTCAGATCCGCCCACCCCCCTGTAACGGCTCGCCTCGACCCCGTAGGCTATTCTCCGGCTGTGAACGTAACGCATATCCACATTAGGGAAACGTCCACTATCTGCCATGGTATCATGGGCGTACCCTAGGATTAACCCTCAATCAGCATCACCAAGGAAGCGAGACTCTTTAAATGGATCAAAGCCTACATTCTGATAACCAATATCAAGGCATCTCCCAAAACCCCGCCGGCGCCGCTACATCTGAATCAGCTACTGCTGCAGCGGTGGTTGGGCAGGCCGCTGAAAGCACAAGCCTTGTTCAACCTGCACCGACCGGCAAGGTGCGCGTTCGCTTTGCCCCTTCCCCGACCGGACATCTGCATGTCGGCGGGGCACGCACTGCCATCTACAACTGGGCGTTCGCCCGTCGCCACCAAGGCAGCTTCATCCTGCGCATCGAAGACACCGACCCGGAGCGCTCGACTCCCGAGCACACGGCGCAGATCATCCGCTCCCTGCGCTGGCTGGGGCTGGACTGGGATGAGGGGCCGGAGGCCGGCGGTGAGCTTGGCCCCTACCAACAAACATTACGCTTCCACCTCTACGCCGAGGCACTAAAACGCTTGCGAGCCGATGGCCGTGCCTACCCCTGTTTCTGCACACCAGAAGAGCTAACGTCCCGGCGTGATGCAGCCATGACCACACAGAGCTTCAGTGGCTACGACCGCTGCTGCCGTGATATCGACCCAGCGACGGCAGCCGAGCGCATCGCCGCCGGCGAGGCCCACACTTGGCGCTTGAAGCTGCCGCTGGGACATGGCCCGGTGAGCTTTGCCGACGAGGTCTTCGGCACTGTGACAGTGCCTTTCGAGCAGCTGGACGACTTCATCTTGGTACGCTCGGACGGCTCGCCGACCTACAACTTCGCGGCAGTGGTCGACGATAGCCTGATGCAGGTGACGCATGTCATTCGTGGTGACGACCACCTCTCCAACACCCCCAAGCAGATCCTAGTTTACGAGGCTTTGGGAGCCGAGGTACCGCACTTTGCCCACCTCTCAATGATCCTCGGTGCCGACGGCAGCCGCCTCTCCAAACGCCATGGCGCCACCAGCGTTGAGGCTTGG
>WRGR01000023.1 GCA_009787085.1 Actinomycetes bacterium
GACGGCGGCAGAACTGGATGGCGGCGGCGCGGCCACTATGAGGCTGGTGGGGAGGTGCATGTCAGACGGCGGCAGAACTGGATGGCGGCACTTGTCCGCAGGTATTTAAACGTGCCAAACAGGACGCGGGCATTGGACTTGGCCTGCGGTAAGGGGAGCGGCGTCCACCCACCCTGCCCGAAACCCAGGTTAGAACAAAAGGCACAGATACGCCGCGCTGGATGCTTCGGAGTGCCTTGTTTTTGCGTTTTCGCTACTGAATTAGGGCAAGCCATTTAGCGAGGGGCTCGACGTGTTGCAGGCTCGCTACATGCTTTCTGACGAAGCATCATCATGGGCAAGCGAAATCTGTTGGATGAAATGCTGGGCATATGTGGCTAAGATTCTGTGGTCAGGATTTCCCAAGCAGATATTTGCGCAGTTTGCGATGTGCCGCCATAAAACTATGTCTCTCAAAGTGGAATCTCCTGTTCCTGTAACTCGCAAGAGTTCGAGCGATCATCTCAAGTCCTGCAGCGCTGTAGAGCTGCGGCCTGGTGACAGAGATAACCCTGACTCCAATCGAGGACAGGGCGTTTCGCCTCTCAGAGTCATTGGCAATGCGCTCCGAGCCGGTGTGAAACTGGTCGCTGTCGTATTCGACGGCAACCTTTCCGTCCCCCCAAAACAGATCACAGACGTAATAGTTCTTGTTGAAATATCTCCTAGCCGGTTTGGGAAGCGTGACGTGTTTGTTTAGTTCCGGGAAGACGAACCCATATCCACCCAGCTTGTAAGGCAGGGTTAGGAATATGGCAAGTTTTGTCTCCATGGGCGACGCCGAGCCGTCTAGAACGTATCGTAGCGCACGCTCTGCTTTATGGCGCCATTTTGCGTCAGGTATGACGGCGATAAACCCCTGCAGTTTATTCACACTTGTGAGAGGTTTACGGTCGTGATAGCCCCTCTCCGGCACATTCTGCTCACCGGGGAACGGCAGCGAATACGTTCCGCACAGCTCATAGCCCAATTCGATGATCTCTATCAACGTTAACTGACTTGCCATCTGCAGAAAGCAAAACTCCGGCGAACTTACCAAAAGCCTGCCTCCAACATTCATGAAGCAGCCGATAGGCAACTCGCCGCTAAACACATGCGAACTCACCATCTTGCTGACGATCCGGGCGCCAGGCTTTCCAACGAGGATATGTGTCGGCAGGCTCAAGTCTTTGAATGCCGACGGCCCGATTGTCGGCGACCGCATGGGGAGTTTGGCCATATACCGCCGATCAGCGCTCTTTTCGGGCAACTTACGGTGTCTGCGCCAGTACTCTAGGGCAGAAAAGTGACTGATAAATATTTCCATGAGATCATTCTAGCAGTTTTTGCGGAAAAAACGAACTTGTGCGAAGCCAAAAACGGAAACACAGCCCAAACTGGTGTTTTTGAGGCTGATTTTTTACCCCTTTCGAGTGTTATAACAGAAATATCTTCGCACAAGTCCAATTTTTCCGCAAAACCTTGCCTTGAAATCTCAAATTCAGGGGAGGAGAATTGACTGCTAAGAGATGGAGCGGGTGACGGGACTCGAACCCGCGAGTACAAGCTTGGGAAGCTTGGGCCTTACCACTTGGCGACACCCGCTCGTGCTCACAATGGTATCATAAGCGCGGAACACAAGTATTGTACTAAGATTGTACTAAGAAGGTGCCGAATTAAGCAAAACCCAGTCATTGCGGCCTTCGCTCCGCCATCTTTCATCCTGTTGATCAGGGGAAAAATTGCGGGTCAAGCCTGTGATGACGGATCTCGTGTGATGATGAGTTTCGTGCAATGGCGGACTCTGTGTCACCCGGCGCTTCCCTAGGGAGAAATCTGTCTTATGGAGACTGACTTTGCCTACTGAACCTGTTGCCTCGAACTACCAGAAACCATTGAGCGCCGCCGCCTCTGCCCCGGGCGCCCCCGCCTCCCCGGGCGCCGCCGCCTCCCCGGGCGCCGTCCCGCCCCCGGGCGCCGTCCCGCCCCCGGGTGCCGCCGCCTCTGCCCCGGGTGCCGCCGCCTCCCCGGGTGCCGTCCCGGCTGCCCGGCCCCCGGCTCGCCCGTCGGTGCCTAGGGCCGCCCCCAAGCCCGCCTCTCCCTACCACAAGCTGTCCCATGGGCTGCAAGAGCAGATCCGTGCTGATCAACAGGCGCACCGCCGTCTGCCGGGGCGCACCGCCGACTCTGCTGCCATCCGCCGCAACCCCCAGCGCGACCGTGAGAACCTCTGGCGGCCGGCCTTTGTCCGCGATGTCGAGAAGATCCTGCATTCGGCCTACTATAACCGCTATTCGGACAAGACCCAGGTTTTTTCCCTCTACAAAAATGACGACCTTACCCGCCGTGCCTTACACGTTCAGCTGGTCAGCCGGGCGGCACGGACTATCGGCAGTGTGCTGGGATTGAACCTTGACCTGATCGAAGCCATTGCCTTGGGCCATGACATCGGCCATACGCCGTTCGGGCATGCAGGCGAGCATTTCTTAAACGATATCTACCAAGCACGTACCGGCCGCTATTTCCATCACAATCTGCAAAGTGTGCGCGTCTTAGACGGAATCTTCAACTACAATCTCAGCTTGCAGACCTTGGACGGCATCCTTTGTCATAACGGCGAGTTCGGGCAACGCAGTTACCAGCCGGCATCCCTCGGTGATTTCAGGCAGTTTGACATGCTGATCGAAAGCTGCTGGGTGCACCCCAAGCGCACCGATACGCTGGTGGCTGCGACGCTGGAGGGCTGCGTGGTGCGCATCTGCGACATGATCGCCTATGTGGGCAAGGACCGCCAAGACGCAGCGCGGATCGTTGACCGCGATGCCTTGCCGGACTACGACGAGCGGTCACTGGGTACCAGTAACGCCGTGATCATCAACAACCTGACGGTGGATATCATCGAGCAGAGTTATGGCAGCGACCGCCTGAGCTTAAGCGAGCAGGGCTTCGCAGACTTGGAGGCAGTGAAACGGGAGAACTACCGGCTACTCTACGACAACCCGGCCATCAACCGCTTCAACGAGCAGCGCATCAAGCCGATGTTTGCGATGCTCTATGAGCACCTGCTAGACGACCTAAAACGGGGAGACGAGCAGAGCATCATTTGGCGACACCACATAAACAAGGTGGAGCAGAGCCGCCGCAACCACGACAACGAACAGAGCTATCTGGATAGCACCGACCCAGACCTGATAGTCGTGGACTTCATTGCCAGCATGACCGATGACTATTTCATCGACCTCTTCCAGCACCTTTTTCCGGAGAAGGACTCTGGTATCAAGTACGTCCCCTACTTTAAGGAGGCACCACAACTACGGCTGGAACTGTAGTCAACCTTTGGCAAGCCGTTAACATGCCGTTCGCACACCTTGGCTGTCCTTTCAGGATATGCATACAAATGCTTAAATAGACAATTATAATAATAATTTCCAGCAGCATTGCCAAAGGTTTCTAAAAAAGTGCTATATTCTCAGCATTGGAGTCTGAGACAAACCGTTGGGCTTCCGTTAGAATCGTTAAACTTGGCATCAGAGCAATGCTAGGCGAACAATTTAAACGGTGTTTCAGTGGTTGGCACTTAGGAGTGCTGGCCAGTAAGCGGGTTGGTACAAGAGTGTGCCAACGGTCAAACAGAGGAGGTGTGTTAATGGTAGAAACGCAGGCCAATGTGGCTCGGTTAGACGAGCTGTTGGAGCGGAAGGGCGTGACTCGTCGTCGCTTCTTGGAGTTCTGTGGAGCTATCGCGGTGTCTTTAGGGCTTTCTGAGGCTTTGATCCCAACTGTTCATGAAGCGATAGCTGAGAGTGTCATTGGCAAGGAAACCGGGGCGCTCACCCCGGTCATCTGGCTGGAATTGGCCTCTTGCACAGGCTGCACGGAGTCCTTTGCTCAGGTTGATACGCCGGACGTGGCAACTGTGGTGCTTGAGCTGATTTCCCTGAACTATTCTGAAACCCTTTCCGCTGGTGCTGGTTTTTCTTTGGAGGAAGCCAAGGAGCAAACCATCGAAGCCGGGGGCTACTTGGTAGTCATCGAGGGTGCCCTAATGGAGGGCTGGGACGGGAATGCTCTGCGCATTGCTAATGAGAAGGGTACGGAGATTGTCAAACATGCTTGTGCGAACGCCAAAGCAGTGATCTGCGCTGGTTCTTGCGCGGTGGACGGTGGTTGGCAGGCCGGTTATCCCAATCCGGGCGGGGCGATAGGCATTCAGAGCTTCTTGACCCGAGAGCAGGCCGCAGGAAGCTTCACCTACAAAGGTGGCGATGGTAACCTGCCGCCGATCATCAACGTGCCGACCTGTCCGGCCAACCCCGAGCACATGGTGGCGGTGATCGTCGATGTGCTTTTAGTTGGCAAGCTGCCGGACCTGAACAGCCAGAACAAGCCGTCTTTGATCTTCAGCCAGTATATACATGACAACTGTCCGCGCCGTGGCCATTTTGAGAACGGCGAGTTCGTCTACCAGTTCGGCTCGGAAGAGGAGAAGAAGGGTTACTGCCTCTATGCGATGGGCTGTAAGGGGCCGCAGACCAAGAACAACTGCCCCATTGTGCGCTGGAACCGCCGAGTCAGCTGGTGCGTCGAGGCCGGCGCCCCCTGCATCGGCTGTGCCGTCAGCGACCCGGCAACCACCAAGAACAACTGGGTGGATCTGAATGCACCCTTCCTGAAGCGCTTCCGCAACTTGAACATCGGTGATATCCGGCTACAGCCGGCCACGCTGGCTGCTGCGGTCGGCGGCATCGCTGCCGTGCTATTGGTGGCACACGCCTTTGGGATGAAGGCCACTGGCCGCACCAAGGGCGGTGCCGATTTTGAGCGGCAGCGCAAATGGGACATGCAACATCCCGACCGTGCCATCGCCAGCGCCCCGGCAGTTACGGGCGGCGCTAGTGAAGAGGACAACGGCACCCCGGCGGCCACGGCTGCCGAAAACGAAGAGAGCAAGGCTGATTCCAAGGAAGGAGGTACCCAGTGACAGCCACCACCCCCACTCCCCGTACTACCCCCACTGATCCGGCTACTACCGTTACTGCCGTACCTACCACCGCTGCCGTAGCCACTGCGGCCAGTGTTGGCAACAAGCCGAATGGCCAGTCCATCATCGACCCGGTGAACCGTATTGAAGGCCATCTTCGCATCGACATGGAAGTCAAAGACGGCATAGTCGATGATGTCTGGATCTCTGGTGGACTGTTCCGTGGCATGGAGCTGGTGTTGGAGAAACGCCGCACGGCCGATGCCGCTTATATTTCCCAGCGCATCTGCGGGGTCTGCCCGGTGAGCCACGCCCATGCTTCGGCTATCGCTGGCGACAAGTCCTATGGCATCACCATTCCCAACGGTGCTCGCATCATCCGTAACTTGGTCGAGGGTGCGCAGTTTTTGCATTCGCACATCCTCTGGTTTTATAACTTGGCCGCCTTGGACTATGTCAACCCGCTGAACGCGCTGAGTGCTGACGTGGCCGAGACAGTCAAGTTGGCCAACAGCGCCGGCACTACCGAGGCTGACTTCGCCGGCCTCAAGGCCCGCCTCAAGGCCTTTGCGGACAACGGCCAACTTTCGATTTTCTCCGGCAACTGGTTTGACTCCAAGGAGTTGGACGGCAGCAGCGCCTATAAGCTTCCGGCCGAACTTGACCTCATTGCCACCATGCACTATTTGGAGGCGCTGGAGATGCAGGCCACGGCCTCTGAGATCTCCGGCATCATCGGCGGCAAGATGCCGCACATCATGACCTCTATCCCCGGCGGCAGCGCCTTTGTGCCCACTGAGGAGAAGCTCGACGACCTGCTGTTCAGGGCGATCAAACTGCGGGACTGGGTGAAGAACACCATGATCCCGGACACCTTGGCTATCGTGCCCTTCTATATGGACGAGTTCAACTACGGTGGCAATGCCGGCAACTACATCGCTTGGGGCGTTTTTGAGGCACCGAGTTTCAAACCCGAGGAGCGGTACCTGCCCGGCGGCGTTTGGAGTTTCAAAGAGCCCGGCTACCAGCAGGTACAGAATTGGGACGAGGAACTGATCACCGAGTCTACCATCCATTCTTTCTACGACCCCGCCATTGACAACGGTACGCCGATAAAGCCCCGCCAAGGCATCACCGCTCCGCTCTACAAGGACGAATACATGGTGCCGAACGGCCAGCATCCCGCCCAAGGCGCCCGTTACACTTGGGACAAGGCACCGCGCTATGACAACAAGGTCTTCGAGGCCGGTGGGTTGGCACGCCTGTTGGTGGCCTACAACCGCAAGGTTCCGGAGATCGTCGAAGGCATCGATAACGTGCTGAAGGCGCTGGGCGCTGAAGGCCGGGTGGAACTGCTGAATTCGACCATGGGTCGCACAGGGGCCCGCAATATCGAGACCCTCTACGTTGCCACCAAGATGGTGGATTGGGTCAACGAACTGATCGAGGCGATCAAGGGCGGCAACGCGGCAACCTTCATCGAGCCGGCCACCCGTACCGGTGAGGGAGCAGGTATGTGGGAAGCGCCACGCGGTGCCCTCTACCACTACATGAAGATCAAAGACGACCTGATCGAAAAATACCAGATCATCATCCCCTCGTCTTGGAACATCTCGCCTAGGGACGGCGATGACCGGCACGGCCCAATGGAGGAGTCGTTGTTGGGCTGCCCGGTGGAAGATGTCGCCAAGCCGATACACGCACTCCGTGCTGTTCACAGCTTCGATCCCTGTGTTGCTTGTGCGGTGCACGTCTCTGAACCGGCAACGGGGCGCAAGTTCTCTGTTGTCACTAATCCATGGGGGGTGAAGTAAGATGGCACATCTCGCTCATTATCGTCAAGCACATCCGATAACCTTTGTTATCACCCACTGGGTCAACTTGATCTGTATGGTCATGCTGGTGCTGACCGGCTTCATTATCCATTACCCCTTTATCCCGGGGGTGATGGGGGCTGCTCGTGGCGTTCACATCTGTTGCGCCTTTGTGATCCTGTTAAACCTGATCTACCGCATCGTGGCGGCCTTCTTCGTCAAGTCAGCACCGACTGGTGGTACACGTGAGGTGGAGAAGGACATCAAGTCCTTCCTGCCCCAAAAAGACAATCGCCACCAGCTGGGTGCCTGGATCAAGTATTACCTGTTTTTGAAAAAGGACCACCCCCTAGGCGCCAAGTACGGCGTGCCTCAGAAGCTGACCTATGATGCTATCCCGCTCTTGCTGCTCTGCATCGCCTTCACCGGCTTTTGCCTTTGGGTGCCGACTAGCAACGCCCCGCTCTTCGTCGGCTTCACCGACTTAGTCGGTGGCATCATGAACGTTCGCATTATCCACTATTTCCTGATGTGGGTGTTCATTATCTTCATCATGCTGCATGCCTACTTGGCCTCCATCGAGGGCTTGGCACCGTTGCGCATGATGTTTCGCTGGAAAGAGCATAAAGGCTTGGTCTACAGCCCTGAGTCGCACACCATTGTCGGTGAGGACAAAGGGGAGGAAGATAACAAGGAGAAAAGCTGAGCTGAGGTCGTGAGGCCAGGTAAGCGCCGACTTAATGCCCAGGCTCCGTCATTGCGGGCTTTAAGCCTACGATCTTTCGCGCTGAGGCATGAGGGATAGGACGGTATAAGATGTGGGTGAGAGGTCATTCTCTTGCCCACATTTTTTGGTTCACAGGAGCAACTCTATGGATAAACCTATGGACAAGCGCATTGTTATACTCTGTGTTGGCAACCTTTTGCTGTGTGACGAGGGGCTGGGGCCGCAGGTGGCCGCAGAGCTTACGGCCAGCTATGAGTTCCCCGCGAACGTCGAGGTGTTAGACCGGGGCGTGATGGGAATGGCGGTGCTGGCCGACATCAAGGCTGCCGACGATCTGCTGATAATCGATGCCGTTGACCGTAGTGGTCAGCCCCCCGGCACCGTCCTGCGCTTTCAGCCTGAAGACCTTGCCAGCTATCAGACCTTCAAGGGCGCCCACGATGTTCGGCTGGCCGACGTGCTGGCAGCTGCTGCCTTGGTTGGCATTTCTCCGCAATGTGAATGCCTGGGGGTGCAGGTCGTTGAGATCAACCCAGCGGAGTACAGGATAGGACTGACACCGGCAGTGCAGGCGGCACTGCCCCTGCTCTTGTCGGAAATAGAGCTCTATCTGAGTGCTCGAGGCGTGATTTGGACGAGGAAAAGTGGGGAATCGACCGTTAATCCGAACCAATTCAACAGCCTAACATTTAGATAACGATTAGCTCTTGTTTCAGCAACGCAGCAAGAGTACAATAAGAGCTATCGTAATTGTTATCGACTCCATAGCATTAGCCAGAACCTAGGATGGGCGCTCTGATCTTGTTCACTGGCTGCGAGGGGTCGGTGACGGGCATCCGGCCAAGTAACAGAGTATTGGAAAGGAGGGAACATGGAGTTTTTAACGGATGTGGCTGTGCTGTCGCGAATCCAGTTTGCGATCACTGTTATCTTCCACTTCTTGTTCGTTCCACTGTCTATCGGGCTTGGGCTTTTCGTAGCACTTGCAGAGACGCGCTACTATAGAACCCGTGATCCGAAGGATAGGGCGGCCACTAAGTTCTGGGTGAAGATCTTTACTACGACCTTCATCATTGGTGTGGCCACAGGCATCACGATGGAGTTCAGTTTCGGAACGAACTGGGCTAACTACTCCCGTTTTGTTGGTGACATTTTCGGTGCGCCACTGGCAGCAGAGGCCTTACTGGCTTTCTTCTTGGAGTCGGTCTTTTTGGGCATTGTGATCTTCGCCAGAAACAAGATCTCGCCAAAGCTCTACCTTGTCTCTGCTTGGTTGACCTGGTTCGGGTCGGCCTTGTCAGCGCTTTGGATATTGATCGCCAACTCCTGGATGCAGACTCCGGCGGGTTATGCTCTGGCTCCAGATAAGAGCAAGGCTGTGATCACCGACTTCTGGGCGGCGGCGCTAAACCCATCTACCTTGGCACGCTATCTGCATGCTGTGGACTCGCTTTTGATTCTGGGAAGCTTCTGCGTGATGGCCATCGGCGCTTGGTATCTAGTGAAGAAGAGAAACACCGATCACGGCAAGCAATTTATCAAGATGGGCTTGACCGTTGGTATTGTCACCGTGATCTTGATGCTCCCCTTCGCCCACATGCAGGCTACCGTAGTGGCCGAACAACAGCCGGCAAAACTGGCTGCCATGGAAGGCCAGTGGAAAGACGGGCCTGCTGATATGGCAATCGTCGGCTGGGTGGACGAGGCCAACAAGACCACGACAGCCTTGTCGATCCCCGGCATGACCAGTTTCTTGGCCTCTTGGAACACTGAGACTGTTTATCCCGGCCTAGACACTATGGCAAATAAAGTAAGTCTAAGCGACTTCAAAGCCTATGACGGTGTGAAGGTGACAGAGGATTATCAAGGCGGCATACCGCCGGTAAACGTGACCTTCCAGGCCTACCACCTGATGGTGGCGCTCTATGCGTTGTTGATCTTGTGGCTGGTTCTTGCCGGCTTGGCTTTGCGTAATGCCAACAAGGGCAAAACCAGCAAGGCATTGCTGTACTTGACGATATTTGGGCCTTTGGTTCCCTTCTTGGCAATCCAGTCTGGTTGGGTGGTGGCCGAAGTCGGACGGCAGCCTTGGGTGGTCTACAACCTGATGTTGACCAATGAAGCCTACTCGCCGATAGTCAGCAACGTCGAGCTGATCATCACCATCGTGCTCTTCTTGCTGTTCTACACCATCCTCTTCATCGCTTGGCTGCGCCTAGTATTCAAGCAGATCAAGGCCGGTCCGCAACTGGAAGATGATGCAGGATTGGCTGCTGCGTTGGCGACAGCCGGGAGTTCTGCGGCGGATGCCGCCAGCTCGGATGCAGGTAGCGTAGCAAAGGATGCGTCAGCTACGGATGATACCCCTGTAGCGAAAGGTGGTGAGTGACGTGGAAGTACATGCTATTCTACAGGTTCTTTGGTTTTTGCTCATCGCTGTTTTACTAATGGGCTACTTCATCTTGGATGGTTTTGACTTGGGTGCCGGCATTCTCTACCCATTTGTTGCCAAGAAGGAGAGCGAGAAGGCCATTGTGCGCCAAGCGGTCGGGCCAGTTTGGGACGGCAACGAGGTTTGGCTGTTAACTGGCGGCGGGGCTTTGTTTGCGGCCTTCCCACCGGCCTATGCCATGAGCTTCTCCGGCTTTTATCTCGCTATTATGCTGGTTTTGTTCGGCTTGATATTCAGAGCCATCGCTGTTGAGTACCGGGGGCGTGACCCGAAATGGAAGGGCTTCTGGGATGCCGTGTTCGTGGTTGGCAGCTTCTTGCCGGCACTGCTTTCCGGCGCGGCCATCGGCAATGTCATTCAAGGCATTGCGATGGACTCCGTAACCGTTGGACAATTTACGCACATGGAGTATGCCGGCGGCTTCTTCTCGCTGCTGAACCCCTTCGCCCTGCTCTGCGCCCTGACCGGCCTGATGGCCTTCTTGACGCAAGGCGCGGCTTGGCTCTGCCTGAAGTCCCCGGTTGATAACTTGGTACGTCAGCGTGCCAAGCAGCTGCGCTCGACTTTCAGCATTGGCCAGCTGGTGCTCTTTGCTTTGACCAGCGCCTATTTCTTCTTGCTGGTGCTGCCGAGCTTCGGCGATACCCGTATCGGCATGCCGGTGGCCTATGTGTTCGCTGCTGTGTTTGTAGTCGGCTGGATCGTCTCGCGGTTGTTCATGGCCAACAAAAACGACCTGATGAGCTTCTTGTCGGTGAACATTACACCTGTTGCGCTGATCGGCATCACTGCCGCCTCGCTCTTCCCGAACCTGATTCCGGCGGCCAATAACCCGAAAGGCGTATTCACCTACTTCATTGTTCCAGGGGCGGCCGATACGGCTAACTCGCTGACCATTTGGGCTCATTCCAGTTCTGAGTTGTCCCTGACCGCCATGACCATCATCACTTGTATTGGTCTGCCTCTAGTGCTGCTGTACCATGTCATCATTTACCGCACCTTCCGAGGCAGGATCAAAGAGGAAGAGATTGGCGAGTACTAAAGCAGGACGTATTGAAACGTACTGGATACGTAAGGCAGCCTGAAACGGCAGCCTGAGTTGCAAGATAGCGCGTGCGGAGCCAAGGCTCCGCACGCGTTGCTTTTAAATGCGGCCATGGCGGTGTCTCATTAGGCATCAAGCAGCTTGGCAAAGCGCTGTCCTAACTCATTTTCGGCTTCTTTTTCTAGGCGTTCATAAATTTCGAGCAGCTTACGGCCTTCAGGGGTTAGAGTCGAGCCGCGGGCACCCATCCGGTCGATCAGTTGGAAGTTCATGCCCTGTTCGGCTTCTTTGACGATACGCCAGGCCTTGGAATAAGCCATATGGATACTCTTGGCAGAAGCGTTGAGCGATCCGAGACTGTCCACGCCGCGCAAAAGCACGGCCACACCTTTGCCGAAGGTGCCCTCGGGGAAACCCTTGGGTCCATAGAGAGTCAAGCGGATCTGCATGTTCAAATTGTTCATACGCTTCATCGGTTACTCATTTCTCGCGGGGACAAAATTGGTTAGTGGACGGGTGCCTACAACGAGCAACTGCTCCAAGTACCCGGCGCGGATACCTGTCCTGCCAGTAATGATTCTCCTTGAAAGCAACTGTATAAATCTTGTCGAAGCTTTTGATGATTGCGAACATTATTCGCATATTGAAATAGTGCGATTTTGGATAAAGCTAGTGGACGACTGGCTCAATAGCTGAAACAATGTGTTAGATCAACGCTTTATCCTGCACTGCTGTCCAACCAAGCGTTGACGGCGGCCTCTATGCCCTCTTGTGTGCCCGCCGTTATCGACGAAAAGCGGATTGGCAGATTCTCTAGGTTGGCCAGGCGGGGTGGGATGCCGCCTGCTGCAGCAAACTTCTCGGCTATCTTGCTGTTTAGTTGAGCACCGCTGAGGCGGCAGATTTCGTCCGGCAACGTTGAACCCGGTGTTTGGCCGTTTAGTGCCCGCCAGACATCAGTGCCGAACTTCGCCCAGTGCGCGGTGGAGACAATCAACATCGGTGCGCTGGAACTGGGACGCAGCTTCTCGGCGACCCGCCAAGCTACTGCTGTATGTGGGTCAAGCAAATAGTCGTGTTGTTGGTAGACTTCCCTTATGGCTTGGAAAGCCTCACTGCTCGATGCCCAGTCGGCGCTGAAAGTCGCATGCAGGGAGTTGAGTGTCGCTTGATCGACTTGGAAGCGGCGTTTGTCACGTAGGCTTTCCATCCAAGTTCGAACTGTGTGTGGGTTACGGCCATTGAGCTCGAAGAGCTGGCGCTCCAAGTTGGATGATACCAAGATGTCCATGCTGGGCGAGGGCGTGAGGTGGAAGGGGCGCTCAGAGATGTCATAGATACCGGTGTTGATGAAGTCAGCCAGCACCCGGTTCTCGTTGCTAGCACAGTACAGCCGGCCGATAGGCACACCGGCTTCTCGGGCGTACCAGGCAGCTAGGATATTGCCGAAGTTGCCGGTAGGCACACAGACTTCCAGCAGTTCACCCGGCTTTAAGGCTCCTTGAGCCACTAGGCGGGAGTAGGCGCTGGCGTAATAGACCACCTGCGGCAGCAGCCGCCCCCAGTTGATGGAGTTGGCGGAGGACAGGCAAACATTGCGGCCAGCCAGCCGCTGGGCGAAATCGTGGTCGCCAAAGGCCGCTTTGACCGCCGTTTGACAGTCATCGAAGTTGCCCTCAACGCCCACCACGCCAACATTTTTTCCGGCCGCCGTGGCCATTTGCCGGTGTTGGATGTCGCTGACACCGCCGTGGGGGTAAAAAACGATAATTCCGGTACCGGGCACGTTGCTGAAGCCCTCCAAAGCGGCGCTGCCGGTGTCGCCAGAGGTGGCGACGAGAATCAGACTCAGCGGTTGGGATGTGGCGGCAGCGGCGGTGCCAGCGGCGGTAGGCTCAGCGGCGGTAGCCGGTTGGCCGACTTGCGGGTGGCCGACTTGCGGGCGGCTGGCGACGGTCGTTGGTTGGCCGCCGTCTGGATGGGCGGCAGCATGCTTCTCCATAGCTGCGGAGAAGAAGCGCGGCAGGCACTGTAAGGCCATGTCTTTGAAGGCTGAAGTCGGGCCATGCCAAAGCTCCAGCACATAGCTCTGAGGGGCTACTTTGACCAGCGGCGCAATGTCTGCGGAGTCGAAATTTGAGCCATAGGCCGCCTGCATCAAGGCACTGATCTGAGCATCTGGGAAGTCCACGCCGAAATGCCGGTAGAGTGAGGCGGCCTGTTGGGCATAGGGCAAAGTGGCTAGTGACAAAACTTCTGCCAGCGACAGGTGGGGGATGGTTTGGGGAACAAAAAGGCCGCCACCTTCGGCCAGCCCTTGGAGAATGGCTTCAGAGAAACGTAACTGCTCGGAAGAATGACCACGGGTGTCCAGATAGCGGTTGTCCAAGCGGGGCTGACCGCTCCGAGGCTTGTTCTGGCTGTTTTGCTCTAGCTGGCTGGCATCTAAAGGCATTTGTATTTGTGCTCCTGACATCCTCGCCTCTTTCGTTGAAACTGGTTGTGCAGTATTTTCGTTAAGCGGGAAAGTTTCTTGTCGAAACCGAAAATTGGTACCACAAGTATGATGGTAACACAGTCCAACGCGACAGGGGTTTTCGCGAGCATTTGCGAGCATTTAAGACCCGCACTTAAGTGATGTATGTTGAGTATTTGACAGTGTTGTGAGGGGTCTTGTTAGGCTGTGTTACCATTTTCCATCACCTTGTCCTTGCTGCAACAAAAGCTGTACTGCAGTAGATGCTTACTGGACTCTATTTCCTTTGAGGAGCCAGACTTGGCTATTCGCAACTGAATAATACTTGCCTTTTCTTTGCATTAGGTCTGCTCCGGTTTTCGCAGCAAAGCGGGGGCTAGAGCAATTTTTTGCTTTTTTGTCTTAGTGGCCTCGCGCACACGAGCCAACGAAACCGTGTTGCCATCAATCCTATTTGCGCTTGGCTGTCGAAAGCTTCGATTCCAATGGGCGCGTTGGCAGATGCCCCCGCTTTGCCTTGCTTGAGCTTTCACTCCAAGCGCATGGCTTTTAGGCGTAGGGCGTTGGCCATTACTGTCAGTGAGCTGAGGCTCATTGCCGCAGCTGAGATCATCGGGTTGAGCAAAGGGCCGCCAAAGAGGTAGAGCAGACCGGCGGCTATGGGGATGCCGATGCTGTTGAAGGCGAAAGCCCAGAAGAGGTTTTGTCTGATGACACGCAGTGTGTGCCGGGAGAGTTCGATGGTACGCGGCACACAGAGTAGGTCGTTGCGCATTAAGATGATGTCGGCTGACTCGATGGCGATGTCTGTGCCAGAGCCGATGGCCAAGCCCACGTCTGCCTCGATTAGCGCTGGTGCATCGTTGATGCCATCGCCGACCATCGCCACTCGCTTGCCGGACTTGCGTAGGGCAGCCACTGCTTGGGCCTTCTCAGATGGCAGGGCCTCTGCCAACACGCTCTGTGACTCGTCCAAGTCGAGCTGACGGGCGATGGAGCGGGCAGTACACGCACTGTCGCCGGTTAACAGCAGCACGGCGATGCCGTTTGCCCGTAGGCGGCTGATCGCGCCGAAGCTGGACTGCTTCAGCGTGTCAGCTAAGGCTATGATGCCGATGGGCTGCTGGTCGACGGCAACAAGCACTGTTGTCTTGCCGTCGGCGGCCAAGCTGTCGGTGAAGCTGGAGAAAGCTGAACTGTCGATGCCGGATGCTGTCATGAACGCAGAGTTGCCAACGCGCACGAGGCGACCAGTGACGACCGCCTGTGCCCCCAGCCCGGGTACGGCTTGAAAATCGCTTGCCGCATCTAGGCTTAGGCCTCGCTCATCAGCTGCTTGAACAACGGCTTTGGCCAAGGGGTGCTCGGAGTCACGCTCCACCGCCGCCGCCAAGGCGAGCACAGAGTTGCGGTCAGAGCCGACCAAGCCACGCATGGCCGCATCGTCGCCCACCAATGCCAATAGGGCTTGGGGGTCGTCAAAGGGGCTTGCAGTGTCGGGGAGGTGCTCGGCCAGCGCCTGGTGATCCTGATGCTTTGGGTGTCCTCCAAGGCTTGCCCCCCAGCGGGAAAAGCCCGCAGCAGCTATGACATCGGTCAGGGTTGGACGTCCCTCGGTCAGGGTGCCGGTCTTGTCCAGCACTACAGTGTCGATCTTGCCTGCTGCTTCCAACGCCTCGCCGCTACGAATCAGGATGCCTTGCTCGGCTCCCAAGCTGCTGCCTACGAGAATAGCCATCGGGGTGGCCAGCCCTAGGGCACAGGGGCAGGCGATGACCATTACTGAGATAAAGATGCGTAACGCAAAGGCGAGGGGGTCGCTAGGCAGCTCGGAACTCATGTCTGCCGTCGTTGGCAGCGGCCAAGCCCCGAAGGCGGTGGCGCAATACCAGGCAATGGCAGCCAGCAGCGCTATGGCGCAGACGATTGGCACAAAAACGCCAGCCACCTTGTCCGCTAGGTGGGCGATGGGTGCTTTGTGCCCCTGGGCTTCCTCCACAGCGGCGACGATCTGAGCCAAGGCTGTGTCGCTGCCGACCTTCTCGGCGATGAAGCGCAGCGAGCCGGTGGTGTTCAGGGTGGCAGCGAACAGTTTGTCGCCGGGTTGCTTATCCACCGGTAGGCTCTCGCCGGTGAGCAGGCTTTCGTCTACTGCGCTGTTGCCTGCGGTGATGCGTCCGTCTACCGGGATGCGTCCGCCCGGCCTGACTAGGAGCAGGTCACCGGGCTGCACGGCATCGACGGCGGTTTCCACTTCGCCGCCGTCGCGCAACAGCACGGCGGTTTTGGGTGCCAGTCCCATCAAGGACTCAATGGCCTTGCCCGCTCGGCCTTTGGCCATGGTTTCTAGGGTCTTGCCCAGCAAGATCAAGGTGATGATGGTAGCAGCTGTCTCAAAGTAGAGACTGTGTACTAGATGTGGGTTTCCTAGGCCGATGAGCAGGGTATTTACGGCGCTGTAGACGAAAGCCGCTGTGGTGCCCAGCGCTATCAGGGTGTCCATGTTCGGGGAGCACTGCCAGATAGCCTTATAGCCGATAAGGTAGAAGCGGTGCCCGGCACACACTGCTACCAGTGCCAGTAGCAGTTGGAGAAGCGCGTTGGCTAGGGGGTTGGTGTCAAGCCAGCCGCTGCTGCCGCCGAGCATCGGTGCCATGGCTAGGTAGAGTAGGGGTATCGTGACCAGTGCAGCGATGGCGAACCTGACCCACATCCGGCGCAGCTCACGGCTGCGGAAACTCTGTTCGGCTTGCAGCGAGTCAGAAAGCGAGGTGGCCAGCGCTTGGTAGCCGGCAGCCTTGATGGCAGCGCGCAAGGCATCAACATCGGTGCGGCTGCGGTCGTAGCTGATCTGGGCCTTCTCCGTGGCATAGTTCACTGTGGCCTCCAAAACGCCGTCTACTCTGGAGAGCGCTTTCTCGACCCGCTGGGCACAGACTGTGCAGGTCATGCCGCCGATCGGTATGCTAATGGTGTTGGCCAAGGCCACCGGCTCCTCGTTCTCAAGTTTGGTTGTGTCTTATATCCTGTTGTTGCATTTTAGCACTGTGGATACACTCCATGCCCTTCTTTCATCAGGGAAACACCGATTTGATCAAAGCCAGCCCCGCACGGCCCTCGACCCGCAATGACTGGGTTCGGGCGCTAAATTGAGCTTAAATCGGTGTCTCCCTACACCTTCATATCCGATGAGTACGTGTTTGCCGGCCCGGATAAATATGAAAACTGGACGGCGTCTTGAGAGTGGATGTGTCTCACAGATCATAAAAACAGCAACATAATCCCAGAGTGGCCATCGCTGAAATAGTGTTTGTGTCTACAGGTTATTCCCATAACATTTCCTTGGAACTGGACACTGCTGTCTGGAGCTTGTGGCAACAACGCCTTCAGCCAGTATGGGGCGGGACAAAGATGGGCATGGGGCTGTGGCAAAGCCGTATTGGCCAAGAAGCGGCGAGTAATGTACTGGTATTCAGACGGAAGCTGTAAAAGGCGGTCCGCAACAATAGATACACTGGCTTTTAGCTGCTGTTTTGACAAAAGTGGCGATACTGTTGGGCAGTACGGTCAGTCAACGGCAAGATTGCTGGCCAAACGCACAATGACGGGACGTTCCGCACGCAATGACGGGACGTTCCGCACGCAATGACGGGCCGCTTTGTTGGGAGGCGTAGCCAGTTAGCGGTCGGCATTGTAGTTCTGATCCCGCGATGACGGGGTGCCCCGCCCGCGATGGCGGGGCGGTCGACCGTAACGGCAGTGCGCCCCGCCCGCGATGGCGGGACAGATTATTCATTCTGAGATCCAAAATATCTATTTTGAGCCTAAAGTATGTAGAAATTGTGAAGAGTACAGGCGAAAACTAAACAAAATATACCAATCAAAAGATTAAAATATGGAGATTTTGTAAAAAGTTTCCTCATAATCTTTACAAATCTTTTGCCTCCTTGTTACTCTCAAATAGCTGCATTGATTTTAGCTCCAAAAAACTATGGCAGCGGTTCTAGATGGGAATATATCGGTAAATGGTAGGTAAAGCTATAAAAAAAGGAGGTTTTATAACAAGAAAAGATTGTGGCTGTTGTGGCTGAAAGAGATTGGGAACGTTGCGAGAAAGGTTATAGTAATGAATATCAGGTCAAAGTTACAGAAAAACGGGGAACAGAACAGGGGCGGGAGAACAGCGAGGAATGTCCTCTCTGCCCTTGTTTCTGTAGGATTGGCACTGATGCTGGCAATGCCCTCAGGGCTGTTTGCCAACCAAGTTGTTGCTCCTAACCCCAGCGATGTGGAGTACGGCACGCCTCCAGATCAAAGCGCGCCTACGGGTTCAAGCCTGCAAGACCAAGCAGCAGGCAAAGAGCAGGCTGGTGCGGCGGCGAATGCCGCCAGCTTAGGCTCGGCGGCTCAGCCGTCGGGTCAGCCTGCTGACCAAGCCGCTTCAGGGGACGGCAACCCCGCAGGGGCCACCGCCCCGGAGGGCTACGACCCAGGCGCCCAGGCGATGGCAGAGGGGCCGCCCGCTGCGGCGCAACCTGCCGAGCAGCAGCCAATTTCTGAGTCGCAGCTGGCTCAGTCGTTGGCTGCAATCGGTGCCATGCCGATGTCTTTTCCAACTAACGGCATGGACATCAACCAGTCCCTAGGTGGCGCTGGTGCCAGCATCAACCCCGGTGATGCCACACAGATCGTGGTCATCGGCGCTGGCATCTATCAATCCTACCCGGGTACAGCCGCCGGTCTGGACAGTGCCTTGGCTTACTTGGCCAGCTGTCCTGCGGGCGACTATGTGCTTTATGTTGGTAGCGCTGCTTTTGCCTTGAGCGCTAATGCTTTAGGCAACGGCTTTAGGCTGCCCAACGTCGGCACCTTGGTGATTACTGGCTCGACCAGCGACCCCTGCCCGGCCACGCCGACCCCGGCTACTGCCGCTCCAACGACCGGTGGGGTACTGGGCAACGGCGGTAGTGTGAGCTTCGGATGCAACATCATCTTCCGGAACATCCGCTATAACCTAGCCAACATCTACATGAACGGCTATGACCTGACCTTGGGCAACCAGTCCTGGGCAACCAGCGCCACCAACTACTACGGCGGCGCGGCAGCGGGCACGGTCAATGCTCCGGGTGACGGTACTGCTGCCATCACCATTTGGTCCACCGGTGCCGGCGGCTCTAGTTTTTACGGCGGCATGCAAGCTGGCACGATGAACGGCAATGCTGCCATCACCGTCAATGACACCAGCGGTCAGGGCTCGGTCGATATCTGGGGTGCCGGCTATGGTTCCGGTGCGGCCAACAAGGCCTACCTGAACGGTAACGCCACTTCCACCGTTAACAAGATCCGTACCTCCGGCACCAACGGTGCCGGGGGCCTGCACACTTTTGTCGGCGGCATGTACTATGGCGATGTCACTGGCAAAATCACCAACAGCATCACTGGCACCGGTGCTTTCAGTGCCAACGGCAACACCTACACTTGGTCGACAGCGGCCAACGGCTGCCAGATCATCGGTGGCTCCTACAACGGCAACATCGGCACCGACGCCGACATCCGCCCGGCCATTGCCAATCAGGAAAGTGACCGTCAGGACTTGGCCTACACCGACGACTACATCATCAAGACCACTGTTGACACCTCGGCTTACACCTATGGGCGGGCGGCCCTGATCGGTGCCAACGGCATCGCGGGCATAGTCAAGGGCAATGTCTCGACCATTGCCAAGGCCGGCGAGAACCAGAAGGGCAGCTTCACCACCGTCATGGGCCTCGGTATGCGGGACACCGCCAACCAGACCGTGCCGGCCATGCTCAATGCCTTCAACTACAGGAGCAGTGACGGCAAGATCAGCGGCGGTGACGGTGCCGTTGCCGCTGCCAAGGCCGGTTTCAACTTCCAGGTTTATGGTAACGCTACTACCATCCTCCGCTCCGGTTGCGTCACCGGCCAGCCAGACATCGGCTGCATCGAGGGTGCTGGCTGCGGCGGTTACGTCGAGGGTAGCTCCTATATAGTGATCGGCAGCGAAGGGCTTTGCTACGGCGACAACTACGATGCAGCGAACAATTTTGGCACCAGCCCCCATGACACGGTTTCCGGGTCGGGCGGTGACTACACCCTCTGCTTCAGCCAAAACAATGGCACAGGCTATTTCGGCCAGCTCGACATCTGGGGTGGTGGCGGTATTCTCGGCAGCGACGACAGGTTCCTGATCAACGGCAATAGCACCTTGGTGCAGGCATCGATGCGCGGCCGTTGGACATACGGCGGCAACTACAACGGCTGCCAGATCGGTGACAGCCGTAACGAGCTTTGGCGTGGCATTACCGACACCTTGGAGGGCAGCGGCTTTAATGCCGCCTATCACATCGGCAACAGCGAGACCCACATCTATGGCGGCCAGATAAACTGGTTTCTCAGCGGTGGCGGTTGGGACGACGATCACCAAGACGGCAATGCCGCCGTCACGGTCTACGACAACGCCCGTAACCGCATTCCCAAGACCGACACCAACGGCGACGGCAAGGTGGACTACCGGGACACCGGCGCATTGGTACTGGACAAGGGCAAGACGCAGCCGGCAGCAGTGATCAACGCCTCAATGGGCGGCTCCTACGGTTTGACCGCCGGCGACACCGTCAGTGGCGACGCATACGTCACAGTCTACGGCGGCGACTTCTCTGGCTCTGCGCGTGCCCTGCCCAATATGGGCTTTTGCACCTCGCCGACGAACAACGGTCGCATCTACGGTAACGGCACCATGACCCTCGATCTGCGTGGCAACACTAACGGCTTTGCGATCGAGAACGGTGACGCGGTTTCCGGTGGCCGTCCCTACAACAATCAGGCTCCGCAGATCGGCAGCGGTGACAACAACAGCCTGACGTTGAACGTTTTCACCGATGCCAACGCCGACCCTAATTTGCTGAACGGTTTGAGCATCTATGGCGATGCGGCAAACAACGCAGCTAACACCCGTGTCGGCCGCATCACGATGAACATCAACGCCCCCGGCGGCGTGGTCGGCAACGTCTTCGCCACCCGCTACAGCAACGTCACCGGCAATGGCAACTCGGCTACGCTGCTCCGCGACGTGGATATTAACCTGGTGTCGGCCGGCTCCATCCAGGGGCTCTCGGCCGGCAACTCCGGCGACGACATCACCAACACGGTGGCCGCCAACGCCGCCAGCGCCAACAAGTTCGCCGAGATCCACGTTGGCCCGCAAGACCGGCCGGCCGGCTGGGACGAGGCCAGCCAGGGCACTTGGCCTTTGGGCAACTGGGAGCCCGGCTTGGCCGCCGACGGTTTCCCCCGGCGCATCAACGTCGTTGCACCCCCCAACGGCACCGCCAACGGCATCAAGAACTTCACATCCATGGATGTCAAGGACCGCCTGATAATCGCCCAAGGCGGCAGTGTTCTGAACGGCGGCAACGCCACTGCCGCCAACCACGGCACCACCTACCAGAACTTCGGCGACATCACCCTGCAAGACGAGTCCGGACTGGGCATCACCGGCAGCGCCAACATCTTCTCCGGCGGCCAGCTGATAGTCAACGGCAAGGGCTACATCGCCACCCCCGGCGACCAGAACCAGGTGCTGATCACCGACACCAAC
>WRGR01000024.1 GCA_009787085.1 Actinomycetes bacterium
TTTCTTTCGGGTATCTCTTTCCTCTTTGCTTTTCCATAATGGCTCCAGTTTCTCAAACTTGGAGCCTCCGGTAAAGTCGGGGCGGTTCATACAAGTGTTTGTTTTCTCGTCCTTATAGGCGCTCATCGTTTACCCCTTTCATTGCTCCGGCACTTTTGCCGTAGAGCTTTTCTGTAAAGTACTGCCTGCTAATACGTCCGTTGATTGTGATGAAGCCGCGCTCTTCAAGTTCAGCGTTCAACCTGCGGATTAATTTGTAGGCGTAAGCCAATGAAACGCCGAGTTCCTGCGCCACATCGCTCGCCCTTAGAAAAGTATCTCTTGCCATTGTTTCCTCTCGCTGATTAAACTTATTTGTTTAGCAATCCTTATTCTACTAAACCTTTTTGCTTTGTCAACAGGTTTGCGAAAGATTTCTAAGCAATTTTGTTTTATTTCTTCTTGACATCTGGTGCTATACCGGAGATACTGAAACGAATTTGTTTATACACATGGTATGGAGGTCTACAATATGGCAGTCGGTGACCGTATAAAACGGGTGCGTGTTTTCAGGAATCTCACCCAGAGAGAACTCGGCCTTGCTGTTGGCTTTGAGGAAAACACAGCCGATGTGCGTATCGCCCAATATGAGACAGGCACCCGCACGCCTAAAGAAGACATGCTGAGGAAAATCGCCGAGGTTCTCGACGTTAACTATCGCTCCTTATATGAGCCAACGCTCTATGCGGCAGAAGATTTGATGTATTCCTTATTTGAGCTTGATGAACATCACAACCTCTCTTTACACGACTTTGACGGGAAGAAGTGCGTCGCATTCAACAGCAAACTGCTCGAAGACTTTCTTGCTGAATGGCAAGTACGAAAGAAAGACCTTGCCGATGGGACTATCAACAAGGCCGAATATATGGAATGGAAACTCAACTGGCCACAGACCGCCGATGATCTCGGCAAGCACGAGCCGAAAAAACAGTGGCGTAAACCGCCGGAAACAAAACAATTAAGCAAATAAAAAAGAGCAGGGACAATTCAAATGACGAAAAAGAAAAATGAAATCACCATCCGCAGCAGTGCCGCAGAGTACCTGACCTATGTTGCCGCAACAGGAGACAGTCAAAACAGTTTTGAAATGCGATATGAGGACGAGAATATCTGGCTCACGCAGAAGATGATGGCAACGCTCTACGATGTGGATGTCCGCACAATCAATTATCACATCAAGAAAGTGATTGAGGACTTGGAATTATTGCCAGAGGCAACTATCCGAAAATTTAAGATAGTTCAAACCGAGGGTGAACGGCAGGTCTCCCGCGATGTGGAGCATTACAGCTTGCAGATGATTATCGCCATAGGTTTTAAAGTCAACTCTGAGCGAGCGGTACAGTTTCGTAAGTGGGTGAATAGAATTGCAAAGGATTACACCATTCAGGGATGGGTGATGGACGAGGAGCGGCTGAAACAAGGAGGTACGGTTCTTACGCAGGACTATTTTGATAAGCAGCTCGAAAAAATCCGCGAGATTCGCCTGTCAGAGCGACGGTTCTATCAGAAGATCACGGACATCTACGCAACAGCACTTGACTACGACAAGACAGCAAAGGCGACACGGGAGTTCTTTGCAAAAGTCCAGAACAAGATGCACTACTCTGTCCACGGTAACACTGCTGCCGAAGTGATATATCATCGCGCCGATGCGGAGCAGGACAATATGGGGCTTACGACGTGGGACGATGCCCCAGATGGAAAGATTCAGCGTTACGACGTGGTGGTGGCAAAGAATTATTTGAATGAGGACGAAATGCGCTCACTTGAAGCAATCGTCTCCGCATATCTTGACCTGGCTGAGAACCGCGCTCGACAGCATATCCCTATGACAATGGAGGATTGGGCGAGTTACCTTGACCGCATACTCCAAGCAGACGACCGCGAACTTCTGACAAACGCTGGAAGTATTTCAGCGGAAATAGCCCAGGAACATGCGTTGACCGAATTTGAAAAGTATCGCGTCATTCAGGACAGGCTTTTCCAGAGTGATTTTGAGGACTACTTTCAGAGGCTCTTGCAGCAAGCAAACGACGGGCCGGAGGACAGTGGTGCAAACCGCTAGAAACTAGTTGCTGGACAGGCTGCTCAGGAATTTTGCTATCAAATTGCTATCAGCAAGCCTCAAAACCCCTGATTTATCAGCCAATTTATAACACTTTCAACTACTCCCACTCAATAGTGGCCGGCGGCTTGGGGGTCAGGTCGTAGAGCACACGACCGACACCATCGACTTCGGCCAAAATCCGGCTGGTGATGCGTTGCAAGACCGGCCATTCCAACTCGGGAACCGTGGCCTCAATGGCATCAACGGTATTGATCGCCCTAATCACTACTGGCCAGTCGTAAACCCGCTGCCCATTGCGAATGCCAGTGCTGCGGAAGTCGGGCACAATTGTGAAATATTGCCAGATTTTAAGCGTAAGGCCGGCGGCCTCGAACTCTTCGCGCAGGATGGCATCGGACTCGCGGACAGCAGCCAAGCGGTCACGGGTGATGGCCCCAACGCAGCGCACACCGAGGCCGGGGCCTGGGAAGGGCTGACGGCAAACCATCGTCTGCGGTAAGCCAAGCGCCTCGCCGACCACTCGCACCTCGTCTTTAAACAGTAGCTTCACCGGCTCCACCAGCTCAAACTGGAGGTCTTCCGGCAAGCCGCCGACGTTGTGGTGGGCCTTCACCGGCCCGCTCTCCAAAATGTCCGGGTAGATAGTGCCTTGGCCGAGGAAGGCGATATCGCCGAGCTTACGAGCCTCCTCTTCAAAAATGCGGATATACTCCGCGCCGATCACCTTGCGCTTCGCTTCTGGGTCGGAGACTCCGGCCAGCTTGTTTAGGAAGCGATCCGCAGCCTGCACGAACACCAACTCGGCGCCCATTTGGTTTTGGAAGACCTCGATAACCTGGTCACACTCGCCTTTGCGCATCAAGCCGGTGTCCACATGAATGCAGACCAGCTGTTTGCCTACAGCCTTGAGCAACAAGGTGGCCACCACAGAGCTGTCCACGCCTCCGGAAATCGCCAGTAAAACCCGGCTCTCCCCTACCTGTTCACGGATTGCTGTTATTTGTGCATCGATAAATTCCTTGGCCGTTTTCGAGGTCGTGATCCTAACCATATCATCTGGGCGCTTGTTGCCTATCATCAAGGCTCCTTTCTTTGTAGTACGGCATCTACCCGAGACACGCCATGCCGACGTGCTCTTTGGCAGTTAGTATTCTAGCACTGTTGCCAAAAATGCATGGCCGCCTTGGAGAAACGCCTATTTAATGTAAGACATTGTCGTTTCGGCCACCAAGCCGCAATCTTTCACCTTGCTGATCAGGGGGAAATTGCCGGTCAGGTCGGCAATGACTGCAAGTTTGAGATTTAATCGACACTTCCCTAGGAGCGGATCTCGGCCCCGCTGTTGGCACTGAGCTTGGCTATTATCTTTTGGTGTATGGCATCGGCCTCTTCAGAGGTCAAGGTGCGGTCAGCTGCCCGGTACTGGAGGGCAAAGGCCAACGACTTTTTATTCGCGCCAAGTTTTTTTGTGTCCTCGAAGACATCGAAGATGCGCACACTGTCCAGTAGCTTGCCACCAGCACTGCTGATATGCTGCAGCAGTTGTTCGGCACTGATCGCTGCATCAACCACCACCGCCAAGTCGCGCTCCACTGCCGGATAGAGAGGAACGTCCTGGTAGGGATGCCCGACCCCAGCTGCCTTCAGCAGTGCTGAGAGCCCCAGCTCAAAAGCCACCAAGGGCACGTTGACCTGAAAACGTCCAAGCACCCGGGGGTCGATGTCCCCCAACCAGCCAAGCACACTGGAGCCAGCCATGACCTGGGCAGCCCGCCCGGCCTGCAGCCAAGGGGCATCCTCGGTGGCCAACGCCTTGAAGCGCAGCTTCTGGACATGCAGCTCATGTGCCAAAGACTCAATAACGCCTTTGGCATCGTAGAAATCCAAAGGCCGGGGCTTTTGGCTCCAATCGTCGGGGTTCAGCGCCCCGGTCATCACTGCCGCCAGCATCGAGCGCTCCTTGGGCAGCTTACGGCCGGCGCTGCCCAAGAACACCGCACCAACCTCATAGAGCTGGATGTCGGCAACACCATGACTCAAGTTGTAGGCCACCGAGCGCAGCAGCCCAGGCAGGATGGATCGCCGTAGGCAGCGTTGCTCGAAGCTCATCGGGTTGATCAACTCCGCTGCCTCTTCGTGCTGCCCATAGGCCATGGGAAAGGCCTCGGGGTCGGAGTCGGCAGCGAATACATAAGTCATCGTCTCATTCAAGCCTGCCGCCCGCAGGGTCTGCCCGAGAGTGCGCATCCTCGCCTGCTCGGCGCTGAGGGTGCCGATGCGGCCACGGCCACCGGGCAGGGTGGCCTGAACCCGATCCATGCCCCAAATGCGCAGCACTTCCTCGTAAAGGTCAATCTCCCGGGTGAGGTCCGGGCGATAGCTTGGCGGCGTGACGGAAAAGCAGGGATAGTCGCTGCTGGCAACAGCGCGGCCACTGCCAGCGTTTTGGACACCCCCATCGGCCGCAACATCTGAGGCATCTGCAACAAGTTCACCGACCTCAGCGCCCAAACGCCTGAGGATGGCAGCTGCCGCCTCGGCGGCAATCGGCGCACCTATAAGGCGTTGGCAACGCCCCACCCTGAAGCACAAAGTCGGCGGCAGCGATGGTAGCGGATAGTCGTCGGCCACACCGTCTTCCACCTGCCCGCCGGCCACTGCCGCCATCAACTGGGCGGCACGCAGACAGAAGTCATCGCAAGTGACATCGTCCACACCTCGCTCGAAACGTGCCGAAGCCTCGGAGAAAAGTTGAAGCTTGCGCGAGGTGCGGCTGGTGTGGGCAGCGGAAAAGCTTGCCGACTCCAAGAGAATGTTCACGGTTGACTCTGTGACCTCGGTGTCCAAGCCGCCCATCACCCCGGCCAAGGCAATCGTCCGACCCCGACCGGCATCAGCGTTGCCGTCCACTATGCAGGTAACGTCGCTGTCCAAAGTTCTAGTTTCCCCGTCCAGCGTGGTAAAACGCTCCCCGGCCTCAGCACCGCGCACTATGATGGCAGCTTGTCCTTGGCTGTCTTTGGCCAAACGATCGTAATCGAAGGCATGCAGGGGCTGGCCAACTTCGAACATGATGTAGTTGGTAATATCGACGACGTTGTTGATGGACCGGGCCCCAGCGGCACTAACCCGCTCGGCCAGCCAAGCCGGCGAAGGGCCAACTTTCACACCACGCAACAAACGCGCCGTGTAGCGCGAGCAGCGTTCGGCATCGGCAATCTGCACCTGCAAAGCACCAGTAGCCGAGCTGCCACCAGTGGCGGTGGCAGTGGCGGTGGCGGCTGGCATCGCACATCCAGAGCAGCCCGTATCGGCAGCAGCAGCAAACGTAGCTTTCTCCCCAGCTTCTGCCCCACTCATCAGGTCTTCTACCCCGGGAAGGCAGTATGGCCTATCGTAAATCGCAGCAACCTCCCGGGCGAGGCCGAACATGCTCATGCAATCCGGGCGGTTCGGGGTGATCTCCAAGTCGATCAGCGTATCGCTTAAGCCCAAGTACTCGGCAATCGGCATGCCGATGGGGGCATCGGCCGACAAGATCATAATGCCGTCATGGTCATCGGCCAATTCCAGCTCGCGTGCTGAGCAGTTCATGCCCTCCGAAACCACACCGCGCATCTTGGCCTTTTTTATCCGTAGGCCGCCAGGCAACACGGCGCCGACCATAGCCACTGGTACCTTGTCACCAGCCACAAAATTCTGGGCGCCACAGACGATCTGTAGGGGCTGTTGCTGCCCCTGCTGATCCAAGCTCTGGCTGCCGACATCCACCGTGGTCAGCCAGAGGTGATCGGAGTCCGGGTGACGCTCCCGGGTCAGTATCTGGCCGACGACCACACGATCAAACACGGAGCCGCTGCTCTGCACGCCCTCCACGCCGGTGCCCGTCAAGTCCAGCCGCTCAGTGAAGTCCAGCAGCGCATCGGGCACTGCGACCATGGTTTTTAACCACCGGAGTGATGCTTTCATCGTCTCGCTCTCATTCTCGTATCCATTGTCCGACCATTGTCCGGGCTGACAAGGCCTGCTAAAACTGCCGCAAGAAGCGCATGTCTCCCTCTAGGAGCATCCGCAGATCGGCCACGCCGTACTTCAGGGCAGCAATGCGCTCAGCTCCCAGCCCGAAAGCAAAGCCACTGTATTCCTCGGGGTCAATGTCCACAAAACCGAAAACATTGGGATCAACCATACCGCAGCCGAGTATCTCCAGCCAACCGGTGTTCTTGCAAAAGCGGCAGCCCGTGCCGCCACAAACACAACTCACATCAACCTCGGCAGAGGGCTCGGTGAAGGGGAAGAAATGGGGGCGGAAGCGCGTTTTGCGCTCCGGGCCGAAAATCTGCTTGCAGAAGTAGTCCAGTGTGCCTTTAAGGTCGCCGAAGGTGATGTTCTTATCCACCACCAGCCCTTCGATCTGCGTAAACTGCGGCAGATGGCTGGGGTCAGGGGCATCACGTCGATAGACCCGACCGGGGGCAATGATGTAGATCGGCGGTCGTGTCAACTCCATGACATGCACCTGAACGCCACTGGTCTGAGTGCGCAGCACCACGTCGCTCTCGCCTTGTACCTCGGCACGGTCGCCGGAACGGTCGAGCACGTAAAAGGTGTCCTGTAGGCTGCGGGAAGGGTGGTCAGGGGGTGTATTCAACGCCGTGAAGTTGTAGTAGTCGGTTTCTACCTCATTGCCGCTGACCACCTGATAGCCGATGCCTCGGAAGATGTCGGAGATCTCCTCGATAATCCGGCTGATCAGATGCTGGCTGCCGACAATCGGTCGGCGACCGGGCAAGGTAATGTCCAGCACTTCGGCGCTGACCCGGGCATCCAGCTCAGCTTGAGCCAGTTTTTGGGCACGGTCATTGATCGCCGCCTCCAGCTCGGCACGCAGGTCATTGGCCGCTTTGCCGACCGTCGCCCGGACATCAGAACTCAGCGCCCCCATGCCACGCAGCACTGCCGTCAAAGAGCCTTTCTTACCCAGAATCGCCAAACGCAGCTGCTCTAGCTCGCTGGAGCTGTCCAGATGCGGTATCTTGGCCAAGGCCTCTGCCGCCTGCGCTTTTATGTCATCCAAAACAGACATCTATGCCACCTTTGCTTCCTCGCCAGAGAGACACCGATCAGTGTTACCGTTGCTGGCGCTGCTGCTGGCGCTGCCGCCGTTGCCGTTGGCGTTGGCGCTGCCGCCGTTGCCGCTAGCGTTGCCGTTGCCGCCGTTGCCGTTGCCGCCGTTGCCGTTGCCGCCGTTGCCGTTGCCGTTGTCCAAAACTGACCAATACCTCCCAAAAAAAGAGGGGTGGCCTCTACCGAGGCCACCCAGTGTTTCCGTGATAGTTGGTAACTGGGAAAGCCATTAGGATTGCTTGGTAAAGTGCAGAACCACTGTTGTCCCGCTCTCTGCCATGCTGTAGCTCAGCTCATTACCGGAAATAACAAAGTCTATCGTCTGTGCTGCGCCGGTGGTTTCTTTAACATGCATGGTGTTTCCCTCCACCGTGTATGTGGTGTTCACCGGAGTGGCTCCTTGCAGTACGAAGCTGATGTTTTTGCTGTCTTTGACTTCGATGTAGTTCTTTTCCTTTGCAAGCGACTGATCGGCGGCCGACAGCTGGTCGCCTGACAGCTCAACAGAACCTGCGGTCACCTTGCTCAGGTTGTAGCGGCCATCATATTGGCCAGCGGCGGCGCCCGTGCAGGCAACTAGTCCAACTGCCAAAAGGCAAATTGCAGCACCTGCAAGGACAAACAGGGTCAAACGTTTCCTCATAACTACTCCTTCTTCCAACGGATTACCCTCCCCTTCTTTCTAATATACAGCATCATAACACAATGAAGACGGCTGATATCATTAGGATGATTAACAAAACCAGCTAATGCGCCTCGGCCCAGCTATCTCCCTGCGAAATATCCACCGTCAGCGGCACCGTCAGTGACACCACGCCTTCCATCACTGCCTTGACCATGGCCGCCAGTGCGCAGACCTCAGTAGCAGCGGCATTAAAGTCCAATTCGTCGTGAACCTGCAAAATAAGCTGGGAGCAGAAGCCATCCTGACGCAGCCGCCGAGCGATCTCGATCATCGCCAGCTTGATGATGTCTGCAGCGCTGCCCTGCATCGGATGGTTCATGGCGGTACGCTCCCCGAAATGGCGCAAGTTGGCGTTGCTGGAGCCAAGCTCGCGGATATAGCGGCGGCGGCCGAAGAGCGTCTCCACCCAGCCCAGCCTATGGGCATCGGCCACTATGCGCTCCAGATACTCTTTGACTTGTGGAAAGCTTTGGAAGTAACGGTCGATCAACTCTTGAGCCTCTTTGAAGCTGACCCCCAGTGACTGGGAGAGGCCATAGGCCTGCTGTCCGTAAATGATACCGAAGTTCACTGCCTTCGCCCGACTGCGCAGCTGTGGGGTCACATCATCCAAGGGCAGCCCCCAAACCCGCGCTGCCGTGGAGGCATGGAAGTCGGTGCCAATACGAAAGGCCTCGATCAGGCCGGCATCGCCGGAGAGGTGGGCGAGCAGCCGCAATTCGATCTGGGAATAGTCAGCGGCCATGAACACGGCCTCAGTAATGCCAAGGGCGGTGGCATCCGGGATAAAGGCACGGCGAATCATCCGGCCGATGTCAGTGCGCACCGGAATGTTCTGCAAATTGGGGTCGGATGACGAGAGGCGACCGGTAGCAGTGACCGCTTGGTTGAAGCTGGTGTGCAGATGCCCATCGGCAGCAACCAGTCGCGGCAGGGCATCGAGGTAAGTCGTTTTCAACTTGGCCAACTCCCGGTACTCCAGCATCAGGCCGGGCAAAGGGTGCATGGGCTTCAGCTCTTCCAGCACCGAGGCATCGGTGGAGTAGCCGGTTTTCTTCTTCTTCAGGGCTGGCAGCTTGAATTTCTCGAAGAGGATCACCCCTAGCTGCTTTGGGCTGTCCAAGTTGAACTGCTCTCCTGCCTCCTGATAGGCAAGGCTCCGCAGCCGTTCTAGCTCCTCATCCTGCGCTTGACTCAAAGCTTGGAGGGTATCGGTGTCCACCTTCACGCCATCCCGCTCCATCTGAGCCAGAACCGGCACCAGCGGCATCTCGATATCGGCAAAACAGCCTTGGCCGCCTTCGTCCTGTAGGCGCTGACGCAATAGGGCTGCCAGCTCCAAGAGGCCCACTGCCTGTTCAGCCGCTGTCTGCTGGGCTGCCGTCAAGGCTGCCGCCGAGCCGGCCAGAAGCTGATCCGCCGCTTGCAGATATTCTGTGACCTCTGGCGGCTTGGCCGCCGCGCTATTCTTGGCCGCCACCGCGCTGTCCGCACTGTCGCCGACATCAAGCAGCCCGGCCAAAGCCGATGGGTCTGGCAGGTAGAGTGCGAAGAGCTGCTGGTAGTCAGCCGGCGTTTGCGATGAGTCCAGCAAATAGGCTGCCAAACGGCAATCGAAGACGCGCCCCGTGTCGATTTTTGCCGCCGAAAGAAAAGCCGCCTGGCTGCCATCCGGTGGTAGGCAGACCCGCAAAAGCTCTTTAAAATCAAAAACCACCAGCTCAGCAGCCTCTTGAAGCAGACGTGCCAACAACTCAGCGGTCGGTGTCGGCCCTTCCAGTACGGCTGCTACCGTTGCCCCAGCCCAAACAAGCTGCGGCGTGGCTTCGGAGAACAGCGTCTTGCCGCCGCCGCCTTCCTGAATGCATACGGCAATGGCCTCGGATGATCCCAAGGCGGCCTCTAGGGCGCAGGCAGCAGCCTCACCGACCAAAAAGCGGCGTGGCGAACAGTTAGCGGCCGGGGCGGCCGGGATGTCCGAGGTGTCCGGGGCGGCCGGGGCGGCCGGGATGTCCGAGGTGTCCGGGGCGGCCGCACAGGCCACAGCATCCACCACTGCAGGAACAGCGCCGCCGGAAATTTGTCGGCTGTCGGCACTATCGGTTTTTTTCTCGATCAACCTTAATACCTTGTTCAACTGCGAGGCCAGCGCCAGCTCCCGAAAGGCCGCAGTGGCCTCAGCCGCCCGGAAGGCCGGCCAGTGTACGGAATCGAGGTCGCAATCTAACTCCAAGTCGCGGCAGATGCGAGCCGCCGTCCGGCAAGACCTCGCTAACTCGGCATTCGCCCTAAGACTCTCACCAAGCTTGCCCTTGATGTTGTCGGCTTGCGCCAATACCTGTTCTAAGGAGCCATACTGCTCAAGCAGTGCCCGCGCACGTTTCTCCCCTACCCCGGGCACACCGGGAATGTTATCCGAAGAGTCACCCATCAAACCCAAGAAGTCCGGCACCTGGCTGGGTGCCAGCCCCCATTTCTGCTTGACGGCCTCGACGTCATAGACCACCACCTCGCTCATGCCGCTTTTAGTGTTGATGACTTTGGTGTTCTCATCAACCAGCTGCAGGGCGTCTTTATCCCCAGTGACCAACAGGCACTCATGGCCAAGCGCGGCGGCTTGGGCGGCCAGTGTGCCCAAGATGTCATCGCCCTCCCAGCCTTGAGCCTCCACCACTGGCACAGCCAAGGCCCTGAGCAGCTCCTTAAGCATTGGGAACTGCCTTTTCAGCTCGGGGTCAGTTGGCGGGCGCTGCGCCTTGTACTGCTCGATGGCCTCTAGGCGGAAAGCCGGAATACCATGGTCGAAGGCGGCGACGATAGCATCGGGGCGGAAGTCTTCGGCCAGCTTCAAGAGCATCGAGAGAAAACCGAAAATGGCATTGGTCGGCCGTCCGTCCGGAGCAGTCATATAAGGCGGCACAGCATGGAACGCCCGATGCATCAGGGAATTGCCATCGATCACGGCAACCCGTCGAACGGGGCGCCCGCCTTCAATTGCCTGCTGTACTTCCGCGTCGGCCATTGTCTCTCCTCTCGACTCTTTGCTCCCAACCAGCGGCTGGAAAGACACCGCTTGGAAAGTGCCGGTTAATCATATCACGCCATCCTGCAAGCATCAGCGGCACCGATAATGGTAGTCTGTTGAAGTACAGTTTGGACGTAAGGATGTGCCCGGTGGCCATGCCGCGCCATGGCGCTGCCATCATCGACAGCCAGCAACGCTACTGGCCAAGCCACGGCAACACCTTCTTAAGCGAATCTGAATCGGGGTTGCAATGCCGAACATGACGGAAATCTATGGAGAATCGGTCTTCAGCGAACAGGTTATGCAAGAGCGCCTGCCCAAGGCAACATTCAAGGCTCTGCAGGAAACTATCAAAGAGGGCAAGCCGCTGGACTCGGAGATCGCCAACGCAGTAGCCCATGCCATGAAGGACTGGGCGCTGGAGAAGGGCGCAACACACTTCACCCACTGGTTCCAGCCACTGACCGGCATCACCTCCGAAAAGCACGACAGCTTCATCAACCCGCAGCCAGACAACACCACCGTTCTGAGCTTCTCTGGCAAGGAGCTAATCCAAGGTGAGCCGGATGCCTCCAGCTTCCCCTCGGGCGGCTTGCGGGCATCGTTTGAGGCACGCGGCTACACCGCCTGGGACCCCACCAGCTACGCCTTCATCAAAGACGGCACACTCTGTATCCCCACTGCCTTTATCTCCTACGGCGGCGAGGCACTAGACAAGAAAACACCGCTCCTACGCTCGATGGATGCCATCAGCCGTCAGGCCAAGCGAGTGCTGGCACTGTTCGGCCATAATGCCCGGCAGGTCAGCACCACGGTGGGGGCAGAACAGGAATACTTCCTGATCAGGGAGACAGACTACGCTCAGCGTCTCGACCTGATGCTCTGTGGACGGACACTGTTCGGCACTGCCCCCTGCAAGGGTCAGGAGCTGGAAGAACACTACTTCGGCTCAGTGCGGCCAACAGTAAAGCGCTTCATGGACGAGCTGAACATCGAGCTTTGGAAGCTCGGCATACCAGCCAAAACCCAGCATAACGAGGTGGCCCCGGGGCAGCACGAACTGGCACCGGTCTATCTGACCACCAATGTGGCGGTGGACTCCAACCTGTTGACTATGGAGCTGATGCGCAAGACAGCCAGCCGTTACGGCTTGGTTTGCCTGCAGCACGAGAAGCCCTTTGAAGGCGTTAACGGCTCCGGCAAGCACAACAACTGGTCGATCGCTGCCGATGGCACCAACCTGCTCGACCCCGGCAAGACCCCCCACGAGAACTTACAGTTCCTAGTGTTTTTGACTGCGGTGATCAAAGCGGTGGACGAATACCAGGGGCTACTACGGGCAAGCGTCGCCAGCGCCGGCAACGACCACCGCCTCGGCGGCCACGAGGCACCGCCGGCCATCATCTCCATCTACTTGGGCAATGAGCTGGAGGCTATAGTCCGTGACATCGTTGACAGCAAAACACACGAGGGACATGGCGAGGTGCTAATGGACTTAGGCACACCGGTGTTGCCGACCTTCATCAAAGACAACGCCGATCGCAACCGCACTTCCCCCTTGGCCTTCACCGGCAACAAGTTCGAGTTTCGGATGTGTGGCTCGGAAAGCAACCTCTCTGATGCCAACTTGGTGTTGAACACCAGTGTCGCCAAGGCCTTGGCCGACTTCGCCGATGCCGTGGAGGGCAGCACGGACTTCGAGGCCGCTGTGCGCACCTACCTGCGCCAGCTGCTGATCGACCATCAGCGGATCATCTTTAACGGCGACAACTACAGCGACGAATGGCCGCTGGAAGCCGCCAGCCGTGGCCTGCTGAACCTGCGCAGCACCCCCGAGGCACTGCCCTGTTTCATCGACCCAGAGAACATCGAGCTGTTCGAGAACCTCAAGGTGCTCTCGCAAGTCGAGCTGCAAAGCCGTTACGAGGTAAAGCTGGGCAACTATGCCAAAAAAGTCAATATCGAGGCCTTGACCTGCGCCCGAATGGCCAGAGCACGTTTCATCCCGGCCGTCATCGAGTACTCCACAACGGTAGCCAATGCCATCAATGCCAAACAGGCCGCCAGCACTGGCAGCGGCACCGCACTGAGCACCGCTGCCGAAAAACAGCTACTGTCCCAACTGAGCAAGGGCGTCGACACCATCAGTGAAGGTGTCGATGCCTTGGACATGGCCGTGGCTGAGGCGGTTGCGGTTGTCGACCCGCAGGCCCAAGCTGATGCCTACCTCACCAAGGTGATCCCGGCAATGAACGCCGTGCGCCAAGCCGTAGATGCTATGGAGATGATAGTCGGCCACGACTACTGGCCGGTGCCTAGCTACAACCACATGCTGTTCTACCCCTGATAAACGACGACGGTAACGGAGATGGGCGCAACCTAGGGAGACATCGATTGATGCTGCTATGCCAAGTTGCAAGCTGGCGTGACATGATTGATTCGGTGTTTCCCTGAGAAACTTTTTTGACAGTGTGGCATTTTATTCAGTTTTTGAGCCGCCTTGGCGGTAGTAGCTCGCCGCCAACTGGGTGCGGTTTTTCAGATCCAGCTTCTGAAGGATCATGCTGACTAGGTTGCGTACTGTGCCTTCCGAGATGCAGAGGCTGGCAGCGATCTGACGGTTGTCAAGACCGACGGCCACCAGCTCGGCGACTTGGTACTCGCGGGCGGTCAGCTTGGCCTCCAAGTCGGCCACCGTCGTGTCGCTTTGGACGGGCGCCGCCATTGTCGGCTCCAAACCGCCTTGTCTGGCCGTCGGGCGGGACTGGCCACCGTGTACTAGACGGTCTATCCGCCCCAGTACCTCGCTGCCCAGCACACTTTGGCCGGACATCACCAGCCGCAAAGCCGGTGCGATGGCTCCCGCGTCTTGTTTGATCAAGTAGCCGCAAACCCCCAAGGAGATGGCGCTGGCAATGTAGTGATCATCAGCAAAGGTAGTAAGCAGCACGATCCGGGCATGCGGCCATTCTGCGAGAATAGCCTGGGCGGCATCGAGGCCGCTTTTCTTCGGCATCTGGATGTCGGCAAGTACGATGTCTGGCTGGTACACCCGATACAGTTGCTCGGCCTCATTGCCGTCGTGGCCGACAGCCACCACATCGATGTCGCCTTGGGCATCAAGTATCGTTTGCAGGGACGTACAAACAAAAGGGTCGTCATCCACTATTACCACTCGCATTGCTTATGTCCTCTCCTTATGAAGTGCCGACTCAATCATCTCGCGCCGAACCACGCCGCCGGATAGCCCGTTCCTTCCCTGATCAGCGGGGCGAAGGATTGCGGCTCAGGGCCGTGTGGGACTGAGGCTTTGCGTTAATCGACAGATCCTTGGGAATCGAAACGAAGATCTTGAAGCCCCGGTCCCAACTGATGTGGAGCACACCGCCCAAGGAGCGAGCGCGCTCATCCATGCTGGACAGGCCGATTCCGGCTTGTCGCCAAGCAAAGGGCTGCGCACCAGTACCCATGCTGCTGCGGCCAGCGGTGGTGGTGGCGGCCGGTATGGCGCCAAGCACACTGGCCAGCTCCTGTTTGGCCGGAGCCAAGCTGCCGTTGTCCTTCACAATAAGCTGGTAAAAGCCCGGGAACTCCAGCAATGATAGGTGAATGAGCGTGGCATCGCTATGCCTCAGAGCATTGACGAAGGCCTCGCGGACAATGGCCAACAGAGCATTGCCGATGGCTGGCGGCGGGTTGGTCGGCACATCGTAACTCATCTTGAAATGCAATGCCTCGCCGCCGCCGACAATGTCGGCATCGCCATCGGCGGCGGCACCAGCGCTGTCAACAGCGGTAACACCAGTATCATCGGCAGCACCGTCAACACCACCAGCAGCACCGTCAGCACCAGCAGCACCGTCAGCACCAGCAGCACCGTCAGCACCGTCAGTGCCAGTGCCGACCGCCGACAGGCTCTCGAATTCCCCGATCAACTCCTGTAGCTGGCAATGAAGGTCAAAGGACTGCTCGTAGAGGTTATGAACGCTTTGGCGCAGTGAGTCATAGGCTCCGTGCAAGGTGCTGCCGACCTCCGCCAGCTGTTTGCTCAGCCGTGCGTTCTCGGCATAGATCACCTGCAAGGCCTCCGTCTGCAGCACCGAGCGGGTCAAGAGATGGCCAACACTGTCGTGAATCTCACGGGCGATACGACTACGTTCCGACATGGTAGCCAAACGCAGCCGCAGCGGTTGGTGCTGCTCCAAATCACTGGCCTTTGATTTCAAGTCCAAGCAAGTAGCGGATATCTGGTCACGCAGGACGCGGTACTGCTCGATAGTTTGCCGCAAGCCCGTGGTGCGCCAAAACAACAAGCCAGCAGCCACACAGAAGAAGACTACCGGCCAGAAAGGCTCTGGCCAATCCCGGAGAAAAGCGATGAGCAAAGGCGGCAGCCAGAGCAGCCGCCAGAGCCATTTCAGCCGCTGCCTAGGCTTTGGCAACAACTGCTCCATCTGAAGACAGTCATAGCTGATCAATGGCAGAAAGGCCAGTAATTCGGGCAGGAAGAAAGCGGCGGCCAAATATGCGCACACCAAACCGGCGCGCAACGGCCCGGGCAGTGTGTCCACATCGCAAAGGGCGCTGATGCTCACCGCCAAGAGGGCAGCAACTACCGTCATGACCGAGAACGGCAACAGGCTTGTCATGAAGACGGACAAGGCCAAGAGGATGATTTTGTCGATAAGCCACTCCATACGCCAATTGTACGTTATCCGCCAGCCCTAGGCCCCCGAGGCGTCGAACTTGGCTATGATGGCACGCCTAGGGCCTTGCCGCCGTCGGGGCCGGTGCCTAGCCGGCCATCCCCGGCGGCCACGAAGCCCCCGTCCGACATCCGGCAGAGCGACACGAGATCGACGTCCCCGCTGTCAGCGACATCTCTGACCCAGGACACGGAGACGTGCCTAGAGGACTCCCGGTCGTATCCCCGGCTCTCGTCCCGCGCTGGCGGGCCTCTGCCCGGCGCTTGAGCCTAGGCACTGCCGCACCAGGTTGCGGATCAACATGAGCTGTATTTGCCAACAGAAAGGCGCATGACAAATGTCATGACACTGGCCGGAAAACTGGTGACACTACTCACTTGATGTCCAAGGGATAAAGCCAGAGAATAAACAAACCGGGAAAACCAACGCCCGGAGATGAAGAAGCAACAGGCTGTCAAAGGAGCCGTATATGAAGATCATCGAAGTCGAAGACCTAGTCAAGCGCTATAAGGAGCTGGTGGCCCTAGACCATTTCAGCCTAAGTATCGAAAGCGGCGAGATATTCGGGCTGCTGGGGCCGAACGGCTCCGGCAAGACCACCGCCATCAACTGCCTGCTGCAGCTGCTGAGCTTCGATAACGGCAACATCAAGCTGTTCGGAGAGGCTATGACTCCTAGCCGCTACGACTTAAAACGGCGCATCGGCATCGTTCCCCAGAACATCGCGGTCTTCAGCCAGCTCAATGTGACGGAGAACATCGACTTCTTCTGCTCCCTCTACGTACCCAAAAAAGCCCGGCGGCACGAACTGGTGGAGCAGGCCATCGAGTTCGTCGGCCTACAGGACTATCGGCGCTTCCGCCCCCGCAAACTATCCGGCGGCCTGATCCGGCGCCTGAACATCGCCTGCGGCATCGCCCATCAGCCCGAGCTGATTTTCCTCGACGAGCCCACTGTGGCCGTGGATGCCCAGAGTCGCAACTCTATCCTAGAAGGCATCCAGCGGCTGAATGCCCAAGGCTCGACCATCATCTACACCAGCCACTACATGGAAGAAGTGGAGCAAATCTGCACCCGCGTCATGATCATGGACCATGGCCGAGCCTTGGCCTGCGGCACCACCAACGAACTGAAAGGCATGGTCAGCGTCAACGAACGTATCGAGATCGAGCTGGCTGACGGTCCGGGCCCGGCAGCGGCATCGCCGCACCAACAGGCGCTGGAGCTGGTACGCACCCTGCCGCACACCGCCACTGCCAGCCTCGACCACAATATCCTACGCATCAGCTGCTCGCATGGCTCCCACAACTTGAGTGAAGTGTTGGAGGCGCTCAGGGGTGCCGACATCGCTTACGGGCGTGTCTATTCCGAACCGCCAACCCTAAACGACGTGTTTTTAGAGATCACCGGCAAAGGACTGAGGGACTGATCATGGCCACCACCTTCATCTACACCATCAAGACGCTGATCAGAGAGAAGACCAACCTGATCTGGGCCGTCGCCTTCCCTTTGGTGCTCTCAACCTTGTTCTTCTCGATGTTCCATAACATCGACGAAACCTATCGTCTTGACCCCTTGCCAGTACTGGTAGTGGCAGACGACAACTACCAGCAGGCCAAGAGCTTCTCCACACTGGTCGGGGCACTAGCCGCTCCAGACGCCAACGACGGCCAAGCCTTGCTCGCGCCCACCTTCACCAGTAGCGCGGCCGAGGCCAGTGAAAGCCTACAGAATGGAGCATATCTGGGCTACATTACGGTAGACGAGCAACAGCAGCCACATTACTTCATGGACTCCCGCAAAACCGGTGGCCTAGACATCCTGCCCGACACCAAGCAAGGCATCGTGCTCAGCATCCTAGACCGCTACAGCCAAGACTATCAGATGATCTACAAGGCCGCCTCTGAGCATCCACAGCTGTTTGCTGACCCCGGCTTCATGGACCGACTGCTCGACGGACAAAGCTTCACCACCCAAGTCTCGGCCACCAACAACCCGCCGAGCAGTGCCTTGCGTTACTACTACGCCGTTCTGGCCTTTTCCTGCTTTCAGATGATGAGCTTCGGCATCTACGCTATCCGCAACCTGAGAACCAACGCCTCGCCCATGGGCGCCCGCCGTTGCCTAGGCGGCCAGAGCTTAGGGCGGAGCATGATACCAACCCTACTGGCCTCTTGGGTACTCAGCCTAGCCTGTCTGCTGATCGGCTTTCTGTATATCCGCTTCGGTTTCGGGGTCAGCTTCGGCGGCCAAGAAGGGGCCTGCGTGGCCGTGATAGCCCTAGGCAGCCTAGTGGCCACCCTGTTGGGGGCACTAATCGGAGCGCTACCGACATCAGAAGGGGCGAAGGCCGGCTTGATGGCCACCTTGGTCTGCCTACTCTCTGTCTTCTCCGGTCTCTACGGCCCGGGATCCCAGCAGCTAGGTGATATGGTGGCCAAAAACTTACCGGCCTTGTCGCTCGTCAACCCGATTCGCCAAGTCGCCGATGCCTTCTACTCCTTGTACTACTATGACAGCCTCGGCCATTTCTGGCTGTCACTGGCCATACTGGGCATCATGGCAGCGGTATGCGCCATCGGCTGTTTGCTCTGTCTGCGCAAGCAACGCTATCGAAGCCTTTAGGGAAGGGATCAAAGATGCCAGTATTCAAAACCGCCGTCCGCCTCGTCTTCAGACATCCGTTTTACCTGCTGATCTATATCGTGCTGATGGGCTTGTTGGGGCTAGTGATGACCGGGGCGCCCAGCGGCAGCCCCGCCGCCGACCAAGTAAGCTTCAACGCTGCTAAACCGCCGGTGGCAGTCATCGACCGTGACCAGAGCGAAGTCTCCCATGCTCTGACGGCCTTTCTGAGCGAGCGAGCCGAGCTGGTGGAAGTAGCCGACGACACCATCAGCATCCAAGATGCCATCGCCCAAGAGTACGCTACCTACATTCTAGTTATCCCCAGCGGCTACGGCTCAGACTTCCTAGCTGCTGCCCGCAACCTAAGTGCAGCGCCAGAATTGACCGAGATGGCAGGCATCAACCTGCCGGCAGCAGCACTGGCCAACGCCGAAACCAACAACTTCCTAAACGCCCTGCGCATCAGTGCTGCCACCGACCCCGAAGCAGCCGATACCCAGCTTTTGCAGCAAGCCAAGCAGGCGGCAGCGGCCAAGACCGGCCTCAGTGTCGTGCCAGCACCTGAGCAAATCCAGCGCTCCAGCCTCTTGCCCTTCTTCTTCAAGTGGGCATCTTATCCTTTGACCTGCGGGATCATCATCTTAGTGAGCTTGATCTTCAGCAGCTTCCAAGCCGGTGAGCTGCGGCGGCGGAACCTCTCATCACCCTGCTCGACCACCTCGATGAACTTCCAGATCGCCGCCAGCGGCCTGATCATCGCCCTCATGGCCTGGGGCTTTATCTGCCTGCTGGCGACCATCCCAGTCGTCGGCGGCCTAGAGCTACTGTCCAGCAAGCCGACCAGCGTACTGCTGATTGCCCTGGCAGCTCTGATCTATTCCCTGTTACCTCTGGCTATCGGCTTTTTGTTCAGCCAGTTCCGTCTGCCCGAGGTAGCCACCAACGGCTTCACCAACATCGTGGCAATGTCTTTGATGTTCTTATCCGGCATCATGATGGGGGGCTCGGACTATTTAAGCGGTGTCATGTTGGACATTGGGCGCTTAACCCCGACCTATTGGTATTCGCTGGCCATTGACACCGTGGCCGGGGCTGGTGACCTCACCGCCAGCACATTAACGCCCTACTTCGGCAGCCTAGGACTGATACTGCTGTTCGCACTGACCGTGTTCTCAGTAGCCTTGCTGATCAGTCGGCTACGCGTCAAAAGCGCCGATGCCGACGGCAACAGCGCCGCCGAAACCAGCAGCGAGGCAGCCTAGAAATGACATCCGAAGCACCCAAGGTCAAGACAGCGCCGACACTGGATGCAAGCAGGTCAAGACTGCTGGCGCTATCCAATCGAAAAGCCTCTTGCGGATTCTTGGCCGGAGCAGCCGACTCGATGAAATCGGCATAGTACATGTACCCCGTTCGACCATCGTCTGTGCCAACAAGCATCAAATCAGGACTTTTAGCAATTATTATCCTATTGTTATTTTTTTCAAATTCGACAGTTTAACCCAAATCTCGCAGTGCTTCGTGAGCATGCAATTTTAGGTGGTCTTTGTCCTCCAATCAATCAAACGTCCAACTTTTCAGTGGCATTCTCCCTGTGTCCGTGAATTTTGTGTCCGGATGAACTCCACCGAGGAATGTCGCCCAAAACTTTTCTGCAATTCCCACTTGCACAATTGGCTTGTCTTCCGTAGAATATAGTAGCTTTGCGCAGGCGGACATGGCTCAGTTGGTAGAGCACAACCTTGCCAAGGTTGGGGTCGCGGGTTCGAATCCCGTTGTCCGCTCCAGTCGCTGGAACAAGCCGGTCGACGCTCTGCGTTGACCGGCTTTATCTGTGACAAGAAGTGTGTGCAAAACCGTCGGTGCCGCTGATGCGGCAGTATGCACATGGCGACGTGGCCAAGTGGTAAGGCAGAGGCCTGCAAAGCCTTTACCACCGGTTCGAATCCGGTCGTCGCCTCCATGCGATACCTGAAAACCCCTGATCATCAGGGGTTTTCTGTTCTTTTGGGAGACGGTGGCGAGAAGCGGTGCGCATGGCTGGGCGCGTAGGCATGTGGGTACGCAGACGCACAGGAGCACCGGGGATGATCGAGTTCAGCCGCCTTGCTTCTTCCTATTCCGCCTCGAACAGCGCCATCAGCGAGATCAAAAAGACGGGGGTATCACCAGAATTGAAGTGCTCGACGAGCTGCTGACGGGTGATTTTCGGCGTTGAGCCGTCAAGACGGAAAAAGGCCACGCCCCGCTCCGTCAGATCACGCTCGATGATGCTCCTTTTTAGTTTGGGCAAGCATTCCCAAATAAAGCTTATGCTGTTCTTCGCCCAAAGCCACCGCCAGGGTGTTCTCGATTTTCTCCGGCAGTTCGCGCAAAACATCGCCCTTCAGGCGGCGGTGCGCAGGCCTCAAAATCACCTTCAAAGGTCAATGGCAGCACCCCATCGACTTCTCGGAGCACAGCGTTGAACAAGGTTGGAATGTCAGGCTCATGGAAGAACAGCTGCTGGCCGACGGTGAGCGCGTGGAGTGCGTCAGGAAGAAGTCGGCCAGCGGGCGGCTCTCGTCGTCGATGGCATCGTAGTCTATCCAAAGCTCAGTTTTGCTGCTTAAGCTGACAAGCCCGGGGTTGACGAGGCGGTATTGCAACTCAGGGAGATCTTTGGCGATGATCATCTTATCGGAGCCGACCTTAAAGCTGAGGAACAGCCCATAGCGATCATCGTCGTTCAATATGGCCTCGAGGTGCAGGGGTTTTCAGTGTTATAGTGGTTGTTCGTCAGCCTCCTTCAGCAACGGGAAAACCGGCGCTCCTCACGAGGCATAGTATATCAGGACAGGGCAGTTGATGCCCTCTCAGAGGCGTTTCAGAGGCAAGGGGCGATAATGTCTTCAAGGAAAACACCGGTCAATGCCGCCATGCAGTCTCACAAGATAGTGCAGGACGGATGGCCGAGTTGGCATGCCGGGGGCTTTTGTTTGACGGCAAGGTAGAGTTTCGCCTCAACGCGAGGGACAAAACGAGCATCGGCATAGTAGGCGAGTTTATGGTTTTTGAGGAAATCAGAAAAGCGGCAAGCAATGCTAGTTCTTCGCTGCATGAAGCTTATGTTCTTCCCAATCTTTACGTTTTGAAGAATCAACAGGCAAAAGATCTTGATGGGAGCTTCTGGTGTCAGATCGATTGCGTTGTTTTTACCAGGCAATGTGCCTTTGTTGTTGAGGTAAAACGCTAGAAAAACCACATTGTTACCGATAGTTCGTTTATGCATGTCTATTCATCTACGAAGCCTGCCAACAAAACCGAGGGCACCATAACTATAAATGAAATACCGTATAAGGAATGCAGCTTTGTACTTGCCCAGAACTCCCGCCATACCAGCAGTTTTTATGATGTTTGCAACCTGTATCCTTTTGAACGCCTCTATGAGGTCACCGTTTTCGTAAACCCGATAGCCTTTACGAGTTCCGAAACTGGATTCGTTGATAACATTTTTGTGGGAATGCTCAGGCAAGACGAGAATTCAATTATCCAAGCAATGGAGAATGCCTGCTCAGTGCTTGAGCCAATTGTCTCCAAGACAAGCCTCGCCCAAGTAGCTGAAGGACTGTTGGAGCAATACGGAGACCTCAACCAGAAAAGGAGCCGCATACATATAGAGCGAATCAGACGGTCATCGTAGGCAGCCGCCAGTATCTTGAAGTAGCGTATTGAGGCGCCGATCAGTCATGCTGTGCCAGATTGATCGGCGCTTCCCTACTTGAACAGCGGGTCAGACACACAGTCGTCGGCGCTGACCTTGGGGGTTTTGCTGGCGCTGGAGCTGGAGCTGGAGCCGCTAGAGCTGGAGCCGCTAGAGCTGGAGCTGGAGGATGAGCCGTAGCTGTAGCTCTTGCTGGGGGTAGAAGGAGCGGCCGCCGTCTTAGCGGTCGCCGCTTTGGCGGCGGCTGCCTTGTCGGCGGCGTCTTGCAGGGCCTGCTCAGAGTCTAAGGTGCTGACTTCCTTGGCCGCGCTGTCGGTGTAGGTGACATAGGCCACCGCACCCTTTAGGTTGATCCGCACACCCTTCTTGTCTGCTAGGCTCACGGCATGCAGGGTAGCGCTAGTCTTATTGGCAAAGCTGATCTGAATGTCCAAGCCGCTTAAGGCCAAGGGCTCGCCGTTGCTCTCCTCGGTAGCCGGCAGGCTGCTATTCTCCGAACTGGGCAGGTAGACGGTGGCGCTGCTGCCACCAGCCCAGCGCTGGTCTTTGCCCATCAAAGACTCAGGATTGTCTTTGCTGCCAGTACGCTTAACACTAAGCTGCGTGATATCCAGCTTAGTGTTGTTGACTATGGCCACGGCGGTACCCGAGGCCGCGTTGCCGAAGCTGGGCGGCTCAGCGGCAGGAGCTGGGGCAGCGGCACTGTCGCCACCAACAGCACCGGCGGCCGGGTCGGTGGTTGGGGCGGGGGCCGCCGCAGCGGCCTCAGAGGCCGCTGGAGCCTCGCCGACA
>WRGR01000025.1 GCA_009787085.1 Actinomycetes bacterium
GCAGAGGATCCTGGCCGATGCGCCCGAGAGCCTGATCGACGCCGAGCGGGAGCAGGCGATGCGCGACTACATCGAGGCCATCGAGGGCTGAGCGGTATTACATCAGAGGAAAGGCTAGGGTACCTATGAACGAAAACTCACAATTACTGCAGGCCAAGAACGCCCGGATATCAGGATTCTTTAAAAAAGGCGTACTGATTGCTTTGATCTCAGGAGCCTTGTACGGGGTGTATTCGGCGTGCCTCTTAGCAGCCACTGGCTCTGGGGAATGGGTTGGCTGGTATGGTGGCTGGTATGTTGCTGGCGACTCTGCCACCATCAATGGTATAGCGATGAGTTTTTTGATTGCAGTGCTGATACTCGGGGCCTTGGGTTCTGGTATCAATGATTTGGTCAGCGCAATCTGGATGGTCGGCAAGGCTGCCGTGAAAGGCAAGTTCAAGGACTATCTGCGCTGCCTAGGATCCAAACCGGGCATTGTCATGGTGATTTGCGCTTTGATCGGTGGGCCAGTGGCCTCGATTGCCTATCTTATCGCCCTGACCATGGCTGGCCCGATAGCCACGCCGATCTCTGCGCTCTGCCCGGCTATCGGCGCCATCATCGGTCGGCTGCTGTTCAAGCAGAATTTGAACCTGCGGATGGTGGTTGGCATCCTGATCTGTATTGCCGCCACTTTCATGATCGGCTCCACCGCCTTTGCTGGCACAGAACTTAATGTCCAGTTCTTGATCGGCCTGGCCATCGCCTTGATCTCTGCACTCGGCTGGGGCATCGAAGGTGCCATTGCCGGTTTTGGCACATCAGTCATGGACTATGAGATCGCCATCTCCATACGTCAGGCCACTTCTGGCATCGTCGCTTTGTTTATCGTCACCCCGGCGCTATTTTTGATCGCCGGCCATCTAGGACTTTACCCGTCGATGCTGATCGATGCTTTCAAAGGCCCGTTTATCGACCCAGATACCTCGCTTTTGGCCAGCCCGCTGGTGTTCTTCCTGATCTCCGGCTTGGCTGCCGGCATGTCTTTTGGTTTTTGGTACAAGGGCAACAGCATGTGTGGTGCTGCCTTAGGAATGGCCTGCAATGGTACTTTCTCTTTCTGGGTGCCCTTCTTCAGCTTCTTGGTCTGTGGCCTTTACCTCGGATGGGGCTATGTGGACGGTTCGCTCAGTGTGGCCAGCGGCTACGTATTAGCGCCTATCCAATGGCTGGCGGCGGTCGTCATGGTCGTCGGCATATTCCTGATAGCGATAAACCCGTTGGACTTGTTCAAGAAGAAGGAGGCCTGAGATGCTGCCATTGAATTACGCGATCTTAAAACTGTTTGAGGACGGCAGCGAATACGATGTCTGTGGCGTGATCGACCAACTGAAGGATAAGTACCGCAAATTCCGGGCATTCAAGCCCGCCGGCATCAATGAGTCACTGATGTCGGCTGAGCAAAACGGCTTGCTTGACGCAGTTCGCTATGAGTTGGATGGCAACAATGAGCTGCATGTTTTCTACAAAGCCAACGAGTACGGCGGCGGCATGATCAGGGACTACATCAAATGATGGTTGGGACTTGAAATGGGATCCTTCGAGAGCACAAATGCTGTAACACGAGCCTTTGAACAGGCCGTCGTTTTTCCGCAGCGCCCGCAGCCTGACGACCAGCTTTTCGTTGGCTTGGATATCGGCACTGCCTATATGGTGTTGGTGGTTCTGGATTCTCAAATGCAGCCGCTTGCCGGCGCCTATCGCTTCGCTCAAGTGGTGCGCGACGGCATTGTCGTTGACTATCTAGGGGCGATCGAGGTTGTCCGCAGTTTGAAGAGCAACGTTGAGGAACAGATCGGGCGGGAACTGAGGCACACGGCCATCGCCATACCTCCCGGCACGGGCTTAAGTGATATGCGTTTTATCGGCAATGTCGCCGAGGCCGCTGGCCTTCAGGTGGTCAACGTCGTCGATGAGCCAGAGGCGGCCAATGCCTTGCTGAAGGTAAAAAACGGTGTGGTTGTCGATATCGGCGGCGGCACCACCGGCTTGGCGGTCATTGAGGACGGCCAAGTGGTTTATACCGCCGATGAGCCCACCGGCGGCAGCCACTGCACCTTGGTGGTGGCCGGCAGCTACAAGGTCAGCTTTGAGGCGGCCGAGAAGATGAAGCGCGATCCCACGCGCGCCGACGAAATGGCGCGTCTCCTAAAGCCGGTTTCCCAAAAGATCGCCACTATCATCCAGTGCCATACCCGGGGTTTCAAAGTCGATGAGGCCGTGTTGGTCGGCGGTACCAGCTGCATAAAAGGTATTGAAGAAGTCATCGCTGACGAACTTGGCATCCGAGTGGCCAAACCGGCAAACCCGCTGTTCATCACGCCGATCGGCATTGCCATGAACTGCTGTCTGCCGCTTGCCAGAAAAACAACAGCCGAAGGGATGTGCTAGTGGACTTCCAGATTATCAAGCAACCGTCGCCCGGAGTGCTCAAGATGCTGGCGGCACGCTCCCAGGTCCGCGATTACTTCCGCGAACGCCGCTTTGATGCCATCGGCCTAGTGCAAGGCAAGCTGATAGAGATGGTCAAATCGGCAGACATTGCCGAGAAGGCCTCGGGAGTCGATGTGCTGGAGATCAAGGGCATCTGCCCACAGCATTTCACGATGATTGCCATCTTTGGGGATACGGCCGCAGTGACCGAGGCCATTGACAGCATCAAGGCTCAGTTCGAGAAGGGACAGGCAGCGGCATGAAGATCGGTTATGTGATGGGCAATGTCTGGTGTACCCGTAAAGAGGAGACCCTCAGAGGCTTGAAACTGATGCAAGTCAGGGTGCTCGACGACCTCAGCGATCATCCGGACACGGGGCCTGTGGTGGTGGCTGTCGATACCATTGGCGCTGGCATCGGCGAACGGGTCTTGATGGTTTCCGGCAGCTCGGCACGCAAGCACGAATCGCTGAATGATGCCCCGATCGACATGCTGATAGTCGGCATTATCGACCCAGACAACGATACCCGCAAAGAATAACAGGAGTAGTCGATGAGCACTGAGTTATTGGATAGCATTAGGGAGGCTGGCGTTGTTGGCGCTGGTGGCGCCGGCTTTCCCACCCACGTCAAACTGGCAGCTCAGGCCGAGACGTTGATCGTCAACGCTTCGGAGTGCGAGCCGCTGATCCGGGTCGACCAGCAGCTGCTGGTCAAGCGCAGCCAGGACTTCCTGAAAGGCTTAGATGTTGCTATGCGCCTAACCGGCGCCAAAAAGGCCTACATCGCCATCAAGGCCAAGCACGGTGAGGTGATCGACCAGCTGCGCCAGGACATCACCGGCTTTGCGGGAGTCGAGGTCTTTGAAATGGGCGATTACTACCCGGCCGGTGACGAGCAGGTCATGGTCTACGATGTACTGGGCAAAGTCGTGCCGTGCGGCGCTATCCCGCTAACGGTGGGCTGCGTGGTCAGCAACGTTGAAACCTTGATCAACGTGGCCTCGGCCACCAGCGGCACCCCAGTGACTACCACCTTTGTCACCGTCACCGGCGATGTGCCCCGGCCAGCTACCTACGAGCTGCCCATCGGTATCAGTTATCGTGAGGCTCTGGCGTTGTCCGGGGTCTCGGATGTCAGCGGCCAAGCGGCAATCGACGGTGGGGCGATGATGGGCAAGCTGGTGGCTGACCTCGACGCGCCGATCACCAAGACCACCAAGGCCATTATCCTGCTCGCCCAAGATATGCGGCTGGTGGTGGAGAAGTCGATGTCCGACGGCTTGGTGCTCAAGCAGTCACGGACAGCCTGTGAACAGTGCCAGAAGTGCACCGACCTCTGTCCCCGAGACTTGCTTGGCCATGATGTCAAGCCGCACTTGGTGATGCGCGTTGCCAACTACGGCCTTTCGGACTTCCAAGGCCTGAAGCGGGCTTTGGGTTGTTCGGAGTGCGGTGCCTGTGAGCTTTACGCCTGTCCTGTCGGCCTGTCACCAAGGCGCATCAACGTGATGATCAAACAACAATTGGCAGCAGCGGGAGTCAAAAACGACAGCGGCGGTACTGCTTTTACGGCCTCCAGGCTCTTCGACTTCCGCAAGATTCCCGTGAAGCGTCTGATTATGCGGCTCGGCCTGGCCGCCTATGACTGCCCGGCACCGCTGACGACAACGGCTTTTGTGCCAGAGCGAGTGGAGATACTGCTCAAACAGCATATCGGCGTACCTGCCCAAGCAACGGTTGTCATCGGTGACAAGGTTCAGTGCGGTGACGTGGTTGGGTGCGTCACTGAAGGCCAGCTGGGGGCAAATGTCCATGCCAGCATTGACGGGACGGTAAGCGCTGTCAGTGACAATGCAGTCGTCATCGAGAGAAACTAAACGGAGGTCTTATGGCAGCGATGATAAAGGCAATCGGGTTTTTAGAACTGAATAGCATCGCCAAGGGCATTGAGGCGGCGGACGCGATGTTGAAGGCCGCCAAGATCGATATCTACTTGGCTACCCCGACCTGTCCGGGGAAATATATCGCCTTGATCTACGGCGATGTTGCCTCTGTGGAGGGCGCGATGCGCACCGGCATCCGCATTGGCGGCGAGCATGTGATAGACGACTTGGTGATACCAAACATCGATGAGCAGATATTCCCGGCGATAACCAGTACTACAGATGTTGCCCGGATCGGCGCGGTGGGTGTGATCGAGAGCCTCTCAATGGCCTCGTTGATTGCGGCAGCCGATGCCTCGACCAAGGAAGCCGATGTCCGAATTGTTGAGATCAGGCTGGGCAGTGGCATCGGCGGCAAGTCCTATGTCACCCTGACCGGTGATGTGGCCGATGTCCGGGCGGCGGTGTCAAGCGGCGTGGAGGCCATCAAGCAGACCGGCAATGTCGTTTACTTCACGGTTATCCCGTCTCCGCACGACGACTTCAAGGAGTTGTTGCTGTGATCCTCGGCTTGCCTGAGCCTACGACTGTATTCTACACGGCTGACACTGCCAACCGGCTGAGCTGTGTGAAGAAAAACGAGCCCGGTATAGGGCATCCAGAAAACTACAAGAAAGGAAGTGCATGATGGAAAACCAGATCGCTCTCGGAATGATTGAGACCAAAGGCTTGGTCGGTTCTATCGAGGCCGCTGATGCCATGGTCAAGGCGGCAAATGTCGTGTTGATCGGCAAAGAGCATGTTGGCGGCGGCCTCGTTACCGTGATGGTGCGCGGCGATGTCGGCGCGGTCAAAGCGGCCACCGATGCCGGGGCAGCGGCAGCTGACCGGGTTGGCGAGCTTGTCTCTGTTCACGTCATCCCGCGCCCGCACGTTGATGTGGAGCGGATCTTGCCAAGAGCCGCGAACTGAGCTGGCCAGCCTCAGCGGTCGTGGCCGCTGACTGGACTGCAGAGAGGCCATTGATGAGCGAAGCAGCATTCCCTAGGCGTGTTATTCAAGAATATGTCCCCGGCAAGCAGGTGACATTGGCGCATATCATCGTCAACCCAGATGCCAGTATCTATCGCAAGCTCGGTTTGGATGAAGGTGCCGACTCTATCGGCATCCTGACGATCACCCCCAGTGAGGGGGCAATTATTGCCGCCGATGTTGCTTTGAAGTCCGGGGACGTTGCCATCGGCTATATCGACCGTTTCAACGGCTCCTTGGTGATCGTTGGCGATGTCGCTTCGGTGGAGTCGTCGATCAGGGAGGTTTTGGAACAGTTACAGAAACTGCAGGGAATGGCTGTCCCGGAAGTGACGCATACCTAGACGATGGGGTGCTGCAAAGGACAAGGCAGTGTGCAGATTTGCGTGAACAGGGGTGGCAGCTGGTGAAGAAAGTGATGCTCATCGGTGCTTCTGGCTCAGGTAAGACCACGCTTTCCCAGCGTCTCTTCGACCTGCCACTGAACTATCTGAAGACCCAGTCTCTGGAGTTCAACGGTGCAGTAGTCGATACTCCGGGCGAATACTTGGAGAACCGCAACTACTATGCGGCTCTTCAGGTGACATCTATGGAAGTTGACTACGTGGCCTTGGTCATGGGCTGCAGAGACACCCAGACGGTGTTCCCGCCGGGCATCACGCGCATGTTCACCCGGCCGACACTGGGCATTATCACTAAGGCTGACCTGATGTCTGACGAGCGAAGCAGCTCTTATGCGGAGTTCTCGCTACGCTTGGCCGGAGTGCAACGGCTGCTGATGACCAGCGCCTATGACTCACGGGGCATCGACGAGCTGAAGAAGTTATTGGAGCTCTGAGGCAAGGTGGCGGGACACAGAAAGATGACGCAGCGCCACTCCCAACTACCGGAAACTAATGCCTATTGCAAAGCAATAGACCGTGCAATGGCTATGGTGAGAGAAAAGGACAGCAAGGCGAGTGGAGAACTTTACTAAACAGGAGATCCTGAGCGTTGGGATCGATATCGGGACATCCACCACCCAGTTGGTGTTCTCTAGGATCACCCTGAAGAATTTGGCCTCGGCCTTCAATATCGCCAGGGTGGCAATTGCTGGCAAGACGATCATCTATCGCAGCGAGATCTACTTCACGCCGCTGACTGCTGATGACTGCATTGACATGGGTGCAGTAATGCGGATCATCGACCGGGAATACCGACATGCGGGCATTGAGAAGACCGACATTGACATCGGCGCTGTGATCATCACCGGCGAGACCGCACGCCGGGCGAACGCCTCGGAGGCCGCTGCTAAGCTCAGTGGCTATGCTGGCGACTTCGTGGTGGCAACTGCCGGCCCCCATCTAGAAAGCATCATCGCCGGCAAGGGCGCTGGAGCCGATAAGTGCTCCAAAGAGCTGAAAGCCACAGTGGCCAATATCGACATCGGCGGCGGCACCTCAAACATTGCCGTCTTCGACCGTGGCGAGGTGATTGCCGCTGGTTGCCTGGACATCGGTGGGCGGCAGGTAAAGTTGGACTGCGATGGCCGAATCGTCTACATCAATGAGAAGATCGCACAGGTTATTGCAGCTGAGCGGTTGGGCATCGCCGTAGGTGACGTGGCCGACCCGGAGAGGCTGCGGGCGCTGGCGCGCATTATGGTGCGCCAGCTGGAGGCCTCCGTAGGTATCACCGAGCGCGACCGTTACTTCAAGATGATGGTGACCATCAAGGATATGCCCTTGTCGGCCACACCGGAATATGTCATGTATTCCGGTGGTGTGGCCGATGTCTACTATTGCCAAGACGCAGACGGCTCCGATCTGTTTCGCTATCAGGACATGGGCGTTATTTTAGCTCAGGAGCTGCGCGGCTCGGTATTGGCAGAGAGGATGACCGTCCTGAAGCCGGAGGAGACGATCCGGGCGACAGTGGTCGGTGCTGGGTCGCATACTGCTGACATCAGCGGCACCACTGTGGCCTATGACCGTGCGGCGTTGCCCCTGAAGAATGTGCCAGTTATCAAGATACCCAACGACATCCCGCCTGACCAGCCGGCCTTTGCCGCAGAGGTCGCTAAACGGGTCGGGTGGTTTGACCTGAGCGATGTGGCATCTCAGGTGGCAGTGGCCTTCCAAGGTATCCAGGCTCCAGGCTTCAGTACTGTTGAGGCCATCGCCCGGCAGCTGATCCAGGGGCTGGATCTGATCGTCCGTAGCGACCGAATTATCATCGTCTTGGTCGAGCAGGATATGGCCAAGGCGCTGGGGCAGACGTTGCGGCGCCTGTTGCCTCAGGGTCTGCGTGTGGTCTGCATCGATAGCGTTGAAGTGGCTGAAGGGGATTATATCGATATCGGCAATCCTGTTGCCGGCGGGATGGTTTTGCCGGTGATTGTAAAGACCTTGATCTTCAAATAGGTTGGTGGGAAAAATAAGTGAAAGATGTAGGTTTTAGGCAAAGAAAACAGAGAAGCTACAGTTAAGGGTTTCAAAAGGAGTTGATCATGAAGTTAAAAACCGTAATGTTCGGGAAAACCTATCAGTTCAAAGACTTGAACGAGGTTCAGGCCAAGGCCAGTGAGCAGAAGTCGGGAGACGAGCTTGCCGGTTTGGCCGCGACATCCAGAGAGGAACGGGCCGCTGCCAAAATTGTGCTTTGTGAGACCACCTTGGCCGACATCCGGAACCATCCAGCGGTTCCCTATGAGATAGACGACGTTACCCGAGTCATCCAAGATCAGGTGAATGAAACCGTCTATAAGGAGATTCAGAACTGGACCGTCGGCGACCTGCGTAACTTCCTCATGGAGTACACTTCCACCGAGCCGGTCATCCAGCGTATCTGCACTGGCCTGACCAGCGAGATGATCGCGGCCTGTGCCAAGATCATGTCCAACCTCGACCTGATCTATGCCTCGCGCAAGATCAACAACCGCAGCCGTTGCTGCACTGAGATGGGGCGGCCGGGCATTGCTTTGACCCGTGCCCTGCCAAACCACTCCACCGACGATATCGATGGCATCTTCGTCGAAACCTATGAGGCGCTAGCCTATGGCATCGGTGATGCCATGATCGGCCTAAACCCGGTTCAAGACACCGTAGAGTCCACCGTTTACTTGGAGAACAAGCTCTACGAACTGCGCATGAAATGGGACATCCCGACTCAGCACTGCGTGCTCTCGCACATCACCACCCAGATGGCAGCAATCCGTAAAGGCGCCCCAGTGGACATGATCTTCCAGTCCATTGCTGGTACCCAGAAGGCCAACGAGTCCTTTGGCATCTCCACCGAGCTTTTGGATGAGGCCTACGACCTTGGTCTGCACGAGTGCATCTCTGGTGCTCCAAACCCGATGTACTTTGAAACCGGCGAAGGCTCTGAGCTCTCAGCGGCTGCTCACATGGGTGTTGATGAGCTGACCTTGGAGGCTCGCACCTACGGCTATGCCCGCCGTTATAACCCCTTCGCGGTGATGTCAGTGGTCGGTTTCATCGGCCCAGAATATATTTACGACTCTGTGCAGCAGCAGCGCGGCGGTTTGGAAGAGCTGTTCATGGGCAAGATGCACCTCTTCCCGATGGGTGTCGATGTCTGCTATACCAACCATATGCCAGCCAGCCAAAACGACTCTGAGGTGCTGGCCATGCTGGTTGCCGAGGCCGGCATGCCCTACTTCGTAACGGCGCCGATGGGCGATGATATCATGCTCAACTACCAGCTGCTGGGCAACCACGATTTGCAGACCATACTGGAACTAACCGGTCTTCGCCGCGACCCAGACTTTGAAAAGTGGCTACAGAAGATGGAGATACTGGACGATAACTGCATGCCGACCGAACGTTTCGGCGATGCTTCGATTTTCCTTAGATAAGGTTCAGGAGGTTTACAGATGTTAAATGAAGATGCTCTACGTGATTCTATTCGCCTGCTGGTTTCGAATGTCATCCAAGAGGAGATAGCCAAGAGCGGCAGTGCCGCGCCAATTGGCAGTGCTGCCCCAGCCAGTGGGGCCGCCCCGAGCACCGGTGCTACGCCGACTGTTGGTGCTGTGGCAGAGGCTTTGCCGGCCAGCCCGGTTCCCGCAGCTGACAGCAGCGAGTTCGTACCGGACGCCACTGCCCTAACTATGCAAGAGACCTTCTGGGTGCCCAACGCCCACGACGAAGAGGGCTACCGCAAGATGAAACGGTTTACCTCTGGCCGCCTAGGTATTTGGCGTGCCGGTCCCAGGCCCTTGAGCCGGGCATATGTGCGGGTCAAGGCCGACCATGCGGCTGCCCAGAACGCAGTTTGGTCAGATGTCGACGAGCGGGTGATCGAAGAGTTGAAGATGGTCAAGTTGGAGAGCCGCTCAGATGACAAGGCCGAGTACCTGAAAAACCCGCCAACTGGCAAACGCCTCTCCGATGCTTCGATTGAGGTCGTCAAAAATAACACCCAGGCCGGCAAGCAGGTACAGATTGTCTTCTCCGACGGCCTTTCGTCCAGTGCCATTGAGCGCAATGCCAAAGACGTGCTGCCGGCGCTGGAACAGGGCTTGAAGTCACTGGGCATCAGCTATGCTGACCGCCCCTTCTTCGTCAAAAACGGCCGGGTGGCATCAATGGAGGAGATCGGCGAGCTAACCGCAGTCGATGTGGTGATCATGCTCACTGGTGAGCGGCCGGGGCTGAATTCCCAGGCCTCGATGGGTGCATACTTGGCCTACAAGCCGACAGTTGGCATGGAAGAGTCGCGGCGTACGGTGATTTCCAACATCCATGCCTTGGGTACGCCGCCAGTCGAAGCTGGTGCCCAGATTGCGGAGTTGGCACAGTCGATGATCAAGCACAAGATGTCCGGTGTCGATTTGAAGCTGGTCTGAGAAAGGGGGGGCAATCATGCAAGGCGATATTATCCGCGCCGACTTAGTCTGCCAAAAGATCATTCCCAGTGTGGACAGTGGACTGGCCGAACAACTGAAGCTTAACGAACAGCAAAGGAGCTTGGCATTGCTCACCGCATCGATCGACGATATCACTTTCGTGGCCGTTGATGAGGCGACGAAGAAGGCTGATGTAACGGTGGTGTACTGTGAGAGCACCTTCTCGGCGCTAAACGACGACTATGCCAAACTCTCTGGCGAGGCCATTGCTGTGTTGGCTGGCCCGAACCCGGCTGAGGTCAAAGCCGGCTTGGAGGCTGCCGTGGAGCATGTTCGCAACGGCTCTTGCTATGTCAATGCCAACGACGCTGGCGACTCGATCTATATGGCACACACCATCTCGGCATCTGGCAGCTACCTAGCGAAGATCTGCAACGTGTCGACTGGAACGCCGATGGCTTACTGCATGGCACCGCCAGTGGAGATGCTCTTCGCCCTAGACGCGGCATTGAAGGCCGCCGATGTCGAGATTGCTGCTTACTTCAACCCGCCCTTGAACACCACGAACATCTCGGGTGCGATAATGGTTGGCTCCCAGTCGGCTTGTAAGGCTGCCTGTGATGCTTTTGCTGATGCCTGTATCTACGTGGCAAACAATCCGACGGAGCTTTAGCCATGACTCGACCGACAGATAAGATAGACAATGACTTGGCCGCCATTCAGGAGAGCCGTGACCTGCTGCGCAGAGCTGTTTTGGGACAGGCCGAGCTGGCGCGGATGAGCCAGGAGCAGATCGATACGATTTGTTCGGCCATCAAGGACGCGGCGCTGCAAAATGCCGAGCGCCTCGGACGGTTGGCCAACGAGGAGACCGGCTATGGCAAGGCTGCCGACAAGGCGATCAAGAACTACTTCGCCGCTCAAGTTGTCTTCGATTTCATCAAAGACATGAGGACTGTCGGCATAGTCAAAGTCGATGAGCCAAACCGGTTATTTGAAGTTGCGGTGCCAGTTGGCGTGATCGCCGCTTTGATTCCCTCCACCAACCCGACCTCCACAGTTATCTACAAGGCTCTGATCTCCATCAAAGCTGGTAATGCGGTGGTCTTCTCACCGCATCCCAGTGCCAAGGCCTGCATCATCGAGACGGTCGAGGTGATCCGCCGTGCGGCCGAAGCCGCTGGAGCACCACCCGGCTGCCTTGGTGTGCTCTGTAAGGCCACCAAGGAGGGCACCGATGAGCTGTTGAGCAGCCCAAACACCAACTTGATCTTGGCCACTGGCGGCGAGGCGATGGTCAAGGCGGCCTATTCTTCCGGCAACCCGGCGATCGGTGTTGGGCCCGGAAATGGCCCGGCTTATATCGAGAAGAGCGCCGACATCGCTTTGGCGGTACAGCGGATCATCGATTCCAAGACTTTCGACAACGGTGTGATTTGTGCATCTGAGCAGTCGATCATCGTCGAGCGGGAGATCGAGCAGAGCGTGCTGGCCGAGATGAAGCGTCAAGGTTGCTATTTTTTGGCCGACGACGAGAAGGCGAGGATCGATGCCATCTTGTTGCGCCCAGACTTCAGCACCAACCCAGCGGTGGTCGGCAAAACAGCGCTGCAGGTGGCCGAGATGGCCGGTGTGCTGGTACCCAAGAGCACCAAGTTGCTGGTTGGCCGAGAAACCCAGATCGGCAAGAAGATCCCCTTCTCCCGTGAGAAGCTCTGTCCGGTCCTGGCCTTCTTCGTGGTCAACGACTGGCGGGCTGCCTGTTCTTTGGCCATCAAGATCCTAGACAACGAAGGTGCTGGGCATACGATGGTCATGCATTCCAGAAATGAGGAGCTGATCCGGGAGTTCGCGCTGGAAAAGCCGGTCAGTCGGCTGTTAGTCAACACGCCGGCTGCCCTAGGCGGCATCGGTGCCAGCACTGGCATAGCACCAGCCCTGACTTTGGGTTGTGGTGCCGTCGGCGGCAGTTCGACATCCGACAACGTCTCACCGCTGAACCTCATCAACTACCGCCGCATCGCCTACGGCACCCAGGATCTCGCCGAGATCCGTGCCAAGGCCGCCCATGACCTAAGCCTAGCTGGTAACAGGGCGGTGGCGGAGACGGTCAGCAAGGCCGTTGCCCCAACCGGCAACCCCACCGAAGACACGATCAACTCGCTTGTTCAGCTCGTGTACTCGAAATTGAAAGATCAAAATGTCATTTAGCAAGGCAAGGCAAGCAAGTGGCCAAGTAAGACAAAGCAACCAATAAGCTAGTCAAGGCAAAACAAGATTTGGAGGAAGAAGAATGGATAACTTAGTTGCGCTCGGAATGATCGAAAGCAAAGGCCTGGTCGGCTCCATCGAAGCTGTTGATGCTATGGTCAAGGCGGCCAACGTCACTCTGATTGGCAAGGAGCATGTCGGCGGCGGCCTTGTCACCGTGATGGTGCGTGGCGACGTTGGTGCGGTCAAAGCAGCCACTGATGCTGGTGCTGCTGCTGCTGACAGGGTCGGCGAGCTGGTGAGTGTGCATGTCATCCCGCGCCCACATGTCGATGTGGAGAAGATCCTGCCAAAACTCGTGCGATCTGGGGAAGCGCCGATCGATCCTGCCCAGCCGGCTGGCAGCTTGGCAGAGCGGCCTTGATCGGTGCTTTCCTCACTCCGGTTCTCCAAAGGAATGACTTCGATGCTGTTTCCTTGGGAGACGCAGGTTGAGGCGGGGATAAAACAATGAAGTTGATCACAGAAGACATTGTCAAGAAAATCATCAAGGACGGCGATGCCGTTAGCGACGGCGTGCTACAGTTGTCTGCCGACTGCATGCTCACTCCTGCAGCCAAGGCCGTGGTTATTGACTGCAAGCTTAAGTTGAACCAAGACGTGGGGCCGGGTTCGGGTAGCCTGACTGTTTCGGCAGCGGGCATGGCAGTTCCAGACGCTGCTATATCTGCCCTAGGCGGCTCGGGCGGCCAGCAACCCATAGGGAAGCGTTATCATCTCGAGAGCGGCGGTGTATTGGACGAGAAGCCGGAACACATGACCCAGCTTACAGGCAATCTGCTGGTAGCCAAAGACGACCTGCGAATTCGCCTACGCGGTGAGATCGACTTGTTGATTGCTGAGGTCTTAAAGATCCAAGTGCGGGCGGCGGCCTTGGCCTGCGACCAGCTGGTTGACGATTTAGAAGATATTCACCGTTATGTCGCTGCGCTGTCGCGCTCCGAGGTGCTGGGCGAGCTTTTCGCTCAAGACACTGTAATCGGTCTGGACTATCAGGCGGTGCGCGAGGTGTCCCATCATCCCCAGCGTCACTTCGGGCGGGGTCATTTGTTCGATATCAGTTATCGCGACGGTGAGCTGCCAGTGCTGTTGAATGCCTTACGAGCGGCCAGTCGCCACTGCGAGGTCAGCTTTTATGCGGCTTTCAAACAACCCGATGGCCGAACGTCACGCCCCGATCTGATGGAGGGCTTCAACCGGCTTTCCTCGCTGCTGTACATTCTCTGCCTACGGGCAGTGAGCGGACAATATGGAGAAATGCGATGAATGGTCAATTGGATGCATTGGTTGAGGCCGTGGCCGATGCCGTGCTGGCTGAGGTGCGTGCCGGGCTGGCCGCCCAAGGCTGGTTTCAGGTCGAGGCCTCGGGCCGCCACGTCCACTTGTCGGTCGCCGATGCCAAGGCGCTGTTCGGCGACGATTACGCCTTGAACTGGGCGAAGTACCTCTCCCAACCCGGCCAGTTCGTCGGCCAGCAGCGCATGGCGCTAGTCGGGCCTGCCGGGCGGCTGGAGCAAGTGGTGGTGATCGGCCCGGAACGTGCCCAGACCCAGATCGAGGTGTCCCGAACCGATGCCACGGTCCTCGGCGTTGACCCGCCCTGCCGCGACAGCGGCAACCTATATAACACGCCGGGCATCCGCATCGAGAACGGCAACGCCCACGTGGATACCCAAGGTGGCCTGATCATCGCTGAGCGGCATATCCACATGCGGCCAGAGGCGGCGGCAGCACTCGGCTTGGCTGACGGCGATCGGGTAAGCTTTGCGCTTGACTCGTTGCGCCCCCTGACCTTCAGGGACGTGAAAGTTCGCGTATCCGAGAATGCGGACAATTTCATGCATATCGACTACGACGAGGCCAACGCCGCTGGTTTCAGCAACGGCATGTTCGGCCTGATCTGCAAATAGGGATCCACTGATAGGAAGGATTCACATGGATATAGAGGCATTGATTGAAGAGGTAGTATGCCGCCTGCTAGAGAAGATTCGCCAGGAGCAGGGTCAGGGCGGTGACGGTGTGTTTGCTGGTGCCGCCCCGCACACCGGTGCCGCCCCGATTGCGTCAGTGGCCTTGCCAGTGTTCGCGGCAGCAGCGGCTCCAGCGGCGGCCAACGCTGCGCCCGGTGTTGTCGGCACTGCCGAAGGCGGTGGCCAAGGGGCCAAGCTGGAGAAGGCACTGTTGACTCAAGACAAGGCAATGGCCATTGCCAAAGGCTCCAAGCTATTGTGCCCCAAGGGCACAATAGTCACTCCGCTGGCAAATGATGTACTAAAAGAGCGGGGAGTGCGCATAGAATTCGAGTAAGTGCTGCAGGTGCCCTGAAAAACAAGTTAAGGAAGGCCACATGCCCATGCTCCTTGTTAGTGAGACGTTTCACTCCAAAGGAGCATGGGCATGTTGGTAAAAACTCAATAGAAAACATTAAATCGACCGCCCGTCACTCTTCAGGCGATGTTGCAGATTGGCAAAATGAATGAATACGCTTTAGCCTAATAAAGTAATTTATGGTCATTTTATGTAGTTTTCGCTAAACTCTCGAAATGGTGGTTCAATGCAGTTATAGTGGATATATATCAAAAAAGGGGCGAAGGCTGGCACCGTGCTTTAACAAGTGGCTGAGTGGCTGAGTGGCTGAGTGGCTGAGTGGTTGTGTGCGGTTGCACTTCGTCGATTACTTGCGGACGGTAGGGGTTTAGCAAAATGATAAAACAAGCTGCTGTTGTGGTCGGCTGTATGGGCGTCGCGGCGATCTGTGGGTATGTCGCCAGCAGTACGGTCGTTCCGAAAACCAAGATCAGGGGCTCCAATGCCATCTTGATCTATTCGCGTTGTGGACAAAAGATCAATGCCTGTCTGACTCCTGAAGAAAGCACTTTGCTGAAGGGTATCCTCAACAATCGCAGGCTTTACAGTGACAGCCCGTCATGTGGTTTTGACGAGGACATTTCTATCCGTTTCGGCGACCAGATATTCTGCGTCGCCCATGATACCTGTCCGACCATTGTCTACAGCCGTGGGGGAGATAAGGACTGCGACGCTGCCTCGGCCGCCGACAGGCTCTGTATGACGATCTCGAAGACTGAGCGAGAGATAATAGACCAAATATTTGAGAAGTATGGCGGTTTCTTCCCCTGCACTCGCACAGGCCTTTTCAGCGATCCAAGATTTGTTTGCTGTTAAGTAATTTGCCAGCCTGCCAACGGCCAATACGCAAGGTGCAGACTGCGTTTTCATGCTGTCAGCACCTTGCGTGAAACCCTGAAGTTGAAGAGGGGCTTGTTTGGGCTTACAGCTCCCTGACGATCTCCTCCACCTTCACTTTAGCATCGCCGAAGAGCATCGCCGAGTTCTCGCGGAAGAAGAGCGGGTTTTGTACGCCGGCATAGCCGGTGGCCATGGAGCGCTTGAAGATGATCACCGAGGTGGCGTTCCAGACTTCGAGTACCGGCATTCCGGCTATCGGTGACTGGGGGTCTTCAGCCGCCGCCGGGTTGACGGTGTCGTTGGCGCCGATCACCAACACCACGTCAGTGTCTGAGAAGTCGTCGTTGATCTCGTCCATCTCCAGCACTATGTCGTAGGGTACCTTGGCCTCAGCTAAAAGCACGTTCATATGGCCAGGCAGCCGGCCGGCCACCGGGTGGATGCCGAAGCGAACGTTCACGCCTACGGCTTGAAGCTTGGAGGTTAAGTCGGCCACCGCACTCTGGGCCTGGGCAACTGCCATACCGTAGCCGGGGGTGATGATCACGGATCTCGAACTCTTCAGCAAGTCAGCGGCCTCTGGGGCCTTGATCTCGCGGTACTCCCCGTAGTCTTTATCGTCGGCAGCTGCCGAGCTGTCCCCGCCGAAGCCGCCGGCGATGACCGAGATGAAGGAGCGGTTCATCGCCTTGCACATGATGTAGGAGAGATAGGCACCGGATGACCCGACCAAGGCACCGGTGATGATCAGGAGGTTGTTGTTCAGCGTGAAGCCCGCAGCGGCCGCTGCCCATCCGGAATAGGAGTTGAGCATAGAGATCACAACCGGCATGTCGCCGCCGCCGATCGAGGCCACCAAGTGTAGGCCGAGCAGCAACGCTACCACCGTTACCGCAATCAGCAGACCAAGGCCGAGCGGGCCTTCGCCGAAGAGTACGAACAGCACTGTGAGCGCGACGAAGGCCACCAGCGCCAACAGGTTCAGGAAGCTGTGCGCCGGTAGAACCAACGGCTTGGCACTGATTTTCTCAGAGAGCTTCAGGTAGGCCACAATCGAGCCGGTGAAGGTGACGGCTCCGATGAAGATGCCAACAAACAGCTCGCCGTTGTGCAGGCCGTTGAAGTCACCGTGAAGGACGTTGCCGAAGTAGGCCGACCAGCCGACAAGCACAGCGGCTAAGCCGACAAAACTATGGAACAAGGCGATCAGCTGCGGCATACCGGTCATCTCGACGCGTACGGCCTTCAGTACGCCGATGATAGCACCAATGACTATCGCACCGAGTATCGCGCCAATGGCAAAGCTTGGGGCGGCCTGTTGCACGACAAGTCCATCGATAGTTTTACCAAGCACGGTTGCCAAGATCACGATGATCAGGGCGATTCCCATGCCGATGGCACCGAGGATGTTACCGCGCTTGGAACTCTCATGCTTGGAGAGTCCAGCCAAAGCCAAGATGAACAAAAGCCCAGAAAGTATGAAGGCACCGTCAATTAGGGATAGGCTCATTTTGGCCCCTTCCTGAACATGTTCAGCATTCGCTGGGTTACAGTAAAGCCGCCAAAGACGTTGATCGATGCCAGCAAGATGCCGACGACAGAAAGCACTAGGATCACGATGCTGGCCGGCTCAGCCAACTTGGCTGGGTCAACAAGCTGAAGGCCGGCGAGACAGCCGACGATAATGATGCCGGAGATGGCGTTGGTGACGCTCATCAGTGGTGTATGCAGAGAATGTGCGACATTGCCGATGACGTAAAAGCCAATGACCACTGAGAGCATCAGCACCATGAAGTGCCCCAGCAACTCGTGCGGCGAGACGAAGAACAATACTAGGGCGAGCGCTGCTACTAGGCCGGCGCCTACGTAGAGCGGGCGGGGATCAAGGGGCTTTTTCTCGGTTGGCTCCGCTGCCTTGGCTTCGGGCGCTGTTGCCGCTTGAGCAGCGGAAACGGAAACCTGTGGCGGCGGCCAAGTGACCTGTCCGTCTTGAACTACCAGCATGCCGCGCTGGACGACATCTTCGGTGTCTATCGTCAGCTGGCCGTCTTTGCCCGGCGTCAGGAGCTTCATCAGGTTCAGGACATTCGTCGCGAACATCTGAGATGCCTGGGTGGGCAAACGTCCCGGAAGGTCGGTGTAGCCAATGATCTTCACACCACCCGGCGTGACCACTATCTCGTCAGGTAGTGACCCGGCCACATTGCCGCCGCTTGAGGCGGCCATGTCGACGATCACCGAACCCGGCTTCATCGTGGCTACCATCTCCTCTGTGAGCAGCCGTGGTGCCTGTCTGCCGGGAATCTGGGCGGTGGTGATAACGATGTCCATATCCTTGACTTGTTCGGCGTACATCCGTGCCGCTGCCGCTGCGTAATCCTCGGTGGCCTCTTTGGCGTAGCCGTCTGAGGACTGCTGTTGGTCGCCGGACTCGACAGCTACGAAGGTGGCCCCCATTGACTCGACCTGTTCGGCGGTTTCGGCACGGATGTCCGTAGCGAAGACGATGGCTCCCAGTGAGCGGGCGCAGCCGATAGCAGCCAGCCCGGATACGCCGGCACCAGAGACGAAGACTTTGGCTGGTGGCACCTTGCCGGCAGCAGTGACTTGGCCAGTAAAGAAAGACCCGAACTCATGTCCGGCTTCGATGACCGCTCGGTAGCCGCCGATGTTGGCCATCGATGAGATGACATCCAATGACTGGGCACGGGAGATGCGCGGTACGGAGTCCATGGCCAAGGTAGTGATGCCCTTTTTTGCAAGCTTTTCCAAAAGCTCTGGCGATCTTGGCGCATCGGCCATGCTGATCAGCACGGCACCACTACGCATCTTGGCGATTTCCTCGTCTGTGGGTGCGTTGATCTTGGTTACGACATCCGCCGCCCATGCTTCTTCTGTCGAGACGATCTCGGCACCAGCCTCGGCATAGTCTTGGTCTGGGAGTGAGGCTTTGACTCCTGCTCTCGACTCCACGCAAACACTGTAGCCTAGCTTGATCAGCTGGGTCACTGTCTTTGGGCTTCCTGCCACTCTGGATTCGCCCGTTTTTGATTCTCGGGGGATCCCTATTCTCATCAATACCTCCTTATCGGATAGAACTCTTTGGTTCCGGGCAACACCCGGGACTGACTTGCGAGCTAACCCGTGAATCTGATTGCCAACAGCCTGCCACGCCCTGCTTCACGTTCTGTGCCACGTCATGTATCACGCCCCACGCGAAAACAAAAAGCCCCCATGAGACTCCCCTCCAGGGAATACCATGAAAGCTCCGTTGCTCTCTGACCGATCACGCTTCCGGGTCAAATCATGCCTGTCGAGTATATCATTTTCGACGGGCACTGTGTGATCTGAACGTAATAATTTATTGTGCTATCATGTCTGCACGCCCTGATGCCCGATGGTGCCGTGTAGTGATCGGCGCCTCCCAAGGGAAATGAAGGTGGAAAATGGTCTCGGCTGGAAAAACCACAGATTTTTCGCTATATCAGGCAGTTGGATGCACAGCTTGGCACGGCAGTGTCGGGCGGTGCTTCCCAGACAGCACGGATTACGCCTATCAAACATATCGAGCTTTGACCAGTTCAGGCAGTGATCGGCTCTGCGCTCCAGGCGATTGCCCGGCGGCTGCGGTCGATTTTTTGAGTCAGGAGCCATTGCGCATTATGACGGTATTGCGTTTTGCCGCTGTCTTCAACTGCCGTATTGACGAGCATCTGGCAGTGGCGCTGCATGCCGGGAGCGGTCAGCTGGCCGTAGTCGATCCTGCTCGTCTGCGTGATGAACTGATGCTGATGCTGGCAGGTGACGGTATCTTGCCGGTGCTCATGGAGTATGCCGACGTATTGGTGCCACTGATCCCGGAAGTCGAGGCGGTGGTCGGCTTCGATCAGCACAGCCGCTGGCATTGCTATGACATTTGGGAGCACACTGCCCGGGCTTTGGCGGCATCTGAGCGCACAGATCCATTGGTGCGCTTGGCGCTGCTTTTCCACGACCTCGGCAAGCCGGCAAGTTTCAGCCTCGGCTCTGACGGCGAGGGCCACTTTTATGGCCATGCCCGCTTGGGGGCGCTAATCGCCAAGCGACGGCTGGGGGAGCTGTGCTTTGACAGGCGGGTTGTCGACGCAGTAGTAGAGCTGATTCTGATGCACCTTGACATACTGTATCCAAAGGATGCTGGGCGTTGGATGGCGCGGCTTGGCAGTGTGCAGTTGCAGCGCCTGATAAAAGTGAAGCAGGGCGATGCCTATGCGCATAGCGAGCTTGCGGCAAAACGGCGTTTGCAAGAGTTGGAAGACTTTCAGGCAGCTTTGGAGGGCATCGATTAGGCCGTTGGTGCAACCAGGTGGGTTTTCGGGTTGCCAGACTCATTCTGACAGCGCAAAACATCGATCATTCCCATTTTCCGCTACGCTGGCGGATATCGTTTTTCTCAGTATGACTTCCGGTGCTATGATATTGGTGCTATTTTGATTTGTAACCTGAGTTGCCGGGAGATGTTTTGTGGCGTTACGTCTTGTTGGTCAGCTGGGGTATATGCGGCTTTAGGGCGAAAAGGGGCTTTTGAACCGCTAAAGGACACGGCATCGTAGAAGGGCATTCGTATTGGGGCTTGAGCACCAAGTTCTGCATGAGCGTCGTAGTAGGGTTCGTTACAATTGGGGGTTCTTATTTGCCATCTGGTGCGCTTTGCTCTGGGCTTTCAGCCATCAGGGCATCGGCATGTTGGTCGGGCAGGACTCTTTTCTGGGCATTCCAATAGCTGACCGCAACCCGTTTTTCGCAGGTGTCGTCACCTCGATCCTGATTACCTTCGGGGTTGCGCTGACCTGTTTTATCTGGATGTCGGTGAGCGGTCTGCTGTCCGAGTTTTGGCGGGTGGTACGGCGCTTTAACCGCATCAACCTCACCTATTTAGTCTGTGCGGTAGTGGGAGGCAGCGTTGCTGCTGTCTCCTTTACCGTTGCCAACATGCTGGATACCACGTTTGCGGTGGCGATGGTCATGTTTTATCCGGCGATCGGTGCCCTGATTGCCAACCTTTGGTACCGAGAGAAAGTATCGCGGCGGGTGATTACCGGCATGGCGGTTATTGTCGTCGGCTGCGTCTGCCTGTATCTCTCCGATGCCTTGCCTGCAACAGCCCATAACTTCGAGATAATCTCGCTTTTGGGGGCCATCGTCGGCTTAGGCTGGGGTGTGGAGAGTGCCTTGGCTGCCCGGGCTATGGACTTTACGGATGCCCGTGTCGGCATCACCGTCCGCTTTGTCTATGAGGCATTGATCTGGGTGGTAGTGATAGTTGTCACTGGCGTTCTTTTCAGCCAGCAGCTGCCGATCCTAGGCTCGATAGCTGCGACTTTCCAAGACACACGGTCGGTGATTTTCCTTTTGGTGAGTGCTCTTTGCCTCGGGTTCAACTATTTCTCTTGGTATCAGAGCTTCCTGTTCTGCGGGGTGTCTCGCGCCTTGGCCGTCAGTGATGTTTCCGGTTTCATTACGGTGACCCTCAGCATGGCGTTGATGGTCAAAGATCCGAGCTTCACGGCTGTTCTTGCCTGTTTGCTGATGGTGTTCGGGGTGTTTCTGGTCTATTGCGGCCCTAGCGAGCAACTGGGGGTGCTTAGGAAAGTTAACCTGCAGAGGTTAGAGAATCCCTTGCGCCTGAGACAGCAGATGCCGACCCTGAGCCTGAAAATGGCGGTTCTGCAAGCTGTTGCCAGCATGGGCGGCGCTTGGGATACAGAGATATACAAGGCATTGAGAAAAGGCTTTCTGGCACAGGTGCCGACCTGGAAACTGAAAAAGAACCTCCAACAGGCGTTGATCGAGTTGGAGGCCGCAGGCCTGATTGTCGCAGTCGAAGATGCCATCGATGATGGGCATCTTTACAAGGAAGGAGCTTTATTGGCACGTTATCAGCTTACAATGTTCGGACATCAGCGTATGCTTCAGATGTCGTGGTTGGAGATCTGAGATGGACATTGTGCTCAGCTCCAGCTACCAAGATGTCGCCTACATTATTTTGACCGTGGTGCTTGTGGTGGTCTTCATCAACCAGGCCGCTTGCTTTATTGACCGGTTTTGACGGGGGGGCAGTGATTGGAAGCCGAAGAAGCAAGTAGTGCGGCAATAAGGCAAGATACGGTGACGCAGCAGTCGGAGATAATGCGCCCGCGTCCGGTTTGGTACCGTAGCAGCCTGTTAGTATTGCTGGGGGCAATGCTGCTGTTGGCCTATATATTGTTTGTTCAGGCCATTGCCGTTTACCATGAGGTGGCTGCCGGGGCGGCTGATTTCCCGGAACTGCTTTTCGGACGGGCGCTGAAATCGATGTTCTTGATCGCTGCCCTCAGCTTGTTTATATTCTACTTCTCAATTCAGGACTATCATATGGCCATCGATAAGCTGCTGGAGAGTTTTTCCGGCTTGGAGGCTGTTGCCGCAGCTGCCGATGAGCGCTCGGAAGAGGTAGACGGGAGGCAAAACCGCTCTTCCTTCCGGGCGGCTATCGGTAGCTCCCAAGCCCAAGTCAGCGGCATCTCGCGATCTTATGCCGAGGCAGTGGATGCTCTTCAGTATCGCAGGACAATCGGTGATGACTCGCCGGTTGCCGCGTACTGTTCGCAAAGCCCGCCTGTTGGGGACAGCCCGGAATCGGCGTTTTTCAAGTGCGAGACCCAGTTCATGAGCTGCATCGAATCCGAGGACTTCGAGCATGCTGAGCGTATTTACATGGAAATGCTCGATAGCTCTTATCTGAAGCTTGCATCAGGCACTGAACAGGCCAAATACCGTCTGTTGGGTCTCTCCAACAGTATGGTCGCCGCCCTTGGCCGTCTGCATGTATCCGCAGCCTCGGGGAAGCCGGACATCCATGCTATGAAGTCGGAGATCACATCAAAAGGCTCGCTGCCAGAGCTCAAGGAGGCGGCGCAGGAGATATTCGATTTGCTGAAGGCGTACTCCCAGAACATCAAACAGGAGCCCTACAACAAGCGGATGTCAGAAATCGCCAACTATGTGCGCCTGAACTACGCTGATCATAACCTCAGCGTCAACTTGATAGCAGCCACCTTTGGCATCTCGCCGGCTTATCTCTCACATACCTTCAAACGCGATGTCGGGGTCGGGCTGGCCTCCTTTATTCAAGACACACGTATCCGGGCAGCCAAAGAGTTACTCCGTGACCCGAAGGTCAGTGTTCGCGAGGCCGCCGAACGTGTCGGCTTCAACTCGGTGTTGACCCTGAACCGTTCCTTCCGGCGCCAAGAAGGCACCACAGCCGGCCGTTTGCGTAATATCCAGTTGAACTAGCCAGAGCTTAAGGCCAGTTGACCTGTACATCTACAGGCCTCCAGAAACATATGGCTGTTGCGCCAAAAAGCTGTGCCGTCTTTCTTGCAACCTCTCAGGCATTGATCATCTTTTGACTGAATGTTCAAATTGTGACTCGCCCAGATCCGGAAAAAACTGAAACTCCGTGCAAAAACTGGCTGCTGCCCAATTGTGAAAAAACAATCTAAGCTAAATGAAACGGCATTGCTTGGTTGCCGTCTGGTTGTTCTTCAAGGAAATACGTTTACGGCGAGAACAAGGTGCCGAAGAAATTGGGCATCAGGGTTTTAAGGCATGGGAAAGGAGCGTTGCGCATGACCGAAATCAAATATGCGGACAACTACGTGGAAATGGCGACCGACGAGATGAAGAGGTACGCATCTGCCTCGTCTGCAGGGCTGCGGCAGCTGGAGCTGGATGCCGAGGCCTCGGCGGCGAGGCTGGCCGAGGTGGCCGGGCAGGCCCGCGAGCAGTACTACTACGCAC
>WRGR01000026.1 GCA_009787085.1 Actinomycetes bacterium
GGAGAGCTGGGCAAGGGCACTGGGATTAGTCAGCAGCCGGACGATCTCAGCCGCCAAAAGCTGAGGGTTGAAGTCGGCAACAGTCACAAAACCCCTGCCGTCCCGCAGTATCTCTAGGTAAGGCAAGTCATACACCGCACAAGGCAGGCCATAGCCAATGGCCTCAAACCAAGTCAAAGGGCCGCCCTCCAGCAAGGCCGTCGAAACCAACAAGCTGGCTTGGCGGTAGTAAGGCTCGGTGTTGGCCTGAAAGCCGACCGCTGTGACAGCATCAGCCAGCCCGGCGGCCTCGACATCGCAAAGAAAGGCCGCCAACTCCTCGGGCGTTTCACTGCCACCGACTATCGTCAGGTGTGCCTCGGGAACCTCGGCGCACACCGCCTGCATCACCGGGATGATGTCTTGGTAGTTCTTCTCGTAGGAGATGCGCCCGATCCAAAGCAGCTGCAGGGCTTGGCGCTGTTCGGGATGCAAAGCCGGTAGCGGGTGGTCCAGAGGTTCTCGCACCAAGTGCACATTGTGGTTGAAAGCCTGCCAATACAGCTTGTCCACCCGCGAGAGGGTCACCACAGCGTCGGCCAACTGATAGATCGCGGGCATATCGTATTGGTAGAGCCATTCCGCTGTCAGTGCCGGGAAAGTGAAGATATTATGGGTTTGGATGAGATAAGGGATGCCCAGCGACTTGGTCGCCAGCATGTCCCAGAGTATGGTGTCACACATCCAAGCGTGGCAGATCAGCAGGTCAACTTGCTGGTCGAGCAGGGCCGCTTGCAACACTGCGGCCCGTTGGCCAAAGTCACTGCCCGCCTTCTCGGGAACCGGCAGGACCACCCTGACAAACTCGCTTACCGGCTGGTAGTCTTGGGGGTGCGGTGGATCGTCGGTGATCACCACCAGCTTCTTGCCCATCGTCGCCAGCATGTCTATCATCTGGCACAGTACATGCTCGGTGCCACCGTTGTTCAGACGGTGGTAATACAGCGCCACTGTGTTGAAGTCCGCCTTTGTCGTTTTCAGCGTCTCGGCACCAAGCAAGCTTGCAGCTACCTCCCGTCGGTGCCACCAAAAGCTGGTGGCCGTCTTAGTTATCGTCGGCAAGGCACCGGCGCTGGCCACACAGCTGTCAAAGAGCTGCTGCCGGGCAGCCGGTGGCAGGTCGAGCCAGCCTGTCAGCTGCTCTAGCTCATCACTGGCAGACTGCGCGGCTGTGCTGGAATCCGGCACCGCACTGTTCGCATCCGGCATCTCTCGGCCGGCACCCAGCATCGCGCCGCCATCGGGCTGCCCGCTCATATCTGCTGTCATAGCGCCCCCTTTTCGCGCATCCGATAAGCCTCACAAACCTCGTCCACCGTGCCAAGCATCTGTTGGTGACCCTTCTCGATCCAAACCGCCCGTTCGCAGATCCGCTCCACCTGATTGATATCATGAGACACAAAGAGCACTGTGGTGCCGTACTCTTGGATCAAGGTATTGATACGAGCCTCGCATTTCTCCTGGAAAAACATATCGCCTACGGCCAAGGTCTCATCGACAATCAGCACATCCGGAACGATGACCGTGGCGATGGCAAAGGCAATCCGAGCAATCATCCCCGACGAATAGTTCTTCATCGGCAGTTCAAGGAACTCCCAAAGATCAGCGAACTCAACGATCTCATCAAAATGCTCCTTGATGTAGAGCCGGCTGTAGCCAAGCAGCGAGCCGTTCAGGAAGATGTTCTCCCGCGCCGTCAGCTCGAGGTCAAAACCGGCTCCCAGCTCGATCAGCGGCGCAATGGTACCCCGCACCGTACAGCTGCCGCGTGTCGGCTCCAAGACCCCGGCCACGATCTTCAACAAAGTGGACTTGCCAGAGCCGTTGACTCCAACGATGCCAAAAACATCGCCTTTCTCCACCTGCAGCGAGATGTTCTTCAGGGCGCAGAACTCCTTGAAGAACAGCTCTCGTTTGACCAGCTTCAACATGTACTCTTTAAGGCTGTTCAGCTGTTCGTTGGCGATGTTGAAGACCATGCTGACATCTTCTACCACCACGGCTGCTTGCGGCTCAATGCCTTCACTCATCGCACGCCCCCTCACACATACAGGATAAAACGCCTCTGGGTCGCCTTGAACACCAAAAAGCCGACCACTAGGGTAATCAGGGCCATGCCGACACAAATCAGGTTAGCCTTAAGGCTCGGTGTTTGCCAGATCGCAACATAGGGTGTGCCGGAGGCCGTTGCCGTTAAAAGGTCGCTGATCTTCGGTGGCACACCGCACATCGTAATGGAACGAAAATAAGTAACAAATTGATACATCGGATTGAACTTCATCACCGCTGCCAGCCACTCCGGCAAAGCATTGATCGGCCAGAAAAGCGGCGTAGCGTAAGTCCAAGCAGTGATCACCACACTCCAGAGATAGATGATGTCGCGGAAGAACACAGCCAGTGCTGATAGCAACAAAGACAAACCAACACTAAAGATCACCACATAAAGCAGCAGCAGTGGCAAGAACAGCAGGTTAAGCGTTGGGGCAACTTGAAAATATATCAGCACCACGGCCACTGCGATCAATGACAAGGCAAAGTTCACCAGCTCGAACAAGACTTTCTCCAAAGGAAAGATCAGCTTGTTGATGCGGATCTTCTTGATCAGCGGCGCGGCCTCGATAATCGAGTTGGCTCCGGCGGTGGTGGACACGGCCATCAAGTTAAACAGCGTGGTGCCGAGGATCAAATACACCGGAAAGGGCTGGGAGGCATCGTCGCCACGGAAGATGAAGGAGAACACCAAAGCCAGCACGACCATCATCAAAAACGGGTTGAGCACACTCCAGAGCACACCGAGGATACTGCGCCGGTACTTCAACTTGAAGTCTTTGGACACCAAGTTGGCGAGGATGAACCAGTCGTGCTTCAGACGCTCCGAGATGTTGTTCACTGGCTTGTGCCCATCGGCTGGTAGGTTGGCACTTGAGCCTGCAGCGCGGCCTTGATTTCCACCGGGCTAGCGGCAACCGCCGCTTCCAAGGCGGCCAGCTTGACCTCGACTTCTTTGCAGGTGACCGGAGTGCCGTTGGAGACCATGATGCCCTCGACTTCCGTGGGCACAGTGCTTTCCGTGCTCATCAGCAGCTCCTCGTGCAGCTTCTCACCTGGACGCAGGCCAATATAGCGGATCTCGATATCCTCGTTTGGCCGCAAGCCGGAAAGGCGGATCAGCTTGTGTGCTAAATCGACGATCTTCACCGGCTCCCCCATCTCCAAGATGAAGATCTCGCCGCCAGAAGCCATGCCGCCGGCCTGGATTACCAACCGCGAAGCCTCGGGGATGGTCATGAAGTAGCGGGTGATCTCCGGGTGGGTAATGGTCACCGGGCCGCCGTCGCTGATCTGCTGTTGGAAGAAAGAGAGCACCGAGCCGTTGGATCCCAGCACGTTGCCGAAGCGCACTGCCGTAAAGCAAGTCTGTGAATGGGTGGCAAAGCTCTGAACGATCGTCTCCCCCATGCGCTTGGTGGCACCCATGACGCTAGTCGGGTTGACCGCCTTGTCGGTGGAGATAAAGATAAAGTGCGACACCTGGTGCCTATCGGCGGCCCGCACCATATGCAGGGTGCCAAAGACGTTGTTCAACACTGCCTCTCGCGGGTTGGCCTCCATCAGCGGCACATGCTTGTGGGCAGCGGCATGAAAAACCACTTCTGGGTGGTACTGGGCAAAAAGCTCTTCGAGACGTTCGGGGTCGCGAACAGAGCCGATCTCCACTGGGAAATCGGTGTCCGAGCAATGCGCGGTCAGCTCCCGCTGCAGCTCGTAAGCAGTGTTCTCGTAGCAATCGAAGATGATAACCCGTCTGGGGCCGACTTTTGCCACTTGGCGTGCCAGTTCCGAGCCAATCGAGCCGCCACCGCCGGTGATCAACACCGTGCGGTCTGCCAGATAGCCGCTGACTAAGCGGGTCTTCAACACCACCTCGTCACGGGAGATCAAGTCGGAGAGCTGCACCTCCCGCAGACGCACACCCTCCAGTTCGTCCATGCGCAGGTCACGAACGTTGGGCAAGGTGAGCAGGCGGCAATCGGTCTGCATGCAGATGTCGTAGATGCGGCGACGCTGCTCCGGTGAGGCCGAGGGAATAGCCACTACAATCTGTTCGATGGCATAGGTGCCCACTAAATCGAGAATCATATCCGTAGTGCCCACCACCTTGATGCCATGGATGCGCACCCCCCGCTTGCCAGGGTCGTCATCCACGGCGGCCACTGCCTCCCCGGGCATGGCGGGGTCACCGCCGGCCATCTTGTTGATGGTATAGGAGCCGGACTCCCCTGCTCCGACTATCAACGTCCGGCGCTTGTTGACACTGGGAGAGCGCATACTGAAGCGGTTTTTGTTGCGCAAGCGCAGCCGGAAGAAAAATCGCGCGGCGGTGGTCAAGATGAAAAGAATAAACCAAGCAACAACATAAACGCGGAACGGCAACCGCGACCCGGCAATGAAGTGGACGGAAGACGAAAGCACCACGGCAATCAGGGTGGCATAGACCACCTGCATCGCCTCGCGGAAGCTGGCGTACTCCCAAAGGTTGTTATAGAGACGGAAGGCAAAACTGGCACCGATGTTGAACAAAGCGACAATGCCAAAGAGGAACACCCAGTCAGTAGTGGCGAAGATCTCGTTGCCTTGGCTGGTTCCGAAGGTGGCCAAAATGAATGCCGCATAAGTCGCAACGGCATCCCAGAGCACAAGGCCAATGCCTCTTCTGGTCAAACGGAAATTCATCGATGTTCTCCAACGTCCATTAGCTGCTTATTTTATCAGATAGCCCCAGCCTGACGTGATGGGCGTAAGGACGCTGCGGGCGCAGCAGGCACGGCGGGTGCTTCCCAAGGTATCATGGTCATGGACTATAAAGATAAGGATAAGGCCATGACGAACCAAGCTGACGAGAAAACACTGCTGAGCATCGCGGTGCCAGCCTATAACGCCGCCGCAACCCTGCAGGCATGCCTAGACTCATTGGTGGCCGACCTCTCTGCGGCCGAGATGAGCAGCATCCAGGTGGTCATAATCGACGACGGCTCAACCGATAACACTGCGAGCATCGCCGCCAGGTTCGCCGCCGAGCACCCTGATTCGGTGCAGTTGCTGCGCAAGCCCAACGGCGGTCATGGCTCAGGTATCAACGCCGCCCTCACCTGTGCTCACGGCCGTTACTTCAAGGTGGTGGATGCCGACGACTGGCTGGCACCGGGAAGCCTGTCGCAGCTCTTGGCCGCCCTAGCCGAAAGTTGCGCCGACGTGGTGCTGACCGAGTTCCATACAGTGGATGCGAGCAGCGGCCAGCGCATCGCCTTCACCATGAGTGGGGCGACAAGCGGTGTGCCGCTCAGCCTGGAGGAGTTCTGGCGGCTGGGAAAAGCCGCCCGTAGCTGTTTGAACTTCCATGGGGTCTGCTACCGCACCGAGGTCTTGCGAACCTCGAAAACCGTTTTGCCCGAACACATCTCCTACGAAGACTTGGCTTATGCCACAGTACCCTTCAGATGTGTACAAACAGTGCTGCCTCTTCGCTTCTTCCTATACGAGTACCAAGTTGGCCAAGCCAGCCAAAGTGTCAGTGATACCAACAAGCTGAAAGGCCTGGGCGACCTGGAAACAGTGCTGGTCTACATCCACCAAGCCTATAGCTCAGCAGTTAGCCTGACCCCCAGCCAGCGGGCATATTTCCTAGCCAACATGGCAGAGCTGCTGTTAGACTACTACACCATCTGCCTGTTGAAGAATCCCAACCGACCGGCTGGGCGGCAGCTAGCTAAAGAGATGCGCCAGCGCAGCCAAGCACTCGACAGCGACCTCTATCGCCTAAGCCAAGGCCAATACCGCCGACTGCGCCTGTTGGCCGCCCTAGGCGTGAACGCAGCAGTGCTCGGACACCTGAAAGCCTCGCCGCTCTACCACCTGCTACGCCGCCTGATAGGCTGAGGCGACGTAGGTTCACCAGTTTATTTTTCTCACCAGCTTTTTCTCACCAGCGGCAGAGTTTTTCGCTAACCTGTTAAGCCTTGAAAATAACGGCAGCATAACGTATCAGCAATGCAAACAAGTCGGCTCTAAGCAGCCGTGCCAGGATGAGAGACATGGGTATGTGTCACAGGGTGGGCTATTCGAGTTAAGGAGAGCAACCATGAGAAAAACAAACAAGAAGAGGCTGGCCGCGTCCGTCCTGCTGGCCGCGTCCGTCCTGCTGGCCGCGTCCGTCCTGCTGGCCGCGTCCGTCCTGCTGGCCGCGTCCGTCCTGCTGGCCGTGGTGTTGGCCATGGCCTCGGCTCTGGCCCCGGGTGCCACACTGTACGCGTCCAAGGCCAACCCAGTTCCCAGCGACGCGCAGGCCTTGAAAATGCCGCAGGACGGCCATGCCAGGGCAAGGCGCCGACCAACGCAAAGCCCCGGTCAGCCAGTCTCAATTCTGGTATAGTACTGTTACTATTGCCCGTCTACCCATACCCTGGCGTTGACGCACAGCACTGGGCCGCAGGCCCAGGCAGGACTGACAGGAGCTCGACCGCTCCGAGAAAGGACACGGATGGCCAAACGTATAGCTTGGCTGGACATTGCCAAAGGCATCACCATCATATTGGTGATTTTCGGCCACACCTTCGCCCCAGGCATGCTGACTCGGGAAGTGATTTTCTCCTTCCATATGCCGCTCTTCTTTATCTTGGCTGGCTACACCTTTAAAGTCCGGCCGACTGCCGAGCAGGCCAAAAAGGCTGTTCCCCAGTTGTTGGCTCCTTTTTTGCTGACGTTTCTAGTCTGCCAGGTGATTCTGAACGCAGTCGGGCAAGAACAACTGGGTGCTGCCTTTTTAATGCAGCTAATAAAAGCGATGGTCTGGACTACCGGTTACACCTACGCCCCCCTGGATGTTCCAGCCGTCGGCATGATTTGGTTTTTGGCTTGTCTATTTTTGAGCCGCATAGTTTTCAATTTGCTGCTTGGCGGCCTAGAGCGGCAGAACTGCCCGGAATGGCTGCGCGCCCTGATTTTCGTGGCCGTAGCGGCCTGCGGGGTCGTTATCGGTAGCACCATGAACATCTACCTGCCCTTCTGCTTGGATTTGGTGATGGTGGCGCAGCTCTTTTTATACTTGGGCTGGCTGGCCAAGCGCTACGACTTCCCCCGCTTCCTCACCAAGGCATGGTGTATCCTGACCTGCCTGGTGATTTGGGTTCTGGCCATTTGTTTCAGCCATATCGAGCTGGCCACGCGCTCTTATTCAGAGGCGGCAGCGCCGCTGGCCTTTGCCGGGGCAATTGCCGGTACTTGCCTTTGCTGCTGGCTGGCCATCGTTATCGAGCGCTATCTGAGCTTTTTGATACCGCCGTTGCTGTTCCTTGGCCAAACGACGCTGTTTATTCTTTGCATCCACGCCATTGAGGGCAACCTGATCGACTGGATGGCCTCGCCACTTCTCGCTGATGCCCCGGCTCCGTACCTCTTGGCCAGCATCATCCGGACAGTCTTCATCTTGGCCATCGCCTGGCTGGCACATGTGACCCTGCCAAAGACGATGCCCCAGCCGCAGGCTAAAACCGGGAAGGACATCTAAAGGGTACCTCCATAAACCAGTCTGGGCACACAGCTAGGAAGGTGCCAATTAATCCCAAACTGCAGTCATTGCCGGCTCAGGGCGGCAATCTTTCCCCTTGCTCAGCAGCGCGGCAAATTGCGGACCAAAGCCGCAATGATCGTACCTCGTGCTCAGACCGGCACTACCCTAGCCCAAAGAACCTGCTGAAGAAGGCATTCAACTTCTCGATCACTGTCTGTTTCTTGGCCGCATGGCCGCCGTCAGCGGCGAAGCGGGAGAGCGGCGGCAAGATCGTTGCGTTGCAATAACGCCTTGTCAGGCAGATACAGGCTGTATTCGGAAGCATAGATATTGCTGTCTTGCGGAAGCGTCAATTCGACAATATTGTCATTCTTTTCTTGGCAGAGCAATTTTGCAAGTTCGCGACTATCGCCGATTCTAAATCGGACTCGGAATACGCCGGAGTCTGTTCCAAATCAAGGAATTCAGGCACAAGCGGGCTTTTCAGCATATCGCGGGACTTTTCCAAAGTTTGTCCCTCTAGTGCAAGGCGCATCGCGAACACTCAAGGGCGGTGCTCACTCCCGCACCAGCAGGTAGCGGTCGGACTGGATGGCGCCAGACGTGTAGTCGTCGAGGCCGGCGGCCGTGGTCGGAACGGCCAGAGCGAAGACGACCATCGCCTCGCCCGTCCCCAGCTTTGACGTGTCTAGGGTGAAGTCGACGTTGGTGGCCTTGCCGTTCCTCAAGGGGAGCTCGGCACACTGTGCGCCTCCCGAAAACGTATATGGCTTAAGGTCGCAGAACAGGTAAAGGCGGTAGTCGGCGTCCGGCCCGCCCACTGCGGTGGCGGTGCATCGGAACTCATCGCCTACAGCCACCTTGTCCGTGGTTCCGTCGAATCCTTCCAGGCTGAGTTGAGCGGTGTCGAAGCTTGGATCCCAATCATGACGCTCTGTGCGCATCGCTTGGGTGATGTTCTCAAAATAAGCGTTGCCGTATGGCCTTTTGGCAGCCAACTTGCTATCTGCCTGGTAGTCGATCAGGCTTTGGCTGCCCTCGTCACACCCCAGCTTATGGCCGAAAACTACAACTCCTGCAGGATCGGGTTGGTAGGACGGGCTGAGCATCATCACCGCCCACAAATAGAGCTTGTCCCCCTTGGAGCCTACCGTTGGGTCGATGATCAGCGTTATAGTCAGACGCTCGTTCTCCTCCATATGGAACTCATGAATGTAGCTATTGCTGGGATCATCGCTTGTCCTGTAGCTTTGCAATATGCCTTCGATGAACACTAGTAGGCCCCTGTCGTAGGCTGGCCCCCAGTTCTCGAACTCATAACTTATCTCGATCGGCGAGCCTTGGTACACGATGTGCCGCTCCGTCGGCCAGTACTGGCCAGATGCCTCCACAACTGCAGTGTTGTCTAGATTGCCAGAGCTGAAAGGATTCCCATTCACCGCGTCATTCATGTTGCCTGCATCGGCCAAGGCGGCACCTTGGCCGTCTGACTGTCCCGATGAGCCTTGGCCGCCCGCAGAGCACCCACCGAGCACCAGGAACAGGCTGACGAGCAGCACGGCTGCCAGCCTGCCCCGAGAACCAAGCCTAGTCATCGCACCGTTGAAGTAACGCTATGGGCTTTCTTGCCGTTACTTTGAATCTCATGCCAGCCGAAGACCGTTATCGTCCCCTTATAGCCCGTCTGCGAGGTGTTGAGTATAACGCCCGAGATGTCCACCCCTCGCTTGCTGCTGGCATTCATAACCGAAGCGCCTGTCAGGTACTTCACCGCTGTAAGCTTCACTGAAACGACTGACGGCGTGTAACAGCCCACTTGGGTGATCCCGCTTATCGAATGGCCGTACGACGTTTTGTTGGCGTAGATCACCGGTATTATGTCAGCCCTCACCGGGTTGGCCTTGCTGGCGAACACCGTGCTGCTGGGCACCACCAAGGCCATGGCCAACAGCGCGGCCGCGACCACCTTCACTGGCTTCCTCATTTTTGACCCCTCTCTTGCTGCGTGTAGTAAGGCACTCCCATTGGACTTTCTCACAGCATAGCAAGACCGACTCGCCCCCGTCAACTGGCCGAGATACGTAGTTCGATCATCCTTGATGGGCAATTTCACACCGCAATCGAAGAACCCGCTCATCGCCAAGCTCTTCATGATTTCACTTGGCTCCACCTCCAGAGGGATTGGGGGGCCATCGTCTTAACTTCATTCATCAAGCCCGTTAGGGAAGCATGGACATGCTGTTCTCCAAAAAGCTTGACGCCGCCCGTTCCCGCGCTTACACATCGCCTCCTTCAATGTCGGCGACTATGGCATCTATCGCTTCACGTAACTCCTGTTGGCGGGCGACGATTCGGGTTATCTCGGCGTTAAGCTCTTTGATGTCCACGGCCTCCCGGGTGTCCTCCTGCTCTACATAACTGGAAACCGCTATGTTGTAGTTGTTGGCGGCGATGGCACCGTTGCCGATGAGCTTGCAGAAGTACTCGCTGTCGGCGCGGCCAATGAAGGCATCAAGCACCTTTTGCCGGTTCTGAGGCATTAAGTCGCATGCTCCAAGTTGTTGAGGTTGGCGGTGAGGTTCTCCGATATGAAGCGGTAGAACAGCATCCCCGGCACCTGCTACGAGCCGTCTTTGCACTCCATGATCTCCGTAATGTCGCAATGCAGAGCCTCACATATCTTTAAAAGCACGTCGGTCGTGATGTTTTCGCCCTTGCCCAGTTTTGCCATAGAGGCAGAGCTCACGCCGGAGATGCACCTGAGCTCTTTTTTGTTCATGCCCTTATCAATTAGCATTTTCCATAGCTTGTTGTAGCTGATTACCATGCTGGCACCCCTTCCCGTCTGCTATTCTTCTTCAGCCGAGGATATCTCGACAAGCTCAGCCAGCTCTCGCAATTTGTTCTCCAATATACGTTTGTCAGTCAGATGCAATTACGCGTTTTCGTTTTCGTTGCTACTCGGAGTCAAGCTGTCGCTCATCGCCGCCAGAAAACAAATTCATCGCTGGCTTAAACCCAGAGGACAGCGAATAATGCCATGCAAAAAGCACGCCCCAAGGAACTGCGCCGCCAAGATTCTCATTCTTCTGTAAATGGGGCAGGAGCAATCCGAAGGGGGAAGTTGTCATAAGTCAAACTGTACTCTGCTACCAGGGTCAGCAGGCAATCAGTCAGCGCTTCTTTGTTCTCGAAAACTCTGGCATCGCAGCTCACATCAATGACTTGATTGTTGCCGACTATTTTCAAGGTGGGCACAGGCCCTACCCTCAATGTCTCAATCTTCTGATCGAAACCATCATTATTGCGGTCTTTCTCGGTGTTGTAGTAGAGCACGGGCACATTGTCTTCTTGTGCTACCTCAATTAGCATGGGCTTAAAAATTGAACATTCCGGACAGCTGTCTCTGCCGACATACACCAGGAAATATCCTCGGTCACCTTGCTGCAGGGATGTCAGCTCTTCCCACGTTATCGTATAAAAGGTTGCCTGTAAGCGCATTTCAGGGTCAGCGCTTGGATTCTCGACAACTTGCTGGTTGTAGATTCCCTTCCAGTTCGGCTCTGTTGCCGTGGAGAAGGCCGCTTCGGCAACAGACAATGAGAGCAGGGCAGCACCGAGAAAGAAGACCACCCTGTTCTTTACGCCTAAATATGTAAACAATAAGACCAGCGAGGCAAAGGCAAGGACACCGCCCATTAGGGTCAAATTCTTATAAGCTGTGATGCCCTCGGCCCAGTCCATCTAGTCAGTGTACTCAGCAATCCTGGTGACCCGTATCAAAAAATATACTATGGCCAACAGTGCAACAAGCGCCAGCAGTAACGCGAGCCACTTTGACTTTGATTTCTGGCTCATATTGATCACGGGTTACAGAATGTATTAAGAGGCCTAGCTAGTCCAACGGCTGGCCGGGCAGGCTCCAAATTCCATTCTCCATTAATCCAAGATGTATACGCATGGCACTGATACTGCTGGTACATACCGTTATAAGAGATATCCTTTGGAATCTCGACGTACATGTTGCTGTCGTCAACAATATAAGCGTTCGTTCCTTCTTCAATTTCTATGGCGTCAATGTCTACTCCAGATATCTCGCTTATCAAGTCACTATCAAAAATTTCTAATTTGTCGTCTGGAATACAGTAATCAGTGCTACTTGAGTTAGCCTCGATGTTTTGCACATCTATTGCAGGCTCCGCAAACGCTTGGATCGGGATTGTCGCTGTAATCACCAGCACTAGGACAACGAAAAATACCTGAACTCGATTTCTCGCCATTTCTCCATCTCGCTGATCTTAGCTTCCAAAAACAACTCCACCCGAGTGCAGCATACGATTAGTTTTGCTGTTAATACAACAATACGCATCACAAAAATCACAAGATTGCCGGCCAAGCCAGCAATGACTGCAGTTTGAGATTGATTGGCATCTCCCTAGGGCGATGCCAATTTAGTGTTGTTGCGCCAGCTCCGCTTCGGCTGCTGCCTCTATTGCTAGCCTTAGCTTCTCCATGATCATGTCGTAGTTCTCAGGCTTGTGCGGCACTTGGCAGTAGGTGCAGTCTTTGGCGCCTTTCTTGTTGTATTTGAAGTTGCCGCCGCAGCTGCGTCCGAGGAAGTACAGCGGACAGAAACAGAACAGGCAGTTGAAGCGGTCAGGATCGGCACCTTTGTGACAGGGGAAGTACTTGCAGGCCCGGTTGCTGAAGTAATCCGAGCTGTTCTCCAGCCTTTCGCCTGACTGCCCGGCCGAACCGGCCTGTTGTGCCGGCTCTTGCTCTGATACTTGCCCGTACTCTTGCCCACCCGGTTCGCCCGGCATCGCCGCTCTCTCTGCCTGTCGTGCCTCCGTGCGCCGTGGCGCTGTTTGCCTGGCCATCAAAGCCTCCTATCGGTCGTCTCGTAGAGCAGTGCATTGCAGATAGCCGCTGCCACGTTACTGCCGCCCTTCCGCCCCCGGGCAACGATGTGCGGAACGTCGAGCTTCAAGATCATCTCCTTGGACTCCACGACATTCACGAAACCCACCGGCACCGCGATGATCAAAGCCGGCGCAAGTCCTTGTTCGCTGACCAGCTGGTGCAACCGGATCAGTGCCGTCGGAGCATTGCCGACCACGAAGATGACCGGATCAGCAAGCACCTCGGCTGCCATGTCCACGGCGGCCAACGCCCGGGTGCAACCCTCGGCTCGTGCCCGCTCGACCACTGCTGGCGTATCGATAAAGCAGCATGCCGTGCAGCCAAGCTGCTCCAATGCCTTCTTGCTGATGCCGGCCAAGGCCATTTTAGTGTCGGTCACCAAGTGCGCCCCTGCCCGCAGGGCATCCTTTGCCAGCCTCACCGCCGTGTCGGAGAACACCAGGTTGTCAGCATAGTCAAAGTCCGCCGTGGTATGGATGACGCGCTTGATAACACTCGTGTTCTCCGGGATGAGCTGCCGGTCGCCTAACTGCTCGCTGATGATTGCGAAACTAGCCTTCTCAATCTCCGCTGGGTTCATGATCTCCATGACTAGCCCTCTGCTTTCTTTTGTGTTCACTACAGGCATCAATAAAGTTTCTTGCAAAATCGGGGTTTCCGAAAAAGTGGAGGTGCTGATAGCCGGCAAAGATGTTTCCATCAGCAACAATGCAAAAGTGATCAGCACCCCTGCGCCGCCGGGCGACGAACCCCTCTCCCTCGCAGTCGCTTGTCGAGTGGTGAAAGAAGTGGGCGTTGATCTTATCGCCAGTTTTGCAGAGCATGTTGTCGACCCGGGCCTCGATTTGGTGGTAACCGAAGTTTTGCAGGCCCTTGGTCATCGTCACCTTCCCGGGCAAGACCCCGAGCATCTGATGGCACTCGCCACCAAGGTCGGTCAGGCTTTGTTGCAGGTACATGAAGCCGCCACATTCGGCATAGACCGGCAGCCCGGTGGCGATGGCGGCGCGTATGCTTCGCAACATGCTGCTGTTGGCGGCCAGCTGTTGGGCGTAAAGCTCTGGGTAGCCGCCCCAAAGCACCAAGCCGTCGAGCTGCCCAGACAACACGGAGTCGTGAAGCGGTGAGAAGAAGTGAAGCTCGGCACCCAGTGCCTTGAACAGATCGTGGTTGTCTTCGTAGAAAAAGGAGAAGGCCTCGTCGCTGGCGACGCCCAAGGTGACTTGGGGTGATGCTGCTGCACCAGGCTGCGGGGCAGGGCGGTCCGTCTTCGCCCCCACCGGCAGCGCGAAAGATTGTGGATCAGGCCCGCAATGACGGGGCTTAGGCATTGATCGGTGCTTCCCTAGCGCAACACCATCGCCATCGCTGCTGCCCTGCTCCTGCTTGTCCACACCCTGATCGCTCGCTCCTTGACCGCCTGTAAGCGCCTCGGCTTTGGCGGCTATCCTTGTCAGGGCATCAAAGTCGATGCTGGCTAGGGCCTGCTCAGCCAGCAGCTTGATCTTGCCTCGGATGTCGGCGATCTCATCCGCCGTGACCAGACCGAGATGCCGGGAAGCGATATGGGCGGCGGGTACTGGCGGCAGACAGCCGATGACCTCGGTATCCAGGCGCCCTTCGATCATTTGCCGGTAGAAAGTGAGGCTGGTCGCCGAGGTGTTGTTTAAGATCACCGCTTGGATGTTGTTTTCCTCGAACCCCAAGAAACCTTGAATGGCAGCACAGATCGAAAGTGCTGAGCCCCTGACATCGGCCACCAGCAGCACTGGTGTGCGCGTGATCAGCGAGACGTGGTTGGATGAGGCGGAGCTTGTGGTGTCCTGACCGTCATAAAGCCCCATCACACCTTCCATGACGGCGATCTCGGATCCTGCTGTGTGCCGGGCGACGCTATCTACAACACCCTGTTCGCCCATCAGGAAGATGTCTAGGTTGCGGGACTCCACGCCAGTGGCCTTTTTGTGAAACATCGGGTCGATGTAGTCCGGGCCGCACTTGAAGGAGACGACCTTCTTGCCCAAAGCTACGAGCGCGGCCAGCACCGCGCAAGTCACCGTGGTCTTGCCACAGCCGCTATTAGTGCCGGCGATCATCACCCGGCCAGACGGGCGCTCGGTCATCTTTGCCATCCTAGGGAGGCAGCGATTAACCGCAGTGCACCCGTCATTGCGGCTTGACCCGCAATCTTTGCCCTTGCCAACAGCTTGAAAGATTGCAGCTCGGGGGACGCAATGACGGGGTCGGACATTGACCGGTGCTCCCTAACCATCCTTGGCCTCCTGGCCGACTGCACTGCCGGCCCCCTGGTCGGCCAGGCGGCCGTCGGCTCTGCCGCTGACGATGTACACCGGGTTTTGTGCTAGCATCATATCGTAGGCACCCACCCGTTTAGAGCGGGCGATGTTCACGCAGACCGTCTCCACATCAAGCAGCCGGTGCTTCTCAAATCCGGCGATTATCTGATGCAGGCTTTGCAGGGTAACGGCGTTGGCGACTATTCCAACCTCTGGGTTCATGGCGATCAAAGACCCTAGGATGCTGTCCATGTTATGTGCGCTGCCGCCGATGAAGGCCTTGTTCGGAGCGGGCAGCCCGGCAAAGGCCGCCGGTGCCTCCCCGGCCACTAACTCGACGTTGAAGGCACCCAGCTTCAGCACATTCTGCCGAATCAGCGCTAAGGCCGCAGGGTTCTTCTCGATGGCCAAAACCCGTCCCGAACAGGCTTTCCGGGCTAACTCTATGGAGACGGAACCGCTACCGGCACCGATGTCGAACACCGTGTCGTCGGCTGCCACCCCCAGCCGGGCAACTGAGAGCCAACGGACTTCCTGCTTGGTCATCGGCACTTCGCTGCGCATGAAGTCGGCATCGACCAGTGGCCGCGAGGGGTCGTGCGCCGCAGGGTTGGCGATATAGAGTACTGCCAGCTCATCAAAGTCCTGGTCGGCCAGCTGCTCGGCTGTACCCGAAGTCAACTGTTCATCGGGATAAGAGAGCCGTTCACCCACTATGACCCGCAAGCTGCCCAGCCCGGAGCAGCTAAGCTCGGCACATATTCTGCGGGCACTGTTGGCACCGCCGCTCAGAACGAAGGCCTGCTTTTGGTAGGACATGATGGCGACGATATTGCCACTTTTACCATGCAGGCTGACCAAAGCGGCATGGTCATAGGGTATCTGAATCGCCGCACTCAGGTACTGGATGGAGCTGATCCCTGGGATCAAATGGATTTGGTAGAGTTCGGAGAAGTCCCGAACGATGATCTTGGCCAAGCTGTAAAAGCCGCAGTCTCCACTGACCAACACAGCTGTGCCGCCAGGAGCAGGTTGCCGCAGCGCAGCAATCAGCTCCGTCAGGCCGAGGCCGTGTGCCCGGGCGATGCCCGAGCCGATCCGGCCAGTGCTGATGACCCGTTGGGCGCTGGCAATTGCCGCTTTGGCCTGGCCGGTGAGCAGACCATCGTCCCCCAGCCCAAAACCGACTACGTAAAGCTTCTCCTTGGCAGCCATCCGCTTAGCCTTTGATCCGATCCACCAAGGCATCCGCCAGCCGTTCATCAGCTCCCAACACCTCACCCAAGGTAATGCTGATGCCCGGGAACTGCTCTGTGCATTCAGCGATCATCTCCGGAATATCCAATTTCAAATGGTTGCCCATAAACAAAAAGTAGGGCACGAACTTAATGTCCGTCACGCCTTGGGCGACCAAAGCGGCCACCCCCTTCTCGACTGTCCGGTCAGAAAACTCCATGAAGGCGCACTCGATCACGCAACCCGGCAGCTTTGCCTTGGCCATGGCCAACACTGTTTCCATTACTGCTTCTGTCTCCTTCGCCCGACTGCCATGGGCGACTACTAAGATGCCTTTCATTGCATAGCCTCGTTTCTGGTTTGCTCCCGATTGCCACAAGCCAAGCTCAAAGCAATCCCTCGCCTTTCATCTTCTGTAACACTTCTGACCCGGCTTGCAGGCTCGCATCGATGTCAGCGGCACTATGCGCTGCCGAGACAAACATCGCCTCGAACTGTGACGGGGCAAGGTAGATGCCGCGTGCCAGCATCTCCTGGAAATAGCGGGCGTAAAGGCCGGTATCGGCCTGCTGCACGGAATCATAGTCATAAGCAGCCTCAATGCCAAAAAACAGGCTGAGCAACGAGCCTACTTGGTTCACACAAGCCTTGATGCCCAAATCCAAAACGATCTGCCGCAGTCCGGCGGCCAAGCGGCTGGCCTGCTGCCCAATCTGCGCTAAGACCGTTCCGTCCGCCAACAGTTGGAGTTGGGCGAGACCGGCGGCCATGGCGATCGGGTTTCCGGAAAGGGTGCCTGCTTGGTAGACCGGGCCAGCGGGCGCAACCATCTCCATGATCTGCCGTCTGCCACCGTAGGCCCCCACCGGCAGACCGCCGCCGATGACCTTGCCATAGCATGCCAAATCAGCTTGAATGCCATAGTACTCTTGGGCACCGCCTTTGGCCAGCCTAAAGCCGCAGATCACCTCGTCGAACAGCAACAGGGTGCCGTATTCGTCGCAAAGCTGCCGTAGCCCTGGCAAAAAACCGGGATTGGGCAATACCACGCCCATATTGGCGGCCAGCGGCTCGACGATCACTGCCGCCACCTCCCGGCCTTGCAATAAACCCGCCACGCTGTCTAAATCGTTATAGGTGGCCACGCAAGTGTCGGCAACAACAGCAGCGGGAACGCCCAAGCTGTCTGGCACACCACTGGTCAGGGCACCGGATCCCGCCTTAACCAGCATACTGTCGGAGTGCCCATGATAACAGCCAGCGAACTTGACCAGCTTCTGGCGGCCAGTGTAAGCCCGCGCTAAACGCAGTGCGCTGATCACCGCCTCGGTGCCGGAGTTGACCATCCGCACCATTTCCAGATTAGGCACGAAGCTGGTGATCTTATCTGCCAGCCTGACTTCCAGCTCGGTGGGAGCGCCAAAGCTCAGGCCGTTTTGGGCAGCGTCCGTTACGGCTTGGCGGATAGCCGGGTGGTTATGTCCCAGTATCGCCGGACCCCAAGAGCAAACGTAGTCCAGGTAGCTCAAGCCGTCGACATCGTAGATCCTGGCACCGTCCGCCCGCTCAATGAACAACGGTTGGCCGCCAACGGACTTAAAGGCTCGCACCGGGCTGTTCACACCTCCCGGCAATACACGCAACGCTCGGGCAAAAAGCTCTTGGGAACGTCGCGTAGCAGCTGGCGGCCGCGCCGACGGCTGGGCGCCGCTTGGCTGTGCCGACGGCTGGGCGCCGCTTGGCTGTGCCGACGGCTGGGCGCCGCTTGGCTGTGCCGACGGCTGGGCGCCGCTTGGCTGCTGCATCCGAACTTCGCCCTCAGAATGTGGCATCTGTACTTCCTCTGTCATCCAATATCACCTTTCCGGATAGCCCCTGCCAATTCTTTAGCGAAATAGCTGATCAGGATATCTGCTCCCGCCCTGTATATAGACACAGCGCTTTCACAGAGAATAGCATATTCATCAACCATCCCGGCAGCGGCAGCGGCTTTGATCATTGCGTACTCGCCGCCAACGCTGTAGGCAGCGATCGGTGCCAGCACCTGTTCGGCAGCCTTGGCAATGATGTCCAGATAGGCCAGTGCCGGCTTGACGATGATGATGTCGGCACCTTCCTCCAAGTCAGCTTGGATGCGCTTCAATGCCTCCTTTTGGTTATGGTAGTCCATCTGGTAACTCCTGCGGTCACCGAACTGCGGTGTGGAGTCGGCCGCCACTCGGAACGGCCCATAGAAGGCCGATGAGTACTTGGCAGCATAACTCATGACCGGCGTGTCGATGTGGCCATTGGCATCCAAAGCCGTGCGCAAGGCCGCCACCGTCTTGTCCATCATACCGGAAGGGGCAACCATATCAGCGCCAGCCTGAACGTGGGAGAGCGCTGTGGCCGCCAGCAAGGGCAGTGTGCTGTCGTTGTCCACCCTGCCATCGACAATCAGGCCACAGTGGCCATGCGACGTGTATTCACAGAGGCAAACATCAGTAATCAGGTAAACATCGTCGCCAAATCCCGCCCGCAGCTGCCGCAAGGCCTGCTGCACCACGCCGTTATGGTCATAAGCGCCACACCCTTGATCGTCTTTGTCCTCCGGGATGCCGAAGAGGATAAAGGAACGCACCCCGGCTTGCAAGGCTTCATCAACGCCACGTACCACAGTATCCGGGCTGTAGCGGAACTGCCCCGGAAAGGTCGCCAGCGCCTCCTCGATGCCGCTTCCCTGCCGCACAAACAGCGGGTAGATCAAGGAGTCGGCAGAGACTCGGGTCTCCCGGCTCAATCGACGCAGCGCCTCATTGCTGCGCAGTCTTCTGGTTCTGGCCTCCATCTAGGCACCTAACCTTTCTATCGCCTCGACCAAGCTGGTGATACTGGCCGCCTTGGAGACGTGAACCACCATGCCATGCGCACTGGCGGCGGCGGCCGTTGTCGGGCCGATACAGACCGCTTGGATGCTGCCGAAGTCAAAGGCCGAAGGAGACGATCCGGCGGCAGCAGCGCTGACACCGCGGGCAGCGGCACCGGCGGCGGCGGCGCTGGGAGCGGCTGTGACGCCGCCGGTGGCGGCAGCAGCGGCGGCGGCACTAGCGATATCGCCAGCGCTGGCACTCACCAGATCGACAAAGGCCTCCACGGCCGAGGCGCTGGTAAAGGCAACGTAGTCAATGCGCCCAGCTGCCAGCTCATCTAAGAGGCTGCCCTCCATGTCCGAGCCGATCTGCTTCCACCTGCCTTGCTCGGGGACTGCGGGCAGCGTATCTCCTAGCCTTTGGCTCTCTGCATTTCCTGGTCTTTGTGAGTTGCTCAACTGACGGCTTCGCAGCTTCTCATAGATCGCCACGTCCTCGAACAGCACGCCGCGTTCCGCCAGCACCCGGGCAATATCCCGGGCACCGTCCTTGGCGCGGGCGAGCAGAACCTTCTCACCACCTTTGACCAGTGCCGACAGCCCTGCAGCTAAAGCGGTGCCGTTGAACTCCTGCGGGCAGTAGTCCGCCTGGATGCCGCGCCGGTTCAGTTCCCGCTCCGTCTCAATGCCAACAGTAGCGACCTTCAAATGATGCAGACTGCGAATGTCAATATTACAAGCCTGCAGGTAGTCGAAGAAGACCTCCACGCCAGTGGCGCTGGTGAACGCCAACCAAGCAAACTGGCCGATCTCAGCCATAGCCTTCTCCAGCAGACAGCCTGGGTCGGTCAGCGCCACGGTCTTCGGCGGTGGTAGCTCGAATACTTGACAGCCCAGCTCACGCAGCCGACCTGTAAGCTGGGAAGCCTTTTTACTGGAACGGGCGACCGCCACCCGAAGACCGATCAAAGGTCTGGTGCTAAACCAATCATAACGCTCAGAAAGTAGGCATACCTTGCCGATGACGATCAGTGACGGTGCCTGGACATTGTTTTGGTGTGCCAAGTCTGGCAGCGTGGCCACAGTGCCCAAGAACTTCCGCTGGATGTTGGTGGTGGCATGCTCGATGATCGCCGCCGGCATGCCGCCGTCCATACCTGCCGTTAAGCAGCCTTGGCAAATGTCGGCAATGGCCGAAACCCCCATCAAGAACACCAAAGTGCCGCCGGCTTCGACCAAGGCGCTGAAATTGATGTCCGGGCTCGCATCGTTTTTGGCATGTCCGGTGATGATATGCACAGATGATGCGAAATCGCGGTGTGTCACTGGTATCCCGGCAGCAGCCGGCCCGGCGATGGCCGAGCTGATGCCCGGCACCACCTCGAAGGGGATGCCATGTTCTGCCAGCAGCTCCAGCTCCTCACCACCACGGCCGAAGACGAAAGGGTCGCCACCTTTCAGCCGCACCACTTCCAGTCCCATCTGGGCCTTCTCCAACAATATCTGGTTGATCTGGTGCTGGGGCACCGGATGGTTGCCGACATGCTTGCCCACGTTTATCTGCTCTGCGGCCTCCGGGATCATGGCTAGGATATCATCGCTGACAAAACGGTCATACAGCACAACATCGGCCTGCTTGATCCGTTCGACCCCCCGCAGGGTAAGGTAGCCCGCATCGCCAGGGCCGGCTCCGACTAATGTAACGCTCATCTGTTTTCCAATCTCTGTTTTAACTGCATGGCCAAGCTCTCGCCCGCCCATTGGGCGCGACCGACCGCAGCGCTGATACTGCCAATTGCCACCCTGTCCGCCGAGTCAACATACATTCCCCGCAACTCGAGGCAGTCCCCTTGGAGCTGGCCATAAACCGCAACCGGAGAGGTACAGCCACCGTCCAGGCTCTTCAAGAACTGCCGCTCAGCTTGCGAGACTACCTGTGATTCCCGGCTGTTAAAACAGTCCAGATAAGAATAGTCCTCATCCTGTTTGCCCTGAATAGCCAGTATTCCCTGCGATCCGGAAGGAATCATCTCGTCGGCATTGAAAACGTACGATATGCGTTGCGCCAAATCTAGGCGCCGCAAACCAGCCTCAGCTAGGATCAGCGCCGAGTAAGCACCGCTGTCCAGCTTGGCCAGCCTAGTCAAAACATTGCCACGCACCGACTCGATACGCAGGTCGGGGCAAAGGCGGCGAAGCTGAATCGAGCGCCGCAAGCTGGATGAGCCCACCGGCTTAGTGAGGTCGATTTGAGACAGCCAAGCCGCTAGGCCAGGAGCGGTCGGGGTATCGGGCGCGCCGCCGCTGAAGCCTGACCCGGGCGCACTGGCGCCCGCACCGCTACCCGTGCTGTTGTCGCCCGCACCGCTACCCGTGCTGTTGTCGCCCGCACCGCCCGCGATGCTGCCTTCTGGCAACACCAGCACGTCGAACGGGGATTCCCGTTTGGAGAGGGCAACGGTCGGCAGTTCCGGCGGCTCCGCATAGGGAACGTCTTTATAGCTGTGAACGGCCAAGTCAATGCGGCCTGCTGCCAAGGCCTGTTCCAGCTCCTTGACAAACAGGCCTTTGCCGCCGATTTGGTCGAGGCGCCGCTCCAGTATCTTATCGCCGGTAGTCTTGATGGCCAGCAGCTCAAACTCCAGCTCCGGATGCGCCGTGCGCACCTCACGAACCACGATTTCGACCTGAGTGCGAGCCAAGAGGCTGTCTCGGCTGCCGATGCGAATGACTTTCTTCATCTGTTAAGCAGCTCCCTCATTCTCTCAGCCATCTTTCTCAGGCCGGTATGGTCGCCATTTTTGGAGATCAGCCCAGCTAAGTACTCCTCGCCCTCCACCAACGCCGGGAACTGGCAAGTGCATTCATGACGGCTATCGGCGACGGAGACCGGCAAGCTGAGGCTCTTGGCTTCAAGCATCACGGCTTGGTTGACTTGCCGCTGGTTAGTGGCAGTGAGCACAACAAACGGCTGTAAGGCAGCAACATCGCCATCAAGGTATTGCCGCTGCCGCCAACAGACACTGCCCGTGGCCGCTGCACCCCGGATGTACTCACTGGCCTCGGGGGCGATGACAACGACATCTGCCCCAAAAGCCAGAAGCGCCCTGATGCGCCGCTCGGCAATAACCCCAGCCCCAACTACCAACACCTGTCGTCCTCTAAGATCGACAAACAACGGGAAAAAGGGCGCTGCGGAACGGAGGGCGGGTTCCTGTTTCGCGGTTTGCCTCTTCTCCTGAGACGACACTCCCAGCAGACCTAGCAACTCGTCAAGCTCCAAGCCATCACCGTCAGAAGGGCGCCTGATGACTATCAGCTCACAGCCCAATGCACTAGCGGCCGCGCCCTTGGCCCTGAAGCCACCCATATCCCCAGAATCTTTGGTGACCAGCACTTCAGCACCACACATCCGGATCATCGCCCGGTTCATGTCCTCATCGAAGGGGCCTTGCATGGCAATGATCTTCGATATGCAGAAACCGAGGCTGATGGCTTTTTCCAGTGAGTCCGGCATCGGCAAGATGCGGACGAAAATACGTTCCGCATAGTCAGTGACTGCACAAAATGGCTCCAACTGCTTGCTGCCGATAGTCAGCAAAACCTTCTTACGGTGTTTGTTGAGCAGCGCGGCTGCCGCCCGGGCATCCGGAACACCAACAACAGGACATGGCTCGGAAGGCGCCATGTAAGGAGCCTTATAAATAGGCTTGACGGTGGACGGTGGGCGCTTCAGGCGCAAATAACGTTGGCCGACATCTTGACAGACACTGCGGATACTCTCGGTGATTGACGTGGCATAAGGATGCGTGGCATCGATCACATAGTCGTAGGCTTCTTGTTTTATCAGCTCACGCATCTCGTCTCTGCCCATCCGGCCGACCAAGACCTTCAACTGCCCGACAGGAGCCGATCCAGCGGCGGCCAAGGCCAAGCTGCGACCGTATTCAGTGGTCACGGAGAGGGTTACAGACACCCCTGCCACTGCTGCGAGGGCGCAGAACAGCTGGCGTCCTTCGATAGTGCCACCGAAGACCAGCAGTTTCATAGACGATAGCCTCGGGCACAAACCAGCTTGCCATGGATCACCCGGGTATCAGCGTTACCGATGATCACTGTAGTGAACATATCAACATCAGCCGTAGCCAGATCGGCCAATGTGCACAAACATGCCTCCGAGCCGGTGTCCCGGAAGGCATTGCGCACGTAACCACAATTGGTGGTGGGCGGCTTATGGCGCAAGGCGATGGCGGCGGCCTTCTCCAAATAATCACAACGCTTCTTGCTGCGTGGGTTGTAAAGGCAGGTCACCATGTCGGCGGCAGACACCGCATCCAGCCGCCTCTCGATCACTTCCCAGGGCGTCATCAAGTCGCTTAGGCTAATCACCGCAAAGTCGTTGCTCAGAGGCGAGCCGAGTATTGCCGCCGCTGCTGCAGCAGCAGTGATACCCGGCACCACCTCGACCTCCAAAGCCGGATACGGCTCGGCAGCCTCATAGAGCAACGAGGCCATACCGTAGATGCCGGCATCGCCGCTAGAAACCACACAGACCTGCTTGCCACGCAGAGCCTCGGCAACCGCCGCCTCACAGCGCTCGACCTCAGCGGTCATACCAGTCGAGATCAACTCTTTGCCCGCCAGCAGATCAGAGATCAGGTCGATGTATACCGTATAGCCAACAACAGTGTCACAGCTCCGGATCACCTCCCTAGCCTCCGGAATCATGTAGGAAACGTCCCCCGGCCCTAGGCCGACAGCATAAATTTTCATAGTCTACCTCCAGCAATATGCAGTCTTTGTCCGTGCGCGGCTTCGCGCAGCTGTCCGTGCGCGGCTTCGCGCAGCTGTCCGTGCGCGGCTTCGCGCAGCTGTCCGTGCGCGGCTTC
>WRGR01000027.1 GCA_009787085.1 Actinomycetes bacterium
TTCAAGGTCAAGTACGCCGTGGCCGAGGAGCCGGGCACCTGGGTGGAGCGGACCGTGCTGGTCAGCAACGCCACGCCGCCCTGGATCACTGTGCCGCCAGTGCGTGATGTCGCCCTGAACGCCTCCTTCGACGAGCAGTCCTACATGGCCGGTGTTAACTACGGCGACAACGAGGACGCCCACACCAAGCTGGTCGTAGTTCACGACTCCCCGGTCGATACCGCTAAAGCCGGTCTGGTCAAGGTCAGCTACTCCGTCACTGATTCCGACCATAACAGCGCCACCGCTACGGGTATCGTCATCGTCAATAACGGCACTTGGGCCCCGGGATCGGACTGGGCAGTTGCGGCCTACGACTTCGTGACCACCCCGTCGGTGATCGCTGCCGCTGCCAATACCGCCGATCTGATCCTCAGCTTGAGCCACGCTGAGGCTTTTATGGCGACCGGCGGTACGGTGCAGCCCGTACCGCCGCTGCTGAAGGCCGACGGCGGCCTGACCGCTATGTCCGGCACCTACAATGGTATTCAGGTTGGTGTGGCCGCCGCCGCTGCGCCGCTGCGTACCATCAAGGCCATCGTTGTCGACAAGGGAGTCATCTCCAACGACCCTGCCGCTCCGGGCGGCGGCAACGACCTGAATACCAGCGACCCTGCTGATGCCGCCCACTACATCATTGCCGCCAACGATGTCGTTTTGACTTGGGATGAGGCCGGCCAAGTGGCCGGCCAGACCGATGCCGCCAGCGCTGCCAAGCTAGTCGCTTGGGCGACTGCCGAGGCCTTCAAAGTCACTCCGGCGGGCGTCCAGCCCAACTTCCCGGTGGCCGTCTTGGCTAATGGCATCCAACAGGCCAGCGGCTGCTATGATGTCACCTTCATCCCGATCGGTGTCGGCGGAGTAGCTGTGACCGTCAAGTTCCGAGTTGACCAAGGCACCATGCCGGTGATCAGCATCAGCGGTCCGCTGATCATCGATAAGGCCAGTGCCACCAGTGGCATGACCCGCAGCGAACTGCTCCAAGGGGTCAATGTCAGTGATGCTGACGATCCGAGCATCGGTGTTGACGATGCTGCTATCACTTTAAAAGATGCCAATGGCTTAAGCATCGCAGTCATCGACAAGTCCAAGCCCGGTGTTTACCAGGCCACCTATACGGTTAAAGACCCGGTCATCAAAGACGCTAACGGCAACCCGGCAGCCTCGGAGGCCAGCCGTGCCATCGTCATCAACGACGGCCGCTTCCTAATCGACCTCGACCAGCAGGTGATCGTCGGCGCCAAAAGCTTCGTGGTTTCTGCCGAGAACCCGGCCTTCGCCGGTACTGCTGCCGATGCCCTGAACCTCTCCTGTGCTGAAGCCTACGATTTCAATGCTGCCCCCATTGTCGCTGTGCTAGTTGACCCGCTCAGCGGCCAGCCGGCCAGCGTGCCGCTGGGCTTTGCTGCCAAGCAGCCTGCTGCCTACCCCTTGAGCATCGGCGTCCAGGGCTACCCTGCTGCCCAACGGGCAGCAGTTGTCGGCAGCATCGTCGCCGACGACGACCCTGACGACGGCCTTGATAACATCGTTATCGATGCTGGCCCCGACCCCTACGATTCACCCTATGCGGTCTACGCCAAGAACTTTAGCCGGGATGTAGCCGCCGCCGCCGCCATTGCCGGCAATGATGCTGCTCTGGCCGCCGCTGCCGATGCCCATGTGCTCAACCTATTGCCGACAGCCCCGTCGGCCAACGTGGCGGTTGTCGCCAACGCCAGTTTTGCCGCTGCCAAAGGCATCTACGCGCCGGTGATCTTCGGCATTCAAGGGCAGGGCAGCAAGTATGCCGCTGCCATTACGGCCATCGTTAGCGATGCCTCCGGGCCGCAAATATCGGCGAGCGCCCCCTATCAGGTTGTGTTGGGTTCGAATTGGAGCCGCAGTACAGCCATGGTCGGCGTTAGTGCTCACGACCCCGGCGACGGGGATCTTACTAATAGTGTTGTCTATTACCCGACTAACCCCGCCAAACCGGTTGACACCAACAAGCCTGGCGTTTATCAGCTAACTTACCAAGTCAGCGACTCCGATGGCAACACTGCTACGACCGAGCGTGCCGTAGTGGTCAACGACGGTCGTTACCAAGTAGGCCAAGGTCGCATTCTGGAAGCCAGCCCCTTCGTGATCAAGCTGGCCGACGTGCCGGTCGATGCCAGCATTTTGAAGACCCACCTGGTGGGGCAGGCCGCCGCCCATGCCTACAACGGCAAGACTGGCATTGAGCTTAGCCCCTCGGCCATCAACGTTGATTCCACTGGCGGTTATGGTCGGCTGGCGGGCAGCTACGATGTGACTTTCTCCGTGGCCGACCTGCCTTCCGGACGGCTCACCAAAACTGTCAAGGCTCAGGTAGTGGCTGCTGAGGTTGATGCTAGCCAAGCGGTCGACCCCAATGACCCCAGTGGCCAACAGGTCTACGTCTACGGCAACAACGCCCAGTTACGCATTTCCGAGGCCGCCCGTATCCTCTCGGCAACTGACCCGGATGCCGCGCTCTTGGCCGTTCTTGGTGCCGGCGCTTTCTTGGTCGAGGCCGCCGGGCCGACCGGCACGATTATCACTCAAGCTGTGAAGATTGTCGATAAGGGCGGCTTGACGGCTACGCCCGGTATTTACTATCTGCGCATTGCCGACCTCAACGGCATCTGTACCATCACCCTCAGCATCAAGGTGTTGAACAACAGCGCTCCGATCATAACGCCCGAGTGTCCGGTGCTGCTGGCACTCAGCACTAACCCCCACGGCTTGACACCTAGCCAAATGAAGGGCAAGGCTACGGCTGCCGATGTCGAGGACGGCGACCTGACCGCCAAAATCCAAGCGACCGGCAACGTGCCCGCTAACATCCCCGGTATTTATCCGGTAACCCTCACTGTCACTGACTCTGACGGTCAAACCGCTACACAGAAAACCGTGGTAGTCATCGACGACGGTAACTTCGCCTACGGGCAAAACTACATTCTGCATGCTGTTGGCTTCAGCATCGCCGCCAGTGCTGTGAGCACCACTGCCAGTTCGGCGCAGGTCATCTCGCGCTCCGGTGCCTATGCCACGGCCTATGACGGTACGCCGACAGCAGTAGTCGTCAGCGACTTGGGCGGCTACACCAACGCTCGTGGCAGCTATGCCCCAACTGTGGTGGTAGCTGCGCAGCCCACTTCTGCCAAGCGCCTCAGCGTCACTGTCACTGCGCCGCAGCCGCGCTATTGCCTGAGCTTCGATGCCAACGGCGGCACTTTGACTGGACCTTCCCGCATCTATGTTCAAGAGCCAGCCACCACGCTGGCCTATCTGCCGTCCACGCCGTTGCGGCCTGGCTACAGCTTCAGCGGCTGGTTCACGGCTCGTTCCGGCGGCTCGCAGTTCACGGCAGACACTCCGGTGACGGCCAACCACACGGTCTATGCCCATTGGCAAAAGAACCCTGGACCGCCAGCAATGCCTATCGTCAACAACTACTACACCACGCAAAAGACCTACAAAACCTACAACCAGCCGCCGACCAAGGCCACAGTCAAGGACGGCGACAGCGGCGACAGCGGCGACGGCGGCAAGGGTGGCAAGGGTGGCGGTAGCCCCACGTACGTCACGGCTAACAGCCCGGGAACGTTAACTAGGGATGACCAAGGCGCTGTCACTAACCGGATCGTCGACCAACAGGCATCCCTCAATGCCGCCCCCGCACCGTTGCCTCGCCAATGGTCGCTCTTCAACCTTTGTGTGGCCATCTTGTCGCTGATCTTGCTGGCTGCCTTGGCCATAAAGTATCCAATTGATCGGCGGGGGATGAAGGAGTATCAGGAAAAACCGATCGACCAAGAGCAGTGGCTGAAGATGACCCGTGAACAACGGGCGGCTTTTGCTGCTTGTCTAGAACACGACCGCCGTGCCTTTAAAGCCGAGCAGCAGGAGAAGATCAATCGGCCACGGGTCGTCTACGTCAACGCACCAGTGCTGTTGATTGCGGTGGCAATCTTTGTTGAAATCGTCGTAGTTATTTTGGCTACTCAGGACTTTACCAGCCAAAAGGTGATTTTCGATCAGTACTCGATAACGCTCTCATTGGCCGTTTTCCTGCAATTGCTAGTGCCGATGGTCAGCGCCGTGCTACACCGCTGGCAGGGTATGGCTACACCCCCCGAGCCGCCCCGACCGACGGTTTAGGAAGTACTAGGGCAATGCCGATTAATGGTCAAACCGCAGTCGTTGCCGACTTGATCGGCAATCTTCCCCCGATCAGCAAGGTGAAAGACTGCGGTTCGGGGAAGTGTGGGGCAGAATTGTGAGTTAATCGGCATCTCCCCAGTTCAATGTGTGTTTGGTGTGCGCCCTCCTGACACAGCGGCGCACACCCGGCCAGACCAAGAAGGTTGTTCCTTTTGCCGCTCCCTTGCCGCTCTCCCTGCATTCCCCGTACCCTGGCAGAAAAACAAAAGGACTCCCATAGGTGAAAGGAACAACCCTCTTGGTCTGGCCGTCCCCTGTTTCCTTGACCGCTGCTCCTTTACAGTAACGGTATTGGTGTTGATGAGGTTTTTCATGCCGTCAGGAAAGAACTTGGAGCCGGGCGATGATAAAATAACCAAAGGGGTTTGGAGCAAATCGGCTAAACCACATTAACCGGTAGACAAGCAAATGGAAGACGGAGGGTGAGACATGAGCGAGCCCGTGGCACCAGAGGAAACCAAGGACGGCAACGGCAGCGCCACCGCTGACGGCAACGGCAGCGCCACCGCTGACGGCAACGCCAACAGCAATATCGACAACCGTAGCAGCGTCGACAACAGCAGCACTGGCAGCGGCAGTGACGGCAGCGCCGCCGACACCGATGTCGCCGCCGCCGACAGCAGCGCCGACAGCAGCGCCGACGGCAGCGCCAACGACAGCGCCAACGACATCGTCAGTAGCGGCGCCAACGACAGCGCCAGTGCCAACAGCAACGGCGGCAGCGATGGTAACAGCGCCGCTGACAACGCCAGCAGCAGCACTGGCAGCGCTGCGCAAGGCCACAAGATCAGCCGTCGCCATCTGCTGATCGGCCTGCTGGCAATATTTATTGTGGTGGACATCATCATTGGCATTATCCTAGTCACCCAGGCCATGGGGCACACGGCCAAACCTAACCCTAACCCGCTGGACCTTGTTCGTTCCCAAGTGGTCAACAACCATGGTAACGCCATCGCTGACATTGGCTACGATCCGGCCTTGAGCTTTGCGACCTACGGACCGTCTATCACCACGGTGGATGTTAGTACTTTGAAGCCCTTGGACAACAACTATCTGGCTTCGGTGGGCAAGGGCAGCGATGCCCAGCCAGTGCTCATCGACAACACCGCTGTTGCCCGCGTCATTGCCGCCTATTCCGATTGGTCGGCTTATCTGAACAACAACAACACCGTCGTCATGGCGCAAAGCGTCGTGGCCGGCAGCCAAGGCGAACAGTACTTCACCTCGCAAGCCGGCAATCAGATTGCCATCTATCGACTGGCGATTGGTGAGATTCGCTATAGCCGGCCGATGTTTCAGCCTTTGACCGTGTATGTGCTGGCGCAACCGAGCTACACCTTGCTGAAAGACGGCATATCGTCTCCGGTCAGCAACGTTTGTCTGCTCAAGCTGGTTGCCCAAGGCAGCACCTTGGTAATCAGCGAGATCGAGACCCTTGTGCCAGTGCAGCCCAATTTTGGTAGCAGCCAGCCAGCTCCCGACCAAGGCAGTGCTAGCCAGCCGGATGTCGGCCAGATGCCGGACGAAGTCCAACCGCCGGCTGATGAGCAACCGCCAGCCGAAGGCCAGCCGACAGAGGGTCAACCGCCGGCTGAAGACCAACCAGCACCGGAGCAAGCGCCAGACTGGCAGCAGCCAGACACTTCACCGGATGCCGGGCAGCAGCCGGGTGATGGGGCAGTCGACGGCGGCGGCCAAGAGGATATAGAAGGCCAAGTCGATCCGCCCCAAACATCCCCAGAAGAACATGAAGTAGAGTAACGCTGAATCCCCAGCCCCCGCCATTGCCGGTTTGACCGGCAATGGCGGGGGCTGATAGCAGTGTAAGCAGTGTGAAAGATTGCGGGTCAAGCCCGTGTGGGACTGGGCTTAGGCGTTGAATCGGCACCTTTCTATGGAAGGTGCCACAAAAGTTAGTAGATACGCCCGTTATATGCAGCGCTTTTGCTGTTTTGCAGTCAATTTGGTGGTCGTTGTCCCAATCAGGCAGCGGCCACCCGTCATTGCGGCCCTAAAAAGTGCGCCAGAGGCATCTGGTGGGAGGCAGTGTGTCAGGGGGACGCGCAAAAGCGCATCCTCACTGCCCCAGCCAGCCTTCTCTGATGCCGATTTGAGCAGAAATCCAGTCCCACACGGCTCCCGAGCCGCAATCTCTCACACTGTTATCAGGGGCAGGATTGCCGGCCAAGCCGGCGATGGCCGTAGAGGGATTGCCGGTCAAGCCGGCGATGGCCGTAGAGGGATTGCCGGTCAAGCCGGCGATGGCCGTAGAGGGATTGCCGGTCAAGCCGGCAATGGCCGTAGTTTGGGGATTGACCGGTTCTGCCCTAGCGCACTGCCTCTGCGCCGCTTGACTGGTCGCCAGATTCCCTCCATTCACCTCCCGTTTTTGGCCTGTTTACGGAGAATATGGCCATTGTGACCGTCAATTTATGGAGAAAATGTAAATTTTTTGAAATCTCATCCTTCCGTTATGCCCGAAGCTGCTAGAATTTGTGGAGTTTCTGTGTAGCGTTTTGTCGATAGACAGCCAAGGCGATCTGGGGAGATTAACGCTTTACGCTGGCGAAGTGCTAGGAGAAACAGAAGCACGGAGGAGGCAGTTCCATGGCTCCGAGAAAGAATAAGACTCCAAGGGGGATCGTCTAGGCGATCTTCTTCAGGGTTTTTTAGAACGTGGAATTGCCAGAGAAATGGAAGCTCCCGGAAGGAGCATGATGCTCGAAAGAGCAAGGGGTTGAAGCAGTGAACTGGATCAAACGTAAGTGGAACAGGAATACTAAAGCTGGTACGCCACCGTCTACGGCGGCGGCGAATACGGCGCTCTGCCGTTTGCTGCGTTTATCGGGGCAATCACCCCAAATTACCAAGTTCACAGCTTGGCATAGCCGTACCGGCTGCAGTCTGCCAATAACCAGTGCCTATTGTCAGGCGCATGTTGGCGGCTGGGGCAGGCAAGACATCAAGCGCTTCATAATCATGCGGCAAGGGAGCAATAACCTATTTGGCGATTCGGGTGGCCGATGCTTTTTCGTTGGCCACGCGATTGGACGATCGAAGTGGCTAAGCACGACCAGTACGACTGGGAACACGAATGGGAATGCGTTGAGAGAGGAAGAGAGATGAACAGAGGAAAACAGCTCCACACAAAGAAGCGGCAGGGCAAAGGGACGAGGGCTTTGAGCAAGTTCTTGTCTGCCGTTGTTGCTGTGAGCATGACCATCATGATGGCCATGCCGTCTGGGCTGTACGCCAGCCAAGCCGTTGCGCCTAGTGCCGACTTGGTGGAGTATGGCACAGCCCAGCAGCCTGTCGACAATGCTCAGGCGGCCGCTGCGGCTGCCACTGAGCAGGCACAACAGGCTCCGGCGGCCGACCCGGCCGCAGCCCAGCAGCAGCCAGCTGCTGACGGTGCCGCCAGCGACCCGGCGGCCAGTAGCGAGCAGCCACCGCCAGCAGAGGCGGCACCAGCCGCCGCTGAGGCCACGTTCGCTGACCCAGTGGACGACCAGGGCATTCTTGCCGATGGCTTGGATGCCATCGCCATTGTGCCCTTCTCCGTTATTACGGTCGCCCCCGGCGTGGTCACGGTTGATACTTGGGACGATCTGCGAAACGCCATCGCCGATGTCACGGTCACCGAGATCCGCTTGAATCAAAACATTCAGCGGACGGCGGGTGCCACTACTTGGCCTACCGACTTGGGTGTCGTCAGCCGCAACCTGACTATCGACGGTCAGGGGCACAGCCTGGACTTCCGTCCCGGCGGTGCCAATACTGCCATCAACCGCCCGGGCTTCTACCTTGCCTATCAGGGAGCGGGAGCCTTCACGCTGAAGAATGTCAATATTATCCGCCCCAACGGCGGCGATGACTCGCTGGTCGAGATGGCCAGCAGTGCTGGCAGCGCCACCACGGCTCCGACCGACTATCCGAACAAGGGAGCCAACGCCACCGAGATCGCTGCCACTAGGGTTTCCTCGCCGGCTACCGGTAGCAACTGGGTAGTGAACTTGGCTGGCATCACCACCGGCGCTGCTCCTTCCAGCGGTATGGTGCTTGTTCCGGCCGGCACGGTGAACATCACCGGCAGTGTGAACTGGGACTGCTCGACCGGTAGTGACCCAAACAACTGCGTGATCTTCGCCGCCAACACGGCCATCAGCGGTTCCGGCACTGTGGTGACTTTGAAGAACCATAACGCCTCATCCACCGTCGAGGACATGCCGACTATCCGTGCCAGCAGTAACGGCGTTCGCAACTCCGTCAGCGTCACCGGCGGCGCAGTGGCCAACATCGAGAACTTGGGTCACGGTGCTACCCAGGCCATTTTGCTGTCAACTCAGACCACTGAGACCGAGATCACCCGGCCTGCTGGTACCAGCACCTACATCATTGCCAGCGGCGCTGGCACTCAGCTTAATATTGACGGCCATGGTGCCGGTATCGGCCCCGAGGGCGGTACCGTGTGCATGGTTGCCGCTGCGGCAACCAATGGCGGCGGCGGCGGCTTCCAGATAACTGACGGTGCCGACGTTAACATCCGTGCCCATTCGCCTTCTGGGAGCACCGGTATGCCGGCCATGATCCAGCAGGTCGACGGCGGCCAGTTCGTCTTAGATGGCGAAGGCACTGAGCTAAACGTTGTCTCTGAGGGCAACAACAACGCCTTGGCCGGTGCTATCCGCATCCGCTTGGTGGGCAACCAGGTCTTTACTGTTTCCAACTTGGCCAAGCTGTATGTTTATCGCCCCGCCCGCAGTGGCGGCTTCACGCCGCCGGCCATTCGCTTTGGCGACGGTGTGAACAACAGCTTCAACGTCACCAGCGGTGGTACGGTGCGTGTCGTGAACGAGGGCACTGGCACCGTCTCCACCAGTGGCACCGAGGGCAACAACGATGCCATCGAGTTCAGCGCCAACAACTTTAGTTTCGACGTCTCCGGCAGCTCGGTTTGGACGACGGCGGGGATGACGCTCTCCGGTGGTGACTATTATGCTGGCATGAAGCAGCCCAGCGCCATCGAGATCATCGCCCGCGAAGGTGCAGCAGTTGCCGCCGCCACCTATACCGGCGGTAGCATCAGCGTTCGTGACGGCGCAGTGTTCGTGGCCGAAGGTAACGTTAACAGCAACGCTGCTGGTATTTTCTCGGCGGCTTCGCCCTTTACCTTCAACTGCGACAACCCGCTGTATTATGACTTCACCAACCGGCGTGCCAACGGCACCACCGGCACCATGGTCGGCGGTATGGTGTTCAACGTTACTGGCACTTCCTCGACCTTCAACATCCGCAACTCCAATGTCGCGGTTTGGGGCAACGGTCGTAGCCACACCGCTAACAGCACTTCCGGTGGTGTTTATAACCCGGTTACCGGTAACCCTTGGCGCTCTTGGGTCAAGGTCAGCCAAGCAACCCTTTCCAGCACTAGCTTCCAAACGCTGAACAGTAGTGATGCGGCGATGACGACCGCTGCTGACAGCTTTGGCAGCCAGGGTATGCTCTCCTATACCCGTATTTCCGGCAACAACGCCACCCCTCAACTGAAAGATATGGTGGAACTGACCAATGCTGACAAGCATGTTCGTGCCATCAGTGTGGTTCCCGAGGGCCTGAACTTCGCCGGCCGTGCGGCTTGGGACAACGAGGTCAAGGCCTACGTCCAACGCACCCAAGCCAATGGCACAGTCAGCAACAACCTGTTGGCCATCACCTCCGTTAACTTGGAGAATGTCTGGGAGCAGGAAGTCGCCTCTCCCAACCCCCACTACACTGGTGTGGTGCGCTATGACTCGAATAGCTTCTTGGCTACTGGCGACTCCTATAAGTTCACCGATGTTTGGCGCGGTAACGCCACCAACCCCAATGATCCCATGGTCTACCATGATAATCCGCCGGTCATCCAGGGTGCTGCGGCCACCGGCCGAACTGTTGCTGACGTTACGCCGCCGACCCCGGCTACCATCAACTTGGTCGACGGCCAAGCTTCGACTGGTCGCATCTTTACTGGTCAAACCGCGATTTCCGGCACCTATCCGCTGCAGGAGGCCTATAACCCCGAAGAGCCGGTGGCGGTGCGTGCCCAAGTGGTGCGCAACGGCCAGCCGGTCAGCGGCCTGAGCTTCGACGGCACCTTGGACGCTCAGTCCCGGGTATTCTCGGTGGATATTCCCAAGGAAGCCAGCAATGGCCTCTACGAGGGTGACAAGATCTTCATCCTTCTGAAGGATACCAACGGCAAGGAGAACCCGATCGTGGCCACTCCTTACCACGATGCCATCTTCCAGCCCGGCCCCAGCCTGACCGTTGAGGTTTTTCCGGTGAAGATCACTGGTAAAAACGTGACCATCGGCTTGAAAACGGCTCGTGATGTCTTGGATATCGACAAAAACGGCATGTCCAGCCCCGGTGGCAAGTACGCCACTGGTTCAGTTGATGGCAATCTGCTACAGCTGATCGATGCCAAAGGCACTGCTGCGCCCGGCAAGAACCCGGACACTCTGAGCGTTTATTTGGTCGATACCCAGCCGCCGTTCAACGAGACCAATGCGATAATCCAAACGCTACAGGGCTTTCCAGATGCCAAGATATTTACCCTAACGGTGGGATCGGAGTATCAAAACCCCGGCCCTGGCCATAGCAATTTGGTCTACTCTGAAACCTTCACCGTCCGGGTAGTTCCGATGGAAGAGGTCATCGCCGATGACATCTATATCTCACAGGTTAATGCCACTACGCTAGCAAACTTGGCGCCAGCTCCCAAGGCGGCGGAGTTCATCGCGAGGGCGAAAGCCGCAGCACCCCCTGCTGGCAACGTTGATGGTGCCAACTATCCTGGTGATTGGACGCCGGACAACGTGGTCTTTGTCGGCACCACCATGCCCAGCAATCCCCAAGCTGGTGAGGTTTATCAGGCAACCTTTGCTGTCAGGGACGCACCGGCCATCGAAGTCACCATCGATGTCTATGTAACAAGCGGTGCCGCCCCGGTACTTACGGTGCCTTCGCCGATCAACATTCCCATTGGCTCACCGGCTCTGACTGCCCCTGACTACATGAACGGCGTTCAGGCCACTGACAGCCAGGGCGGTGCCGACATCACCGACAAGGTGACCAACAACAGCGCCACCAACCCGGTGAACACCAACAAGGCCGGCCTTTATCCGGTCACCTATACGGTTACCAATTCTGATGGTAACCCGACCACGGCTACCCGCCTCTATGTGGTCAACGATGGTACCTATGTGGTCACCAACCCCGATGACGACATCTCCCCGGATTACGTGCTGCATGCCCGTAACTTCGTGGTCAAGCAGGCCGATGCCAACGTCAACACGGTGAACAGCACGGCCGAAGTGGAGGCTTGGCGCATCAACCAGGCCGACAGCAGCGGCCGGGTTTCCGTACCGGCGGCCATGACCAGCAATTCCCGAGGCTATGGGGCGGGCTGCGCTCTTGGCGACTACCCGCTGACCATTGCCGTCACCGAGGCTTCGAACGTTACCCGGAACATCACTGCTACCGTGGTGAATAAAGACGAGCTGCAAACCGGCGCTGACCCCACCACTAACATTCGCTACAGCATCGGTGCTAACAATGCCCAGCTGCTGGTGAGCCAAGTGCCCGACTATGCCTCTGGCAATCCGGCGGCCGCCCAGAACCTGATTACCCTTTGTGCCGCCCAAGGCTGGAAACTGACCAATGCCACTGAGGGCAAGCCGGTCGTTGTTGCCAACAACCCGATTCCGGCTACTGCCCGCTCCGGCGATGTTTTCCCGGTGACCTTCGCTATTGCTGAGTCGCCGACCGTCACCTGCACGGTCAACGTCTCCATCGGCGGCTCACCGCCAGTGATCACCTTCAACGAGGAACCGCTGGTTATCGAGCAAACCCCTGGCCAGTCACACGTTTTGACCGCTGATGAGCTGAAGGCCAAGATGACGGTGACCGACGTTGAGGACACCAACAGCGCTGCGCTGCTGGCGGCCACCAGTGCCACCGTTGCCGGCAACCAGCCGATCAACACCCAAAACGTCGGCGTCTATAACGTCACCTACTCGGTCACCGACTCTGATGGCATGACCGCCACTTCCGAGCGCGCCGTGGTAGTCACTGACGGTCGTTACATCATCGACAAGACCAACAACGTGATTATCGGTGCCCGCAACTTCGTGATCAAGCAGGCCGACGTTGATGGCTCGGAGTCTCAGGTGTTCTCCAGCAGCTATCCGGAGGCTTATGACATCGTTGGCAAGTATGTGCCAGTGTCGCTGACGGCTCTGCCCTCGGGCTGGGTGAAGAACGCCAATCTTGGTGACTACAACTTTACTTGGCAGGCTCAGGGCAGCAACGGTGTTTGGGTGCAGAAGCCGATCGTCGGCACTGTAGTCAACGCTGACGAGATCAGCCCGTCCGATAAGAGCAGCCGTTACACTATCGTGGCCTCTAACTTCGGTGTTAATACCACCCAAGCTGCCGCTATGGTTTCTGATGCCTCTTTCATGGTGCAAGACCGCGCCAATGTGCGTATTTTCCCGCTGGTTACGGGACTTGCCGCCCAAACGCCGATCCTCACCAACCGTGGCGGTTTCTCGGCCACCCAAAACCCCAACCCTGGCTATCCGATCACCTTTGCCATTCAGGGGATGACCAACTATAACGTCACCATCCGCGGCACCGTTTCCGATGGTGCACCGCCGGTGCTGAACGTATCCACACCGCTGGAGATTTGGATTGGTGATGCAGCTCAGAAGCCGGCCAATGCTATCCTGCCGGTGGCTTGGACATCTGACGGCCGCTACGGCGTTACTGTCAGCGATGCCGATCAGCCGACCCTCTCGGTGAGCGATGTTGTGGTCAGCGGTGACACTGTGAGCCTAAGCCCCGATATCTACAAGTTGCACTATTCGGTGACTGACGAGAACGGCAACAACGTTCAGGCTGACCGCGTGGTAGTCGTCAATGACGGCCGCTATGTGGTGGGTCAGGGTCGCGTTCTGTTGGCCAAGAGCTTTGTTACCAAGCTGGCTGACGTTACCTCTAACCCCAACAACCTGAACAGTGAGATTCTCGTCAACTCCGCGGCTACCCTCTATGACGGCACCACCGGTGCTGTTGTCGATGCCACTTCGGTGCTGAACAGTGGTGGCTACACCAAGGCTGAACGTGTTTACCCGATCACTATCGCCGGTGTGGACGTGCCCAGCGGCACCCTCATTAGGAACATCACCGGTGAGGTGGTGGATCGTCAGGTAATCGGCTCCGGGCCCGTCGGCCCCACCGTCGACACCTACTATGTGTTTGGTAACAACATCGAGAAGCGCACCAGCGAAGCCCAGCAGATCATCAGCAGTAACTCCTTGCTCTCGGAGCTGAGTGCTGGTGCTAGGCTCGCTAACCCGAACGGCAGCCTGACTGATGCCGGTGCCTACATCGTCAACGACGGTGGCTTCAGTGCCAGCAACGGTGCCAAGGGCATATACACCGTTACGGTGGCTGACTCCGGCAACCATAAGTCAATAGAGCTGACCGTCACAGTCAGCGACGGCAACCCGCCGACTATCACCGCCACCCCGGTGCCCCTAGTGATTCCAGTGGCTTCAGCTGCAGGCAATCTCAGCGAGGCTCAGATACTCACTGGCGTTCAGGTCAGTGACATCGAGGACACCGGCGGCGTGGCCACCAACGTGGCCAACCTCTCGCAGGCCAACCGCAGCCGTTTCAGCTACACCATTCAGGAGACGACCAGCGGCACCCCGGTGACTGTTACCGCCATCCCAGCTAACAGGGGCGGCATTTATCAGGTCACCCACAACTACACTGATGCTGACGGCAACCCTGCCGTGGCGGTGAAGCGCGGTCTGTTGGTTGATGACGGCACCGTTATCCGAGACCCCGAGTATATGCTGAAGGCCAAGAGCTTCATCATTGGTATCTCTGAAGTCAACACTGCAGACCTCAGAGGCCAGATCAAGGAGAAGAGCGAGGCTTTGGCTTGGAAGACCGACGGCACTCCGGCTGAGGCATATGTTGAGGATGTCGGCGGTTATTCTGCTAGGGAAGGGGAGCATAAACCACTGATTGGTATCAGTGGCTATGCTGACCTGAAAACTCACATCACGGCCAAAGTGGTCAAGACCGGCGATGAGGTTGGTGACAACGGCTACGGCAACGGTGACAAGTACTCCATCCTTGCCCAGAACTTCCGCATCAACATCACTGATGCCAAGGCGTTGCAGGCACAGGGCGCGTCAGCTATTGCTGCTTCTTTCGTGACCCGCGCCAACGCCACTGGCCTCTGGCGTGCTGGCAATGAAAGCGGTGCTTTCAACGCTGGCGGCACCCCGGTCATGACCAATGACGGCGGCTTCCGCACGGCGACCTTCGCTGAGAAGGGTGCTGCTGACTACCCGACCAAGATCCCCGTCACCTTCTGGGTGGACGAGGACCACACTGCCACCTGCACGGTGCTAGCTATCGTCTCCAACGGCTCGGACCCGGTGATCAAGATCAAGGATCCCAAGCACTTCGATCTTGGTACGCCGCTGACCGATGCCCAATTGCGTGCCGATGTGACGGCTACTGACGATGAGGACGGTGACATCACCAGTAAAATCACCTATGACACCAGCAAGGTGAACTGGAATGCCAAGGGCACTTACGAGGTGACATACAGCGTCACTGACTCCGATCACAATACTGTCACCAAGGTAGGTTATGTTACTACTGATGTGATAGGGCCTCCAGGCTCCAATTACAGCATCGATGCTGACAGCTATGTTGTTGATGCTGCGACCATGACGGGCGACAAGCCCGAAGTGATCACCAAGTCCAAGGCTAGCGGTACCCATTGGCTGCGTGATGCCGATGGCAATCTGAGTGGTCGCGAGGACTACACGCCCACGCCGGATGTCATTGGTGATCTGCCGGCAGGCTATGTCGCCAAAACATTGAACATGGCTCCAGGCTATGACATCAGGGTTGGTACCCCCGATCCCGCAGTCTACAAAGACATCAAGGCTTTCGTCAACGGCCCGACTGACGGCATCTACGCTGTCCAGGCATCTGACGCGACGATAGCTCCCAACGAGGTGGCCAACTATGTGGGTACGGGAGCCACGGCATCAGCCAACCTGATCAACCGGGCGAACGCCTCGGCCACCAAGCTGAACCTGAATACTAACGTAAACGAGCCTTACCCAGTGGCTGTTCAGGCTAACGCCATCCCGGCCGGTGCCCGTTCTGGCACCTCTTGGGATGTCACCTTCTATCCCCAGCAGCCCACCGACCCGCAGTCCGGCCCGAGCGCTGCGAAAACCGTCAAGTTCACCGTCTCCGGTGGTGGCGAGCCGCGCATTGACTTCACTAAGATTCCGCTGGAGATCGCCCAGACCCCGAACTCTGCGACGGCTACCCAGGATCAGCTGAAGGCCGAGATGACCGCCAACGACCTTGAAGACGATGCTGCCAACCCCGGCGTGACCTTCCGCAATGTCGTGGCCACCCCGGTCGACGGCCCCATCAACACCCACTCCATCGGTGTCTACAAAGTTGACTACACAGTTACTGATGCCGATGGCAACACCACCACCGCCACTCGCGCCGTGGTGGTCACCGACGGCCGCTATGAGTACACCGACACGGACGGCGATGGCCTAAACGAGTACATCATCGGCGCCCGCAACTTCGTGGCGGACCAAAAGGCCGTTTCTGGCCAAGCTGACCAGGTGCGTAGCTTCTCCTACGCTGAGGCCTTCGACAAAGTGGGCAACCAGATCCCCATCGAGCTGACTGCCCTGCCGCAAGGTTGGCGTGCGATGCCTGACCCGGCCGGCAACCCTTACCCCTTCACTTGGCGGGCTGTTGGTCATCCGGAAGTTACCAAGGCTATCACTGGTACGGTGGTCGTGGCCGACGTTGTCGACCCCGGCACCAAGGACAGCCAGTACGCGATGTCGGCCTCCAACTTCCGGGTAAACTTAGAGGAAGCTCAAGCCATCTTGGCCGGCGGCAACCCGGCCTTCATCGCTGCTGCCCAAACCAAGGTCTACCCGCTGTTGAACAGCCTGAACAACGCACCCTTGCCGACCATCACCGTGCCCGACCGTGGCGGCTTTGTGGCGGTGGAGAACAACGCCGGCTACCCGATCAGGTTCGGTGCCGAGAACACTGCCTTGACCGCAACCATTCGCGGCATCGTTTCCCAGGGCGGCGCTCCGCAGCTCAAGGTGACGACTCCGCTGGAAGTGGCCAAGGGCGGCACTTTCAACCCGATGGACGGCGTAACGGCTACTGATACTGAGGACGATGCCGCTGGCATCCCGCTGAACGTCACCTATCAGCCTGTCGATTCGGTGAACACCAACGTTGTGGGCACCTACAACCTCACCTACTCGGTCACCGACTCCGACAACAACACTGTCACCGCACCGCGGGTGGTGGTGGTCAACGACGGCCGCTACGACGTGGGCGAGGGCCGCGTTCTGCGCGCCAGTTCCTTCGTCATCAAGTCATCCGATGTCTCGGCCACCCAGTCCGGCCGCAACGCCCAGCTGATCTCCGGCTCCCAGTCCACCGTCATTGACGGCGACAATGGTGCCGACCTCGGCCCCAACTCGATCTATGTGGCCTCTGACGGCGGCTTTAGCTCCTCTGTCAGGGAATACAACGGTGTTATCTTGAGGGCTCCGGATGTTCCGGACACCCAGGGTGCCACCATGGTGCCGCTGGAGCGGCAGATTACCGCTAAGGTGGTCGCTGCCGATCATCTGGACTCTGGCCCTGACCCGCTTGACCCCAACGGCGACAGCACTTATGTCTATGGCAACGACCTGACGCTCCGGGTTTCTGAGATGCAGGCGCTGCTGTCTGCCGCCGATGCCAACGCCGCAGTGCTCAACGCCCTGTCTGCTCATGCCGACAAGGCTCAGGCGGGCGGCGGTTTGACCGACGTGGCTGTTAAGATCAAGTCCGCCTCCCCGGCCTTAGCTGCTGCCCAAGGTGTCTATCGGGTGGAAGTGACCGACGTGGACGAGGCTGCCTCGATCATCTGCACCATCACCGTCAGCGAGGGTAACGGCCCGCACATCAGCGCCCCGACCCCCATCAACATCCCGGTTTCCGCGTCTCCGAACCCGTTGACCCGCGATCAGCTGATGAGGACCCCCAGTGGCGCTGTCACGGCCACTGACGACGAGGACGGCCCGCTGACCGACAGCGTTCAACCTACCGACACGGCTACTGGTGCCTTCCCGAACATCCCGGCCAACGTGCCTGGCGTCTATCAAGTCACCTACAAGGTAACTGACTCTGACGGTAACCCGGCCGAGGTCACTACAGCAGTGATCGTCAACGACGGCTCGATTATCTACGACGACAAGTACATCCTGCGTGCCCGCTCCTTTGTCATTGGCGTTTCTCAAGTCACGCCGCAGGCGGCTGACACGCAGATCCTCGCCGAATCCAACGCTCGGGCTTGGATGTCGAACGGTACTTTGGCATCGCCTTATGTTAAGGAAATCGCTGGTTACACCGACAGGGTTGATGAGTATACGCCGATCATCGGCATTCGCAGCTACGATGCCCTGACTCGCACCATTATGGCCAAGGTCTTTGGTGACGGCGACGACTACACTCCGCCCACCAACGGCGGCGGCACTAACGGCGACAAGTATGCCATTACTGCCAACAACTTCCGCATCAACCTGACCGATGCAGCAGCTCTGCAGACGGCTGGCGCGGCGGCCATTCAGACTGAGTTCCTGAAGCAGAACCGCTCCGATGCCAAGAGCTTGTTACGTGCTACTGACAATTTGGCTCTGGGTGGCACTGCGACCTTGGCCGACGACGGCGGCTTCCGTACCGCTCAGCTGCAAGAGGGCTCCACTTTCACGGTTCGTTACGCTGTGGCCGAAGAGCCCGGCACCTTTGTGGACCGCAAGGTGCTGGTTTCCAACGCCACACCGCCTTGGATCAGCATTCTCAAACCCTTCGCCACGCCGGTTGGTGTGCCGCTGAGCACCGCTCAGCTTTCTGACCCGGCCTACGTGGACTACGGTGACAATGAGGACACCAAGGCTGCCCTGAGCTTCAGCGTCGATGCCAGCGATGTCAACTGGAACGAAAAGAACATCTACAAGGTGCACTACACCGTCGTTGACACTGACCACAACACGACGACCAAAGACGGCACCGTGATGGTTGGCTATGACGCGCCGAACCCCGCCGGCTGGACCGTGGATGCCGAGAACTTTGTGAAGACTGTTGAGCAGGTAACTGCCGATTCCTCCGATGCCTCGATCCTCGCGGCTGCCCAGGCCAAGGCCCTGCATTGGGAGAATGAGGATATGGTCGAGCACAACGAGGTGCTAGTGGTTGCCGACCGCGACGGCTACACTGCCGCTGCTGGCGATTACCCCATCGTTGTCAGCCTCAGTGCCGCAGCAAATGCCGGTACCCCAACGCCTGCCAAGACCATCTCGGCCAAGGTCGTTACTAACCCGATCATCAGCCCTGTTCCTGACGAGTGGGTGGTGGATGCTAGCCCCATCGTCCTTTATCCGCTGGACGCCCCGAACTACGTTGGCACCGGCAACACCGCCAAGGCCAACATCATCACCAGGAGTTTGGCCGAGGGTTGGCATATCTACACGCCGACCGGCTCCACGGACTCTACAACCGCCGGTGGGCCTGGCATTGACAACGTGGATGTTTTCTCCAACGACATGCCCGCCAACCCGGTGGTCGGTCAGACCTACCACGCCGTGCTCTATCCCAAGGGCGTGCCCTTCACCAACGGTGTGCCGGATGTCTCGATCACTGTTCCCATCACCATCAACAACGGCAACCCGCCGACCCTTCAGTTCACTGCGATTCCGCTGGTCATCACTCAGACCGCGACCTCGCAAAACGCCACTCAAGACGACCTGAAGGCCGAGCTGATTGCCACTGACATCGAAGACGATGCCGCCAACCCCGGCGTGACGCTGCGTAACGTCGTGGCCACCCCGGTCAACGGCATTATCGACAAGCACTCCATCGGTGTCTACAAGGTCAGCTACACCGTCACCGACTCCAACGGCAACACCACTACTGCCACCCGGCCAGTGGTGATTGACGACGGTCGCTACAAGTACACTGACGAAGACGGCGACGGCTTGAATGAGTACATCATCGGAGCCCGCAACTTCATCGTCGATCAGAAGGAAGTTAGCGGCCAAGCCGACCAAGTGCGTAGCCTTTCCTACGCCGAGGCTTGGGATAAGTTCGGCAACCAGCTGAACGTTGAGCTGGCTGCTCTGCCTGCCGGTTGGCAGGCGATGCCGGAAGCCAAGAGCTACCCCTTCACTTGGAAGGCCGTCGGGCATGACAACGTCACCACCACCATCACCGGCACCGTAGTTGTGGCCGACGATGTTGATCCGGGCACCAAAGACAGCCAGTACGGTATTGCGGCCTCCAACTTCCGGGCTAACCTGCAAGAGGCAGCGGCCATCGTTGCCGGCGGCAACCCGGCTCTGATCAGCAACGGCCAGGCCACGGTCTACCCGCTGCTGGACAAGTACGACCCGACCAAGACCCCGGGTGCCCCGGCGCTGCCGGCGGTCACCGTGACCAGCAACAGCTTCAAGGCTGAGCAGAACGCCAATGGCTGGCCGGTCAGTTTCAGCGCTGCCAACACCAACCTTTCTGCGGACATTCTGGGTATTGTTTCCCAGGGCGCTGCACCGCAGCTCTCCGTCACCACCCCGGTGGAAGTGGCCAAGGGCGGCACCTTCAACCCGCTAGACGGTGTGACCGTCACCGACCCTGAAGACACGGCTGCCGGCAATACACCGGTTCCCACTTACCAGCCGATCGGCGACCCGGTAGACACCAACGTGGTGGGCATCTATAAGCTCGAGTACTCGGTCACCGACTCCGACAACAACACTGTCACCGCGCCGCGCGTGGTGGTGGTCAACGACGGCCGCTACGATGTGGGCGAGGGTCGCGTCTTGCTTGCCAACTCCTTCGTCATCAAGTCATCCGATGTCTCGGCCACCCAGTCCGGGCGCAACGCCCAGCTGATCTCCGGCTCCCAGTCCACCGTCTTCGATGGTGACAGCAGTGCCGACCTCGGCCCCAACTCGATCTATGTGTTCAACGACGGCGGCTTCAGCTCCATTGCCAACACGTACAATGGTGTTGTTCTGCGAGCTCCGGATGTTCCGGACACCCAGGGTGCCACTGTGGCGCCGCTGGAGCGGCGGATCACCGCCAAGGTGGTCACTGCCGACGAGCTGGACTCCGGTCCCGATCCGCTTGACCCCAACGCCGACAGCACCTATGTTTACGGCAATCACCTGACGCTCCGGGTTGCTGAGATGCAGGCGCTGCTGTCTGCCGCCGATGCCAACGCCGCAGTGCTCAACGCCCTGTCTGCTCATGCTGACAAGGCTCAGGCCGGCGGCGGTTTGACCGATGTGGCCGTCAAGATTAAGTCCACCTCTCCGGCCTTAGCTGCTGCCCAAGGTGTCTACCGGGTGGAAGTGACCGACGTGGACGAGGCTGCCTCGATCACCTGCATCATCACTGTCAGCGAGGGCAACGGCCCGGCCATCGATGCCCCGACGCCTATCGTCATCCCGGTTTCCACCTCTGCGGACCCGCTGACCCGCGACAAGCTGATGGTCACCCCGACCGGCAACGTTACCGCCTCTGACCCCGAGGACGGCAACCTGACCGACAGCATCCAGCCCACCGACCCGGCCACTGGTGCCTTCCCGAACATCCCGGGCAACGAGCCTGGTGTTTACCAAGTCACCTATAAGGTCACCGACTCCGACGGCAACCCGGCTGAGCTTACCAAGGCCGTGATCGTCGACGACGGTTCGTTTGTCTACGACGACAAGTACATCTTGCGTGCCCGCTCCTTTGTGATCGGTGTCTCTGAGGTCACGCCGCTGACGGCTAGTGCGCAGATCCTGTCCGAGTCCAACGCTCAGGCTTGGAAAACTGATGGTTCTTCGGTTTCGCCGTATGTCAAGGAGTCTGCTGGCTACAAAGCCGTAAAAGGCACTTATCAGCCACTGATCGGTATCCTGACCTACGATGCCCTGACCCGTTACATCACGGCCGAGGTCTATGACGATGGCCCCGGCGGCGGCGGCGGCGATAACGGCACCCTCTATTCCGTCGTCGCCTACGACTTCCGTATCAACGTCCAAGATGCTGCTGCCCTGCAGGCGCAGAGCGACCAAGCCGTCAGCGATGCCTTTGTTGCTCGCTCCAAGGCCGTAAGCTACCTGCGTGCCGATTCCAGCTTGGCCCGGGCCGGCCACCCGACCCTGGTTAATGGCGGCGAGTTCAAGAGCCATGCTCCATTTACCGAAGGCCAGACCTTCGCCTTCCAGGTCGCCGTGGCCGAAGAACCCGGCACCTTTGTGACGCGCACGGCCCTGATCTCTGACGCCACGCCGCCTTGGATTGCTGTTTACCAGCCGTTCTCGACGCCGGTTGGCGTGCCGCTGACCACAGCCCAGCTTTCCGACCAGGCTTACGTGGACTATGGCGACCAAGAAACCACCAACAAGGCCGAACTGACCTTCACTGTCGATGCCAGTGACATCGACTGGAACACCAAGGGCATCTACAAGGTCCACTACTCCGTCACCGACCCCGACCACAACACGACGACCAAAGACGGCACCGTGGCGGTTGGTATGGTAGTGGGCGAGAACTGGGTTCTGGATGCCAACGACTTCGTGAAGACCGTTACAGAAGTTGCTGCTGATTCCTCCGATGCTTCGATTCTTGCGGCTGCCCAGGCCAAGGCTTGGCATTGGGAGAACGAGGATCTAGTCGAGCGTAACGACGCGCTGGCAATTGCCAATCGTGGTGGCTATACGGCCGCTAAGGGCGACTATCGTGTTACGGTTACCGTCAGTGACCCGGCGCTGGCGGCCAACCAGCTGCCCCAGAAGACCGTGGATGCCAAGGTTACCGATGCCATAATCATCAACCCGGATCGCCACGAGTGGGTCGTTGCCGCCAACCCCATCACCCTGTATCCGCTGGATGCTCCGAACTACGTTGGCACCGGCGATGTGGCCAAGGCCAACCTCATCTCTAGGAGCGCGGCTGAAGGCTGGCACATCACCACGCCGGACGGCTCCAACGACTCTGTGACTCTCGGCGGCTTGGGCACCAACTACGTGGACGTGCTCTCTAACGACATGCCCGCTAACCCGGTGGCTGGCGAGACCTACCACGTGGTGCTCTATCCCAAGGGCGTGCCCTTCGAGAACGGCGCACCAATCCAGTCAATAACGGTTCCTGTCACCATCAGCAACGGCAACTCGCCGAACATCACCTTTACGGCTTTGCCGCTGGTGCTGGAGAAGACCGCCACCAGCCAACCGCTGGCCAACACTACCGTCTACAGCAACAACCTGACAGCCTCGCTGCTCGGTCGCTCGATGGCCGTCACCGACGCTGAGGACGACGCTGCCAACCCGGTCAAGCCGGTGAAGGTGGACATCGTGATGGTCAACGACAACGATACGCCGATCAGCAACACCGCTGACACCTTAAACGTTGGCGTCTACCGCTTCCGCTACACGGCCACTGACTCCAACAACAACGTTACGGTTGCTTACCGCGCCGTGGTTGTCCAGGACGGCCGCTATGTGATCCCGGACAACAACAACGACGGCATCTGCGACGACATCATCATCGGTGCCCGCAACTTCGTGGTTAAGCAAGCCGATGTGCGGGCCGTTGAGAGCGCCATCGCCAGCTTGTCCTACGCCGAGGCCTTCCTGCCCGATGGCACCACTCTGACCCCGGCCTTGATTGGCGGTATCCCGCCTGCCTATGCTGCGGCAGCACTCGGTGACCATCCGTTTGTTTGGGGTGTTGCTGGCCACACTACTACCAAGGAGATCAACGGTAAGGTGGTCGCGGCCGACGTGGTCGACCCCGGCGACAAGCAGAGCCAGTACGCCATCTATGCTTCGAACTTCATCAACAACATTGAGCAGGCTCGGGCTACCTTGGGCAATGACGACTTCGTGAATCAGGCTGATGCCCACGTTGTGAAGCTGGTCACCGGTGTGCCGGACAAGAGCGTGGAGATCAACGACCGCGGCGGCTTCACAACTGTTGCCGGTTCCTATCCGATCACCTTCGCCATTCAAGGCATCCCGGTCAGTTCACAGAAGGCTCAGATCAACGGTGTTGTCACCAACGGCCCCGTGCCAGTGCTTGGCGGCACCGGTCCGGTGGAGATTTGGGTGGGTGACCCGGCTGATCCCAACAGGCCAGCCAACTCCATCCTGCCCTCCGAGTACCAGGGCATCAAACACGGTGTCACCGTCACCGACACTGACATCAACGGTGCCCCCGATCTGACCATCGACGACGTTCAGGCCACTTACACTGAGAAGGACATGCCGGCTGTTATCGACGAGAGCGCTGTTGGCCCTTATCCGGTGCACTTCTCGGTCACCGACCGCGACGGCAATACCGTCACAGCTGACCGGGTGGTATTGGTCAATGACGGTCGCTACGAGTCTGGTGTTGGCCGCTACCTGACGGCTCAGCCCTTCGTCATCAAGGCCAATGAAGTCACCACTGACCAAGCGCTGGTCGACATCCAGCTCAAAGACCGGGCAGCAGCCGGGCTGTTCAGCCTAGTGAACAACAACGCGGCTCCGGCTACCGACCTTTGGGTTAGCAACCGCGGCAACTACAGCGCCACCGCTGCCACTTACCAAGTGACCTTCTCCGGCAAGGATGTTGATCCTAGTAACTCCGCAGCCGTGCTGCCGAACATCACTAAGACCGTCGATGCCAAGGTAGTTGATGCTGACGTGCTGGTTTCCGGACCGGACGACACTGGCAAGAACACCTTCTACGTCTACGGCAACAACATCGTGCTCACCCCGCCGCAGGCGGCTGCCATCCGCGCTGCTGGCAACGCTGCCCTGCTTGAGGCCCTCGGGGCCGGCGGCGAGCTGACCCATGCCAACGGCACTCTGACCAACTTCACCCCGATCGTTGCCAATGACGGCGGCTTCATGACCGCTACTGCCAACACTGGCACCTACCTTGTGGACATTGCCGACGGCAACCCGGCGCATGCCACTGCCCAGCTGCGTGTTGTTGTGGCCACTGGCGGTGCTCCGTCACTGTCGCTGGTGCCCTCGCCGCTGGTTGTCCCGGCCTCCGATCAGCCCGGAACGCTCACCGAGCAGAAGCTGATGGAGGGTGTCACGGCCTCCGACCCCGAGGACGACGCCTCTGGTACACCGCTGGCTCCGGCCATCAAGGGTGATGTGCCGCAGATCCCGGCCGACAAGGCTTCGGTGACCCAAGTCACCTACACTGTTACCGACTCGGCGGGCAACACCATCGAGGACTCCCGGGCAGTGATCGTCGACGACGGCTCCTTCCGCTGGGACGACAAGTACATCATCTATGGCAACTCCTTCCTGATCAACAAGGCTGACGTTAACAAGAGCGATCCGGACTCGCAGATCCTGCGTCTCTCTGATGCCGCGGCTTGGACTGTTGACGGTGTGCCGCTTGACCCGACCACTGCTGACAGGGTGACCACTGCCGTAGGCATTAGGCCGAATGGTTACACTGACACTGTCGGTGACCATCAGATCACCCTCTATGTCAAGAACGACCCGTCGCTGACCCGTGGCATCGTGGCCAAGGTAACTAACAAGATACCGGGCAACGGCGATGAGTACTCGATTGCTGCCGCTGACTTCCGCATCAACTTGGCTGATGCTAACGCCCTGAAGCTTGCTGGCACCAACGCTATCGCCGCTGACTTCCTGACTCGCGCTGGTGTGGAGAGCTACAAGCGCTCTGACATGAGCAGCCAAGCTGGCACCAAGCTCTTGTCTAACGACGGCGGCTTCCGCACTGCCACCTTCGCCCCCGAGGGTGCGGCAGATTATCCGTCCACCTTCCCCGTTACCTTCTGGGTGGACGAGGACCACACTGCCACCGTTACCGTGACCTGCACGGTTTCTAACGGTAACCATCCGTGGGTGACAGCACCGCCGTTCAAGCAGGTGCCGCTGGGTGGAAGCTTCACCGAGCCGGACTATGTTAGCGGTGTCACCTACGGCGACTCCGAGGACGACATCACGAAGCTGACGCTGATCCACGACACCCCAGTGGACACCTCCCGTGAGGGTGAGTATCCGGTGACCTACACCGTTACCGACAGCGAGAACAACAGCACTGAAGCTATCGGCTACGTACTGGTGGGCGACGACTGGGTGTTTGATGGTGACTACGCTGTCAAGGCCAGTAATTTCGTGACCACGATCAAGGCTGTTCAAGACGCAGCATCTACAGATGCCCTGATTCTCAGCCGCAGCCATGCCGAAGCCAAGCACGTTGTGCGTGATGCTGCCGGCAACATTACTGGTATCGAGAATGCAGCTCCGGTCGTCAAGGCCAACGGCGGCCTTACCGCCACCGCAGGTACCTACCCCGGCATCCAAGTTGGTGTGGCCGCCGCCACCCAGCCTATTGCCACCATCCAAGCTCAGGTGCTGGACAAAGACAAGATCTCCAACGATCCTGACGAGAACGGCAACATCAACGACAGGAACACCAACGACCCGACCGACCCTGCTCACTACGCAGTGGCTGCCAACGATGTCCAACTGACTTGGAACCAAGCTGGCCAGCTGGCCGGTAAGACCGACGCTGCCACCCAGGCTGAACTGATCCGCTTGGCTGCCGCCGAGGCCTACAAGGCCGACAAGGACGGCATCCGCAGCGGCTTGACCGTGGCGGTCAGCGCCAACGGCATCCAACAGGCCACCGGCGACTACGCAGTGACCTTCGTGCCCGCTGGTATCGGCGGCGTGGCCGTCACCGTGATCTTCTCCGTCGATCAAGGCACCATGCCGGTGATCACTGCTGGGCCGCTGGAAGTGGCCAAGGTTGACACGCCCACTGGCATGACCCGGGCTGAGCTTCTGGAAGGCGTCACTGTTGTTGACGCTGAGAGCCCGGAGATCGGCACCAAGGATGCCGTCATCACCCTGAAGGACTCGGCTGGCAACGACATCCCGGCTATCGACAAATCCAAGCCGGGCGTCTACCAAGCTACCTACACGGTTGCTGACCCCTTCATCACCAACCCCGATGGCACCCCGGCCACCACTCAGGTCAGCCGCGCCATCATCGTCAACGATGGTCGCTTCATCCTCACTGACGAGGACGGCGACGGCAAGGTTGACGTGATCGTCGGCGCCAAGGCCTTCGTGGTTTCCGCTGAGGACCCGACCTTCTCCGGCACCGCCGCTGACGCTCTGCGCCTCTCCTACGCTGAGGCCTACGACTCCACTGGTGCTGCTCTGACTCCGGTGCTGGTTGACCCGGTTACCGGTCAGCAGGTTGGCGTGCCCACGGGCTTTGCCTCTAAGCTGCCCGGCACCTACAACTTCGTGGTCAGCGCTGCGGGTCATCCTGACGCTCAACGCGCCCAAGTAGCCGGCACCATCGTCTTCGACGGTACTGACGACGGCCAAGACCACATCGTTATCGACCAGGGCCCCGACCCCTACAGCTCGCCCTATGCCCTCTGGGCCAAGGACTTCTCGCTGGACGTTGCCGACGCTGCCGGTTTGGCCGCCAGCGATGCTGGCCTGATCGCCGCTGCTGACGCCCACGTGGTCAAGCTGGTGCCGACCGCTCCTGACGCTGCTCCTTCGGTCATTGACCGCGACGGCATCACCGACCGCAAGGGCACCTACAGCCCGACCTTCGGCATCACCGGCACGACCCCTGACCAGTACTCCGCAACCGTCGATGCCGTTATCGACGATGCCAACGGTCCTCTGCTCACCGTGACTACTCCCTACGAGGTCACCCCGGGCACGCCTTGGGATCGTGGCACGGCCATGACCGGTGTCAACGCCATTGACCCCGGCGACGGTGACATCACCGACCAAGTCAACTACTACCCGACCCCCGACCCGGCCGACCCGACCAACCCGGGCAAGCCAGTGGACACCGACAAGCCGGGTATCTATCCGGTAACCTACAATGTCACTGACTCCGACGGTAACACCTCTGAGCAAGACCGCGTCATCGTGGTCAACGACGGCCGCTACACTGTTGGCAAGAACAACATCCTTGAGGCCACATCCTTCGTCATCAAGGCTGCTGATGTCACCAACAACGCTACCCAGGTGAAGCCGCAGCTGAAGACGATGACCGGTGCCAAGGCCTACAACGGCAAGACCGGCGAGCAGATGGCCCCCGAGTCCATCAACGTCGACTCCACCGGCGGTTACAGCCGCACGGCGGGTGTCTACGATGTCACCCTCTCGGTGACCGACGGTGCCGCCGGCCGCATCACCAAGACCGTCAAGGCCCAGGTCATCGATGCCGAGGTACTCGACAACCGGCCAGTTGACCCCAACGACCCGGACGGTGCCAAGGTTCACGTTTACGCTAACGAGCCGACCATGCGCATCTCTGAGGCTGCCCGCATTGCTTCGTCCACTAACCCCGACGATGCCCTGCTGAAGGCGATGCAGGCCGGTGCCCTGATCACTGAGCCTGACGGCACAGTGTTGCCGCAGGGTGTGAAGATCGTCGACAACGGCGGCTTCAAGCCCACCCCGGGCACCTACACCGTGCAGGTCTCCGACCTCGATGGCGTGACCACCATCCCGGTCAGGGTGACCGTGACAAACGGCTATGGCCCGACCCTGAACACCGAGAACCCGGTCAAGATCCCGGTCAGCTCTGACCCGCGTGGCCTGACCCCTGAGGAGATCAAGGGCAAGGCAACGGCCTCCGACCCCGAAGACGGCAACCTGACCGACAAGATCGTGGTTACCGGCAACGTTCCGGCCAACACCCCGGGCATCTACCCCGTGACCCTCACCGTCACTGACTCCGACAACAACACTGTCACCAAGAAGTCGGTAGTGGTGGTCGATGACGGCGGCTTCGTCTACGGGCCGAACTACATCCTGCACGCTGGTGACTTCACCGTCGCCGCCAGCTCTGTTAGCACCACTAGCCCGGCTGCCCAAATCATCTCGCGCTCTGGTGCCTACGCTACCAACTACGAGGGCACCCCGGCGGCGGTCTCTGTCACCAGCTTGGGCGGTTACACCAACGCCCGCGGCGAGTACACCCCGACCGTGGCCGTGGCCGCTGCGCCTTCAACGGCCAAGCGCATCACCGCTACTGTCACCTCGCCGCTGGTTCGCTACTACGTGGCCTTCAACCCCAACGGTGGCGCACTGACCGGTCCGAGCCGCATCTGGGTGGTGGAGCCTTCGACCACGCTCAGCTACCTGCCCTCCTCGCCGGTACGCAACGGCTACAGCTTCGTCGGCTGGTTCACGACGCCCGCTGGCAGCACACAGTTCAACCAAGGGACCCCGGTGACCTCTAACCGCACGGTCTACGCTCGCTGGCAGGCCAACCCGACCCCGACGATTCCGCCGGCCAACATCTACTACGACAACAGGACGACCACTACTGGCATACCCGGCGCAGTCCCTGTTGTCATCAACGGTGTCGGCGAAACCGGTCAACCGAGTTACGTGACGGTCACCAACCCGGTGAATGGGCCTGACGACGGGCTGACCGATATTGGTGGGGACACCACTCCGCTAGGAGGTCCGACACCGACCCACTGGTCGCTCTTCGACCTCATCGCCACCATCGTGGCAGCGCTCCTGCTGGTCATCTTCTTCATCAAGTTCCTCCTTGACCGCCGCAAGAAGGGTGACAACTACGAGGAACAGCCGATCGACCAAGAGCAGTGGGCCAAGATGACTCCTGAGCAGCGTGCCTCCTACGTTGCCCGCATCGAGAGTGACCGCAAGGCTTACTACGCCGAGCAGCAAGAGAAGCAAAACAAGCAGAAGGCCCTCTACGTCAACGCCCCAGTGCTGCTGATCGTGGCCGCCGCCTTCGTCGAAGCGCTGATTGTGCTGCTGGCCACTCAGGACTTCACAGCCCAAAGGGTGATCTTCGATCAGTACTCCGTGCCGATCTCGCTGGCTGTGTTCGTTCAGCTAATCGCCCCCATGATCGGAGCCTTGGTGCAACGCCGCAACAGAGGCGGCAACGCTCCCTCCGAGCGCCCTCCGGTAACAGCCTAACAGCCTAACCGGGACAGGCAAGCAAGACTCCCAAAGGTGGGGCGCATGCGAAAAGCATGCGCCCCACCACCGTTCATTGCAGGTTCGGGACCGCAACCCTCCGGCCGCCCCAAGCCCGCCCGGCCATTGCGGGGTCGGGACCGCGAGCTTTCCGGCCGCCCCAAGCCCGCCCGGCCATTGCGGCCCCGGGACCGCGAGCTTTCCGGCCGCCCCAAGCCCGCCCGGCCATCGCGGGTTTGGGACCGCGAGCTTTCCGGCCGCCCCAAGCCCGCCCGGCCATCGCGGGTTCGGGACCGCGAGCTTTCCGGCCGCCCCAAGCCCGCCCGG
>WRGR01000028.1 GCA_009787085.1 Actinomycetes bacterium
CGACTCGGCGGCGGCGGCCGCATCTGCGTGGTCGGCGGCGGCCGCAGAGGCGGCGGCCGTAGCCGCGCAGGCTGCCGGCAGCCTGCCTGCCACTAACTGAAAGGCCACATAGACGCTCGGTGATTCTTCCTCGGAGTACTCGATCTCAGCCTCGGCCAAGGCGGTGTGGCAATGGCGGCACCAATGGATCGGCTTACGGCCACGATAGATCGCGCCCTTCTCGTAAATGTCTTTGAAAACCCGAACATTGCCCGCCTCATAAGCCGGAAGGTACGTGAGGTAGGGGTTGTCCCAGTCGCCGATCACACCAAGGCGCTTAAAGCCGGTGCGCTGCAAGTCGATGTTCTCGGTCGCCCAGTCGCGGCAGATGCGGCGCAGGGTCGGCTGGTCGATGGCCGCCATCTTGGCCGGCCCCAGCTTGGCCTCCACCATGTGTTCGATCGGCTGCCCATGGCAGTCCCAACCCGGCACATATGGGGAGTAGTAACCTTGTTGAGTGCGGAACTTGACAATGATATCCTTCAGTACCTTGTTGAAGGAATGGCCAATATGAATCGGGCCGTTGGCATAAGGCGGGCCGTCATGCAGCACGTATGACTGGTTGCCAGCGTTGGCGGCCAGCATCTGATGGTAAAGGTCCATCGCGTACCATTTCTCCAAGCGCTGCGGCTCGCTTTTGGCCAACCCGGCCCGCATCGGGAACTCGGTGGTCGGCAAGTTCATAGTTGATTTGTAATCCTTGCTCACATCGATCCTTTCAAGTACTTGGATAAGTACGGGTGCTAACTATAACGACACAGCAGGGATGGGCTGCTCCATCATCTCGCCGGTCTTGCAAGACCCCTCATTGTACTGCAAGAAGCAGAGGCGGGCAACGCCGATATAGGGTAGCGGCTAAGATGAGTCGGAGGAAAGGGAGCAACAGTGCTGAGTCGGTGCCTCCTTGACCCTTCACAGCTTGCCTAGCAGGGCAAAACAGACGATTACTGCTATTCCAAGAATTATGCGGTACCATCCGAAAGCTGTGAAGCTGTGCTTTTTGATGAAGCTCATCAAAAAGCGGATGGCGGCCAGTGACACCAAGAAGGCCGTGACAATACCGATAGCAAAGACCCCCCACTCCGTTGTGCTCAGCACGAAGTGATCTAAGAACAAAGTCTTGACCACCTTCAACAGGCTCCAGCCAAACATCACCGGAATGGCCAAGAAGAAGCTGAACTCGGCAGCCATAACACGGGAGACGCCGAGGATGCGGCCACCGAGGATCGTCGATCCGGAACGCGAGGTGCCAGGAACAATGGCCAAACACTGAAAGCAGCCGATGGCCAAGGCCCGCCTCCAAGTGATCTCAGGCAACCCTGCCGAGAGCACCGCTATGCCGGAAGGCGACCCCCCACTTGCGGGCACTGGCACAGCTACCCGGCTATGGCGGCCAATGGCTTGACTGGGCTCCTCCTTATTGAAGTGTTCAACGAGGATAAAGGCCACGCCGTAGACGATCAGGGCGACAGAAACCGTGATAGCGTTGAAGAAGTTCGCCTCCATCCAGTCGTCCAACAGAAAGCCCACTACAGCAGCCGGCAGACAGCCGACGATCACCCGCCCCCAAAGCCCCCAAGTGGCGCGACGCTCAACCGTTGACTTAAGGCGGCTCAGCGGGTTTAGGCGCTGGGCGAAAAGTACGATAACAGCCAAGATCGCCCCAAGCTGGATAACCACCAAGAACAAATCGAGGAACTCCCTCGAGACGTTCAGCGGTGCAAACTCGTCGAAGAGGATCATGTGGCCGGTCGATGAGACGGGCAGCCATTCGGTAATGCCCTCCACCACGCCGATAAAGAAAGCCTTGATGAGCTCGAAGATCATCATGACAACAACTCCCCGTCTAAGTGCGCATCAGCCAATTTCGTTATGCCGGGTTGTGGAGCGGCAGGGCCTGTTTTTGCCCTTGGCAGACGAGGGTACTCCATCTGCTCCATTATAGCGGCCAACCAGTCCGCAACGGGCAGATTCTCCCAAACACGCCTGACTTCCTCCAAGTTGGCATGGGTTTCGGGATTTCGCGGCATGAAAAGGGTACAGCAGTCATCGTGGGACTGGCAGGAGACGGCAAACGAACCCAGCCGCTCAGCCTCAGCGATGATCTCCAGCTTGTCCGAGCCGATCAGGGGACGCAGCACCGGCAATCTGACGACATCATCCACCGCTCTGATGTTGTCCAAGGTCTGCGAGGCCACTTGCCCCAGCGACTCCCCGGTAACCAGGGCTTTCGCACCTTCTTGAACCGCTAGTGCCTCAGCAGTAAGAAACATCAGGCGGCGGTAAAGAACCACTCGCAAGCCTTGAGGCACACTGGCTGCGATCTGGCGCTGGAATGCTCCGAAGGGCACCACCGCCAGCTTTTTCAGGCCGCCAAAAGGTTCCAGCCGTCCAGCGATCTGCGCTACCAAGTACTCGCTGGTATCCGTGGTTTCCGGGCGACCAGAAAAATGCAGGCCGATGACCTCCGCGCCCCGCCGCAACAGCCGCCAGCTGGCCACCGGCGAATCGATGCCGGCCGAGAGCAGTGACACCACAGTACCAGCCGAGCCGACCGGCAAGCCGCCAACACCTTTCAGCGTTTGAGTGTAGAGAAAGGCTACGCCTTCGATCATCTCTAGGTGCAGACAAACATCAGGCTGCTGCATCTGCACGTGTTTATCCGACAAACGGTCGTCCAGCCAGCCGCCGAGGTAACGGTTCAAATCCATGCTATTGATAGGGAAATCAGTGTTCGCCCGCCTGGCTTGAACCTTGAAGCTCCGATAAGGCTCGCACTCGGCCATCATGGTTAAGGCAGTCTGCTCGATCAGCTCCATGTTCTGCGGCAGCCGTAAGCCAACAGAAACCCGCACCACGCCGGGCACGTCGGCCGCCAGCTTGGCAGCCTGCACGGCCTGTTCAGCCCCTGCCAGCTCGATCAGCAAGCGACCAGAAATGCGGCGCACCCTGATCCAACCGGCATCAAGCAAGGCCAGCCGCCGACCGATGTTGGCACGCAACAACTTCTCGAAATACGAGCGGTTATGCCCCTTCAAGCCGATCTCATGATAGTGGATCAGCACCACATGTTGCGGCTCTGCAGCCATCTCACGCCCATCACCGCCGGCCGACACGGCCATGCGCACTGGCTCAGCAGGCCGCATGGAACTATACGGGCTTTGCAGCTTCTTCTTCTTCGAACTTCTGCCGATCATAGCCCACCTCGTCGCGGGCGATCTCCTCCATGGCCAATGACAGCGGCTTGCGCCCTGCCAACTGGGCAATTTGGTTGGCGGACTGCAAGGCAATAGCCCGATCACGCTGACGGCGCATCATGTCGTTGATATCCCGGGCTCGCTCAGAGGCAATAGAGCAAAGCAGGAACCTGTCATTGTCCGCCTTGTCCAAAAGGTCGTCTATCGGGGGCTGCATAAGTGACATTTATCAAACCTAGCTTTCTTCTTGTTGTTGCCGAATGTAGGCCGCCAACGCGGCAGCGGCCTCACCCACATCATCGTTAATGATGACTTTGTCGTATTCGCCCTGACTGGCCATCTCGAGACGGGCGGTTTCCAAGCGCCCAGCGATCTGCGTCGGGCTTTCAGTGGCTCGCGCCACTAGGCGCGCCTCAAGATCCAGCAGGGAGGGTGGTGCAATAAACACCAGCAGTGCCTGCGGGTACTGCTGCCTGATCTGCTGGGCACCCTGCGGGTCGATTTCCAATATTACATTCAAGCCATCAGCCAACTGCGAGAGCACCTCGGCCTTCAGGGTTCCGTAACGCGCCCCATGGACAGATGCCCATTCCAGCAATCCGTCCATAACGACCAATTCTTCGAACTTCTCTTCGGAGAGGAAGTAATACTGAACCCCGTCCCTCTCCCCCTTGCGTGGCCTACGCGTTGTTGCCGATACGGCTATGCGCAATCCCTCTAATTCGCCGACAATTTGGGCCAACAAAGTTCCCTTACCGGCTCCAGAAGGCCCGGAAACTACAAAAAGCTTCCCGGTCATCGACACCCATCCTATCCGAGACGCTCGAGTAGGGCTGCCTTCTGCTTCTCTCCAAGACCCTTGACACGGCGGGTTTCAGAAATCCCCAAATCGGCCAAAAGCTTGGTCGCTTTGGCTTTCCCATAGCCAGGCAGAGACTCAATCAGGTTGAGAACCTTGATCTTGTCAACTACCGGGTTGTCCTTCTCCTGCAATACGTCGGCTATCGTGCGCTCGCCGTTTTTGATCTGCGCACGCAGGGCGGCGCGGGCACTTCGCGCCAACTTGGCTTTCTCCAGAGCTTCCTTACGTGCTTCAGGCGACAACTGAGGTAGCGGCATACTTTCTCCTTTTCCGAAAAACAATTTCCTAGATTGTAGATGTACAGGCTCTGATAATCAAGCGTAAAGGTCATTTTTTGAAAAACTGGAACCTAAAACGAAGCCAAAGGAGTATAGTTCAGCTTTTTGCCAGCCTACGGCTGCCCGGCGAGTACAGCGGCACACCCTGCTGGCAAAGCTGGCATTTATCAGGCGGCCAAGAAGGTGCATCCAAGCAGATCAAAGGGTAGAAGTCCTCGCTGAAAAGCGGCTTTGAGCCCCGGTCGACCAGTGCCGCCACGGCCAACACCGAGCCGCCAGCGGCAACCACCAAGTCCACCAGCTCCTTCACCGAGCCGCCAGAAGTCACCACATCCTCAGCCACCAGCACCTTTGCCCCCAGTTCTATCTCAAAAGAGCGGCGAAAGCACATCTTGCCGCCTTCCCGCTCGGAGAAGACCATCGGGCAATCCAGCACGTCGGCCAGGGCATTGCCGAAGAGGATGCCGCCAACCGCTGGCGAGGCCACCAAGTCGATGCTCTGCGCAAGCCCTGAAGGGAGGCGAGAAGCCAGCTCTTGAGCCAGGCGGCGCGTCAAGCGAGGCTGCTCAAGCACCCGGGCGCACTGAAAGTAGGTGTCGGAATGCCGGCCGCTGGTCAGTTGGAAGTGGCCACTGCGGATAGCGCCAGTATCCCGGAAAACCTGGAGGATCTCACTGTCGGTCATAGATTTGTTCACTTTTGCTCACTTTCCTCGTTTGGCGCCGATCAATGCTGTTACCCCACTCACTCCACTGTCCCATAGGTGAACCCCCAGCCATGGCCGGCCAAGGCGGAATTCAACTGGTCACAGAGCTTAGTGCGGTGATAGCTGCCGGGCGGCAGGAGGTTGACAATCTCCAGCAGGTCGGCAGGGAGGTCGAAGTTCTCAGCCATCAACAGCACGTCAAGGCGCGATGCCCTGGCCTTGTCCCGAAAGAGCGCATCCACCAGCCGCTGCAGGCTGCCATATTCCTCCGACGGCCTCATTGCCCCACGCCGCCGATCAGCTCCTGTATGTCTTTTACCCCTTCGGAGGCACACCAGTCTTCTAGCTCGGCCACCAAGCGCGGCAAGGTCATCGGGTCGCTGAAGTTGGCAGTGCCGACAGCCACGGCGCATGCTCCGGCCAACATGAACTCCACGACATCTTGGACATCGCGGACACCGCCCATGCCCAACAACGGCAGACCGACTGCCTGATGCACACGATAGACCGCCCACAGGGCAATGGGCTTGATGGCCGGCCCAGAAAGCCCGGCCACTGCCCGCTCAAACAAGGGGCGGCGGCTACGGACATCGATGGCCATACCAGCCACCGTGTTGATCAGCGATATCGCGTCGGCACCGGCAGCCTCGACAGCGCGGGCGACCTCGGTAATGTCCGTAACGTTCGGTGACAGCTTGACGATCAGTGGCCGTTTGCTAAGCGCCCGACAGCCAGCGGTGAGTTCGGCTGCCGCACTTGGGTCAATGCCGAAGCTCATGCCGCCTTCATCCACATTCGGACAACTGACATTGAGCTCATAGGCACTGACCGCCGGCTCGACCTCCAAACGCTCGATAACCGCCTCGTACTCCCGGGCCGTATGACCGCTGACATTGACTATCACTGGCACGTCTTGTGTCGCCAACCACGGCAGGTCAGCCGAGCAGAAGGCCTCGACCCCAGGGTTTTGCAGACCGATGGAATTGAGCATACCGCTGGCAGTCTCGGTGACACGGATACCGTTGTTGCCTGACCAGGGGTTCAGGGAAAGCCCCTTGACGGTCACGGCACCGAGGCAGGAGAGCGGCAGCCATGCGGACTGGCCGGTATCGTCGGCCGCAGGGGAGCCACCCGCGCCGACGGCCAAGAGCGCTGAGTCGGCATCGGTATCGGCATCGCCCGTAGCGGTCGCCTGACCTAGGCTGCCGCCAGTCGCTGCTGCCCAAATAGCGGCATATTCACGGCCGCTGGCAAAGGTGCCGGAAGCCGAGGTCAAAGGGTTTTTCATATGCAGTCCACCAAGGCTCACGGCCATGTTCACACTCACCAGAGCACCTCCCAGGCATTGAACACCGGGCCGTCGGCACAAACCCGGCGGGCGGCCGCCGTCGTGCTTATCATGCAGCCCATACAGGCACCGATGCCACAGGCCATGTGGCTTTCCAACGAAACCTCGCAGTAGATATTGCGCTCTTGGGCAAGCCTTGCCACTTGGCGCATCATCGGCAGCGGCCCACAGGCGGCAACATAGTCAAAATCGGTCTTCTCCATCAATTGGGCCATCAGCTCGACGTTCGTGCCGTGATGGCCAAGCTCGCCGTTGTCGGTGGCAGTATGCCTTTTTGTAGGCACTGCAGCACGGCTAGTCAAAAGGACATCGACATCATGCATCTCCTCCGGCCCATAGAGGCTTGGCCAGCCAGTCAGGGCATGTACCCAGGCCTTGTTGCGGGCACCGATCAACAAGTGCACCTCTTCAGCATCCGGGAAGAAATCGGCATACCAGTTAAGCTGGGCAAAGCCGACACCGCCGCCGATCAGCAGTGGCCGCCGGGTTGTCGGTGGCGGCTGCCAGCCGTTGCCCAAAGGGCCGAGCAGTTGCAGGAACTCGCCCGGTAAGACCCGGGCCAAACGGTCGGTTCCCCGACCAACCACCTGGTAAAAGAAGGTCACAGACAGCCCCGGGGAGGCGCCGGTTAGTGTTGTTGCGCTACTCACCGCAAAGGGGCGGCTCAGGATATGCTCACTGCCCTCCCCTAGCCGCAACTGAATGAACTGGCCTGGCCGCACGGCCTCGATGCCCGACAGCTGCCCCAGCGTCAGCCGCCAAAGCCCGTCAGCCACCGGCTCGTTGTCGATAACCCAAACCTTCGAGCAAACCGTCATACAGCCCATCTGCTGCTCACTCCAGCGTTGGCCAGCTAGGGAATGCTGGGGGCTTGGCGCTGGTAGCCACCGCTGCGGCCGCATCAGCGTCCTGCGCCGCCGCTGCCTCCGTCGTCTCCGCAACTGCCGCCAGTGCTTCCCGGTCAGCCTCGGCCAACGGGCTGCCGTCGCTGCCGCTGCTATCACTGGCGGCAGTCGAGCCAGCCACGCACCCCAACCCGCCGACTTCCCACTGCTCCATGTCCTGCAGGGCAATGGGCTTCAGCTTGTCAGCAGCATCGCGCTGGGCGATCTCGATTGCCCGGACAATGGCACTGGCCCCAGCTAGGGTCGATGCGTAGCAGATGCTGTGGCGCACGGCATCGGTACGCAGCGCAAAGCCGTCAGGACGCGCCATCTGCCCCAAGGGGATGTTGATGATCAGGTCAACACTGCCTTTGGCAATCTCATCGGCGATGTTCTCGCCCATGCCTTCCTCCGCCTGCTCTGTGATCCGCCGCACTATGCGCACTGGAATACCCGCCGCCTTCAAAACCTTGGCCGTGCCGGTGGTCGAGATGATGTCGAAGTCCAAATGGCTCAGGTTGGAGGCCACCGATATAATCGAGCGCTTGTCCTTGTCGGCAACACTGATAAAAGCCACGCCCTTGGTGGGCAGGGAGTAGTCGATGGCCAATGCGGTCTTGGCGTAGGCCGCCGGGAAATTCTCGCCGATGCCCATCACCTCGCCGGTCGACTTCATCTCCGGCCCAAGGATGGTGTCGGCACCGGGGAAGCGACCAAAAGGCATCACGGCCTCCTTGACACAGAAATACGGCAACTGCCGGTCGTCAGGCGGCAGCTTAAGCTCGGCGATCTTCTGGCCGGCCATGACCAGTGCGGCACATTTGGCCAAGGGCACACCGCTGGCCTTGCTGGAAAACGGCGCAGTGCGGCTGGCCCGGGGATTGACCTCGATCACGTAGACTTGCGTGTCCTTCACCGCAAACTGAATGTTCACCAAGCCGCAGACACCGACGGCCAAGGCCAAACGTGTTGTGTAGTCCCTGATCTTGGCGACCACGTCATCAGAGAGGGAGAAGGGCGGTGTGCAGCAGCTGGAATCGCCGGAATGGATACCAGCCTCCTCGATGTGCTCCAAGATGCCGCCGATGTAGACGTCTTGACCATCGCTGAGTGCGTCAACGTCCACTTCAACGGCGCTTTCCAGAAAGCTGTCCAAGTAAACAGGATGGTCGCTGGTAATGCGCGTGGCCTCAGTCAGGTAATCGTCAAGCATGTCGCCGTCATAGGCAATGGCCATGCCCCGGCCGCCGAGCACATAGCTCGGGCGCACCAAGAGCGGAAAGCCCAAGCGCTCGGCAACCTGCCGGGCGTCATCAAGGCTGGCGGCCGTGCCCGCCGGCGGATAAGCGATAGCCATCTTGTCCAACAGCGCGGCAAAACGCTCGCGGTCCTCGGCCACATCAATGGCCTCTGGCTGAGTGCCCATGATCGGCACGCCAGCACGCAGCAAAGGCTGGGCAAGTTTCAGCGGCGTTTGGCCACCGAGAGTGGTGATGACGCCTTCCGGCTTCTCGGCCTCGACCACATCCATCACGTCTTCAAAGGTCAGAGGCTCAAAGTAGAGGCGGTCGGAGGTGTCATAGTCAGTGGAGACAGTTTCCGGGTTGCAGTTCACCATCACTGTCTCGTAGCCTTGATCGCCCAAAACGTAGCTGGCATGTACACAGCAGTAATCGAATTCGATGCCCTGGCCAATGCGGTTTGGCCCGGCTCCGAGTATCATAACGCGCGGTCGGGAAGCTGGGCGCACCTCGTCGGCCGCACTCTTGCCGGCAGCCGCCAAACTGCCGGAGCGCTCATAGGTCTTGTAGTAGTAGCTGGTGGCGCTGGCGAACTCAGCGGCACAGGTATCAACCATCTTGAAACAGGGAAGTACGCCGAGATCTTGGCGGCGGGCGCGGACATCAAGCTCATCGGAGCCCGTCAGATAGGCGATCTGCATGTCAGAGAGGCCGACACGCTTGGCCTGCCAGAAGTCCTCGCTACTCAAGCTGGCCAAGGTATGGCTGCGCAGTTTCTCCTGAGCGACCACTACTCGCAGCATACCGTAAACGAACCAGGGGTCGATACCGCTGGCCTCAGCCACTTGCAGCACACTCCAGCCTCGGCGCAGGGCCTCGGCCATGTAAAAGATCCGCTCCTCGGTGGGGCTGCCGACCAGCTCCGCAAAACGCTCTTCCTCAAAATGGTCGGCACCGTCGGCCCCCAGCCCACCGCGACCGGTTTCCAGTGAGCGCAAAGCCTTGCCTAGGGCCTCTTCAAAGGTGCGGCCGATGGCCATCACCTCTCCTACCGCCTTCATCCGGGTGGTCAGCGTGGTCTCAGTGCCCTTGAACTTCTCAAAGGCAAAGCGCGGCACTTTGACCACCACGTAGTCGATGCTGGGCTCAAAGGAAGCCGGAGTAGCTAAAGTAACGTCGTTTTTCATTTCATCTAAAGTGTAGCCTACAGCTAGTTTTGCGGCGAATTTAGCAATCGGAAAACCAGTGGCCTTACTGGCCAGGGCGCTAGAGCGCGAAACCCGGGGGTTCATCTCAATCACCAGCATCCGGCCATCGTCGGGGTTCACGGCGAACTGGACGTTAGAGCCACCAGTCTGTACCCCGATTTTCTCCAGAATGGCCAAAGAGGCCACTCGCATCCGCTGGTATTCGATATCGGAGAGGGTTTGGGCAGGCGCTACGGTGATACTGTCGCCAGTATGCACGCCCATCGGGTCGAGGTTCTCGATGGAGCAGACGATGATGCCGTTGCCATGGGCATCGCGCATCACCTCCATCTCGTACTCCTTCCAGCCTAGCAGGCTCTCCTCTACCAATACCTCGTGTACCGGTGAGAGCTCAAGTCCCTGGCCGGCAATCTCGCGCAGCTCGTCACGGTTTCTGGCAATGCCGCCGCCGGCGCCGCCCAAGGTGTAGCTAGGACGGAGCACCAATGGGTAGCCGATGCGGCAGGCCAGGTCCTCGGCCGCCTCGATGCTGTGGACATGACCGCTGTTAGCGCACTCTAGGCCAATCTCGGCCATAGCCTCGGCAAAGAGCTGACGGTTCTCGCCACGTTCGATGACCTCTAAGTCGCAGCCGATCATCTCCACCCCGTATTTCTCCAGTACGCCCTCCCGAGCCAAGGCCACTGCGCAGTTCAGCGCGGTCTGGCCGCCAAGGGTCGGCAGCAAGGCATCGGGGCGTTCACGCTCGATGATCCGGGCTACTGAGCTCGGGGTAATCGGCTCGATGTAGGTGCGTGTGGCCATTTTCGGATCAGTCATGATAGTGGCTGGGTTGGAGTTGACCAACACCACCTCATAGCCGTCCTCGGCCAACACCTTGCAGGCTTGGGCGCCGGAGTAGTCGAACTCGCAGGCTTGGCCGATGACGATCGGGCCGGAGCCGATGAGCAGGATGCGTTGGATGTCAGTCCTCTTAGGCATTATCTCCACTCCCTCAGACGGTCGGCGGAAATGTCGATGTCCAGATAGTTTTGGCGTCCCTCAATCAGCCGGGTAAACGCCGTGAACAGATAGTGGGAATCAGTCGGCCCCGGCGAGGCCTCCGGATGGTATTGGACGGAGAAAGCTGGGATATCCAAGAAACGCAGTCCCTCGATAGTGCCGTCATTCAGGTTCACGTGAGTCAGCTGGATTCGCCCGAACTGGGGGTTCATGACCACCGGGGTCAGCCCTCTCTCTACCCAAGGCCGCAGGTCAGAGCCTTCGGTATGCTCGCCTACGCCACCGGAGAACTCCGGCAACACGGGTCCTAAGCTGTCGAAGCGCACCGAAAAGCCGTGGTTTTGCGCCGTCACCTCAACGGTGCGGGTCAACAGGTTCATCACCGGCTGATTGGCACCGTGATGCCCGAAGCTGAGCTTCTCCACCACAGCCCCGGCAGCTAGGCTGAGCATCTGGTGCCCCATGCAGATGCCAAACACCGGCAGCTTGCCAAGAAGGGCACGGACGGCCTCGAAAGTCTCCCGCACCGGCTCCGGATCGCCCGGCCCGTTGGAGAGGAATATGGCATCCGGATCCCAAGCCAGCACGTCGGCAGCCGGCGTGTTCCAAGGCACGACGATCACCGCACAACCAGCGCGGGCAAGATTCATCAGGATGCCGCGCTTGATGCCACAGTCATAGGCGATCACCTTGTGTTGCGGCTTGGCCGCCGGCTTCAGCCAAGCATCGTAGGCCTGGGCGACAGGGGCAACATCGTAGAGATAGGGCGCATCGACGCTGACCGTGGCCGCCAGGTTCTTGCCGATGAGCTCGGGCACGGCCTGCACCCGGGCATAGAGGCTCACCGGGTCGAGATCGACGCTGGAGATCAGTGCGCGTTGGGCACCGTGGTCGCGGATGTGACGGGTCAGGGCACGGGTATCGACATCAGTGATGGCCACCACCCCCTGCTCGGCCAAGAATTCCGGCAATGGCATATCGGAGCGGAAGTTGGAGGGCATCGCACAGATGTCCCGTACCACCAGTCCGGACAATGCCAGCTTGTCGCACTGCAGGTCATTTAAGGCAACGCCGTAGTTGCCGATTTGCGGATAGGTCATGGTGACTATCTGGCCGGCATAGCTGGGGTCGGAGATGACCTCCAAGTAGCCGACCATCGAGGTATTGAAGCAGATCTCGCCTACAGCCTCGCCCGCTGCCCCACAGCTTAAGCCGGGGAAGTAGGAGCCGTCCTCCAGCATCAGCGCTGCTCTGCACTCGTTTTCATTCAAAGTTCCACCACATTTCCCTTATCGAGGCTGGCGTAGCCGTCAACATAAACCTCAGTGGCACGCCCTAGCAGATGTCGGCCGATAAAGGCCGAGTTCCGTGACTTGCTAACAAAGCCTTCTTCGCTAACCACCCATTCCAAGTCAGGGTCGATGACGGTGAGGTCGGCAATGCTGCCGTGGGCAAGTGACACCGGCTCCAAACCGAGAATACGGCGCGGCGCATGCGCCATCCGCTCCACCAGCTTGGCCAGTGACATCTGCCCGGTCGCCACCAGTTCGGTAAGTACCAGCCCCAATGAAGTCTCCAAGCCAGTAGTGCCGAAGGGCGCCAGCTCGAATTCCACTGCCTTCTCGTGGGCGGCATGCGGCGCATGGTCGGAGGCCAGGCAGTCGATGCTGCCGTCGGCCAGTCCTGCCCGCAAAGCGGCAGCATCGGCGGCAGTGCGCAGCGGTGGGTTCATCTTCAGGTTGGTGTTATAGGTCTCGTCCAGCGCGCTTTCGTCCAAGAAGAGGTGATGTGGTGTGACCTCGCAAGTCACCGACAACCCCTCGGCCTTGGCAGCGCGCACCATCTCCAGCCCGGCCGCAGTGGTCAAGTGCTGGATATGCAGCGCTGCACCGGTCAGCTTGGCCAAGGCGATGTCCCGGGCGATCTGCATCTCTTCGCCAGCGGCCGGCCAAGCAGCCAGCCCCAAGCGGGTGCTCACCACGCCCTCGTTGATCTGACCGTTGCCCACCAGCGACTCCACCTGACAATGGCTGAGCACCGGTCGGCCAAGGCCGAAGGCGTACTCCATCGCCAAGCGCATCATACCGGCGTCCTGCAGGCCACGGCCATCGTCCGTGAAGGCCACTGCGCCAGCAGCGGCCATGTCGCCCATCTCGGCCAGCGCCGCGCCCTGCTCGCCCAAGCTCAGCGCTCCAGCCACATGAACACGGGTACGTGTTACTGCTGCCGCCTTCTTCAACACGTAAGTCACTTGGCTGCCGCTGTCGGTTATCGGCTTGGTGTTGGGCATCGCCAAAACCGCAGTGAAGCCGCCATGTGCCGCTGCCGCGCCGCCGCTGGCGATGTCTTCTTTGTACTCCTGCCCCGGGTCACGCAGGTGCACATGCATGTCCACTAGGCCGGGGACGAGCAGCTTGCCACCCAAGTCGTGCTGGAGGCCATTCTCCGTCCGGATAGAGCCCGGCTGGCCGATCTCGACTATCTGGCCGTCACGGACCAGCAGGTCGCAGAGCTTCGGCTGCGGCATCCCGGCCGCCGGGTCAACGCAACGGGCATTCTTAAGCATCAGAGGCATCTTGGCCACCTCCCATCAACAAATACATCAGCGCCATGCGCACAGCCACGCCGGCGTTCACTTGGTAGAGCAGCAGGTTTTGCGCAGTGTCAATAGCCTCGCTGGTCAGCTCGACGCCCCGGTTCACCGGACCGGGGTGCATGATTATGCCACCGGGCTTGATACGCGCCAGACGGTCGCGACCGATGCCGTAGAGACGGGCGTACTCCCGAAGCGTCGGGAAAGGCGCCCGTTCGATGCGCTCCTGCTGGATACGCAACATGTAGACCACGTCAAAGCTCTCCAGCTCGGCATCCAAGGAGTAGAGCGACCGGGCACCCAGCACTTCCGGCGCGGCAGGCATCAAGGTTGGCGGTGCGATCGCCGTGACCTCGGCACCCATCATCCTCAGACCGGGTGCCAGCGACCCGAAGACCCGGGAATGGCAGATATCGCCGACAATGGCCACCTTCAGGCCGTCAATGTGACCAAAATGCTCACGTATCGTGAACAGGTCGAGCAGCGCCTGCGTCGGGTGCTGGTGCTTGCCGTCGCCGCCGTTAATGATGTGCGCCTCCATATGCTGGGTGAGTATGTAGGGGGAGCCGGCGAAGCTGTGCCGGATGATCACCATATCCAGGTTCATGGCGTTCAAGGTCTGGGCAGTGTCCACCAGCGACTCGCCCTTGGAGGTGGCCGAGGCCGAGGCCGAGAAGTTGATGCCGTCTGCCGAGAGGCGCTTAGCGGCCAGCTCGAAGCTGGTACGGGTACGGGTAGAGTTTTCCAAGAAGAGGTTGACGACGGTGCGCCCGCGCAGAGTCGGCAGCTTTTTGATGGGGCGGTTGTTGACTTCCTTAAACGACCGGGCAGCATCCAAGACGCGATGGATCTCATCAGGGGTCAGGTCCTCGATGGCCAACAGGTGCTTGGTGGCCAAGGGCTTCATGGCCAAGGATTCGGCATCGGGTGCAAACATCAGCGCTCACCTCCTTGAAGCGCAGTCGGGGGTGACGGCGGCGGCGATGCGGGCTGGACCAGCGGCGGCGGTTGCGGCGGCTGTAGCCGAAGCGTCATCAGAGGCTGGGATGCCCCTTGGCCGGGCGAGCCTACCGACGGTGACGGCACCCCCAGCGGGGCAGCACCGATGCGCTCACCGGCACTGGCGGCCAGTATCTCTAACGCGCTTTTGCCGTCAACCTCCTGCAAGAACAGTCGAACCTGCTCGTTTTGCGAAGACGGCAGATTCTTGCCAACATAGTCCGGACGGATCGGCAGCTCGCGATGGCCGCGGTCGACCAGCACCGCCAAGCGGATCACAGCCGCCCGACCGTAGTCGAGCAGGGCATCGAGCGCCGCCCGAACAGTGCGCCCGGTATAGAGCACGTCATCGACCACGACGATCCGACGGCCATCGACATTGAAGGGTATGTTTGAGGAATAGACCTCCGGTGCGATCCTAAAGGCCACATCGTCACGGTAAAAGCTGATGTCCAAAGACCCTACCGGCACCGGTACGCCCTCGATCACCCTGATCAAATCGGCAAGGCGCTGGGCAAGCACATCGCCACGAGTGACAATGCCGACAAGGGCAAGGTCGTCGGCACCCCTGTTGTGTTCCAGAATCTCATGGGCAATACGTCGAAGCACCCGCTCGATGTCCTTCTCGTCCATCACCACGGTCTTCGGCTCCAAAGCTGCCATTACCACCGCCAATCCTCATGTTGTCCCAATTTGCAAAAAACGCCCCTGTGCACCTACGGCGCGACAAGGGCATCGGCAATGGCCTCGATTCGACAGCGGCGGGCTTGGCACAGCCGCCCTACAGGCCACTATGAGGATGTACCTTCCCGGTCTCTCCGTACCGTACTTAAAGGCTGGATATATGGTACGGGTGAATGCCGCCAAGCGCAAGGGCTTGTTGATGAACGGAAACTAGGGAAGCACCGATTTAATGCTATTGCGCCAGCTTGTAAGCCGGGCCGTCAGAATCTTAATGCTGCCATGGCGTGTCTCGCCGATCACTTGAGCTGCCCGGACAGCGAGGCGGCAAAGCGGTCAGTCATGCCGGAGACGTAGTCCAGCACAGCCCGCACCACGTCCCCGGCGGCTATACGCAGGTAGTCTTCTGGCATTGCCACGGGATGCTCTAGGTAATGCCAGAACAGCTGGCAGACCAGCCGGTAGGCTTGAGGATCAGCGGCCTTGGCGATGCTGGAGCGGTAGACGTGCTGAAAGAGGAAGTCCCGCAGCTCCTGCAGCGCTTGCCAAGCCGAGTCCGAAAGCCTTATTTGAGCTGCACCGTCTGAGTTTTCGGCCATGTCCTCCACCAAGGCGGTGATGCGCTGCGAATGACCAAAGCCCAGCAACTGCTGAGCCGTATCGGGCAGCTCGTCCGGCCCGACGATGCCCGCCCGCAGGGCATCGTCAATGTCGTGGTTGACGTAGGCGATGCGGTCGGCGACGGCCACCACCTGACCCTCCAAGGTCATGGCGGCCACCTTGCCGGTATGGCGCAGGATGCCGTCGCGCACCTCGTTGGTCAGGTTCAGGCCGCGGCCGTCACGCTCCAGCACGTCCACCACCCTGAGCGACTGGACATTATGGAGGAAAGTCTGCGGTACCTCCCCTTGGCGCTCGACGCAGACACCGCTCACAGCACCTGCCGGTGCTGCGCCGCTGGACAGGCGACCAAGGCAGTCTTGCAGTGCCTTCTCACCGGTATGACCGTAGGGAGTGTGTCCGAGGTCATGGCCAAGGGCAATGGCTTCGGTCAAATCGACATTCAAGCCCAAGGCCTGGGCCACGGAGCGGGCGATCTGCGCCGTCTCTAGGGTATGGGTCAGGCGGGTGCGGTAGTGGTCGCCCTCTGGGTCGATGAACACCTGGGTCTTGTGCGAGAGCCGCCGAAAGGCCTTGCAGTGCAGTATGCGGTCGCGGTCACGCTGAAAGGCGGTGCGCAGCCTGTCCGGCTCTTCGGGGCGCTGCCTTGATGCCGTGCCGGAAAAGGCCGCGAACGGACTCAGTTCTGCCCGTTCGCGGCGCTCTCTATCAAGACGCTCAATCACCTAATGAAGCGTCATTCAATGCCAGTGTGCCAAATTGCGATACAACACAGTCCGTGCCTACCCCTACCAGCGACCCGAAAGACTGCGGACTTGGCCCGTGTGGGGCGCGGTGTTCAAGCCCACGACGCATCCGTTCTCGATCACCACGCTGCGCTCGACCCTGAGACCGCAGCGACGGGGCTGTCGAACCCGCAGTGACGGGGCTGTCGAACCCACAGTGACGAACCCTGGACATCAGCGGTTATCGCTGGCAGCGAAGGTCTCTTCCAAGGCCGCCTGGCCAGCAGCCAAGCGCGCCAGCGGCACCCGATAGGGGGAACAACTGACATAGGTCAGGCCGATCCTATGGAAGACCTTGACGCTCTCCGGGTCGCCGCCGTGCTCGCCGCAAACGCCTAGCTCGATTTGCGGGTTGCCCTGACGGCCTTTCTTGCAGGCCATGTCAACCAGCTCGGCCACCCCGGAGTCGATGGTCTCAAAGGGGTTGACTGGAATCAGCTTGCGCTCTAAATAGCGGGGGATGAACTTGCTCTCCACGTCGTCACGGGAGAAGCCGAAAGTGGTCTGGGTCAAATCGTTGGTGCCGAAACTGAAGAACTCGGCGTACTTGGCTATCTCATCGGCAGTGACGGCGGCTCGCGGCAGCTCGATCATTGTGCCGATCAGCAAGTCCAGCTGCAGCCCGAACTCCTCGCCGACCTCGGCCAGCACCTCTTTGGCCTCTGCCCGCAGCACTTCTAACTCCGGTGTCACCGACACTAGCGGGATCATGATCTCAGCCACCGGGTTCAGGCCCTCTTTGATCAGCCGAGCTGCCGCCGTGGCGATTGCCCGCACCTGCATGGCAGCCAAGTCGGGGTGCAAAATGGCCAAACGGCAGCCGCGCAGCCCGAGCATCGGGTTAGCCTCGGTCATGGCATCGATCCGTGCCAGCAAAGAGCGCTTGGTGGCTATCAAGTCACGATCGCCACCTGTTAGCTCCAAACGGGTGATCTCGACTTCCAAGGCCCGTGGGTCGTCTAAGAACTCGTGCAGCGGCGGGTCGAGCAGACGTACCACCACCGGCAGACCGTCCATGGCCTTGAACATGCCGTAGAAGTCATCGGTCTGTACCTGCAGCAGCTTGGCCAAGGCCGCCTCACGCACCGCTGGGTCGTTGGAGAGGATGTAATCCTGGATAATTGCCTTGCGCTCACCCAAGAACATATGCTCCGTGCGGCAAAGGCCGATGCCGCCAGCACCGAAATCCCGCGATAACTGGGCGTCCTCGGGGTTGTCGGCGTTGGCCCGCACCCCGAGCCTGCGGAAGGAGTCCGCCCATTCCAAGATGGTGTCCAAATCCCCGGTCAGCTCTGGCAGTACCAGTGACACCTCCCCTAGCACCACGATGCCAGAAGTGCCGTCCAGGGAGATCAAGTCGCCTTCGCGGATCACTATGTCAGTGCCGCTGATCTCAGCTTGCTTAGCTTCGGCATCGATCTTCAGGGCATCGGCGCCACAAACACAGGGGGTGCCCATGCCCCGGGCGATGACAGCGGCATGGGAGGTCTTACCACCGTGGCTGGTGAGGATGCCCTCAGCGGCCACCATGCCCGCCAGATCGTCAGGGTTTGTCTCCCAACGGATCAACACACACTTACGGCCGGCTGCAGCCACGGCCACGGCATCGGCGGCAGAGAACACCGCTTCGCCAACAGCGGCACCGGGGGAGGCGTTCAGCCCCTTGGCAACCACGTCATAGTCGGCACCGGGGTCGAATTGGGGATGCAGCAGCTGGTCAAGCTGGGCGGGGTCGATGCGCAGCACCGCCTCCTCTTTGCTAATCAGGCCCTCCTGCACCATGTCGATGGCAATCTTCAGGGAGGCAGCTGCCGTGCGCTTGCCCACCCGGGTCTGCAGCATCCAGAGCTTGCCCTGTTCGATAGTGAACTCGATGTCACACATGTCACGGTAGTGGTTCTCAAGGATGCCGAAAACCTCCTCCAGCTCCAAGCCTGCCCCCTGCAGACCGTCAACATGCTTCAGGTCGCTAATCGGGCTGGTGTTGCGGATACCGGCCACCACATCCTCGCCTTGGGCATTGACCAAATAGTCGCCATAGAACTCGCGGGTGCCGTTGGCCGGGTTGCGAGTGAAGGCCACACCGGTAGCCGAGGTTTCGCCCTTGTTGCCGAAAACCATAGACTGGACGTTGACCGCCGTACCCAAGTCGTCAGCTATCTTATTTTGACGGCGGTAGATCTGTGCCCGCTCATTCATCCATGAGCCGAAGACAGCACGAATCGCCAAGTTCAACTGCAGATCAGGATCCTGGGGAAACTGCACTTTGCCACCGTCCACCAGCTCCGGGTACTCGGTGGCACTGACATGCTCGGCAAAGATCTGCTTGAACTCGCTGACCAGCGCCTCCATGTCCTCAGCGCTCAAGTCGTTGTCACCAGATACACCTCGGGCGATCTTCTTGGCGGTGATGGCGTTCTCGAAGAGGTCGCCCTCGACATTCATTACCACCTTGGAGAACATCTGGACAAAGCGCCGATAGCTATCCCAAGCAAAACGCGAGTTGGCAGTCTGCTTGATCAGCCCCTGTACCGACTGATCGTTCAGGCCGAGGTTCAGCACTGTGTCCATCATGCCGGGCATCGAAAAAGGTGCCCCGGAGCGCACACTGACCAGCAGCGGGTCAGAGGCATCGCCGATGCGCTTGCCAATGCGTTGCTCCAGATCGATGCGGTAGCGCTGGATCTCATCCAAAGCACCGTCCGGAAACTGATTGTTGTTTTGGTAGTATTCGACACAGGTTTGACAGGAAATGGTGAACCCCGGCGGTACCGGCAAGCCAATAGAGGCCATCTCTGCCAGCCCGGCGCCCTTTCCGCCCAGGATGCCTTTCATGTCCTTGTTGCCTTCAGTGATGTTCTTGCCACCCGCATCCTTACCGAATGCGAATACCCTCTTCAGATCAGACACTTCGACTCCAATCTCAATATTGCCCCTAACACGACGATGCTTTCAAGATCACCAAGACGGTGAATCAACCCCTTTGTTATGATAACGCGATCTGATGGCCGATTGGGTGGAGAAGTTCGTCTAATTGACAACCACTCTAATCACCAACAGCACTCACCCTACTCCGCCGGGAAGCTCAGGTGGTAGTAACGCAGGATTTCCTGGGCTATCTCTTCAATCGCCCGTTTGTCAGTACGGACAATGATGCAACCAACCCGGCGCATTACCGCTCGTGCCTGCTCCAAGTCCTCATAGATCTGCATGGGATCGGCATAAGAGGCAGCTATGTTAACCGCAGCGCCGAGACGCTGACTGCGGATGTCGGCCAATAGCCCGGGGTCAGACGACAGCCCGAAAACCCGGCGGCAGTCCACCCGGAAAAGCTCTGGCGGCACATCGACCCCTGGCACCAAGGGCACATTCGCCACCCGATAGCCCTTGGAAGCCAAATAAACTGAGAGGGGTGTTTTGGATGACCGGGAGACGCCGATCAAGACGATATCTGCACCCGAGAGATTGTCAGCGCCACGACCGTCGTCATGCTCGACTGCGTACTCCATAGCCGAAATGCGGTCAAAATAGGCCGCAGTGGTCTTTCGGAGCAGTCCGGGCTGCCCCTTCGGCGGCCTACCCGTGGCCAAGGCGATGGCGTCAATGGCCGGGCCGATCAGGTCCACAGCCACCACGTTTTTATCCATCAGGTAATCGTCAAGCTCCGCCCGCAACTGCTCATCGGCAATGGTGTGGAACAAGATCATCTCGGCTTTCGTCTCATGCAGGTGGGCATCGATGAACGGGCGCATCTGTTCCAGCGAGCTGACCTTGGGCAAACGGTTGATGATGCAGCGACCGTCGGAGAACTGGCTGGCGGCGGCCACTGCCATGGTAGCTGCACTGTCACCAATACTGTCCGAGATAATGTTGATGATCGGTCGGTTGTCAGCGGCATGCTGGGCATGGACTTCGGAAAGGTCGGCCATCAGCGCTTCCCTAGCCCCAGCCCTAGCCAGCCAACTTGCCGATATCAGCAACATCAGTAAAGGTTTCTACAAAACGGTTCAGCAACCTCAGGCGGTTCTCCCTCAACTTGTCGTCTTTCTCCATAATCAGCACGTCTTCAAAAAAGCGGTCGATGGGCGCTCGCAAAGAGGCCAAATAGCCCAGTGCCCGCTGATATTGCCCTTTACCCAAGGCATCGGCCACCGATTCGGAGACTTGGACTATGGCCGTATAAAGACCGGCCTCGGCGGCGCCGAAAAGCGACTCGTCGACATCGCTGCCCAGAGCAGCATTGCGCAGGTTGTTAGCGCGGGCAAAAGCCGAGGCCAAGTCGTCAATGAGCTCTGGCGACTTCTGCCGGTGCTCTTCTAGGATGCGGCTGCGCTCAAAAAGCGTGGCTGGCTCGATAACGCCGGTGGCCATGATAGCAGCAACCGTGTCGGCGGCCACGCCGCTCTCCCTGAGCATCACCTCCAAGCGGCCACTGAAGAAGGCGCGGATAGCACCTTCAGTTTCAGCGCGATCAAACCTGATGCCGCTAGCAGCCAAGATGTCCAAAGCCGAGCTGATCATGCCGGCCAAGCTCAGCGTGGCCTGGGGCGGTTCGTCGCCCATGACATCCGGCGAGTCTGGCCTCAGGCCGTCAGCCAGAATGTTGATGATGCCGATGGCGCCGCGGCGCAAGGCAAAGGGGTCAGAAGAGCCTGTCGGCGCTTGGCCGCAGGCGATGATCGCCGCCAAAGTGTCCATCTTGTCGGCCAAGGCCAACACCCTGCCCTCGAAGCTCGCCGGCAGCTCGTCGCCAGCGAAACGTGGCCGGTATTGTTCGCGAATCGCCGCTGCGATCTGAGACTCGTCGCCACCAGCCCGAGCGTAGTAAGCGCCCATGATACCTTGAAGGGCGGTGAACTCCACCACGGCATGGGTCAACAAGTCGGCCTTGGACAGGTGCGCGGCACGGATACAGCGCCCGACTTGATCCAAGGGCGCCGCCGCCGCTTGGGCGATCGCCGTAACCAACGATTCCAGACGGGCAGTCTTATCGGCCAGCGTACCCAACTTCTCATGGAAGACTACCTGTTCGAGCTGGACGACCCGGTTCTCCAAGGCAACCTTCAGGTCCTCGTGATAGAAGAACGAGGCATCGGCCAGGCGCGGCCGCACCACCAGTTGGTGACCGGCGATAATGGCCGAGTTATGGGCTGGCGAGCCGTTGGAAACCACCAAGAAACGGTTGGTCAAGCACCGCTGGTCGTCATAGACCGGAAAATAGCGCTGGTGTGAGAGCAAGGTGTCGATCAGCATCTCCGGCGGCACCTCCAAAAACTCGGCATCGAAGGTGCCAACCAGCACGGTCGGAAACTCCACCAAGTTAACCACTTCGGCAAAGGTGGCCTTTGGCATGTAGACGTGCAGACCGCTTTGCTCCTCGAAGGACTTGACTTGGTCGCTGATGCGGGCAGCACGCATCTCGGCACTGCTGATTACCCACGCCTTGGCCAAAAGCCTCTGATAGTCATCAGCACTGGGCACTAAGACCTCTTCCGGGGCTATCAGGCTGTGGCCACGGGTCATGCGCCCAGCAACTAAGCCGCCGTGATGCACCTCGATGGCCTGTTTGCCCCAAAGCGCACAAAGCCAGCGGATTGGCCGCGAAAAGTGCTCATGGCCTTGCCCCCAACGCTGTGACTTGGGCCATTCAATGGCATCGATCAGATCGGACAGAAGACCGGGCAAGAGGCGCTCGGTGGGCCGGGCGATCTGCTCCACGGTTGCGAAGACGTATTCGTTGCCTTCCTCTACACCCCGCGTCAGGTCACGGACATCGACACCTTTGCTGCGGGCAAAGCCCAGCGCCGCCTTAGTCGGTGCCCCAGCACTATCAAAGGCATGGGCAACAGACGGCCCACGGAAGCGTTGGATCAAAGCCGTGGACTCCGGTGCCAGCCGCCTGACCTCCAACACCAGGCGACGCGGCGTGGAATATGTGACAATGGCACCATGCTCCAAACGGACGGCGGCCAGTGCCGTATCGGCCAGCTTCCGCAGCTGCTCAGTAGCGGCATAAAGGGGCGTAGAGGGGATCTCCTCAGTGCCGATCTCAAAAACCAATGTGGCCGGCTCATGGAAGCGCGACAAGGCCGGCAGTGACTTCAGGGCGTCCGAGGCATCGGCATCCGCCAGTCCGGCGGCTTCTGCCGCCCCTTCGTCAGCGGCTGCCGTAACTCCCAAAGCCAAGCCGGCCGAGCCATCCTGATATGCCTTACGGCACTTTTCAGCATAGGCGACACAACAAGACTTGGCCACGCCGCGCACTCGCAGGATATAGCCCATGCGCTCGGTGGTCGAGATGGCACCCCGGGCATCCAGGAGGTTGAAGACATGGGAGCATCTCAGCACACAGTCATAGGCCGGCAGTGGCAGACCGGCCCCTAAAAGCCGTAGGCATTCCCGCTCCCAAGAGTCAAAAAGACCAGCTAGCAGCCCGGTATCAGCTGCTTCAAAGTTATAGGCACTGAATTCCCGCTCGTTTTCCAAGAACACGTCACCGTAGGTGAAGGGTGGGTCTGCCTCGTTCCCTGCGCTCCACACCAAGTCGAACATTGACTGTACGCCTTGAACATACATTGCCAAGCGCTCCAAGCCGTAGGTGATCTCCACTGGAACCGGGTCGCACTCGATGCCGCCGACCTGTTGGAAGTAAGTGAACTGGGTGACCTCCATGCCGTTTAGCCAGACCTCCCAGCCCAAGCCCCAAGCCCCAAGGGTCGGCGATTCCCAGTCGTCCTCCACGAAACGCACGTCGTGATGGCGCGGCTCGATGCCTATCGCCCGCAAAGAACCCAAGTAGAGCTCTTGGATATTATCCGGTGAAGGCTTGATGATCACTTGGAACTGATAGTAGTGCTGCAAGCGGTTGGGGTTTTCCCCATATCGGCCATCGGTTGGACGGCGGCAAGGCTGCACATAAGCGGTCTTCCAGCGTCCCGGCCCCAACGAACGCAGACAGGTCGCAGGGTGGAAAGTCCCTGCACCGACCTCCATGTCATAGGGCTGCAGGACAACACAGCCTTGGGCGGACCAATAGTGTTGCAGCGCCAAGATGATATCCTGGAAACTGGGCGGTGCCGCCATGCCCGGCGGTGCCGCCACGCTGGGCGGTGCCGCCACGCTGGGCGGTGCCGCCACGTCCCCGCCAAGTTCCCTGTTCTGCTCTGTGGGCAGCTGCCAGCAGACATCATCCGCAGGGGCAGACGGTTGTTCCGACTGGGGCGGGCATTGGGCTTCTTGGTCAGAATCGGTCGGCAGATCCAGCGGCGTGTCAGACATCCATGCTCCTATCAATGTGTGCTTTATGTTTCGACAAGCTATGTGGCCAGATGGCTTCGGCTCACTTACAAAGTGCCGAAATGGTCGAACGGCCAGACAGTCAGCAAGGCCTTTCCGTTCACTGTGGAGGCATCGACCGGCCCAAAACAACGGCTATCGGCAGAATCGGTACGATTGTCCCCCATCACCCAGATCATCCCTTCGGGAATGGTGACAGGATAGACGACGGGCATCATGCCGTGCGCCGCAGCCAGTGGTAATGAGGGCTTGTCATGGGCATATGGCTCGTCTTGCTCCACGCCGTCAATATAGACCTTGCCGCCATTGAGGTCGACGGTCTGGCCGCCAACGGCGATCACCCGTTTGATCAACACCCTCTGGTTGGGCTGCCCGGTCTGCGTGGGATCCGGGAAGGTCACGATCTCTTGAGCCTTGACTGGCGTAAAGTGCAGGCTGACCTTCTCCACCAGCAGACGGTCCCCCTCCTCGATGGCCGGTATCATCGAGCCGGTCGGCACAGCGTTGACATCGATCACGAAAAGCTTCAGCCCCGCTGTGACGAACACTACCACGACCACCAGTATCATAAGCTCGGCGAACTCCCTGGACTTCGAGCGCTTCTTGGTAGGAGGCTCTCCTCTCCGATGGGCATAGTCGCTGCTAGCCGCATGCTTGCGTTCGGATGCATTATCTTGGTTAGTGAATTGTTCTGGTTCAACCATCCGCCTTGATTCCTTTGCCGTTTCCCAGCCTAAGCTGGTCATGTTCGGATTCGCTCAGATCGGCGCCCGTGAGCAGGTCGGGGCGCAACTGTGCGGTTCTGATTATAGACTGTTCGCGCCGCCAGCGTCGAATAAGAGCATGATGACCGCTAAGCAACACTTCGGGAACCCCCATGCCCCGATACTCGGCCGGCCGCGTGTATTGCGGGTATTCCAACAGCCCTTGGCTAAAGCTTTCGTCAACTGACGACAGCTCATCGCCGAGCGCTCCGGGGATGAGCCGGCAGACGGCATCGATCACGCACATCGCCGCTAGCTCGCCGCCGGTGAGGATAAAGTCGCCAAGCGAGATGACCCGGTCAGCACGGCTATAGACGCGATCATCAAAGCCCTCGTAGCGACCACAGACCAGCAATAGACGGCTGGCAGCAGCCAACTCCAAAGCCAGGCTCTGGTCAAAACGCTGCCCGAAAGGGGCGAGGAAAATGACCTCAGTGGACCGCTCGGCAGGCCGCTCGACAATGAGGTCGTCGAGTGCCTCGAAAACCGGTTCGACCTTCATCAACTGGCCTTGGCCGCCGCCGAAGGGCTGATCGTCGACACTGCGATGGCGGTCGTGCGTCCAGTTACGCAAGTCATGGTTTATCAGCGTTAGAATGCCAGCACTACGGGCGCGACCGACGATCGAGGTGCCCATGGCGCTAGAGGGGCCATCGAAAACCTGTGGAAATACCGAGAGGGTCTCGATGATCATCAATTCAGCTCCAAGAGCCCACGGGGCAAACTGACATCGGCCTTCTGATCATCGACAGCCAGAACATAAGCGTCAACCGCCGGTACCAGCACTTCACCGAATAGCTCAGAGTCCACGACCCAAAGGGTCTGGGCAAAGCCTGAGCGCAGCTCCTTGAGCACCCCGATATGCCCGAGCTTGCAGTCGATGACCGGCAATCCGAGCCGCGGCAACTGCCTTGGCGGCAGCGGCGTGGCCAGAGGCTGCGGCGGCGTGGCTGCTCGGTCAAAGCCCTCTGACACTGGAGCAGAACCAGCGACATCGACTCCAAGCCCAGCGTCCGCCTCGCTGGCCAACAGCCATCTTCCAGTAATCCGGAAGGCAGCATCGCGGTCGTTGACGCCGGCCAGTTTAAGCCAAGGTCTTCCAGGTTCACCACGCTGGCTGAGTATCCGTGTTTGACGCACCCCCCTGCCCGCTGGCGGCACGACCCAAAGCTCAGCAGCATCCCGCAGGTTCAAAAGAAGGCCGTCTGCATCCTGCACCTCGACCTCCCCTTTTAACCCCCGAGGACGGGACATATAAGCTACTTTGCAAAAAGTGCCCATTTACCGAAACACCGATCCAACCATGCCATATAAGCTCGTATACTAGCTTACTGAAAATATCCGTCAGTTGACGATTTCCACATCCACATGCGCCGGCCCGCGAAGCGTGGCCGCCGCCCTAGCCAGCGCCCGGATGGATTTGACCACCCGCCCGTGACGACCGATAACCTTGCCAACGTCGTTAGGGGCGACACTGACCTCGATCAACAGGTTATCCCCAGTGGATGTTTCTTTTATAGTTATCTGCTCTGGGTCGTCCACCAGTCCGGCGACGATGGCACGTACCAACGCTGGGATGCCACGGTCGGCCTCATCCATTGTCCGTTGCCTTCCGGGCCCTTTCGATCAGTCGAGCAACCCGCTCTGTAGCTTGAGCGCCATTTTTGACCCAAGAGTCGACCTTGTCCAAATCCAGCTCTAGGAAGGTGGGATCAGTGCAGGGGTTGTAGCGGCCGACTTGCTCAATGAAACGGCCGTCACGACGAGCGCGGGCATCAGCCACCACCACGCGGTAGTAAGGGTTCTTTTTGGCGCCATGACGCGCCAAGCGGATTTTTACAGCCAAAACAAAACTCCTTTAAATTGGGAATCACTTCACAATCAGACAAACTTACATGATACCGTAAATCTTCCCGGCACTCCATGCTCAATCTTGGAGAAGCGCCGATTTAATGCTGTTGCGCCAGATTGTGAGCAGGACCGCCCCCAGGCCGTTCGGGAAAACGGGGCCACTACTAGCGGTGATGGCACCGTTTGCACGGGCGGGCAAGGGGTGAGTCCGGCTTGCGGGATGGCGTGACATGATTAATTCGGCGCTTCCCTAGGGAAACTACTCCACGAAGTCTTTCAGCTTGGTGCTTCTGGACGGGTGACGCAGCTTGGCCAGCGTCTTGCTCTCGATTTGGCGGATACGCTCGCGGGTGACGCCGAACTCATGGCCGACTTCCTCCAATGTCCGCGGTCGGCCGTCTTCCAGCCCAAAGCGCAGCATGACCACTTTGCGTTCCCGCTCAGCCAGCCCGTCCAGCACCTTGGCCAGTTGCTCTCTGAGCATGATGAAGGCGGCGGCTTCCGGCGGTACCTCGGCAGCATTGTCCTCCAAGAAGTCGCCCAGCTGACTGTCCTCCTCTTCGCCGATGGGGGTCTCTAGGCTCACCGGCTCTTGGGATATCTTTTGGATCTCCCGGATCCGGTCTGCCGACATGCCCATCTCCTCGCCGATCTCCTCGGCCGAAGGCTCACGGCCAAACTTCTGCAGCAGTTGCCGCTGCACCCGCACCAGCTTGTTGATCGTCTCTACCATATGTACTGGGATGCGAATAGTACGTGCTTGGTCAGCGATAGCCCGGGTGATGGCCTGGCGGATCCACCAAGTGGCATATGTGGAGAATTTGAAGCCCTTGGTGTAATCGAACTTCTCCACAGCGCGTATCAGGCCAAGATTGCCCTCTTGGATAAGATCCAAAAAGAGCATCCCCCGCCCTACATAACGTTTGGCAATCGACACCACCAAGCGCAGGTTGGCCTCGATCAACTGCTGTTTGGCATCTATCCCAAGTTGCTCAACCCGTCCTAGGCGGCGCCTCTCTGTTCGGTTCAGCTCAACATTGTTGCGTCCGGCAGCCTCCAGCTGATCCCCGGCCTCCAAGCCAGCCTCGATCTTCATAGCCAAATCTATTTCCTCCGGCGCGGTCAAGAGGCGGACCTTGCCGATCTCCTTCAAATACATGCGCACTGGGTCACCAGTGAGCATCACTGTGACGTTATCGCCGATCAGGCGGCGCTTACTGCCTTTTTTGGAACGGGATGTGACTTGCGGCAAGATAACATCGATGTTCTCAGCACCCTTCAAGTCTTCGTCAGGAATGCCATCCAAAAGATCGCCGCTGTCCACCAAGCTGTCACCAAGATCAACTTCGATCTCGTCCATGGCCAAAACCCCATGCTCCATCGCCTCAGCCACCGCCGAATCGCTTGGGGGTCCGGCATCAACATCGTCTTCAGTGTCGTCCTCCACTTTTACATGTTGTTTTTCAAGAAGGTCTAAGAAGGCATTGGTTTGCTGATCATCCAGCTCGTAGCGGCTGAGGGCCTCTTTCAATTCGTTGGATCCGACCGATCCGACTTTCCCGAATTGTTCAGTCAGACGCTTTAGCTCCTTTTCCAGCACCTCAGCCTCTGACATAATCTCATCTTCCAGTATATCTTCCAGCACGTTGGTTTCTGGCGCAACATCATCTTCCGGAACATCTACCATGCATAGTCCTTTCTGATTCAGCGGTTGTTGTTGTTTTTTCCGCCTATTTTTTCCCACCTATTAAAGAGTGCGGACTGCGGCCTATTTATTGCCGCCTCGATAGAGCTTCCTCAAATCGGCAAGTTCTTGTTGTAGTCCAGTTATCTGATGGAAAAGTTCAGTAGCTTTTTCCTTCGCATCCTGGCCGCTCATGGCGTTCAGGCGGCGCAATTCGGAACCCTGGTTGCGAATGCTCGCCTCCAGTTCAAGCTCACGGATATTGAACAGCAAAAGCTCAGCCAAACGTTCTGGGGCAAGGTCGCCAAACTCTTGGATCCTAGCCGCTGAAAGGCTGACTACAGCCTCTGGAAGGCGAGCGGTAAGCAGCGCCAACAACTTAGGCGGCGCCAGTTGCCGGTCGTCTTGGCCTAATGCCAAAACGGCATCTACCAGCTGCTGATGCTCAGGAATCCGCCAGTTGATTGTCGGGAAAGCATTTTGCAATTGGGGACGCAAGGACGGCTGGGCGATATACAGTGAGATCAACTCACGCTCCAGGTCAGACAGACGGGCACGCCCGTCAGCTGCGACCCGTTCGGCCTTCAGTACCGCTTGCGGCCCAAAGCCAACAGATGGTTCTGCCGGGGATGCCCCCTTTGTCGCTGTGGACGAGGCCTTGTTATCGTCGTCAATTGGCCGCCGCGTCCGAGGTATTTCAAACTTCTGCAGGTCAGACAGGGCGTCTTTATACTCTAGGCCAGGCAAGAGATCGGTCAGGACACGCAGGTACTCCTGAACCAAAGTACTGCCCCGTAAAGGCGCGAGCAGACCGAGGGCGGCGTGGTAGGCACGATTCTTTTGCTCGGGGCTGCCCAAGTCGTAGGGTGCCAAGACGCGTCTCAAGCCGTAGCGTAGCAAAGCTTCGGCACCGTCAACCACGCCCTGCAGCGCCTCTTGACCCTGGGTGAAAACAAACTCCGCCGGGTCGAGAGTGCCGGGCAACAACGCCACATAAACATCGGCCCGGCGGTTCTTGGTGTCGGCTTGGCCAAGTACCGCGCCGATCAGCTCCAACGCCCGGTCAGCGGCACGGCGACCGGCCTCATCACCGTCGAACAGCAGCACCACCCGGCTGGTAAAGCGTGACAAGACCTTTAAGTGCTCGGGCGTCAGCGCAGTTCCCAAGGTGGCGACAGTGTTGCTCAGACCGACCTGATGCAGGGCGATGGCATCGGTGTAGCCCTCGACCACAATAGCCGTGTCCCGGTTGACAACATCCGGCTTGGCACGGTCAACGGCGTAGAGGCTATCTCGCTTCTTGAACAGTAGTGTTTCCGAGCTGTTCAGGTACTTGGCGGTATTCATGTCGCCAGGCAAGAAGACCCGGCCGCCAAAGGCAATCGGACGTCCTTGGAGGTCGCAAATTGGGAACATGATACGGTCAAAAAAACGATCATTCAGCCCCTGGAAGCCGCCATTGCTGCTGGCTCGGTTATACCGTGCCAAGTCGGCCTTAATCATCTCATCAGCACTGAACCCCTTAGAGCGCAGCTCGCGCAGCAGACTGCCCTTGCCGGGGGCAAAGCCCAGCCCCCAAGCTCGCGCCACCGCACCGCCGAAGCCGCGACCCGCCAAGTAGGCACGGGCAGCATCGGCCTCTGGGGATTTGACGCGCATCAGCTGTTGATGGTAAAAATCAGCAGCCGCCTCGACAACGGCCAACAGGCGCGACTTCTGGCCGCGCTCTGGGTCGCGCCTGTCCTCCGCCAGCTCGATGCCGGCCCGTTGAGCCAAGATGCGTACAGCGTCCGGAAACTCGACTTGCTCCGTTTTCATAGTGAAGGTGAAAACATCACCGTGCTCGCCGCAGCCGAAGCAGTGGTAGAACTGCGACACCGGATCGACCTTGAAGGAAGGCGTCTTCTCGTTATGGAAAGGGCAGCAGCCCCAAAACTCGTTACGGCGCTGCCTTAACACCACCCGGGTGCCAATGAGCTGCACCAAATCGGTGGCATCGCGAACACGGCCGATTTCATCCTCGCTGATCATAGTGCCTGATATGATACCGCAGCTTGAAAGCGATAGCCATTGTCGCGGGCGCCCCCCAAGAAAGGCCCCGATTAATCAGGGCACGCCATCTTGCAAGCTGGCATAGCGGCATTAATCGGCATCTCCCTTGCTGCCTTTAGCCGTCACACGTACCTCAACCCATTCATAATTTGCTCCAGCAAAAAAAGTGCGCCCTCTGGGCCGTAGAGTTGCTTGCGGGTGATGTCTAGATAGTTCAACGACGGATAACCGATCTCGATGCCGCAGGCCCGTTGCCCCATCAGGCGGGCGGCGGCTATAGTGTCGCCATCGGCCATAATCAACTGGGTGGGTGTCTCAACCACAGGCTGGCCGAGGGCAGATGCATGACCGATGGCATCCAAGTAAGCGGACAGCTGCTCTTTGAGGCCGCCGTCGGCACCGCCCAGAAGCTCGATGGCCGCCGGAATCATGCCGAGATAAGATGAGAGCCAGCGAGCCAGTGGATAAGCAGCTGAGGCCGGGGCGCTAAGTGAGTAGAGGGCACCCTTGGGCAGCCCGAGCAGTGATGAATAGCGGGCGAGATGCAAGTAGGACTCGGCTCGGGCACGCTCCAAAACCAGCTCGGCAGCAGTGGCATCGGCACCTAGCACAGATGTTACCTGACTGACTAGGGCAGCGCTAGCCTCAAAGCCGATCGGCTGGCCAGCAGCGGCCAGAACGTAGGGAGTGCCCCAATCGCCTAACAGCTTCTCCGCCGTCTCTAGCCCGGTTTCCGGGCAGAGCACGACATTTAACGCCGCTGTACGAGCCTGGTGGATGTCTGTCAGCCTGTCCGTGGCCCCGAAGGCGCAGACTGTGCTGATACCACAAAGTGCCAACAGCTCACGCACGGCGGCATAGTTATGCTGGAAGTACTTTTGGTTCAGGCTGATCCCCAGCAAATTCACGGACTTCGGCATACGCTCTGTGGGCGGCAGATCTAAGAAGTCGACCAATTTGCCTAGGGCCGTCTGAAAGCCGCTGCCGAAATCGCCGGAAAAGCCAGTGTTCTCGATCGCCAAGTGGGCGACATTTGCCAGTTCGCTGTCCAACAGGCGGTCTAGGTCGTCACCGATCAATGCCGCGCCCGGCGAGTTGACCACCGCTATCAGGCTGAAACCCTTCTTTACCAGCACCGCCAAAACTTCGGCCAACTTGTCGCCGCTGCCGAAGATATAGTCATCGCTGTCCAGATAGGTGGCAGGCACCCGCGGCTGGCCGAAATAGCAGCGCTCGGCGAAGCTCAAGGGGTCATAGTCAGCATTACGCGGAAACTGACTGTCTGAGATAGCACTGTGATAGAACTTGCAGCCAGTGGGGCCGTTAAGCACCACTGCTGCATCGGCGATAGCCTCGATGGCAAATATCGCGCCGGTCAAGCCGTCAGGCTCGGTGCTTGCGGTATAAATCCGCATCTTGCCTCCATCCTTCGCCAAGGTCCATGCGCAACAGCTCCGCCCAGCGTGCGACTAGAGCGATGCCGGAGAGGAAGCCAACATCGGGGCAAAGCGGCAGCGTGTCCAATACCGCCTCGCCCAGATCCTCACTGGGCAGGTAGTTGCCCAAAAGCACATCGGGGGCGACTCGCCGCACATCGTCTGCCCGGGATTTTGCCGTATACTCCAAACCAGTGTGCAGCTCGCCGATCTGCTCGACAAACTGAGTCTGAAAGCGATGGTCTTGGGAATAGTCGAGAATGCCGACAAAAGCCAATTCCATGCCAACATCCAGCGCCGTGGCTAAAATCCAGTCGATGTTGTGGTTGTAAGTGACCACCATCAGCCGTCGCCCGGCCAGCAGCGGCTGCAGCCTACGCACCTCTTCTTGATAACGCCCTTCGAAACTGGAGACGATCATCTTGGCCCGCTCAGGGCAGCCAGCGTAAGCTGCCAGTTCACCCAGCCATTCTTGGCTCTCAGCGAAACCGACCGGAAAGGGGCGGCTGAAGAAGCGGGCGGCGAAATTCTCCACCAGATAGCCCTTCAGCGCCAAGCCCATATAATCGGCATAGGCCAAGATGTTCAGATCGGCGCGCATAAAGCCCTTGACCTGCGCCTGCTGACTCTCACAAATGAAGCGGCAGTTCAGACGAAGGCCGAGGCCGACCAACATCTCATTTATGAAGTCGATGTTTTTGGAGGTGGCGTTGGCGATGGTCTTCTCAGCAACCACATTCACCCAGCCATGCTCGGGTTTGACGCTGCGGTCGATCAGGTGCTCGGCGATGTGCTGGTAGGCCAAGAAAACACCTTGCAGATAATCGCCAGTGAGATTGCCGTCGGTGGCAATCGGGATGACCTGGGTGGTAGCGTCTGAGAGCGCTGCGACAGCCTGCAAGTCCTCGCCGATGATGCCGCTAGGGCAGGTGGAGAGAACGAACACCGCCGGTGGCTGGTGACGTTTAGCGGCCTCAACCCGTTCGCGCAGCGCATCAGCACCACCGAAGACCATCACCGACTCGCTCATGTCGGTGGAGACGATCGGCGGCGCAGTCTGCATCGGCAACACCGTGCCGCGCTCCAAAAGCAAACGCCGAGAAAGCGAGGTGATGGCCTGGAATGCGATATGCGCACAGCTGCGTGGGCCATGAGCGACACTTACGCAGTCCCGCAGCTGGGTGGTTACCGACAAGGCGCCGTTGAAGGCACAGCCGTGCAGCGGCTCCTTGAAGACAAGGGCCTTGGAGAGCAACGGGCTTTGGCCGACGGTGGAAACAGTGGCCACAGCTGTGGCGAGACGAGGGAACGCGCCCCGTGTCTCGCCGACCGCCGAGACACGGGGCACAGAAGCACGTGGGGCGGCGGCGGCGTCCACCGGGTTGCCCGGGACGACAGCGCCAGCGGCGGCGGCGGCAACCGGGTTGCCCGGGACGACAGCATCAACCGCCACGCCCGTATCCCCAAATACCTGCCGTTCCAAGCGCTCATCAGTCAGTGGCCGAGCATAATGGGTTTGGCTGCCAGAGAGCAGGGAGTCGGCCAGCTTGCGAAAGCGCCTGGTCATATCACTTTCTGGGAACGCTGCCGCCAAACAGCGCCCGGCCTGCTCGGCAGCAGCAAACACGGTGTCGCGCGGCAGGCTCAGCAGCACCGGCAAACCGACAGCCTGCGCAAATCGCATCACCCGTTTCGCCTCATCCATTTCGCCTTTGCCCGGTACCTCCCGGGCATTGAAGATCAGTCCTGCGACGCGCGGTCGGTCAAGCTGGTAGTTCTCCAAGCCACGGAGGATGTTGTTCGCAGCATACAGCGACATGAACTCGCCGGAAGTGACCACGTAGACCTGATCGGCATACTCGTTGCGAATCGGCACGGCAAAACCGCCACAGACCACATCGCCAAGCACATCGTAGAGGATGATGTCGTAGCCGCGCTGCCGCACCCCAAGCCGGTCGAGCAACTCGAAAGTAGTGAGGATGCCGCGCCCGGCACAGCCGACGCCCGGCTTCGGGCCGCCGGCCTCAGCACAGTCCACACCGAACTCACCACGACGGATGATGTCTTGGGCATCATAGTGTTCCGGAGACGTGTCCCGAATGTAGTCTAGAACAGTCGGCACCGTCTCGCCGCAGAGCAGCAGTCGCGTGGAGTCGTGCTTGGGATCACAGCCAACCTGCAAGACACGGCGACCGCTGGCTGCCAAACAGGCAGAAAGGTTGGCCGATATCGTTGATTTGCCAATGCCCCCCTTGCCGTAAACTGCTATCTGCAAGCTCATTGATCCTCCCAAAAGCCAGCTGGTAAGTTTTTATTGTCCATTGAGAATACTAGCACTGAACGGACCGTCTACCGTCCGGCTCAGCCAAGCGGCACACAGCCCTTACGGCAGCGCTTGCACGAGCAGGCTTGGGACAGCCATGCCCACAGGATAACATAGCACAACTAATTCGCCGCTTCCTTACGCCAGACGCAGGCTGAAGCTGAACTCGGTGATACCGTCGGCGCTGCTGGCGCTGATCTTGCCGCCAGCCCGCTCGATAATGGCGCAAGCGATGGACAGCCCCAGCCCATAACTGCCGTTGGCCGTCGACCGTGCCGCATCCGGGCGGTAGAAACGATCAAAGACTCTCGGCAAATCAGCAGCAGGTATCCCCGGCCCGCTGTTTCGCACCGTCACCAAAGCCTGACCATTGTCCTTGCTCAAGCTGATAGTGATCCAGCCAGCTAACATATTGTATTTCATAGCATTGTCCAAAAGGATAATCACGGCCTGCTTGATACTCGCAGCATCAGCCTGGACGTATACCCCTGGGGCAATGTCCTCACTGAATTGCAAACCCTTCTCATAGATCATCACTTCCATGGCAGTATCGGCCTCGGCAATCAGCTTTCCCAAATCGAAACGCTGCGGGTTTCCCTGGCTATCCTCGGAGTGCGCTAGGTACAGCAAATCGTTGATCAGCTTGCTCATCCGATCAATCTCAGCACGTATATAGTCGATCCACTTTCTCTGGCTACCCACGGTCAGCTCGGCGTTGGCTTGAAGCACATCGACATTGGCACCAATTATCGAGAGCGGTGTTTTCAGCTCATGCGAGGCATCAGCCACAAACTGCTTCTGCTTATTCCAAGACACCTCGATGGGGCGAATGGAGCGGTTGGCAAAAAAGAAACTGACGGCAAATAGCAGTCCCAGCATCACCACCGAAGCAATGCTAAAAGTCACCAACAGACTGGCCAGGGAGGACATAGTGTCGGTGACATCTAAGAAGTTGATCTGGTAGATGTCGTCACCACGCACAAAGTGCATGCCTTGATCGTCAAACATTACCTGCCGGTAGTTCAGAGGCGTGACCTTGTACTGCCATACCCGGCCTTCGAAGGCTAGGCTGCCGGTTTCCTTGTTGGCGCTCCAAGCGTTCTGGATAGCCTGATCGTAGGTATCCTCGGGGAGGTTGAGGCGCGTGAGAACAGCGATGACCTGGCTGTCCTCATACAAGATAGCGGAGAAGGATGCGGAGTAGTCCAGAGGCAGTGCGCTGCCTTGGCCGCCCGGATCGCCCGGCACCCTAGTGCCAGCGTTTGCAGATAGGCCGGGGCCGAACAGCACCGGACCGTTCGAGCCGTCGAGGGAGACGACCGGCATTTGGTCGAGCTTGCGGTCGACCTCGGCCAGCGCGTTGGAACGGGTGAGCACGAACACCGTAGTGAAGGCAGCCAGCATCAACACCGAGAGGGTGACCGCGTTGACCAACAACAGCTTGTTGCGCAGCTTCTTCAGCACTGAGGCGGTTCTTGGTTCTGGGTCGGTTGGGCAGTCGGTTGCAGCCAAGGCATCTCTAGGACCGACCCCGGCGGCATGGACTGATCCGAGGCCTGCGCTACAAGCGCCGGGGATGCGGGCCGCTCCGGATCCAAAACCAACAGATAGCCTAGGCCGCGCATGGTCTTGATCTTGGCCTTGGAATCCATCTGTGCCAGCTTCTTGCGCAAGAAGGAGACATAAACATGAACATGGTTGTCCTCAGCAGTTGTGTCGTAACCCCAGACCTTCATCAAGATGGTGGTGGTCGAAATGGCATGCCCGGGGTTTTTGATCAGAATTTCCAAAAGCTGGCTTTCCTTCAGGGTCAGCTGGCAACTGTTGGCACCAACCCAAAGCTCCAAGGTATGGGGGTTCAATTCTAGGTCACCGAAAGCCAAGATGCCTTGAACTTGGACTTCGCCTTTACGCCGCGCCAAAGCCCGCAGACGAGCCAGAAGCTCGCTGGCCTGAAACGGCTTAGCCAAATAGTCGTCAGCGCCGCTGTCCAAACCGCGCACCCGATCCTCAATGTCGCCTTTAGCCGTCAGCAAAATCACCGGTGTGTTGATATGCTCTTGGCGCATCTGCTGCAAAACACTCAGGCCGTCCAGCCCAGGGAGCATAATATCTAAGATAACGACGTCGTAAATACCAGTCAACGCTTGATATAGACCGTCGTTGCCGTCAAAAGACAAATCGACGGAATAATTGTTGCGCACCAGCACCTGTCCCAAGGCCTCGGCCAAACGGTGCTCATCCTCGACGATCAAAACTCGCATTCATAGCCTCCAGCCAGATGAAAAAAACAGTACGTCAAGTTTACCGTTTTGGACTTAAAAACACCTTAACCTCCACCGCCAACGAGCAGCGATAGGGAAAATCGAGCCGCCAGCCCGATTGCAGCGAGAAGAGGTGCGGGCTTATGGGTATCCAAGGAACAGATAAGACGTGTGTGCGGCCCGGCCTGAAAGATGTGTGTGCGGCCCGGCCTGAAAGATTTTAGGTCTGTAAACGCAAAAATACCCTGTATGTGCACGATGTCCTATCCTCCCACGGCCTACGCCGCAGTACTTTCGGCGATGCGGAGCTTAACTACCGAGTTCGGAAAGGGATCGGGTGTACCCTCCGCTCCATGATCGCGCACATACAGGGTATTCTCTTCTCAAACTGCCAAGCATGCGCCTTGACGGCCGAATAGTGGACACAACGATCGCGAATGAAAAAGATAAAGAGCTCGACCGATTAGTAACGCTCGGCTGAATACATTACTGCACTTACACCTGCGTCCTATCAACCTCGTAGTCTACAAGGGGTCTTACCAAAAAGAGAACTCATCTTGAGGTTGGCTTCCCGCTTAGATGCTTTCAGCGGTTAT
>WRGR01000029.1 GCA_009787085.1 Actinomycetes bacterium
CCGCCGGTACCGCAGCCGGCACCGCAACCGGTACCGCCGGTACCGCAGCCGGCACCGCAACCGGTACCGCCGGTACCGCAGCCGGCACCAGTGCCGTGGCCGCCGCCCAACTTGCCTCGGCCACGCCCCTTCGCCATAACCCTTTCTGGAGCCTTCATGCTAACAGTGTTGGCCGTGACCGTGGGCGCTGGTGTTGTTACGCAATTCATGCTCTGATTGTTCCATTTCGGCAATATTCCGAGACCCGTGCCTGTGGTGTTCCGGCCATCTGTGTGACAAGACGGATAAGGCGTTTTCTGTGTGCTTGAAGGATAAATATATTATTAGTACAATAGCAGAGTGACATTTATGGGATGTTGGCTAATCTGGCCACAGCGGCCATAGCTTTAGCGGTCTAGTACAATAGGGTGATCAAGAGAGGCGTACTCTTTTAGGAGGTTCGAGGTGGCAATAGGCTACGATAAATTGGCAAGCCCGTGTATCGGCCAACCGGCAAAGAGAGGATAACTCAAATACCTATAGAATGGACTGAGCTTGAAGGGAGTGCATATAGGTGAAAATCGTGGAAACCTATTCCCATTTAAACGGGTATGAGTGCCTGCAGTACCATCTGGCGTTTTATATTAGGAACCAGATTGATGTAGGTGTCGAAGTTCTGCCGATGAAGAGTCTAGCTAGGGAAATGTCTTCTGGCGTCGCATATTACGAAGGTGAAGTATACAATGTTATCCGGCAAGGAAGAAATACTCCGGCAGTTCCTCTAGTTGTTGTGGGAATTGTTCCTTAACAATGAAAATCGGAATCGGCATTGATACTGGCGGTACCTACACCGACGCTGTAGTTTTGGACTTCGACAGCCGAACAATTCTCGGCAGCTCGAAAGCGTTGACCACCAAGGAGGATCTCTCGCTGGGCATTCTGGCTGTCCTCGATGCTCTGCCGTCTGAGCTGCTGCACCAAGCTGCGGTGCTGGCGCTCTCCACCACGCTGGCCACCAACGCCTGCGTTGAGGACAAGGGCGGTCAGGCCAAGCTGGCCTTCTTCGGCGGCGACATTGAGATTCTCGACAAATACGGCGCGGAGTACGGCCTGCCGCCGTCTAGCGACATCTACATCCAAGAGAGCTTCACCGACTTCTCCGGCGATATCGAGCGTGAGCCGGACTGGGACTTGTTCCGCAGCCAGATAGCCAGCGAGTTCAGCGGCCTTGATGGTGTGGGTATCATCGAGATGAACGCCTTAGTGAACAGTGCAGTGGTGGAGAAGAGGGCCAAAGAAGTCTTTGCCAGTCAATCGGATACCACGGTGGTTTGTGGGCATCAGCTGTTCAACGAGCTGAACAGCCTGCAGCGGGCCAGCGGCACCCTGCTCAACGCCCGTCTTTTCCCGGTGATCCGGGAGTTTATCGCTGCTATCAAGGCGGCGATGCGCCAGCGCGACATCGATGCCGCTGTGGTGATAGTCCGCAGCGACGGCAGCCTGATGTCTGAGGAGTTCACCAGCCTACGGCCAGTAGAGACGCTTTTGTGCGGGCCTGCGGCCAGTGTCATCGGCAGCGCCTACCTCACCAATCAGAAGAACAGCGTGGTCGTCGATATGGGTGGCACGACCACCGATATTGCCTTGATCAGCAAAGGTCTGCCCTACATGGTCAGCGAGGGCGTGAGCATTGGCAAGTGGCGCACCTTCGTCAACGGCCTCTACATCAAAACCGTTGGCCTTGGCGGTGACAGCGCTGTTCGCTATCGCGGTATGCACTTGGTGTTAGAGGATTTCCGGGTCGTCCCCTTCTGCGTCGCTGCCCAAAAGCATCCCCAGATCGTCGACAACTTGAGGTTTTTGCTGGCCAAGCGGCACCGCCACTCCAAGTTCCTCTACGAGCACTACCTGCTGCTCAGGGAGATCGACGACGACTCTCGCTACAACGACGAGGAAAAGCTGTTTTGCGCTGGCCTCAAAGGCGGCCCAAAGCCGATTCGAGAAGCAGCGGACAGTGTACCGGGCAAGGATATCTACAGCTTGGATGTCTCGCGTCTGCTAAAGGAAGGGGTGGTGCAGCTTATCGGCCTGACACCGACCGACATTATGCACATCAGAGGCGATTACACTGACTACTGTGTGGAGGCGGCGACGCTGGCAGCCGAGTTCGTGGCGGCCAACCTGATGATATCGCTGTCTGAGCTCTGCGATGCCGTCTATGATGAGGTGAAAAGGAAGCTCTACTCTAACATTGTTCAGGCCCTGCTGGAGAACAAAGATCAACGATACCTGCGCCAAGGTGTGGGCGATGAGGTCAAGCGCTTCATCGACGAGAGCTATGAGCTGGCCAAAACCGGCTTCAAGCACGATTTTATTTCCATCCAGTTCAACACTGATTACGCATTGACGGGGGTTGGTGCACCGATCCACCTGTTCTTGCCCGACGTGGCCAAGATGCTGGGTGCACAGGCAGTGATTCCGCAGCACTACGAGGTGGCCAACGCCCTAGGCGCCGTCGTCGGCAACGTTTTCGTGGAACTGGCCGTAGAGATCTTCCCGAACTACAGCAAAGAGGCCATCGACGACTACACGGTGTTCGGAGTCGAGGAAACTAAGACGTTCAGAAACCGTGAGGCGGCCGAGCAGTTCGCAATGGCCGAGGCCCAGAAGGGCGCCCGCAAAGAAGCGGCTCGGCGCGGTGCCGTCGGCGAGGTCAGAGTCACCTGTGAGCTACGGGAGACGATCACCGAGGCCGTGGACTGCCCAGTCTACCTAGGCGCCAAGGCGGTAGCACAGGCAGTCGGCTCTGTGGGACTATGAGCAGGCGGCAGCGCTCACCAATTACGGGCGTAGAAGTCATGGGCGTTTTGGAAGAATAGCTTTTCGGCTATTTGGTTGCCGAACTCTTGTTGGACGTGTCCGTATAGCTGTGACAGGTTCTCGCAAGGGGATAGCCAGTCGGGCATGTCGGCACCGTCGTAGTCGCTGCCGAGGGCGATGTTTAGCTCTCCATCCAGCTTCAGCCAGTGGTCGAGGTGCCGCAGTACGTCTTCTGGCATCACTGGACGGCTGTCTTCAACCAAGAAGTAGTTGCAGTAGTTGAGGCCGACGACACCGCCGCAGTCTTGGATGGCGCGGAACTGGTCGTCCGTCAGGTTGCGGGGGTGGTTGCATATGGCACGCGAGTTGGAATGCGATGCCAAAAAGGGGCGGCGAACCATGGATCGCAGGTCTTTGAAGCTTTGGTCATTCAAGTGCGAGACATCGATGGTTATCTGCTGCTCTTCCAGCGCCGCTACGAGCTTGCGGCCAAAGCTGCTGAAACCGCCTTGGGCGTGGGCACCGGCGGCGATGGCGTTTTGGTTGTTCCAGGTCAATGTGATCAGCTTGACACCGTCTTGGGCGATCTCATCAACTGGTGCTAAGGAGTGCTCGAAGAAGGATGCGCCCTCAATGGTCGCAATGGCCGCGCTCCTAGCTGCTGCAAAGGCCAACTCGATGTCTGGGAAGTCCCAGGCTTGCTGTAGGCAGTCTTGCTGCTCTGCCAGCTGTTGCTTGAAGTACTGTTTGACTGTTTGGTAGAAACGCCAAGCGGTTTCACCCTGAAGGGCATCGGGGATAAAAACGGCGAAACATTGGCACCAGTCAAAAGCTGCGACCCTCTCTAACGAGACATGGAAGGAGTTGTTCTTCAGTGTTGCCTGGCTCGATGGCGGCGGCTGGTTTGCCATGCCGAGATCACAGAGTAGGGACGGGTCGCCGTCAACTAGGCGGATGAAGCTGTCGTCACCGAGAACCAAGCGGTCAAGCGTGTCACAATGCAGGTCGAAGACGCGAACGTGATCGGTTGGCACCGTCTGCCCGACTGCGGCATCACGGTTAATGCTGGAGTTTTCGCCCAACCCTGAGCATTGCTCCCTGTTGCTTTGCCCATTGCCCTGTGCGCTGCCCGCATGGCTGCTGTCCCCAGTTTTGGCCATCGCTTTGACGTACCCCTCAGCCCCGGTCGAAGAACGGCGATTTGCCACAGACCGACAAGGGGATGCCCATGATCATCTGGTGGTCGCCCAAAAGGCCGAGAGAGGCGGCCGCCTTGCCGATAGTGAACATTATCCGGTTGTCGGCTCGACCGTCAGCGGCCAAGGCCACAGCCGAGCCAAGGGCGATTCCCAAGTCCATCGGCGCGAAGATGCAGGTCGCTCCGGCAGCGTCGCAGGCAGCACAGTCTGCAAAGCCGCAGAGGCCGCAAAGTCTGTTCAGCCCCCGGGTCTTGTAGGCGCAGCCAACCAGCACCACGGCGGTGCTTTTATCCACATTGTCGGCATCCCGGAGGAAGAACGCCCCGGAGTCACCAAAGCCCCGGCCGATGCGGCGCATCTCCTCGGCCACTCTGTCCTTGTCTTCGCCGGTGAGTACTGCGGTGTCGGTCTGGTCGATGCCACAGGCCTTTGGTGCCGTTCGGGCTGCTGCACAAACCGCGTAAGCCAAATTTAGGACTGCTTGTTCTTCTGCTTTTTCTGAACTAATGAACATTATTGTGCCTCCAATTGCGCTGTCTTTTTCAACTACACTCATTATCCGCTAAATTCCGGCGGTTTGGCGAGCAGGTGACACGATCAAATCGGTGCTTCCCTGGTACCCGCAACGATCCAAGAACTTTTACAATGTTAGTCAAGCGTATTGGGGAATAACAATGATTCACCGGGGCAATACCATTCCAATGGCTACGAGCAGAATGGAGTTAAAATGAGTGCAGATGTGCAAGATGAACAGAATTTGAACACCGCAATCCAACAGAAAATCGACAACAAGACCAAGCCACGGGGGGCATTGGGAGACTTAGAGGCCTTAGCGGCGAAGCTTTGCCGCATCCAAAAAACACTGAACCCGCGGCTTACAGCTCCGACCGTGGTGGTTTTTGCCGCCGACCACGGCTTGGCCAAAGAGGCGGTCAGCGCTTATCCACGTGAGGTTTCGGCGCAGATGGCCATGAACATCTTGGCTGGCGGCGCTGGCATCAATGTCTTGTCGCGACAAAACGGCATCGAGGTGTTCTTGGTGGACGCAGGTATTGACTGGCCGGGGGAGCATCCCGACGGTCTGATCGACCACTGGATGGGACCGGGTACCGATAATTGCCTGGCCGCCGAGGCCATGAGCAAAGAGACCGTGGAGGCATGCCTTCAGGCGGGAGCGTCGGTGCTGGACGATGTGGTCAATCCGGATTGCACCATCATCGGCTTTGGAGAGCTGGGGATCGGCAATACCAGCTCAGCCAGCTTGCTGATGAGCGTGCTAACAGATGTGCCACTAGCTGATTGTGTCGGGCCGGGCACCGGTTTAGTCGGCGATGGCCTGGCCAAGAAGCTGGAGATCCTCAGCGCCGTACGGGCTGCCCATGCGCAGCCCAAGGATGCCCGCGAGGCTTTGCAGATGTTCGGCGGTTTTGAGATCGCCCAAATGGCCGGAGCTATGCTGCGTGCTTACGAGACCGGGCGGGTTCTGATGATCGATGGCTTTGTGGCTAGCTCGGCTCTGTTGGTTGCTAGGAATATCGAGCCGGGGATCATGAATAACGCCATTTTCTGCCACGAATCTGGGGAGCCTGGGCATGCCCGGATGCTGGCTGCCCTTGGTGGCCGAGCGTTGTTGAACTTGGGTATGCGCCTAGGCGAGGGATCAGGGTGCGCGGTGGCTTACCCGATAATCAAGAGCGCCGAGACCTTCTTGGCCAACATGGCCAGCTTCGATGAGGCTGGTGTCAGCACTGGTGACCCAGAGGCGGCGGCCGAGGCAGAGGCGTGACCAAAAGGGAATCCAACCCCTTCGTTTGTGAGTTGCGCCTGTTCTTCATGGCGCTGATGTTTTATACCCGCATACCCTGCCCGTCTTGGGTGGGGTATACGGGTGAGCAATTGAACCGCTCGACCCGCTACTTCCCGGCTATCGGCTGGGTGGTGGGCGTGGTGGTGGCTGTAGTCGCGGGTTTGGCTGCCCTCATCTTGCCGGTGCCGGTGGCGGTGATCTGTGCTGTGGCTGCTGGCGTTTTGTTAACCGGTGCCTTCCATGAAGACGGTTTCGGGGATGTTTGCGATGGCTTTGGCGGCGGTGGCAGCCCGGAGCGCATCTTGGGGATCATGAAAGACTCCCGGGTTGGTGCTTTCGCGGTCGTCGGCTTGATGCTGCTGTTCGCCTTGAAAATGACTGCAATGACTATGTTGCTGAGCCTTGAGCCTTGGTTCGGGCTAGTGGCCGTGGTTTTCGCCCACGTGCTGAGCCGTGTCAGTGTGGTGACTATCATTTTCACTGATACTTACGCCCGTACTGACGCGAGCAGCAAGGTCAAGCCGATTGGCCGTCAGATATCGGTGGGCGGCCTAGTTGCCAGCTGTTGTTGGCTTCTGCCTTTTGTCGGCTTGCTCTGGTGGCGGCCATGGTGGTTTTTGGCACTGCCGGTGGCCCTACTGTTGCGTCTGCTGCTCGGCCAATGGTTCAAGAAGCGTTTAGGCGGTTATACTGGTGACTGCCTAGGAGCCACACAACAGGTCATCGAGGTCTTCACTTTCTTGGTGGCCTTGGCAGCCATCAAGGTCGGTGCCACGTTGACACTGGCTGCTGCTCCGGTTTTGGGGCAGCCGCTATGAGGCTTTACCTGATCCGCCATCCGCAGCCGTTGGCTGCCGAAGGCATCTGCTATGGGCGCAGTGACCTCGACGTGGCCGCTGCCGACCTTCAAACCTGCACCGCCGCCTTGCGGGAGCAGTTGGACGTTCGGGCGGTAGAACGATGGATAAGCTCGCCTTTGCAGCGTTGCAGCAAGCTGGCGGTAGCGCTCAGCGGTGCTGTTGGTGCAGCGGTGGAGCAAGGGGCGGGGCAGGATGCCGGGCAAGCCCCCCCCTGCTCCCAAGACTCTTATCCCGTTTTACTGGACGAACGTCTGTTGGAGATGGACTTCGGCAGTTGGGAGGGCATGCGCTGGGAGGATATCGATCGTCGGGACTTCGACTGCTGGGCAGCGGACTACCTCCATAACGCGCCTCCCGGCGGCGAATCCCTTCAAGCGGTAGTCGGGCGGACACAGCAGCTGTTGCAAGAACTGCACGACCAGCCATGGCAATCGGTTGCTGTGGTCGCTCATGCTGGTGTGATCCGTTCGATCTTGACTGAGCTCCTAGACATCCCCTTCCCGTCCACTTGGCGTATCAACATCGGCTTCGGATCTCTGTTAGTCACGGAGCTGGGTGCAGAATCCCATCAAAATCGGCTCCTATCCCTTAGTTCCTAATGACCACACAGCCGTTCGCTTGCCTTATCATGTAATATGCGTTTTTCCAAGGGGAAGTGCCGATTGATTAACGCTTCCCAAGGCATAGGCAACCAAAAAGAAGGGAGTCTGGAGTGCAAGCCAAGATCATTGCCGACAGCACTTGTGACCTGTCGGCTGAGCTACTGGAGAGATACCAGATCCGTAGGGTGCCGCTGACCATTGTTAAGGGGGAAGATGAGCTCAAGGACGGTGATGAGATCACACCGCAAGACATTTTCGCCTATGTGGACAGTGGCCAGGGCGTTTGCCATACGGCGGCGGTCAACGTTCGGGAATACCAAGCGGTTTTTGCCGATGCGTTCGCCCAAGGCGCCGAGGCTGTCCTTAGCTTCACTATCAGCAGCAAACTTTCGTCCTGCTATCAAAATTCAGTGATTGCTGGCGAAGATTTCAATAATGTTTACTCCATTGACACCTGCAGTCTCTCTACTGGCGGCGGTTGGCTGGTGCTCTATGCCGCAGAACTGCTGCAACAGGGTTTAAGCGCAAGGCAAGTGGTGGAGAGGTGCGAAACCAAAAGACTCCTATCGGAAGCCAGTTTCGTCATCAGCACCTTGGACTATCTGCACAAAGGCGGACGTTGCTCCGGCATTGCGGCGCTCGGTGCCAACCTCTTGAACATCAAGCCCTGTTTGGAGCTGTGTGACGGTGAGATCAGGGTAGGGAAAAAATACCGTGGTACCACCAAGAAAGTTTTGCGCCAGTACCTGCGGGAACGGCTGGAAGGCCGCGACGACCTCGACCTGAGTCGAGCGATTGTCACCCATACCATGTATGACGACCTGCAGTTTGTACGGGAAATGGTGAGGCTGGTGGGCGAGCTGCAGCCTTTCCGAGAGGTTTTGTTTACCGATGCCGGTTGCACTGTCGGCAACCATTGTGGGCCAGGAACCTTGGGAGTCTTGATCTACGGCAAGGATCAAGTAAGATAGAAGGCACTTGGAAATACTTCCCCGACGTGAGGAGCAGGACATGGAAAACCCTATAATCCGGCGAGCATTGGTCTCGGTCACAGACAAAAGTGGTGTAGTGGACTTTGCCCGGGCGCTAAGTGAAGAGTTCGGTGTGCAGATCATTTCCACTGGCGGCACGGCACAGGCCTTGTCCGATGCCGGTGTGGCCGTGACTCCAGTTGAGGAAGTCACTGGTTTTCCGGAAATGATGGGTGGTCGTGTTAAGACCCTGCACCCTCTGATACACGGCGCCCTGTTGGCACGCCGGGATTTGCCCGAGCACTTGGCCGCTGCTGCCGAGCATGGTATCGAGTTGATCGACATGGTGGTGGTCAACCTCTATGCCTTCTCGGCCACCATTGCCCGTGCTGGCACCAGTTATCAGCAGGCGATCGAGAACATCGATATCGGCGGGCCGTCGATGATTCGCTCTGCCGCCAAGAATCATGACTCGGTGACCGTAGTCACCTCACCGGCGCAGTACCCGGAGCTGCTCGACGAGATGCGCGCCACGGGTGGCTCCACCAGCTTTGCCACCCGCCAGCGTCTTGCTCAGAAGGCGTTTGCCCTCACCAGCACTTACGATGAGGCTATTTTCAGGTGGATGGGAGAGCAGATCGTCCAAGACCTCGGGGCCGCCACCGCTGCCGACGAGCCTTTGGCCTTCCCGCTTTGGCTGAACGTCGAGCTGGAGCGGCAAGCCAAACTGCGTTATGGCGAGAATCCCCATCAAGATGCTGCGGTCTATCGCATACCTTTGCCCGATGCCAGTTTGCCTGCTGGTGTGAAGCGGGAAGACACGCTGGCCTATGCCGAGAAGTTGCAGGGCAAGGATCTCAGCTACAACAATTATCTCGACTTAGATGCCGCTTGGGCGGCGGTGCGGGAGTTCGATGCGCCGACCTGTGTTATCGTCAAGCACTTGACACCCTGTGGTATTGCCTCCGATGCCGACTTGGTCAGCGCTTACCAGCACGCCCACGATGTCGACTCAGTCAGCGCCTTTGGCGGCGTGATGGCCTTTAACCGCTCAGTCAGTGCGTTGGTGGTGCAGGCCATCTATGCCAACGGCCAGTTTGTGGAAGCGATCATTGCTCCTGGCTTCACCGAGGAGGCAGCCGAGCTGCTGAGCGAGAAGCCGAACATCCGTGCTTTGGTGACCGGGGGCATGAATCCGCCCGGCTGGCCGGTTGACTACCGCAGTGTCGAAGGCGGAATTTTGGCCATGCAAGCCGACGCAGTGGGGCAACTGGCTGACAGCCTGCAAGTGGTTTCCGAGCGGCAGCCCAGCCCAGCAGAGCTTGAACAGCTGGCCTTTGCTTGGAAATGTGCCAAGAGTGTCAAGAGCAACGCCATCGTTATTGCTAAAGACTATTGCACGGTAGGTGTTGGTGGCGGCCAGCCCAATCGGGTGAACTCGGCACGCATTGCTGTGGAGCAGGCTGGCACAGCAGCTGCTGGAGCGGTTGCGGCCTCCGATGCCTTCATGCCCTTTGCCGACTCGTTGGAAGTGCTGGCGGCGGCCGGTGTTACTGCGGTGATCCAGCCCGGCGGCTCGAACAATGACGATGCGGTGTTGGCGGCGGCCAATGCCGCCGGCATGGCCTTGGTGTTCACCGGCGTACGCCATTTCCGGCATTGAGGCCGGGAATGGGCGCTACATTGCGCTGGCGGATCCACGCTGGAGACTTGCTGCTCAGACAGCGCCATCTGCGGGCGCTGCGGCAAATGGACTTGCCGGAACCTTTGCTAGGCTGGATACATGAGCGCTTGGAATGGGCAATGCTGAATATGTTGGAGGATAAGGGCGAGGCTGTGTTGGTGCTGGATATCGACCCAAAGCGGGAGGCCAGAATCTCGCTGGACAACTTAAGGGAAGCACCGATGCTGACTGTTACCGACCTTCGTGTAGTCGATGGCTTGGTTTGTGGGTTAGGACTGGACGACCCCGCTTTGGCCAGTGACAGCGCTGCCGCTGCCGATAGGAGTCTGTCGGCACATGTTGGCAGCGGCCAACCCTATCGAGGTGATATCTGGGTCGAGAGGGACTCAACGCTCTGTGCCAGCTGCTCTGAACTTGCCAGTGCTACGGCGACTCTCTGTTCTGACTTGGCAAACACGCTTAACTTTCCTGTCGAGATAAAGCCACAGCGCAGCGAAGATGTAGAGGCTGCTGCCAACAAGGGCGGCTGCTTTTTTATCTCCGATGAGTTCGGCTTGGTGCCAGTCACGGCCAGTGATCAGCAAACACCAGCCGCTGCCGGAGAAGCGCCGATCAGCAAGCGTCTCAGGGAGGCCTTCGCCAAGTTATATTCTTAGGAAAGCGGCATCTCCATGCTGACGCAGTTGTTGATCTTCTCACGGAAGCCTAGCTGCTCGTAGAGGCGCTGTCCTGCGGCGGTGGCTTCCAGCTCGATAAGGCTGACATTGTGGGAGCGGGCCACATCGACCAGCAGTTTGCAAAGCTGGGCAGCGTGGCCAAGCTTGCGGAAAGCCGGATCAGTGTAGACATTGAACACTGTGGCATGCCAGCCATTCGGCCAGCGGTTGCCCACCGGGCGCTCATCGATCAATAGCGAGGCGGTGGCCACAGCTTGGCCGTCCGAGAAGGCCAAGAGGCTGATAAAGCTGTCTCCTAGCTTGCGTTTTAGGAAGTCGCGGTAATGGTTGCGCATAGCCAGTTCTTCACCGGCGTCCATCGGCCCAAAATACTCCTTGGCAAAGGCCAAGCGCAAGTCGATGACCGCTTCGATGTCTTCTACCGTTGCCTGCCGATACTCAACCATACCGCTATCCTCTCAACGAAAATCAAGTCCTTTTGGTTTTGGTCAGCCCAAGCAAACTGACCGATGGGTTTGCCGATAAGCAGTCCCTGTGCATGAAAGTGAGGTGAACAGCCGCCCTACCGGCCTGACACTAGGACGGTGGGTTCTTTTTGCGCATCCGCTCTACCTCCACCTTAACTGGCTTTATTTCCACTGCTCCTCCTTCTCCGGCGGCTTCCATCTTGCGGTCCATCAGCTTCTTGGTAACCATCTGCTGCGCGACTCCGATCAGCGACGAGGTGTCCCAATAAAGCAGCACACCTGCCGGTGCGCTCCAGCCAAACCAGAGCATCAGCACGCCCATAACACCGGTCATCATCCAAGTGTTGCGGTCCTTGGTGCCGTTGATCAGCAAAGGCAGCAGCATCGAGGCACCGAAGATCAGCACCAAGACGAGATAGGGGATCGCTCCGAGGGGCGATTCAGCGAAAGTGCTGCCAGCGCTAGCTTGGAGGTTGGGAACCAGTCCATAGAAATGCACAGGCATAGCCGCTGGGTCGATGATGTAAGACGGCAAGTTGTTCAATACCGAGAAAAGTGCGAAGAACAGCGGCATCTGCAAGATCAGCGGCAGGCATCCCGAGAGGGGGTTGAACTTCGCGTCTTTGTAGACCTCCATCATCTTTTGCTGTTGCAGCATCTTGTCATTGGCGTATTTGGTCTGAATCTCCTTGATCTTCGGCTGCAGCTGCTGCATGACCAAGGCCGACTTGATCTGTTTGGCGGTGATCGGGAATATCAGGATGCGGAAGAGTATGGTGATCAGGATAATGGCCATGCCCCAATCGCCAGATATTCCGTGCAACCAGTCGAGGACTGTAAAAATCCAATTTAGAATAGCGCCCCAGATGTCCATATTGCCTCCATTTGCCTATGTATTCAAGGCATCAGAACAGCGGCTGTTCGAATAACTGTTCAAATACCAACGGGCTTCGTCTAAGAAAGTGCCGGTCAATCATATCATGCCGCACTGCCCATACTGAGCCGGTAAGGTGTCGAGCCAGTATCAAGTATGAATAGTGTAAGATGCTCTGATGGTAAAAACACATAGCGCTGCTCTGAGCACCCTGAAATACTCGCTTTGCGTCTTCCTTGGCGGCTGCACTTACGGCATCATGGTTCCCTTGGTGCGCATGGCGCAGGACGCAGGCTTTGGCACCATGGACATTATCGCTGCCCAGTATCTGTTTGCAGTGTTGTTTTTGGGAGCTTTTGTGCTGCTGTTCGTGCGGCGGCGGATAAAACTGAGACAGGCCGCCGAGCTCGCGGGCCTAGGGGTGATTGCCTGTGGAGTTAGCTTTGGCTACTACCATGCGCTGGAAGCTTTGCCGGCAGCTACAGCTGTTACCTTGCTTTTCCAGTTTGCCTGGATGGGGGTTGCTCTGCAGGCCATTGTCGAGCGTAAGCTGCCTAGCCGGCTTACGCTTTTGGCGGTGGGGATGATCGTCATTGGCACCTTTTTAGCAACTGGGGTTTTCGAGCAGGAAGGCAGTACGGAAATCACAGCGGTGGGGCTGTTCTTCGGCCTGATGTCGGCGGTTTGCTACACGGTCTTTTTGTTCCTCAGCGGCAAGGTGGCGACCTCTCTGCCAGCTTCCAGCCGTACTTTGCTCACCACCTTTGGCAGCCTGATCATCGCTTTTGCCTTGGCGCCTAGGGTGTTTTTCGATGGCTCGTTCCAGGCTGGGCTGGCACTTTACGTTGTTCCTTTGGCACTAGTGGGCATACTCCTGCCATTGGTTCTGATCCAAGCTTCTGCCCCTCACCTGCCCAGCGGTATGGTTTCTATTATGGCTGCCAGCGAGCTGCCCAGCGGCATCATCATGGCCGCAGCCTTCATGCACGATAAGGTTTCTTGGCTGGTGGCAGTCGGTGTGCTGGTAGTACTGGTGGGCATCGTCCTCTCGCAGCTCTCACATCTTAAGGAAGCGCCGAATTAATCATGTCACGCCATCTTGTGGGCAGCGCCGCCCCAAGCCCGTCCGTGCGAACGGTGCCATTACCGCTAGTAGTGGCACCGCTCCTCCGAACGACCTTGAGGTAACTGCTCACAGTCTGGCGCAACAGTCTTAAATCGGTGCTTCCTTAGACCTCTATCGCCACATTGAAGCCGTCCATGTTTGCTCCGAAGATGCTGTCCGGCAGCCGGGCATCGCCAACCAGCCGGACATCGGGGATAACCGCCTCGATTGCCAAGTTGAAGTCGGTGTTCTTGACGATGCCGAAAGCAGCGATATAGGTGTCTCCCGGCGCACAGCCTAACTGGCCAGACCCCAGACGGTACTCGATGCCTTCGTTGCCGATATTGTAGATGGTAGCCTCGTCGATCAGCTTTATGTTATGTTCTTCCATCAGCTCGATCAGGCCGCTGCGCAACTCGTCGCGAACCTCCCGCCACAATTTATCCATCGGCTCTTTGTCGATCAGGGTGACCACGTGGCTCTCATGGGCAAGCTGAATAGCGGCCTCCAAACCAGAGATGCCGCCTCCCATAACCACCACTCGATGGCCTACCGGGGCTAATTTCCGGTCGGCGGCGGTGATGCTGATGACTTTCGGGTTGTCGATGCCGGGGATAGACGGCCAACGCTCGATGCCGCCAGAGGCGTTGATGATCACGTCCGGCATCTCCATTGTTGCAATCTTTGGGGTGACCTCGGTGTTCAGGACGATCCTGGCACCACAGTTCATGGTTTCAGCGATGGCCCATTCCATGTAGCGGCGATGGGTGTCCACCTTCTTGTACATCATCGAGGCCTCTTTCAGGCGACCGCCTAAGACACCTTCCTTCTCATAGAGCACCACGTCATGGCCACGCATCGTTGCAATCTGGGCAGCCTGCATACCGGCTGGCCCACCGCCGATAATCAGCACTTTCTTCTTTTTGTCGGCCTTGCCAATGCTGCTGTATTTCGTCTCCCGGCCAAGCTGGGGGTTGACAGCACAACGCACTTCGCCGCCATAGATCAAACGCGAGGTACATTCTACGCAGCGTAGGCAAGGGCGGATACTGGACTCTGCGCCGCTGTAAGCCTTTCTCACCATGTTCATGTCGGCTAAGAGAGAACGAGTCATGGCAACCACGTCAGCCACATCGCTGGTCAAGAGGTTCTCAGCGGCATCGATGGAGATAATGTTGCCCACGGTGACGATTGGCAGGTTCACTGACTTGCGGATGATCGCTGTGCGCTCCCTGTTCAAGCAGCGTGGCTCACAGTAACTGGGCAGCAGTTTACGCACCCAGTTGGGATGGTGCAGCCAGCCACCGGAGAGGCATGCCGAATCGACGAAGAGCGAGGCCTCGTTGAGGAAATCGATGATTTCGTTTAAGGTGACGGTGCCTTTGGCATATTCGTTTTGGCTGATGCGGACCTCGATGTTCAGGCGGTTACCTATCTCTTCGCGCACTTCCCGGAGTACGCGCAGTGGGAACCGGATACGGTTTTCAAAAGACCCGCCATATTGGTCGTTGCGTTGATTGGTGGCTGGTGAGAGAAAGGAGTTGAGCAGGCCGCCGTGGGCGCATTGGATCATCACCTCGTCGCAATTGCCCTCGGCACACCGCCGGGCGCCGTTGCGGAAAAGCGCGACTATGCTGTTCATCTCATGTTCGCCGATCTCCATGAAAACATCAGGGTCCATCTCTGGAGTCAACCAGGGAACATAGGCCTTGCGCCCACCGAGCGCCTCTGTTTGGGCAGTGGAGCCGGCATGCATCAACTCTATCGATAGCTTGGTGTCGTAGCGGTGCACCTCTTCGGCCAAACTCCGCACCCCAGTGATGTCGGTTTCCCGAGTCACCGACAGGCTGGCAAAGCCGTCTCGCGCCCGCCCGAGGTCGACCGGGCTGGCACCGATAGTCACCCGTGCCACACCAGTGCGGGCGCAGGCGCCCACGAAGTCGATCAGGTTCTCGGTTACATCGCCATCACGGATGGTGGCATGTCCCGATACAACGGAAGAAAAAACCAGACGGTTCTTCAGCTCCATATTGCCGATGGCATAATGTGAGAAGACGTGTGGATAATGATGAAACGTGGCCATTCGCTGATTCTCCTTTCGAGATGCAAAAGTTACAGCGAGTGCCCGGCGCTCCTGTACCTTCAGCATGCATAGCCTCAAGCCCCCTTAAAACAAGCCTTGCAGAGCGATCACGGATAATTGCCAGCAAGAAGCTGGCAGACACGGAATATTCTATTGCTCAGACTTTTGCAATCAGCGGAGTTCTTGCTAGGCTTTGAGAAATGATCACCGCCCCGATGACTGCATTTCCAGTACTCACCAGCAAGGAGTAAGTATCACGAACAATAACCATGGCACACCCCCTTGCATCGGTTACCGTATAGTATCACATATTCAGAGAAAAGAAAGAGCCGATTGCCCCGACGAGTGGACAGCCCAAGCTTGCAAGATGACGGGCAAGATGGCCTGGGGTATTGATCAGCACTTTGCTAGGGCGGTGCCGATCAAAGCCCAACTTAGCGCCCAAACTGCAGTCATTGCCGGCTCAGGGCGGCAATCTTTCCCCCAGCAAGTAGACGTAGCCCGGCTGCGTGGCAGTCATTGCCGGCCCGGGGCCACAATCTTTCCCCTGATCAGCAGGGTGAAAGATTGTGGCTCGGAATCTGTGTGGGACTGAATTGTGAGTTAATCGGCATCTTCATAGGAGTTTAGGGCAGTACCAACTTTTGCTTCTGGCCGCCAGTGTCTATTCGATAATAGATCTCCAAGCCGGTTTCCGGGTCTTGCTCCAGCGATAGGTAGTAGATGCTGTTGCTAACTGCATCGACGTAGAACTCTGCCATTTTTTCGCTGGATACCTGCTGGCTTTGACCGCCAGTGGTCGATATCCGGCGTAGCTTGTCGTCAGTGCCTAGATAGTACAGGTCTTGGCCGCTTACCTGAATGCCGAAATCAGGGGAATCCGCAAGCCTCTGCGAATGGCCGCTGGCCTTGTCAAAGCGGTAGAGGCCATTGTCGCTGATGTCTGTGTAGTAGACTGCGTCGGTGCTGACATAGAGGTATTTGGCCCTAGCATCTAAAAGTGTGCTGGCCTCGCCGCCAGCCAAGGGCAGACGACGGATGATACCGTGCCTGTCTATGTAGTAGAGGTACTCGCCGTCGCAGGAATAGTAGCTGCTGTTGCCGAGGTCGTCGGCCAACACTACGGGCGTGGTGTTGTTGCCTAGGGGGCGACGGCAAATCTGGTTGCGTTCCAAAGTGTAGAGATTGTTGCCACAGACAAAAAAACTGATCACTACGCTGGGCAACATGCTGCCCGCTGTGTCGTTGTCAAAATAGCCGCCGGCCCCAGCAGTGCCAGGAGCCGTGCTGCTTTCACCGTTTCCGGGGAACAGGTACTGCCGCAAAGTAGCGGCACCGCTACCCTCTGTGGCTGACCCGGCTTTGGCCACCGTGACCTTGCTGAAATTTGTGAGGTCAACGCAGTCGAGCGTGAAGGATGCTCCATCTATTTGCCAGATACGTGAGTAGTCGGCTTCAAGTATGTAGGCCTTGTTTGCTGCAACGGCCAAGAGCTTGGAATTGCCATTGGTGCCTACGCCCTGATACTCCCGAACGTACATTCGTTCCAAGGGGTCGAGGACGAGCGGCCTAACGATGCCGCTGGACTTGTCCACAAAGTACGGCTGGTCAGGGTTTATCAGAACATAGTCGCCTGCTTCCCAAAAATAGGCCGACGTAGCACTATTATACAAAAACCTCGTCTCGAGCACTGCCGCTTCCGGAGCCTTGCAACCGGGCAGCAGGCTGAGCAGCAGCACTGCTGAGAGCAACAACAACTTAACGCCCAAAGCCTGCCTCACACGGGCTTGGTTCGCAATCTTTTCTGCTGTCAGCAGGGCAGGAGAGTACTGGCCGGTGGTCGTAACAACAAAACTTCGTGTGGGTTGGCGCTTTTCTAGAGGTATCACTTCTTTACCAGCAGATAACACTCGGATTGGAATTCCCTATTAGGCCTATCTACGCTTGTGTCGTCGGTGGGGATCGCCAGCGCAAATACCACCGCCGCACTTCCTTTGTCCAAGGTGGACAAGTCGAGGTCGACACCAACACTGGTTTCCTTGCCGGGGCGGACCGGGAAGTCAGCGCATATCGAGCCGTCTGGGAACACGTAGGGCTCGAAGTTGCAGAACAGGGTTAGGCGGTAGGGGTGCGCATCGTCGCCTAGGCCCCTGACCGAGAACTTGCAGCGATCCCCGACCGCGATAGCCTCGTTCGACTGGCCGATGCCGTCGAGGAGGATGTAGTTGCTGATATCCAGATACATGTTTTTCTGCTTCTAGCCATCGAGCATCGCCGGGGTCATGGCCTTGGTGGCTGCCCCGCCATACGACCTTGCCTTGGCGGCCTTGCAGTCGAGCTGGTACTCGACTGCCGTGAGGCTGCCTGCTCCACAGTCGAGGTTGTTCCCGAACATGACCGCCTTGTCCGGGTCGGGGCGGAAGCCCGGGTTGAGAACTGTCGCAACGTTTAGGAAGAGCCTCTGACCTTTTCTGCCGACGGTCGGGTCGACGCTCAGCACTACCCTCATGCTGTCGCTCTGCTCGCTGGTGCCCTGTTCGAAGTGGAAGCTTTGCAGGTAGCCGGTATGCGCGTCCCGGTCGCTGTGGTAGGGCTGAGGCACCCCGCCGATGAACACCAGTAGGCCGATGTCGCAGGCCGGGCCGGTGTTTCCCAAGTTATAGGCCAGTTCCAGCGGCTTGCCTTGATACACTATGGAGTCGGCAGTGCACTCTATGAAAAAGGACGCATCGGTAACCGTAACCGAGTTACCATTGGCGGCAAGCGGGTTCTCGCTGCCCACGGCTGGGCTGTCTTGCTCTACGGATACTACGTCCGTGCTATGCCTCTGAGAGCATCCGGCGACCGGCAACAGCGCAAGCAGTAACAGCGCACTGGCCAACAGCCTTAGCACTGGTTGGATATTAGCTTTCACATGCATCCCCATGTTCCTTTACTCCGTTGATTTCCGCATCGGTGACGGCATCTGCCATGCATGCGACCAGTGTCCGCATCCACCGATGATCACAGGATATCGCCAATTCATCAATAATCGCTATATTTGTACTAAGTATATGTATATATATGATTACGAGCAACACGCTTATTACTGCATATTTCGTGAACATTATAACTGTTCAGTTTACCCTTGTATCCGGCAATGAGGGAGAACGTGAACTCATAGAAACATGAAGAATACTTGCGTGGTGACAACACTGTCGGAAAGAGAGGCTGCCTGCCCGGGTATCTACATAGGGTTACCGCAATTCGCAAATAAGTAGGCGTATATTTGCATTTGAGATACACCAGACCTTCAAGCCGTTCTTTACTGTTATCGGACTGTTCATAGGCCAGACATCATTCGGCACCGGATTGGCCTTCGACGCACACAGTGGCACCCCCCCGGTACCATCAATATTACGACCATCAGCGCTGACGCAATAGATATGGATACTTTCTTTTTCATGCCGCCCCTCACTCTCACTACGTTAGGCACCCACTCCAAGTCAACTGTAACACAACCTATTCTACATTGAACGGGCCATACGTCAAACCGGCGATTTACGCATGTCTGCCCACTTCCACTTCCAAAAGCAAACTGCCAATTAGAGCGCGAAAACCGGCCGCCCTGAGCGATGGGCGGCCGGTTTTGAAAACATCAGGTTAGCGCGACTAGTGCGGTTAGTGCGACATGTCCATCTCGGGGCGCACGTCTTTGGAGACGCCGTTGAAGAAGAGGTTCAGGAGCACCGCCGTGACCGCCGTCAGCGTGATGCCTGACGTGATCAAAGGGCCGGCGGCATCGGGCATGGCGTTGAAGAAGTCGAAGCTCTGGACCACGCCCATGATGGCCGAGCCGTTGGCCAAGACGGCACCGTCTATCGAGCTGGTCAGGGCGCCGACGGTGGGGATCAGGCCGACGCCGAGGCTGATGGCGATGATGAAGATATTGTTCGGGCGGGTGCTCAGCTCGGCCTTGGAGAGCGCCTTGATGCCGTTGGCGGCCACGGTGGCGAACATCACGAAGGCCGCGCCGCCGATCACGAAGGGCGGCAGGCTGTCGATGACGGCGGCCAGCTTGGGGATCAGCCCCAGGACCACGAGGATGATGCCCGAGCCGGCCACCACGTAGCGCGACCGCACTCCGGTCAGGGCCACCAGCCCGACGTTCTGGGCGAAGGCCGTGTAGGGCAGGGCGTTTAAGCAGCCGCCGATCATCGTCGAGAGGCCGTCGGCGCGCAGGCCGGCAGCGATCGACTTCTCGCCGACGGGCAGGTCGATGATCTCGCCGATGGCGATGTAGTCGCCGGTGGACTCGACCATCACGATCAGCATCACGATCAGCATGGAGATGACGGCCGGGACGATGTGCAGCATGTACTGGTCGCCGCCGAAGAAGCTCAGGTACTGGCCGCCGTCCAGCCCCGGCATGTTCAGGCCGAAGGGCAGGTCGACGCCGAACCAGGAGGCATGGGCGACCTTGGCGAAGTCGATGAAGCCCAGCGGGATGCAGACCAAAAAGCCGACGATCATGCCGATCAGCACAGCGATGTTCTTCAGGAAGCCGGAGAAGAAGCGGTTGACCAGCAAGATCACCAGCACCACTATCAGCCCGACCAGCAGGAATGTCAGCGTGCCGTACTGGGCGGGCTCGCCATTCACGTAAAAGCCTTGGCCGCCGACCATCTTGATGGCCACCGGCAGCAGGCTGAGGCCGATGGCCAGGATCACCGATCCGGTGACCACCGGCGGGAAGAGGTGGATGAACTTGCTGAACAGCGGGGCGACCAGCATGGTGAACAGGCCGCCGACAATGACGGCCGAGAAGACCACCACCAAGGCCTGCTCCGGTGAGCCGCCGGTGTGTTCCACGCCCATGCCGATGGCGATGATCGGCTGCACCGAGGCGAAAGTCACCCCCTGGATCAAAGGCAGGCGGATGCCGAACTTCCAGAACCCGAGGGTCTGGATCAGCGTGGCGATGCCGCAGGTGAAGAGGTCGGCGCTGATCAAAAAGACTATGAGGTCACTGGAGAGGTGCAGAGCCGAGCCGATAACAATGGGCACGGTCACAGCGCCGGCGTACATCGCCAACACGTGTTGGAACCCGTAGGTGAAGAGCTGCGGAATGGGGAGCTTGGCGTTTACCGGGTGGTCAGAGGGATGTTTAACCATAGATACCTTCCTTTCTGTTGGAGAACCGAGAACCGGCTAGTGCTAGCAAATATTCATTTCGGGTTGGCCAACCAAACAAATATTGCGACTTTCCTATGAGCAAAGTATAATCCCAAAACAGAGTTTGTCAACCGATAGGCAACAAGTTTCCTGAAAGCTGGCAACATAGCGGATCACCCAGCAATGAGGACACTTGCAGTGGGGGTTAAAGTCCTGATTGTCAGGGGCGGTTGTGGTCGCCCTAGGGGCGGCAGGCATGACCACGGAGGGGGGGTTAAAGTCCTGATCGTCAGGGGCGGTTGCGGTCGGCGATGTGCCTTACGGCTGAGCCGTACTGCGCCCGGACGTGTCCAGGTTCTGCGCGGCCCGGTCGGCGATGTGCCTTACGGCCGAGCCGTACTGTGCCAGTAGGGCATCGGTCGTTACCAGTGTCATGTTTTCCCTTTGCGCTTGGGCGATGAGCAGACGATCAAAGGGGTCTTTGTGGATGGTGGGAAGTGTGCTGAGGCCGAAGACGTGCTTGGGCTGCACGTCGAGCGTTTGGTAGTTATGGGCGGCGAACTCATCGGCGAACTCTGTGAGCTCCATGCCGATGTTCAGCTTGCCGATGCCTGCCTTGATGGCAATCTCCCAAAGCACGACCGCGCTGAGGTAGCACTCGTTCTTTGGGTCATCCACTAGCCGAGTCACGCTTGCCGGTTCGGTGCCGTTGCCGATTGCCAGTGCGACATTGGTGTCCAACAACAGCCTCATCGACCGTCTCCCTCGAATATGGCGATGATCTCGTCTTTGGCAGTGGTGTCGAAGTCTTCAGGGATCTCGTAACGGCCTTTGAGAAAACCGGTTCTTTGAACAGGGGGTGCATCGTCTGTGCGCATCGGCATCAGAAGCGCGGCGGGTTTCCCATGCTTCGTGATTACCGTGACCTCGCCCTTCTGAGCTTTGCTTACCAAACGCGATAGGTTTGCTTTGGCATCGTACAAGCTGACTGAATCCATTGCCGCTCCTTTCGTTTCCCTATAATATGACTAGTCATATTATAGCATGTTGCTCACCAGATTGTTCAGTACCGAATCAGGGGTGGAAATGGTCGTCTGCCACCGTCTTTGCATGGTACACTGAGCACTAGGATTTCTTAGGATAAGTGCCGACAAAAAGCTGTATCAATCGGTGCTTCCTAGGGAAGTGCCGGTTGATGCGCAATTTCGTCCCACACGGCCCCCAAGCCATAATCTTTCGCCCTGTTGATCAGGGGAGAGATTGCCGGCCAAACCGGCGATGACGGGTTCCAATGACGGGTTCTGGTATTAAATCGGCACCTCCCTAGGGGAGCCGAGAAAGACGTGGCGGGTATTTTATCGCTAGGCGAGGAAAGTCGGGTAAGGAGGCTCAGTGTTCAGCACGGGCGAACAGCACGAAGATTTGGAAGATGCGGCAACTCCTTTGAAAGCCAACGAGCGTCGTTGGGCTTGGCTGGAAGTTGACCTTAACGCCATCCGCCACAACCTGAACCGCTTCCGTCGCCATATTGGCCCGGATGTGATGATGATGGCGGTGGTCAAGGCCGATGCCTATGGGCACGGCGCGGCAGAGGTGGCGCGGAAGGCCTTGGCCACCGGGGCGCGTTTCCTCGGTGTTGCCAATGTCGACGAGGGCATTGAGCTCAGGCAGGCCGGGATTGCCGCACCTATCCTGATTCTCAGTCAGCCACCGCTGGCTATGGTACAGACCATTGTGCGCCATGAGCTGACCTCGACGGTGGACACCATGGAGTTTGCCTTGGCTTTGGGGGAGGCTGCGGCAGCCGCCGACCGGGTGGCTCCTTTCCATCTCAAAGTGGATACGGGTATGAACCGGGTGGGGGTACACTATGCTGATGCCCCAGACTTCCTGCGTACGCTGGACTTTCATCGCGGCCTGAAGCTGCAAGGCGTATTCACGCACTTTGCCACCGCTGACGAGGTGGAGACCTTTGAGTTCAGCCGTCAGTACCAGCGCTTCACGCAGATGTTGGACGAGACGCGCTATTTGGGCATCAACCCCGGCATTGTCCACGCCGCGAATACTGCAGCCACCATCCGCTATCGCAAGGCGCACTTCGATATGGTGCGTCTAGGTATTGGCATGTACGGTTTGCATCCCAGTGGCATCACTCATTCAATGATTGACTTGGTGCCGGCTATGAGCTTGCATGCCCGGGTGGCTATGGTCAAACCAGTACCGGTGGGCGAGGGCGTGAGCTATGGCATGCGTTATCATTCGCCAGGCAATGTGCTGATCGCTACGCTGCCATTGGGCTATGCCGATGGCTTGGCACGTGAACTCTCTGGCCGCATTGATGTGCTCTTGTACGGGCGGCGGTTGCCACAGGTCGGCACGATATGTATGGACATGATGATGTTTGAGGCCGACCAGCGGATGAAGGCGGGTAAACCGCCACTGCAGCCACAAATTGGCGACGAAGTATTGTTGGTGGGGGAGTCGGGAACAGAGCGGATCACCTTGGACGAGCTGGCTGAAAAGCTCGGCACCATCAACTACGATATGGCCTGCCGTTTGGGGATGCGCTTGGAACGCATGTATCTGGAGTGAGGTGAGAAGCGCCGGTTAACGCCTAAGCTACAGTCATTGCGGGCTTTAGGGACGCAATCTCTATTTTGATCAACAGGGTGGAGAGTCACGGCCAGGTGTGGTAATGACGGGGTTTTTCATCAATCGGCATCCTCCTAGGAAAGCCGCACGACCGCTGAGTTTGGAATGAGTGACTTGATGTATAAAAGTTTAAACGATATACGTATTGAATTGGGTGAATGCCACCGTTGTGTACTGGCTGAGACGCGCACTACAGTGGTCTTCGGTGTCGGCAACCCGGATGCTGAGGTGATGTTCATCGGCGAGGCACCAGGCAAGCAAGAAGACCTCGGTGCTGAGCCCTTCATCGGCGCTGCCGGTCAGTACTTAAACGAGCTGCTGGCTTTGGCCGGCCTGACACGCCCTGAGATCTACATTGCCAATGTGCTAAAGTGCCGACCGCCGGAGAACCGCGACCCGCGCTCGGAGGAGATCGAGGCCTGTACGCCGTTTTTGCGCGACCAGGTGCGTGCTGTGGCACCGATGGTCATTGTCACACTCGGTAATTTTGCTACTCGTTTTATTCTCCGTACCGACCGTGGTATCACCGGACTGCGCGGCCAAGTGCATATCACCGGCCAGTTCTCAGTGCTGCCGATATTTCATCCGGCGGCGGCCATCTACGACCGCTTGAAGCGACCGGTGATGGAAAACGACTTTCGCCTCCTAGGGCGGCTGATCGAGACCCGGCGGGCAGAGCTGGCAGTGCGGTCGACGCAGGCCTCGGCAAGTGCGCCCGGAGCAGACACGCCCGCGAGTGCGCCCGGAGCAGACACGCCCGCGAGTGCGCCCGGAGCAGACACGCCCGCGAGTGCGCCCGGGGCGGCTGGAGGGTCGAGTACGCCCGAGGTAGCTCTGCCCTCCAGCACCGGGGCAGATGTACTTGCTGGCACTGAGGCAGCCGTATCTGCCGAGAACGGGCTGGGTTTATGAGCCTAATAGTATTGGCCTCTGCCTCTGCTGCCGAGACGCAAGCCCTGGGTACCCAGTTGGCTGCCAAGCTGTGCCCCAACGATGTATTGTTGCTGGTCGGCGGCCTAGGGGCGGGCAAGACGCAGTTTGCCCAAGGGGTGGCTGCGGGGCTGGGAATCAGCGAGCCGGTCTGCAGCCCAACCTTCAACCTCCTGCTCAGCCACGATGCTAAGCTGGCTGATGGCACGGCTACTCGTCTTTACCATTTCGACCTTTATCGCTTGGACACGGCAGAACAACTGGATGATATTGATTATTTCGCTTTGCTGGAAGACGGCGCTATCTCGCTGGTAGAATGGGGTGACCGTTTCCCCGAAGCCTTGCCCGAAGACTACCTGCTAATCGAGGTCAATGTGTTAGGCGAGGCACGTGACCCAACGTACAAAGCCCGTCATTGTGCCCCCGAGCCGCAATCCGCTGCACCTCCAACTCGTTACTGTGAACCTGGTCTGCAATCTTTGACGGCGCTGACAGGAGCAGTGTCGGTCAATGCCGCCATACCACCTGACACAACGCCGTCAATCGCTGTTCTCCCAGACGGATTATGGAGTCGGGAGCTGCTCGTGAGTGCAGTAGGGGCGCGTAGTGAACGGCTGCTGGCTGACTGGCAGGCGCTGCAGTGACGATGATGGGCGAGCTGACGGGCGGCAAACTGGAGGCGGTTGCGCTAGGCCGTGTGCTGGCCATGGACACGGCCAGTGAGTACATGGCCGTTGCTCTAGGCAACGGCCAAGGTGAGCTTGTGACTTCTGCCGACCAGGCGGCACCGCGCCAGGCCAATGTTTGCTTGTTGCCCAGCATCGACAGCATGTTGGCAGAAGCGGGGGTGGACAAACGCGAGTTGGCGGCCATAGTCTGCGGACGCGGTCCTGGCTCCTTCACCGGTACCCGGATCGCCATGGCCACCGCCAAGGGCATCGCCCGTGGCCTCGGCCTGCCGCTTTTTGGGGTCTCGACCTTGGATGCCGTAGCGTGGTCGGCATGGCAGGGCGGCTTGCGCGGCAGCGTTGGCGTGGTGGTTGATGCTATGCGTCATGAGGTATATCCAGCGCGTTTTACGCTTGATGATACCGGGGTGATCCGGCTTGACCCCCACACGGTGGCCAAAGCGGCCGCCCAGGCCGCCTTGTGGCGTACAGGTGGCCAGTCGCTGCTGTTGATCGGTGATGGCCTGTGCAAATACGCTGCGGACTTCTCCGAGGCCGACGGCTTTCTCTTAGCTGATGAGGCTTTCTGGCACCCGGGCGGCCATGGCCTGTTGTTGGCATTTGCAGCGGCGCTGCGAGCGGGGCAGCAAGGCTCGGGTGACGCCGGTGCACTGCTGCCCATCTATACCCGTCTCTCTGATGCGGAGGAAAACGAGCGGCTGCGGCTGGCATCCGGCGGTTCTCTCGCCCAAGGCGCGGAGATAGCCGTGCCGAGAAGCGGCGTGAACGATGCCGCCGCCCCGCATGCCGAGGTGATACGTGCTGACGGGCGGCAGCTGCCGACCGGAACTGGCTTCCAGGCAGCGGTGGCCGATGATGCCGACTCGCCTCAGCCAATGCCCGAAGCCCACCGTTGCGACCTCAAGGAACTCTGTCATTGCGGGCCTGTCCCGCAATCTTTTACGCCGCCAATAACTGGCGTAATGGCATCAATTGGTACATCTTCAGTTCCAGCGGCCCTGCACTACCGGCCGATGGCCGCTCAAGACGTGGAAGCCGTGGCGGCCTTGGAGGCTCAGTGCTTTGCTGCTCCGGCCAGCGGCAGTGAGCATGACAGCGTTCGAGCCAGCAGCGGTGAGTGCTGGAGCGCCCAAACCTTGGCCGCTGAGCTGGCTGCACCCAACCGCACCTGGTGGGTCGCTTGGCGCAGCGACAACTTGGCTGGTTTTGCCGGTGGCTGGCTGATTGACGGCGATCTGCAGGTTCTGGATGTGGCAGTGGCACCAGAATGGCGGCGGCAGGGGGTGGCCAGCGCCTTGCTCCGGCACCTGTTGGAAGATGCCAAGGTGCTGGGTGCCGTTAGCGCCAGCTTGGAAGTGCGAGCCTCCAATCAGCCTGCCCAGGCGCTCTACCAAGCGCTGGGATTTGTCGAGGTGGGGTGCCGCCCCGGCTATTACGCGCCAATAACCCTAGGTGAGCACCAATCAACACATGAGGCCCGGCATTGCGGCCCTGAGCCGCAATCTTTTAACCTGCCGGCCAATGCTGCCGTACTACATCCCGAGGCAACAGCATCAACTGGCATTTCCCCAAACACCGCTCGTGAAGACGCGCTGATACTGAGGTATACGTTTGAGGTACCTTTGCCCGGAGAAGTTCTGATCAATCATAGCGTCCGTCACTGTCGGCATCGCCCTGCATTTTCCCCTGATCAGCCCGGCTCACAGCCTCGCATTCTGGCCATCGAAACCAGCTGCGACGAAACCGCCGCCGCTGTCATCGACGGAGCAGGGCGGCTGCTCGCCAACGTAGTGGCCTCACAGATCGACTTTCATGCCCGTTTCGGGGGCGTGGTACCGGAGATCGCCTCCCGCAAACACACCGAGGCAATTGTGGCGGTTGCCGACGAAGCGCTCAGTCAGGCCGGGTTGGCCAACTACCAGCAGCTTGATGCCTTAGCTGTGACCTACGCTCCGGGGCTGATCGGTGCCTTGGTGGTTGGCGTGGCCTTTGCCAAGGGGCTCTCTTGGGCATCCGGGATGCCGCTGGTGCGTGTCAACCACCTAGAAGGCCATATCTATGCCAACTGTCTGCAAGATGCGGACAACCCCATCAACACTGGTGGCTTTGTCGATGCCACCAGTCCCACTAACATTAGCGGCTCCACCGCTAACGCTTCCACCGTTGCGTCCAGCCCCGCTGTCGCAGCTAAACCCGTCGCCACCATTGCGGCCAGCCCCGCTGCCGCCGCTGGGCCAGCAGCCGCCGAACCCGCCAACGTATCCGGCCCCGCTGCCGCCGCTGGGCCAGCAGCCGCCGCCCCAAAGCCCGCCGCCGCCCCAAAGCCGCCGTTCGTGATTGCGCTGCTCTCCGGCGGCCACACCATGTTGGTGCTGGCGCACGATTGGGGTCACTATGATGTGCTCGGCCAGACGCTCGATGACGCAGTAGGCGAGGCTTTTGACAAGGTGGCCAAAGCGCTGGGACTGGGCTATCCTGGCGGCCCGGTGATCTCCAAGCTGGCTGCTGGCGGCGACCCGGCGGCAATTGATTTCCCGCGTGCCCTGCTCCACAGCCATCACTTGGACTTCTCGCTCTCCGGCCTGAAGACAGCGGTGATTAGCTGGATCCGTGAGCAAGAAGCGGCAGGGGCAAGCATCAGTTTGCCGAATGTCGCGGCTTCCTTCCAACAGGCGGTGATCGATGTCCAGGCGGCCAAGGCGCTTGCAGCTTGTCGTCTGACCGGTGCACAGACCTTTTGCTTGGGCGGCGGTGTGGCCGCCAACCGGGCCTTGCGCGATGCCTACCAACAAAAACTGGGGGAGAAGGGCATCCGTGTGGTCTTCCCGCCACTGTTCGCCACCTCCGACAACGCGGCGATGATCGCCGCCGTGGCCTTAGACCGCTACGCCCGAGGTATCTTCATGCCACTGGACGGCGATGCCGCCGCCCATACCGACTTGGGGCAAGAGTATTAAAGGCTACAGATGCTGACTTGCCGGAATCCAGCATGATCCAAGCCCTTTGTCGTTGATCCTTCCCTTGCAATGGCGCCTGAAAAGGCAGCTCCTCTCGTTCTGACGCTTCCCTAACCTTACTGAATTTTTACTGTTCCTAGCTATTGGATTTTACGCGAGCAGGGAAAAATGGTTGTTGAAGTTTTCAGGGGGGTTGCATTACAGGGATTCCGCACCACAGAAGTTCCACACCACAGAGGGTATCGCTTAGAAAGGGGTTTCAATGAAAAAGGTAGTGTTCTTCGCTTTAACGATCCTTGCCATTGCGCTACTGGCTGGGTTTTTGGCCGCATGCAAAAACGGCGCTACAGCTACCGGGAACAAAAGCAGCGGCACGGCCGGCGAAAACAAGAACAGCAGCACCCCGGCTACTGGGAACAAGGGCAACAGCACTGCGCCCACCGGGGAGGGGAGCAAAGGCGAAATCACGGTGTATACTGCGTTGGAAGACGAGCAGGTCGAAGAGTACCTCAAAGCTTTCAACACCAGATATCCAGACATCAAGGTAAGCATCGTCCGCGAATCGACCGGTGTCATTACTGCCAAGCTGCTGGCCGAGAAAAACAACCCCCAAGCCGACTTGGTATGGGGAACTGCGGCATCATCCCTATTGGCCTTGGATGAGCAGGGCATGCTTGAGCCTTATGCCCCTGCAGGCGTTGACGGCATTCTGGCCAAGTTCAAGTCGGGCAAGGCGGTTCCGACTTGGACAGGCATCGACGTTTGGGAGACTGCCTTTGTCATCAATACCGTGGAAATAGGCAAGCTCGGGCTGAAGGCATCCGACATCAAGTCCTACGATGACCTGCTTCGCCCGGAGCTGAAAGGCCATGTGGTGATGCCTAATCCTGCTTCCTCGGGCACAGGGCTTCTGACCGTCACTGGAATTTTGCAACTAGAGGGAAAAGGCACAGACGCTGGTTGGCAGTATCTCGATAAGCTGCATCAAAACATCAGCCAGTATGTACACTCCGGCTCAAAACCTGCAAAAATGGCCGGATCTGGAGAATGTGCAGTCGGAATAAGCTTTGGTTATGCTGGCATCCAGCGGCTCCGGGCGGGTGAGCCAGTGGCGGTGGTCTTCCCCTCGAACGGCTCCGGATGGGATCTAGAGGCCAATGCGCTGATAAAGAAGAACAAGATCAGCGCAGCTGCAAAAACCTTTCTTGACTGGGCGATCTCTGAAGAGGCCATGGGTCTTTATAAGGAGAACTACCCGATTTTGGCTAACGGCAAAGGCGGCAGATACGATGGTTTTGCCAACGATCCCGTCGATCAGCTCATCGACAATGACCTGCTTTGGGTGGCCAACAACCGCGACAACATCTTAGAGGAATGGGCTAGGAGATTCGACGGCAAATCGGTGCCCCGCTGAAACCCCAGTTACGAAAGGACGGCAGACCATGCCATTTTTGGAGATCAGGGATATCGTAAAGAAGTTCGATAAACAGGTTGCTCTGAACAACATCAATGCAAAAGTGCAAAAAGGCGAGCTGGTTTGCATCCTTGGCCCTTCCGGATGCGGGAAAACCACATTATTGCGAATCATCGCCGGCCTTGAGACCGCTCAGAGCGGCCAGGTCATCATCGACGGCCAGGATGTCACATTCCTACCTGCCGCCAAACGCAATTTCGGGATAGTCTTTCAGTCTTATGCCTTGTTTCCCAACATGACTGTAATGGGCAATATCCTGTTCGGCCTACAACAGAAGAAAGGGCTGGCCAGAAAGGAAATGCGTGCAGAGGCAGAAAATGCCCTGCGCTTGGTTGACTTGTTAGACCACAAGAACAAATATCCCCGCCAACTATCCGGAGGAATGCAGCAGCGCACGGCACTGGCCAGGGCCATTGCTTTGTCCCCAACATTTTTGCTACTGGACGAGCCGTTGTCGGCACTTGATGCCAAAGTGCGCCAAAAGCTGCGTAGTGAGATACGCAGCATCCAAAAAACCTTGGGCATCACGACCATCATGGTCACCCATGACCAAGAAGAAGCACTGACTATGTCTGACCGGATCATTGTCATGAACAATGCGGTAGTAGAGCAAATCGGCACGCCACAGGAGGTTTATAGCCGCCCGGCCACGCCGTTTGTTGCCAATTTCATCGGCACGATGAACTTCTACCAAAGCGGCGGCGAGATTTGCGCTATACGCCCGGAAAACATCCGGGTTGCCAACCAATTCTGCGCCCACGACGTCTCTGCCCATATCCGGACGCTGGAGTTCAAGGGGTCGATGACAAGGGTCTATGGAACGCTGCCGGATATGTCTGAGATCTGCATGGACATCGCCTCTGAGGCAGTATCTAGGCTGCAGCTCAGCGAAAAAGGCACGGTATTTTTGCGGATGCCGCAGGAGAGCCTGATCAAATATGCTGACGTTGCGGTGTAGCAGCCAAACAGCAAGAGCAGCCCAGCTATGAAAAACCGTGTTAGGCAGTGGTGCTCTGGCTTTCGTTGGGGGCAGTTCCTTGTCTTGGCATTCTGCCTCTTGGCGCTGAGCACTGTCTTGGTCTTGCCTTTGTTCGCGTTGTTCTCCAAAGCCTTTCTAAACAAGGCCGACATGTTTGTCGGGATCGACAACTACATAAAGTACTTCAAAACGCCGGCCTTGAGCACCTCTGTACTAAACACCATTGACATTGCGTTTTGGTCCACCCTATTCAGTGTGGTGCTCGGATTCCTTTATGCTTTCGCCCTCACCCGAACGCATATTAAGGGCAAGGCTGTTTTCAAATACATGGCAATGATCCCGATCTTCACCCCAACTGTTATCCATGCTCTAGGTTTGGTCTATATGTTTGGCAACCAAGGGATACTTACTCGCGCCGGGTTGTTCCCCTTTGAGCTGTATGGAAGATTGGGAATTATTATTTCGGAGGTCATCTTCACCTTTCCCCAAGCTTTCTTGCTCTTTTTTGTGGCGCTGGAATTCAGCGATGGCCGACTGTATGAGGCGGCCGACTCTATGGGGGCCTCCCCCTTAAGAAAACTGTTTCGGATCACTCTGCCAGAAATGAAATATACGCTGATCAATGCAGTTTTCGTCTGCTTCACGCTGGCCTTCACCGACTTCGGTGCACCTAAAGTCATCGGCGGCAGCTTCAGCGTATTGGCCACTGACATCTATAAGCAAGTGGCTGGGCAGTTCAACTTCAACATGGGAGCGGTGGTCGGAACGCTCCTGCTTATCCCGGCGGTGATGTCTTTCATTGTCGACCGCTTGGTGAGCAGTCGGAACGCCAGTGCTGTTAACGCTCGGTCTACCAAGCTGGTAGTTGGAAAAAGTGTGCCGCGTGATATCCTCTGCTTCAGCTTCTGCATGTTGGTCACGCTGTTTTTGTTATTTATGGTTGCCATGCTATTTGTGGGTGGCCTGACTGAGGGCTACCCCTACAATCTGTCCCTGACTCTGAACAATTTTCTTTTCAACCAGTCCACAGGCGGCATTGATAGCTTCTTCAATTCACTGAAGATGGCACTGGCATCGGCAGGTTTCGGCACAGCGTTTGTTTTTATCTACGCCTATATGATGGAGAAGGCCAGCGGCTTCAACGGGCTGCGCAAATACGGTCGGCTGCTCTCCGTCTTGCCGCTTGCCCTGCCCGGAATGGTGATCGGCATCTCCTTCATCTTCTTCTTCAACAGCCCCACCAATCCTCTGAACTTCATATATGGCACCTTGGCCATTCTCGTAGTTTCCAATATCCTGCATTATTTCTCAGTACCCTTTTTCACGGCGAACGGCTGTCTCAAAAAACTGGACAAGGAGTTTGAGGGCATCGCTGAAAGCATGGGTGTGCCGCGATTGAAAACCTTCTTGTGGGTCAGCGTGCCGCTCTCGCTGCCTGCCATCATGGAGATATTCATGTACTTCTTCGTCAATGCCATGGTCACCGTGTCGGCGGTGGTGTTTTTGTACAGCGCCGATTTCAAGATTGCTGCTATCGCCATCACCCACATGGAAGAAGCCGGCAGTTTTGGGCAGGCAGCGGCCATGAGTCTGCTGATATTGCTGATCAATGTGGTGGTCAGAGTTTTATATGAAGCGGGCATGGCGATTTTTCGGCATCGGGCGAATAGAAAGGAGAGCACGGTATGAGTACGAGTAGGCAAAGTATGCACATCAAGAGGCAGGTGAAAGATGCGAACACCAACTAAGATCACAGCGATTATTCTCGATTGGGCAGGGACCTGCGTGGACTACGGCTGCTTTGCCCCAACAAGGGCGTTTGTAGCTGCCTTTTCCCATTTTGGCATAACACCCACTTTAGAAGAGATCCGCGCCCCAATGGGCATCCAGAAGCGAGACCATATCCAAGAAATGTTGAATGGCAAGCGCCTGTCTGCCCTCTGGCAAGAAGTGCATGGCAAGGCGCACACGCAACTTGATATCGATGCGGTTTATGGTCAGTTCGAGCCCTCTTTGCTGGCGCTGCTGCCCTCACATGCCGGGCTTTTGCCTGGTGTGTTGGCCGCAGTGTCCAGAATTCGCGAGATGGGAATCGTGATCGGCTCCAGCACCGGTTACAACCGGGCAATGATGGATGTGGTGGCGGCTGCGGCAGAAGATCAGGGCTATGCGCCTGACTGCCTAGTTTGTCCGGAAGAAGTGGCTGCCGGACGGCCTGCTCCCTATATGATATGGCACAATTTGGAGAAGCTCGGGGTTTTATCCATCGCTGAGGTACTGAAAATCGGCGATACTGCTGCTGATATGCAGGAAGGGAAAAACGCCGGCTGTTTTTGTGTGGGCATCATCGAGGGATCCAGCACACTGGGGCTGAGCGAGGCAGAGCTGGCTGCCAAAAGCCGTGACGAGGCTGTCGCCCTTTATAATGCAGCAGGGCAAGGCCTGCGGGCTGCTGGAGCAGACTATGTGCTGAGTAACATCAGCGCACTGCCAGTGCTGGTCGAGTTGCTGCACCAAGGGGTGCCTGTAGGCACTGGCCGAAAAGAAGGTGTGCACCATGTATGAGTCCGTTCCTGACAACCCCTATATCCTGCTGACCCCAGGACCGCTCTCCACCTCGAAAGGCGTTCGTAGCGCCCTGCTGCGTGACTGGTGCACTTGGGATGCCGACTACAATGAGGGAATTGTGCAGGACATTCGGCGGCGATTGGTTCAGCTGGCAAGATGGCGTAGCAACGTTGATCGGTGCTGCTCTGGCAAAAACGAAAACTACACCGCTGTACTGATGCAAGGTAGCGGTTCCTTTTCGGTTGAGGCAACGCTGGGCAGCGCCTTGCCGCCGGACGGCCGGATACTGATAATCACCAATGGTGCCTATGGGCAGCGCATGGTTCAGATGGCCGATGTGCTGCAGGTCGACTATATCGAATACGCTCTGCCAGAGACAGAGTGCCCTGATCCCCACAAAATTGGCACCCTCTTGGATGAGAATCCAGATGTGACCCATGTAGCTTTGGTGCACTGCGAGACCACTACCGGGATGCTGAACCCTCTGTGCGCGGTTGCCCAAGTGGTGAAGGCACGTGGCAAGACGCTGATCGTCGATGCCATGAGCTCTTTCGGGGGTATCCCGATAGATCTGAATGAGTTGGGGATCGACTTTCTGGTCAGCTCTGCCAATAAGTGCATCCAAGGTGTCCCCGGATTCGCATTCGTCATCGCCAAGCAAGACGAACTGCAGAAATGCCGGGGCAATGCCCGCTCGCTTTGCCTTGACCTCTTCAGTCAATGGCAGGAGATGGAGAAGTCAGGCAAATGGCGCTACACGTCGCCCACCCACGTCGTGCGGGCGTTTCATCAAGCGCTGAACGAGCTGGATGCAGAGGGCGGGGTGGATGTGCGCTATGCCCGATACCGCCAAAACCAGAGGCTTTTGGCAGAGGGGATGGCAGAGTTGGGGTTTCAACCCTTGTTGCCAGCTGATTTGCAGTCACCGATTATCACGTCGTTTTTGTATCCCCGCCCTGATTTTGACTTTGCTGCCTTTTACAGGCAGGTCAAGGCTCAGGGCTTTGTGCTTTATCCGGGAAAGCTGTCGCGGGCAAACACCTTCCGCATCGGCAATATCGGCGAGGTCTACCCAAAGGATATCCAGAGGCTTTTACAAGTAGTTTGGAGGATTACGAGATGAGAGTGTTTTGTTTAGGTGGTGCCGGGCAAATCTGCCGGGAATCTGTATACGATCTGGTTGCTTATTCCGATTTTGAGCAGATCACCATTGGTGACTACGATGTTTGCAAGGCATTGGAAACAAAGGAGTGGCTGAATGACAGTAGGGTTGATGTTGTTCAGGTGGATGTTAGGGATGTTTCTGAAACTGCCGCCAAAATGGCGGGCTATGACGTTGTGATGGACGGCACGCAGATCACGTTGAACGGCTATTCAACAGAGTGCATTGCCAGAGCCGGCTGCCATGGTGTGAATCTGAACGGCTTTGGGGAGGAGTGGCCATGGGACTCATTGTTCAAGGCGGCTGGCAGATCCTGTGTGCCAGGCTTCGGTATGACACCGGGAATCACGCAGATGATGGCGATGCGTGCTGCCAACCAATTGGAGAGCGTAGATGAGATTTTTGTCTCTCACGGGGCATTCCGCCCGATAGCCTTCTCGCCTTCGATAACCGAGACGACTATATACGAATATGACCCGGCCTTGCCCAGCCGTGTGGTCTACGAGAACGGGGAGTTTGTCCAAGTGCCGCCCTTCGCAAGGCCAAAGACGATAGTGCTCCCCGAACCCTACGGTGAAACTAGGCAATATATCATTCCGCATTCCGAAACTGTCACACTAGCCCAGGCGCTAAAAGATAAGGGTGTGCGGCTCATCGAGGTTCGCGGAACTTGGCCGGATCAGAACATGGCTTTGATAAGGGGACTGTATGAATTCGGCATCTTGGCGAACCCCCGGGTCAGGGTCAGCGGGCGTGGGGCCGACAGCGGCTGTGGGGCCGACAGCGGCTGTGGGGCCGCCGGCGGCGTTGGGGCTGACAGCTGCGAAGTTGGTCTGCTCTCGCTTATCGGCGATTATCTGCAAAGCTGTGAGCAGGGAAAAACCACGGCGCTCTATGGTTATGCGCTGCATGTTGAAGTGCTGGGAAGTGTCGGTGGCGAAAAGTACCGTGCTTTGCTCACCCACAGCCATCCGCCGTCTGACGGTAGCATTGCGGAATGGGCAGGGCTGCGGGCATACACCAGAAACGTCGGCATACCCTTGGCCATCGCCGCTGTCCTACTGGCAAAAGGAGAGGTCAAGCAACACGGTGTATTGATTCCAGAGCATGCCTTTGAGCCAACAACGATATTCCGGGAACTGGAAAAACGAGGGCTGGTGATCCATGAGCAGTGGAGGCCTTTTGAATAGTCGCCGGGATGCCTCAAAACCTGAAATTGATCCACGCCACTAAAAGGAGATATTCGACGCAATCGGAATGAAGAACGATTTCCAGTCATTCAAACGCAATGTTGAGCCATTGCTTGCTTGTGGCTTTATCGAAATGGCTGTACCAGAGAAGCCGATCAGCAAGCTGCAGAGGTACCGGCTTACATGACCTAACTCCTCTTCCAGCTCGGCAAAGCCGTGCTAGGGAAGCGTAGGCAATCGTGCCTGTCCCCCGAGGCGGTGTTACATCTCGGGGGATAGGCGGCGGGCTTTGCCCGCAAGACTAGATGCAATGCTTGGGGTAGTAGGGAATCAGCCTACCTTTACTTTTTCTCCTTGCATTGCCCGCCATCCTGCACTTTATGAACAGCCAGATTGCCATCTGTATCAACCGAGACATGCGAATGTCCTTTTCCAACGCTTTTGTCCCTTATGAGATAATCTGTGCGCACTCTGCCGTCCCTGCATGCCTCGCTGCTGACCTGAACGTTCACCTTTTTATCATCGTGTTGGGTATGATACTTGCCTGACATTGCGCAACCGCCTTTCGTAATCCAACTTCTTGTCGATCTCTACAGCAACTGCTACTCCATGCCGTTCCAAGTAGCCTCGCCGTCAGAGTTCTCGCCGTAGCCGTTCCAGTCCGTGTCACCGCTGCTCCGGTCCGTGTCACCGCTCATTACAACCTCCTTTCCAGTCGTTCGGGAATATAAGCATCTTCGCCGGCGTTTTGGCAAACAGGGTTGGGCAGTTTTGAGTCAGTACCCAGGACATCGGGTCACTTTCATGAGCTACTACCTTTCAGCCTGTCTGAGCTTATGCTAGAATTTTGGCAGACGGGCATGGTGCTGTCATTGGTTTAGAGTTGGTGCTTTATTGGTTTTGCTGGGACGGCGGGATGTTAGTGCTTTCTAAAATTCAAATTGCTGATGATGGATGTGGTTATAGTGGCACTTAATTTTGCGATCTTTGCCAAAATGATAAGACAGTCTCTGCGTGGGGGTGTTTCCAATCGAGAATTATATAAATTATTAGTTTTTGACCCCATAGAGGCCAATGATTTAGCGGCAGTATATATTGAGCCAGATTGTGGTGATATCTGTAAGGAGTTAAACGGTAGAAAACGTTTAGGTGGGAGTTTTGTAGAACGTCTGCTCGCCATAAAAGGAAAACCGAATACCATACAGTTCTTCAAAGGCATTAACGACGCTAGTCGTCCAGGCATCACCGTTATTAATGTGGCTAAACGCGGTGCTTTGTACGAGGGCTTAATAGGAGAGGTGTCGCAAGATCTTCGACCGGAAGAGGTTGAAGATTTTCAAAGAACGCTAGCCAACGGGCAGTACGGGGAACTTCTACATGATCTTTTTTATATTGCTATATGTGGCGATTTGGGTGAACAGGACCGTGTGGCTACGATTTCAATAACAGTGCCAAATGTTACTTTTAATGTAGAGTATTTTTTAAGGTACATTAAAGATGGAAAGGATGAGTGGAACCCTTCAGAACACAACAGTCCCAATAAAATGAAAGATTACGCATTGAAGAAGAGTAATGCTGATTCAAACAAACTCACTGCTAAACTAAGTGCGGTTGGCAGCGAAGGGTTCCAGTTCAAGTGTTACGCAAAAGTGGAGGACGGTTATAAGAACGATCTGGCGAATTCGCTGATAGAGCATTTTGGCTACAACGAAGAGAGCATCGAAAATGATTATAAGCATAACGATAAAACGGTTTTTAAATTGGTCAATTGTGGTGCGCAGGGTGATAAGGTGTGGTTTGTCTTGCCGAAATTACAATACGGCTGGGCAATAACAGCAGACAAGATCGATCCTTATCTGAACAACTACTTTAATTTCGATGACTTCAGGTAAGGCCATCATGAGTGAGTGGGTCGTGTGCCGAGCAAATATTTGCATTAGCACTGGTTTAGCAGAGATGCGGGTTTGTCGAAAAGATAAAAATATGCCCGATCTTCATCGGGCGGATTGTGGTGCGGTCGTTTCAACAGCGGCAGGACTTTTTAGAAGCCGGACGAAGATAGTCAATAATAAGATGCAGAGTGCGACCTATGGCTTTTAGAAACGTTGGCGATATGACTGCCACTGTCATGTTGCACTGTCCTAATCTACCGATTTCATTACTAAGTAGTCGGGTTCAAGCGAGGCTGTTGCCATGAGTCTTTCTTCTACGCATCTGTCAGAAGATTCAGAAACAGTCAGCTACACAGAGCCAGGCAATGTGCAGATCCGCTTTTTGATGGTTTACAAATTTGCGTTTGTGCTATTTTTGATCACCGAATGCCTTTCACACAGCGTACTAGAATCTGTGGTTGTGCCGCTCAGACTGCCGATTTATGCGGTAATTCTGATAATGCTGAGTCTCAAAATATCAACACAACGTTATTCATACCGCGCTGGCGCTCTGTCTCTGATGATAATTATCCTTGGGACAGTTTCGGGAGTTTTTGCTAATAGTCTTTCCATTATGATGACTTGTTTCTTCATAGTGGCTTCGCAGGGGG
>WRGR01000030.1 GCA_009787085.1 Actinomycetes bacterium
CCGGCAGCCAAACCGGCAGCGAAACCGGCAGCGAAACCGGCAGCCAAACCGGCGGCCAAACCGGCAGCCAAGCCAGCGGCCAAACCGGCAGCCAAGCCAGCGGCCAAACCGGGTCTTCGGAACAGGAAAGCTCCAGTGGATAATCGCTGTTTTCCTCAGACAGACGTTGGCGATCATGCTCAGAATTAGAACGATAACAATAACAACAGACGGTGATGGAGGTTGGGATGGCGAAAGACGAGAGCTTTGACGTGGTGTCCGAAGTCAACCTGCAGGAGGTGGACAATGCCTTTCAACAAGCACGTAAGGAACTGCTGCAAAGGTATGATTTAAAGGACAGTAAGGCTGAGTTGGTCTTTGACAAGGCTGCCAAGCGCTTCACTTTGAGTGCTCCGAGCGAGTTTGTTGCCCAGCAAGTGATCGACATGCTGAACACCAAGTTAGTGCATCGCAAGGTGGATCTGAAGTCGCTGCGCTGGAGTGAGCCGCAGGCGGCTAGCGGTATGACCGTCCGTCTTTTCGGCGAGATGGTCGAGGGCATCTCCAAGGAATTGGCGGCCAAGATCAGCAAGCAGATCCGTGACCAGAAGCTGAAGAAGGTCAAAGTGCAGGTAGAGGGGGAGAAACTACGGGTCTTCTCGTCATCTCGTGATGAGCTGCAGCAGGTCATCGGCTTTCTGAAAGAGCAGGACTACGGGCAACCGCTGCAATTCACGAACTATCGTTGACGATGGACGGAGCCAGAAGCATAGCCTTCCATACCCTGGGTTGCGCCAAAAACGAAGTCGACTCAGAAAAGATGTGCGCTTTGGCGGCCGCTTCTGGCTACCAAGTTGTTGAGCGCCCAGAGGATGCCGATGTCTTGGTTGTCAATACCTGTGCCTTTATCACCGAGGCTACAGAAGAGGCGATTGCCACGATACTTGAGGCCGCCCAGCTGCCAAGGGTCAAGGATGGCAGCTGTCACTTGGTGGTGGCTGGCTGCTTGCCTAGCCGCTATGGTGCCGATCTGGCAACGGAGCTTCCCGAGGTCAGCGCCTTCTTGCCGGTGTTGGAAGAGGAACGGCTGCCAGAGCTTCTAGCTAGGCTTTTTGCCGATGGCCAAAGTGTTCCAAGTGTTGGAGCTACCGTCTTGGCGGATCGTTTTCCGGACACCCGGGCGTCGGGGCATTCTCCAAAGACCGGCGACGGCAGTTTTCGTAGTGCCGCTGGCCAAACGAAAACCGCCCGGCGTAGCAGGGGGCAGAGTGCATGGGCCTATTTGAAGATCGCCGAGGGCTGCGGGCGGCGTTGTTCTTTTTGTACGATCCCGGACATCCGTGGCCCTTATCGCAGCATTGCCTTAGCGGAGCTTCTGGATGAGGCTGATGAGCTGGTAGCTGTCGGCGTACTGGAACTGGTGCTGATCGCCCAGGACAGTGGTCGCTGGCGTGATGGCCATCGCCGTTTGCCGGACTTGTTATCTGAGCTGGCCAGCCGACACCCCGAGGTTTGGCTACGAGTCATGTACCTGCAGCCCAACGGGGTCAGCGACCGGTTGTTGGAGGTGATGGCCGAGCATCAGAATATCTGCAATTACCTGGACATACCGCTTCAGCATGCTTCAGCCCGCGTCTTGCGGGAGATGAACCGTCAAGGCAACGGCAGAGAGTATTTGGCCTTGTTGGACAAGATCCGCCACCGTCTGCCTGATGTCACCTTGCGCACTACCCTGATCGCCGGCTTCCCCGGTGAGAGCGCCGCTGAGGCTCGTGAGCTGGAACGTTTTGTTCAGGATGCCGCATTCGATTATGTTGGTATCTTCCCGTTCTCGCCTGAGGAGGGCACTCCGGCTGGTGAGCGGGACGACCAAGTGCCGCCTGCAACTCGCTTGGCACGTGCCCAGCGCTTGCGGGACATTGCCGATGCCATAGGTTTTCAGAAGGCTTCTGAGAAGGTTGGCGAAGAGCTGGAAGTGCTAGTCTGCGGCTACGATACAGAATCTGATCAGACCACTGGCCTACCCGGCGGGGCAGAGAGCAGTGCGCTGGCTGATCTGGCCGTCAGAACGGCCGCCGGCCCGGCAGGTGGCCAAACGCCGGTTTACGGTCGCACCCAAGGTCAAGCCCCGGAGGTCGATGGTATCGTGCATCTTGCAGCGGGGCGTATTGGCGACCGACTGTTAGTGCGGATTACTGACAGTTTTTGCTACGAGTGGGAAGGGGAGGCGACAAGCCGGTTGGGCAAAGTCGTCTCCATAAGGCCATGAGTAGCCATGGCGGCTGGCGGGGGCTGACGACCCCCGCTAACATAGTCACTTTTTCTCGCATCCTGTTTATCCCGGTGTTTGTGATTCTGATGCTCGCGCCTTGGGCCAGATGGATGCCAGACCCGCCCTTGGCTGTTTTGCTGAAGCCATGGTTGGCTGCCGTGGTCTTTACCATGCTGGCAGCGACTGACGGCGTTGACGGCTATCTGGCGCGTTCCCGTGGCGAGGTGACGACCTTCGGCAAGTTCCTTGACCCTTTGGCTGACAAGCTGTTGGTGGCTGCCGCCTTGTTGGCTTTGGTCGATTTGGGAAGTTTGCCGGCTTGGGTGGCCTTGGTCATCTTGGCACGTGATTTTTTGGTATCCGGACTACGTATGGTGGCCGCATCCCAAGGAAAGGTGATCGCCGCTAGCCCGTTGGGGAAAGTGAAGACGGTATTTCAGATCATCGCAGTGGCCATGTTTATCGTCAAGGACAGCTTGGCGGGTTTTCTGGCCGAGCATTTTGGTAGGCTGTTGTTTTACCTGACCAATGGCCTAGCTTGGACGGTGATGGCGATAGCCCTGCTGCTTACTGTAATTTCCCTGATAGACTACTTTACGAAATCCAGTCGGGTGTTGGGGTTTGTTGCCGACGATGATGAAGCCGCGGTCGGCGGGCTTGTGTCGGATGACGTGGCATTGGCGGCTCAGGTATTGGAGATTGCCAAGCGGCAAGGTGTCACTATGTCTTGCGCCGAATCCTGCACCGGCGGCCTTATCGCCGCCGCCCTGACCGCTGCCCCGGGGGCTTCCGCTGCCTTCAAAGGTGGGATTGTCGCCTACGACAACTCGGTAAAGCTCTCTTTGTTGGCTGTGGACAATGGTATTTTGGAGGCTGATGGAGCCGTTAGCGAGGCTTGTGTGCGCCAGATGGCCATTGGGGCAAGGGAGTTGTTGGTTGCCGATGTGGCCGTGGCCACCAGCGGCATTGCCGGGCCTGACGGCGGCAGCTATAGCAAGCCGACCGGTACTGTTTGGCTGGCAGTGGCTTGGCCGGGCGGTGTTGAGGCCACCTGCATGCATTTCTCTGGGAATCGTGCCGCTGTGCGGCAGGCGGCTGTCGCGGCAGCCTTGGGGATGGTTCGGAAGGCTCTGGAGAATGACGACCTAGGCTAAGCTTGCACAGCGTTTTTTTGGAATCCGGTTTAGAATTCTTTAAGCTTATCTTCTAATGCCGGTGAAGTTTTTTTAAGGCTGATATGACAAAATGGTTGTCAGCAGGGGAGGACTGATCATGGAGAATGTTTTGCCGGACGCCTGGACGCCTGGGCGCTTGGACGTCCGGATGTCCGGGCGGTCGGATGTTCGGGCGGTCGGATGTTCGGGCAGCCGGACAGCCGGGCGACCGGGCGACCGGCTGTTGCAAGGCGCTCGACCGGTAGTTTTTAGTACTTGACATCGAACAAATGTTCGTTATAATTTAGGCTGACGAATCAATAGAACGGAGCTTCTAGATGGAGACTGACAAGATCAAGGCTCTGGCACTGACTACTGAGCAGATCGAGAAGAAATTTGGTAAAGGCTCAATCATGCGTTACGGGGATGGTGGGCCGAGCTACGACATCAGTGTCATTCCCACTGGTGCCCTGTCGTTGGATGCGGCCTTGGGCATCGGTGGTGTGCCTCGGGGGCGGATTGTTGAGATATTTGGCCCGGAGTCCAGCGGCAAGACCACTTTGGCCTTACAGATATTGGCCGAGGCGCAAGCGCTGGGTGGCGTTGTGGCCTTTATCGATGCCGAGCATGCCCTAGACCCTGGTTACGCTGCCCGCCTTGGTGTCGATATCGACGAGGTTTTGATATCCCAGCCGGATACCGGTGAGCAGGGCTTGGAAATCTGTGACATGCTGGTACACTCCGGGGCTATCGATGCCATTGTTATAGATTCGGTAGCTGCACTGGTGCCCAAAGCCGAAATTGCGGGCGAGATCGGCGATGTCACTGTCGGCCTCCAAGCCCGTTTGATGAGCCAAGCGCTGCGCAAGCTAGCCGGGTCGCTCTCCCGCTCCAACACCACCTGCATCTTCATCAACCAGCTACGGGAGAAGATCAGCTCGTCTTATGGTAGCCCGGAGACTACCACTGGCGGTCGTGCCCTGAAGTTCTTCTCTACCGTCCGTATCGATATCCGTAAAGTTGACCTGATCAAACACGGCACGGAGATCGTCGGTAACCGAGTGCGGGCAAAGGTGGTGAAGAACAAGGTCGCCCCGCCGTTTAGACAGGCCGAGTTCGATTTGATGTACGGCGAGGGTATCTCCAAGGAGGGCTGTATCATTGATCTTGGCGTCGAGGGGGGGATCATCAAGAAGTCCGGTGCTTGGTATACCTGTGGTGAAGAGCGTCTCGGCCAAGGTCGGGAGGCTGCCAAGGAGCTGCTGCGTAATACGCCGGCGCTACGCGGCGAAATAGAGGTCAAACTGCGCGAGCGGCTCACTTTGAATCCTGGTCCAGTGTCGGTGCTCAGCACAGGGGCAGACATTGACGACGCGGATGGTTCTGACGTGGACGGCATCGATGGACCCTGATGCCAGCGACGCTGCCAGCTCGTCGATTGGCTGCCTGCAGCCGGGGCAAGCCGGTCGGTTCGGCCAAGCCGATCAAACCCTGGCAACAAACCATCTGGGCTGCTTGACCACTGGGGATTGCATTGCTGCCAGTGAGGGGCTGGATGCCGTTTGGGCATGCGCTTTGCGCTATTTGGCTTACAGAGAGCGCTCCAATGGGGAAATGCGCCAAATTCTAGGTGGCAAAGGGTTTGCCGAGCATTTGGTATCCCAAGTGGTGGACAGCCTAGTCAGCAGTGACTTGATCAACGATGCTCGTTTTTGCCGGCTATACCTGCAAGGCAAACTCAGAGGCGGCTGGGGGCTGCCCCGGGTGATCAGAAAGTTGGCGGACTTGGGCATCGATGTCCAAGAGTATTCCGAACTGCTGGCAGAGTATGCGGATGAAGAAATGGAGCTGCAACGGGCGCAAATGGCTCTCGCCAAATGCCAGAGCCATGCCAAAGACCGCTATGCTGCCGGCTATCGCTTCTTAGCGGCCAGGGGATTTGCGCCAGCAATTGCCCACCAAGCCCTGCGCCAAGCCCTGCGCCAAGCCCTGTAGGTCATTGTTTGCGAACAGTATTGAAAACTTTGTTGATTCTCGTCTCACTCTGTTTTACCATGTAATCAGGCATTTTGATCAACTCTCAGGCTGAAGGGGATGATGGCTTCGGTTGCTGATAACTGATATTTGTATAAGTAAGGCGAACAGAACTGATCACTGTGCCGGATGCTCGTGTCCGGCTTTGAAGTCGAAAGAGTATCTCCAATAGCAATTCGACCTGCTGTTTCGGTAGCTATGACCGGCAGTAGGACATGTTTTTTTGAAAGGAGTGCCCATGTCTGTCATTATTGCCGTAGTCTTAATAATAGTCGCCTTGGCCGCTGGTGCCTTGGTCGGGTTCTTGGTTTGCCGTTCTGGTCTTTCAAACAACGCCAAGCATGCAATGGAGTCTGCTGAGCGCACAATGGCCGATGCTGAGAAGCAAGCCGAGGACTTGAAACGTGAGGCATTGATAGAAGCCAAGGACAAGGCGATCCAAATGCGTTCGGAGGCTGACAAGGAGATCAACGAACGGCGCAAAGAGGTGAAGAGCTTAGAGAACCGCTTGATGCAGCGGGAAGAGAGCCTAGACAAGCGTTTGGAGTCCTTGGATTCCCGTGAGCGTCAGCTCTCGTCGCTTTCTGGGCAGCTGGAGAAACGCCAGCACGACTTGGAAGGCGCAGAGTCCGAGGCGCACGAGAACTTGGAGCGCATTGCCCGCATGAACTCCGACGAGGCTCGTGCCGAGTTGTTGGCGCGGGTCAAGGGGGACGTGGTGCGTGAAGAGGCGCGCATTCTGCGCGAGTCCGAGGAACAGACCAAGGCTGAAGCTGACAAGAAGTCCCGGGAGATACTGTCGCTGGCCATCCAGCGTGTGGCCGCCGACCATACGGCCGGACACACGGTGTCTACAGTGACCATCCCCTCCGATGATGTCAAGGGGCGGATTATCGGTCGTGAAGGGCGTAATATCCGTAGCTTTGAACAGATCACTGGCATCAACTTGATCATTGACGACACCCCGGAGGCAGTGGTGATTTCCAGCTTTGACCCGGTGCGTCGTGAGATCGGCCGGATCACCTTGGAGAACCTGATTGCCGATGGCCGCATCCATCCGGCACGCATCGAGGAGACCTTCAACAAGGCCACTGACTTCGTCAGCCAGCAGGTTCAAGAAGCTGGCGACCAAGCGGCCTTTGATGCTGGCATCCATGATTTACATCCGGAGCTGATCCGTACCTTGGGGCGCCTCAAATATCGCAGCTCCTATGGTCAAAACGTTCTCAACCACTCACTGGAGGTCGCCCATCTGTCCGGTGTTATGGCCTCTGAGCTTGGGTTGGATCCGCTTCCTGCCAAGCGGGCCGGTCTGCTCCATGACCTCGGCAAGGCTGTTGACCACGAGGTCGAGGGGTCGCATGCGATGATCGGTGCTGATTTGGCACGTCGTTTTGGGGAGTCCCCGGAAATCGTCCATGCCATCGAAGCCCACCATAACGACGTCGCCCCTGCGACTGTGGTGGCGGTGTTGGTGCAAGCCGCAGACGCTATTTCTGCGTCGCGGCCAGGGGCTCGTCGGGAGTCAATCGAAAGCTACATCAAGCGGCTGGAGAAGCTGGAGGCCATCGCCAACGCCTATAAGGGTGTGGAGAAGACCTATGCCATGCAGGCTGGACGTGAAGTGCGGGTGATGGTCGAGCCGAACGCTATATCCGACAACGAGGCCGTGGTGTTGGCTCATGACATTGCCAAACAGATAGAGGAGGAAATGGAATATCCCGGTCAAATCAAGGTCTTGGTGATTCGGGAGAGCCGCGCCGAGGATTTCGCCAAGTAATTTCCGATGGCTGAAGAGCGGCTAATAGACTTCGTTGAGCAGGTTTCTGGCGGCACGCGCCTACGTGTCGAGGAGAGCCTGGGGGACGGCTTTGTCCGTCTCCGTACTGAAGAGGCCGAGCGCCGTCAGGCCAAGCACGACATCCGTCATGTTGAGGATGCCGTTTGTGAGATGTTGCGTAACGCCCGGGATGCTCACGCTGAGCGTATCTACATCGCAACTTCGCGAGAAGGCGATCGGCGTTGCCTAGTGGCCATTGATGACGGTGACGGCATTCCCAAGGCTTTGCAGGAGTTGGTGTTTGATGCCCGGGTGACTTCGAAGCTGGAGACCATGGTCGAGGACGAATGGGGTATCCACGGTCGGGGAATGGCGCTTTTCTCCATCAAGAGCAACGTCCAAAGGGCTTGGGTGGTCAGTTCTGCTCCGAACCTTGGCAGTGCTATCCGCTTGGATATCGACACATCGCATCTGGCCGAGCGTAGCGACCAGTCTAGCTTTCCGGAGCTGAAGCGCAATGCCGAAGGCCGCCTAGAGGTGGCCACCGGTCCTAAGAACATTACCCGTACTGCCTTGGAGTTCGCACTGATTCACAAAGACCGTTTGCAGGTCTTCCTTGGCTCAAGCTCAGAGATCGCATCCACCCTTTGCGCCCATGCCCAACGTAACGTCAGCAGTGACGTGCTGTTGTTCTGTGACGACCCGGAGAGTGTGCCTGTTGTCTGGCGGCTGGCCTTGGCCAACGACGCTGCTGAGCTGATGATGATCGCCGCGTCCATTGGCCTTGACCTCTCAGAGCGCACTGCACACCGTATTCTCTCTGGTCAAATAGCGCCAGTCAGCGACTTGGTGAGCCGGGCCCAAGCCACCAGCCGCCGCAGCGGTGGCGGTGTGAATATCTTCCGTGACTCACGGGGGCTGAAACTTGCCCCTGAGGACATTGAGGCTTTCTCCCGTGAGATGGAAAAGGCTTTTGAAGGCTTGGCTGAGCGCTATTACCTCTCACTCACCGATTTGCCTCGTGTTCAGGTCAAAGGCGACATGATCACTGTCCGTTTTCCCATTGAGAAGGAATAGGCTCTTGGGGTCAACCGTCATCTTGGGCATCGATCCCGGCTTGGCTAACACCGGCTGGGGGGTGATCAAAGCCGACCATTCTAAGAATCGGGCTTTGGCCTATGGCTGCTTGAGCACTGCGGCCGGCAGTGAGCGCTGCCAGCGTCTGAATTCGATCCATCAGGGGCTTTGGGATGTCATCGAGCGCTTTGCACCGGTTGAGCTGGCGGTGGAGGCGGTGTATTTTGGTGTCAATGCCAAAAGTGCGCTGCTTACCGGAGAAGCTAGAGGGGTCGCACTGTTGGCTGCTGCCCAAGGCAGCATGTCGGTTAGCGAGTACTCGCCGACTCAGGTTAAACAGGTGGTCACAGGCAACGGCTATGCCAAAAAGTCGCAGATCCAGTATATGGTGAAGGCTTTTTTGCAGCTTGACCACCTGCCTCAGCCCGATCACGCTGCCGATGCCTTGGCGGTGGCGATCTGCCATGCCCAGATGCGGCGGCTGAACTGAGGTGTTGTTCAGTCAAAGGCAGTGCCGATGCAGTCCTGTTTGCAGGATGGCGTGGTGTGAGTGCCTCGGCGCTTGCCTAACGAGGAAAGCAGGTTTTTGATGTTTGCCTTTATCCGTGGTCGTCTGGTTTGCCGGGATGCTGCCTCGGCGGTGATCGATGTCAACGGCATCGGTTTCAGGCTGGGCATGTCCACGCTGGCGCTGGCCGCTTTGGGAGCCGAGGGCAGCGAGACGACGATCCATACCAGCCTGATAGTCCGGGACGACTCCCTACAGCTTTACGGGTTTATCGACCCATGCGAGCAAGAGCTGTTCGAGCGGTTGCTGGGGGTTTCCGGCATTGGCCCCAAGGTCGCCCTGTCCGCCCTTTCGGCCTTTAGCGCTGCCAGCTTGGAACTGCTGATCGTTGAAGAGGACGTGAAGAGGCTTTCGGGCATCCCGGGCATCGGCAAGAAGACTGCCCAGCGCATCATTTTGGAGCTGAGGGGAACTTTGAGTGGCCAACAGGGGTCGCCTGTTGGCGGTACATCTGCGGGTCAAGGTGCTGGCCCAGCTGCTCAGGTCACCGAGGCTCTGCTGGGCATGGGTTTTACCAGCCGGGAGATAGGCTTGGCCATGCAGGGCTACGACGGCGGTGCCACCGATGCCGCTGAGCTGTTGCGCTTTGCCTTAAAGCGATTAGGAGGCTAAATGGCGACTTGGGAGGCTGGCGATATTGACGATGCGGTCACTGGTTCAGATGTCAAGCGCACCTTGACACCGGAGTTGACCGAAGACGATCTCGGGCTTGACCGAACACTGCGGCCACGTAGATTAGACGACTATATCGGCCAGTACAAGGTCAAAGAGAACCTGGCAGTGCTCATAGAGGCAGCGCGCCAGCGCCGTGACACCCTTGATCATCTGCTCTTCTCCGGCCCGCCGGGTTTAGGGAAGACGACGCTCTCGGCAGTGGTGGCCGCCGAACTCGGTGTTTCTATTAAGCCAACCAGCGGCCCAGCTATCGAACGCGCCGGCGACCTAGCGGCCATCCTCACTAACCTTGAGGCCGGCGATGTGCTGTTCATTGACGAGATACACCGTTTGAATCGTCAAATTGAGGAGATCCTCTACCCGGCGATGGAGGACTTCGTGTTGGATATCGTGGTCGGCAAAGGGCCTGCCGCCCAGTCGCTGCGCCTAGATATCCAGCCTTTCACCCTGATCGGGGCGACGACCCGCACTGGCTTGCTCACCGGTCCTTTGCGCGACCGTTTCGGGATCGCCTTCCGTTTGGACTACTACCCTGAGGCCGAGCTGCAAGAGATCGTGGTGCGTTCGGCCGCCATCCTGAATGTTGTCATTGACGCAGCCGGTGCGCGGGAGATCGCCAGTCGTAGCCGAGGCACGCCGCGTTTAGCCAACCGGCTCTTGAAGAGGGTGCGGGACTTCGCCGAGGTTCGGATGTCCGGGGAAATTGATGCCAGGGTAGCTGCTCAGGCTTTGAGCTTCTTTGAAGTGGACGAGCTGGGCTTGGATGCCATGGACAACCGTATTCTAACGCTTCTGGCTAAGACTTTCTCTGGTCGGCCGGTTGGCCTGAGCACCTTGGCCAATGCCTTGGGTGAGGAGGCAGAGACCTTGGAGGACGTTTACGAGCCCTATCTTTTGCAGCAGGGCCTGTTGTTGCGAACGCCAAGGGGCAGGATGGCTACCGAGCGGGCCTATCGGCATCTCGGGCTGCCCCTCGGCTCGCCCGACCGTCAAACTGACGGCCAATAACGAATAGGAGTTGAGGATGCTTCAAAACGACTACCTAATGCGGATAATCTTTCAGATGATCGAGGTGTTGCGACGTTCTTTGCAAAGGCAGCGCAGTGATCCGGAGGCCACGTCCGAAGAACTGGAGAAGTCCTTGGCCAATGCTGCGGGCATAGAGCCAAAACTCTTCTTCTCGCTTGCTCCGGAGTCGATGATCACGCTGCTGAGCTTAGGGGGTTTTGACCCCCGGCTGGCCGGGTATCTGGTGCGCGGCATGGCCTTGGATGCCGACCTGTTGGCCGAGGCCGGACACCAGCAGGGCGCCGAACTGAGAAGGTCGCAGCTCGATGCCCTGGCTAAAGCCTATGGTTTGGATGTTGGTCCAGCCGACTTGAGCCCCGAAGGCATCTCGGGCTTCTTGGACGAAGAAGCTGCAGGGTCAACCGACAACAGCACAAGCGCCGATAGCGATACAAATGCTACAACGAAAAAAGGGACGGAAACCGCATAGCAGCATTAATCGGCATCTCCCTAGGCGCGTGCCTCCCAAATGCCGTGTAGGTTGCAGAGTGCTTGAACGATGACCGGCTGATTGTCGCGTTTGATCTTGAAGCTGGCCTCCACCACGTTGGTTGGCCCGAAGCCGACATCCCCTACCATTTCGTCGCCGACGAACAGCCTTATCCACTCAATGAGGTGTTCCTCAGTTTGAGGGTGGCTGATGCCCTTGAGGCCGATGCTGATTTTCACCGTCTGGCCGCTGGCCTCTTCGATGATCTCAATGTTCGGAGTGTGCTTCAGCTCGAAGTCGCTGGCGGCATCGATATCCTCGATGTAGTGGACTTCCTGCTCGGTGCCTTCGTTGAGTTCGTTCATAGAATTGTCGATCCTCAGATCTGCCATAGTATGTCTCACTTTCTTTGGGTTTTCAGTGGCCGATTCTGTCGCTGCCGCTGTCACGGCATTGCCTTTGGCATGTCAAAAGCACTCTGTTTGAGGGCTTGGGTCGGTATTAGTGTATCGCAAAGTAACTTTTTTAGGTATTCCATTATATTTATTGTAGATTAACAGAAAAAGAATTGCTAAACTGAGCTGTACAGCTTGTGCGGCAGACACCGGCGATGCCGGACATACATTAATCGAAGTAGAAAAGGGAGCGCCCGTCAATCATGCTATACTAGCTTGCAAATAGGGTCGCCTGTGCTGGCGATGCCGTTGTCGCAAATAGTGGCACCGGTTATCGGTGGGTTCAGTGCGTATCCGCTTGCATCATGGTACGGCATTTTGAATGGCCGCCTCCGAACTGATCTGAAGGGATCCAATATGGATGACACCAATGTCTACGAACTACTTGACGCGCTCTCGAACCTGATTGATGGCGGCAAGCCCGTGTTGGGCAACAGGGATAAACGGCAGATTGATGCTGGCGAGGCATTGGATATCATCGATGTGATACGCCAAGAGTTTCCTGAGGAGATAGACGCCGCGAAAAAAATACTGCGTCAACAAGAAGAAATCCTAGCTGACGCCGAAATGGAGGGCAACCGGATTATTGAGGATGCCAGGAACCAGGCTCTAGTCATTGCCAGCGAGCAGGAAGTCAATCGGATTGCCTCCAGCCAAGCTGAACAGATCATGCGGGAGGCTAGAGAGGCTGAGCGTCAGACGCGCTCTGGTGCGGAGGAGTATGCGGACGGTGTGCTTGCTCATGCCCAGAATACCTTGGAGACCTTACTGGACAATATCAATAGATCCCGTGAGCGTTTGAACAATCGGGGTGTCCGCTGATTTTGTGTGGCCGTAATGCGTAGCGGAGCTGCAGCATCAAGTCCAGAGAAGCAAGGGCCCCTGAGTTTTCGGTTGTTGCCCGAGCTTGCCGACTTGGGCAGCCAGGCGGAGCTTACGGGCAGCCTGACGGAGGAATGCATCCGAAAAGGCAGCTTGGAGCTGCGTCTGCCCCAAGGTATTGCCTATCGTCTGCAACTCACCAATACTGGCAGCGGTGTGGTGCTTTCCGGATCCGCTCACGCCCAGGCCGTGACGGAGTGCAGCCGCTGTTTGGAAGAGGCCAGGATTGACCTAGATGCCGATGTCGAGTGCTATTATGTGCTGCGGCCACGAGACAGCGAGTTGGCTACAGCCGATGACGAGGTGGTGCTGGTCGGTGTTGACGGTTGCGTCGACTTGCGGGAGCCGATCATTGCCGCACTGGTCTTTGAGACTCCGGTGGCGATTCTTTGTCGCTCGGACTGTGCTGGTCTTTGCCCCCACTGTGGGGCGGACTTAAACGATGGCGCCTGTGGCTGTGCCAACGAGGTTGACCCCAGCCACCCCCTAGCTGCATTACGCCAATTGATCCAATGATGCGTAATATGCCGCTGGCTCCTTACTGCACCCTGTGTTGTGTGGTACCATTTAAAGGTTAGTCTATTACACATGCCCGGGGACTCAAGGATACCTGTGGCCCGTATTGACAGGGGCTGTATCCAAGGGGTAGAGCTGGGCAGAGGGTGGTAGCTGCATGAGGCACCACGTCAAAGAAGCTTGACGGGTGTGGTGCCCGGCGGCCCACATACAACGAAAAGGAGTTTGGATATGGATCAACCTGTCAACATCAGGTCGCTGCTGGAGGCCGCTGTACATTTCGGGCACCAGACGCGGCGCTGGAACCCGAAGATGAAGCCATATATCTTCGGTGAGCGCAACGGCGTGTACATCCTTGACTTGAAGCAAACCATGATCGGCCTAGACAGGGCTTTCAGCTTCGTGCGCAGCTTGGCCTCTCAAAACGGTGCCATACTTTTTGTCGGCACCAAGAAGCAGGCCCAAGAGCCGGTTTTCGTTCATGCCGAGCGCTGTGGGATGCCCTATGTCAATCACCGCTGGCTGGGCGGCATGCTGACCAACTTCGTCACCATTCGCGGCCGGGTGAGCAGGATGGAAGAGCTGGAGGCTATGGAGGCCGATGGGCGCATGGCCGCCTTGCCGAAGAAGGAGCAGATCACCCTGAGAAAACAGCTTTCCAAGCTGCGTGAGAACCTTGACGGTATCCGTAATATGAAGGGTGTCCCCCAAGCCATCTTTGTGGTGGACACACATCGTGAGATGATCGCCATCCGCGAGGCCAGACGGCTGGGGATTCCGGTCGTCGGCATTATCGATACCAACTCCGACCCCGATGATGTTGATTACGGGGTTCCCGGAAATGATGATGCCATCCGTTCGGTCAACATAATCACTGAGGTCATCGCCGAGGCGGTAATTGCTGGCACAGACAAGGCACAGTTCAGCGAGGCAGAGATGATCGGCGGCAATGATGAGCCAGCTCCGCCCGTTGCTTCCGGTGGCGAAGTCGCTGCTTTCGGGTCTGCACTTGCGGATGCCCCAGCTCCCGAGGCCACTTTAGCGCCTACGGTCGCCTTGACAGCCGAGACTCCTTCTGCGGCTTTGGAATCGCCCATAGCAGAAGGCGAGCCAGTGGTGGAGGCTTCTGCAGCGGTCGTGCCTGCAGGGCTCGCTGCGGCAGTTGCCGCCCCGGCAGCCGATTCACCAGCAGACACTGGTTTTGCCGCCCCTGCTGAGAGCTCCTACGTTGTTGCTGACGCGGAGTAATGCCTGAAAACACTGATGCTCCACGCACGGAGCAGTAAAACTTGGGAAAGGAAAAAGCATGGCAGAAGTAAGCGCCAAAATGGTCAAGGAGCTACGCGAAATGACCGGTGCAGGGATGATGGAATGCAAGAAGGCTCTGATGGAGGCGGAGGCCGACATGGAGAAGGCAGTCGATGTGCTGCGTACCCGCGGCTTGGCCGCCGCCGCCAAGAAAGCCGGGCGGGCAACGAACGAGGGGCTGATCGTGGCAGCGGTTTCTGACGATATGCGCACTGCTGCTCTAGCTGAGGTAAACTGTGAGACCGATTTCGTCTCTCGCAATGATGTTTTCGGTAACTATGCGGCCAGAGTGGCGGCAGCAGTGCTGGAGAGCGACCCCGCCGACCTTGAGGCATTGAAGCAGGCTTCGGCAGGCGGTATCAGCGTTGACGAGATGATCACCGAGGCCATCCACACTATCGGTGAGAATATTCAGATATCCCGTTTCGTGCGGCGCTGCGTGGACACCGGGGCGATCTCCAGCTACATCCACGCTGGCGGCCGCTTGGGTGTTCTTGTTCTCTACAAACTTGGCAAGCAGGAGACGGCTGGCCTTGAGGGCTTCAAGACTATGGCCAAAGACATCGCCATGCAGGTGGCAGCGGCTAACCCGGCAACCGTGTCCCGTACCGATTACTCTGAGGAAGTGATCCAGCACGAGTTGTCCATCTACCAAGCCCAAGCTGCTGAGTCCGGCAAGCCCCAGAACATTCAGGCGAAGATGGCAGAGGGGCGCTTAGAGAAGTTCTACCAAGAGAACACCTTGCTGGAACAGGCCTTCGTTAAAGACCCGGACATTACGGTGAAAGGGCTTGTGGCTGCCCAGTCTAAGTCTCTCGGCGACGAGATCGAGGTTATCGCCTTTGAGCGCTTCGAGCTGGGGCAAGGCTGACGATATCGATTGAGATGCGGATATCTGGGGCATAGCCGAACAACAGGCCACGTCGCCATATGGCGACGTGGCCTGTTGTTCGGTGGTCGGCAGATGCCCATGCCCCGGCCTCTCTGTGACACTTGGTTGCCAATAACTGATGTCTGCAATGTTCAGCTAGGGCTACGAGCAAACGGATTGCTATAATCAGCTTATGAACGTAGACGTAAACGAGGTAGAGATTTGTCGGAGCAAACAGCAACTGGTTACAGTTATAAGTACCGTCGTGTCCTGCTGAAGCTTTCCGGAGAGCACTTGGCCGGCGAGCAGGGCTATGGCATCGATCCTCGGGTCATCAGCAGTTTGGCTGCTGAGATCAGCCGAATCAAAGAAGAGGGCGTCGAACTGGCTATCACTGTTGGTGGTGGCAATATATTCCGTGGCCTAGCTGCCTCCACCGAGGGCATGGACCGTTCGCAGGCCGACTATATCGGCATGTTGGCGACAGTGATGAACTCCTTGGCATTGCAGGAAGCCCTAGAGCGCGTCGGTGTCTTCACCCGGGTGATGAGCGCCATTGAGATGAGTGCTGTAGCAGAGACCTATATCCGCCGCCGCGCCATCCGCCATCTGGAGAAGGGGCGCGTGGTGATCTTTGCCGCCGGCACCGGCAACCCTTACTTCACCACCGACACCACTGCCGCCTTGCGTGCCTGTGAGATCGAGGCCGATGTCTTCATGAAGGCCACCAAGGTGGATGGGGTCTATGACTCCGATCCGAGCATCAATCCCAACGCGACACGTTTTGACCGGGTTAGCTATCTGGAAGTGTTGACCCACGGTTTGGCCATTATGGACAGCACTGCCATATCGCTTTGTATGGACAACAAGCTGCCGTTGATCGTATTCAACCTCGGGGTGCCTGGGAACATGCTGCGTGCCCTGTGTGGCGAAGCGGTTGGAACGGTGGTATATTAACTGGACTGAGGTGTTAGGCATTAGCGGCTGTGTCAAGAGACAAGGATGCTGGATGGGAGATAAGGCTATGATTGAAGAGATTATTGAACGCTTTGTGGAGAAGATGGAGAAAAGCGTCGCCAACCTCTCTGGCGAGTTTTCGGCCATTCGCACCGGTCGGGCTTCGGCGGCCATGCTTGATCGGATCATGGTTGACTACTACGGCACACCAACGCCAGTGACCCAATTAGCTGGTGTTAAGTCGCCAGAGGCACACTTGCTGGTAGTGGAGCCATGGGACAAGCAGGCCGTGCAAGCAGTGTCCAAGGCCATCCAAGCCTCAGATTTAGGCATTACGCCATCCACTGATGGCAGCGTGATTCGTTTGCCGTTCCCCGAACCCACCGAGGAGCGCCGCCGGGAGTTGGTCAAACAGTGCCGTCAAAGGGCCGAGGAGGCCAAGGTGGCGGTGCGCAACGAGCGTCGTGATGCCAATGCCCGCTTGGAGCGGCTGATCAAAGACGAAGACATCAGTAAAGACGAGGTGAAGCGGGCCCAAGACCAAGTGCAGAAGTTGACCGACGAGCATACCGCTAAAATCGATGAACTGCTGAAACACAAAGAAGCAGAGGTCATGGAAGTCTGAGCATCGTGGAAGCGGGCAGGGGTAATGGAGCCATCGCATCACAGGTTGCAGCAGGTCTTTCCGGATCCGCCGCCTGATATCGATCTCGGCACTTTTAAGGTCGACCGCTTGCCGGGTCATGTCGCAGTGATCATGGATGGCAATGGGCGCTGGGCCGAGGCGCGGCAGCTGGGTCGGATCAAAGGGCACAGTGCCGGGATCCGGGCGGTACGGGAGTTGATCCGTGCCAGCAATGATATAGGTGTGCGCTATCTGACGATCTACTCCTTCTCCACCGAGAACTGGTCGCGGCCTGTCGATGAGGTGCAGGCATTGATGCTGCTGTTCGCCAAAACGATGGCCGCTGAGCTGGAGCCGCTATATGATGAGGATGTTCGGATCAGGATCATTGGCGATATCTCGGCATTACCCAAGCGCACGGCCAATATCTTCAAGCAGGCGGTGGAGAAGACCTGTGATAACCGGGGGATGACGCTGACCATCGCCGTGAACTATGGCAGCCGCCAAGAGATATTGCAGGCTGCCCGTATTTTGGTGGCCAAGTCGTTGGCGGCAGAGGTAGGGGCAAAGGACCCCGGCAGCTTGACTGCTGCGGACTTCGAGGCCTGCTTGGATACCCATGGCCTTCCTGACCCGGACTTGCTGATTCGCACTAGCGGTGAGTTCAGGCTCTCCAATTTTTTGCTCTATCAGATTGCTTACAGTGAAGTTTATGTCTCTCCCGTACTCTGGCCGGACTTTGACCGCTACGAGCTGCTGCGTGCTATCTTGGCCTATCAGGGGCGCGAGCGTAGGTATGGTGGCTTACGATGAGGGTTCGGGTGCTGACATCCGTAGTTTATGCCCTGTTGATGATCGCCCTGACGCTGATCAATGAGTGGACATGCTTGCTGATGTGCGCGGCGATCTCTGGCATCTGTGCCTTCGAGTTTTACGCCATGCTGCGTTCCGATGCCAAACAGCCTAACGAGCTGATCGGCGTAATAACGTCGGCCTGTTATCCGGTGGCCTACTTCTTTTGGCACTTCAATGGTCTTTTGACCTTGACGGTGCTTTCGGCAACTGTGCTTTTGATCTGGTACATCGCTTTTCCGCAGGCGCGCATCACCGATGTCGCTGTGACTCTTTTCGGCAGCTGCTACACTGGCATGATGCTCTCATCGCTGGTAGCTATCCGCGATATTTTACCGGGTTTTTGGGGCGGCATGCTGGTGTTGGGGGTGACGCTCTCAGTCTGGTCAAGCGATGTGCTGGCTTATTTCTTCGGCTCGCGTCTCGGTCGTCACAAACTGGCACCGCACATCTCTCCCAATAAGTCCTGGGAGGGGTTTATCGCCGGAATTTTCGGATCGCTGCTCTTTTGGTTTTTGATCAGCCTGATACCTGGGTTGGACTTACCGCTGGGATGGGCATTGTTAGGCGGTTTTTTCTGTGCTTGGATAGGCATCCTTGGGGATTTGGTGGAATCGCGCATCAAGCGTTCCACCGGGCACAAGGACTCCGGACGTCTTTTGCCAGGACACGGTGGTTTTCTTGACCGCAATGACTCCCTGTTCTTGGCCGCCGCCATTGCCGCGCTGTACTTCCGATTGCTGGGTTTGAATTAGATGACCGGCTCCGTGAATACGCCTCTGGACGGGGTCGTCAACCAAAATTTGCTGAAAATGGGCAGTGACCTGCCGTTGCGGGTTGCAGTACTTGGAGCGACCGGGTCAGTCGGCCAGCAGGCCCTGGACGTGGCCAGGCAGCATCGTGATCGGGTACAGGTGATTGCGCTGGCCAGTCATCGGAATTGCGGTCTACTCTTCGATGCTGCCAAGGAGCTCAAGGCTGACTATCTAGCAGTTGGGGATGCCACGGTTCAGCTTGACGGCCTAAAGCCGCCAGCTGGTGTCGAGCTGGCCTTCGGCGAGGCGGCCGTGGTGGCGCTTTGTTTGCTGCCGCAGGTGGACATGGTGCTGAACGCGCTGGTGGGAGAAGCTGGCCTACGGGCGTCATATGCCACCTTGTCGGCTGGTAAGCGCTTGGCCTTGGCCAACAAGGAGTCTTTAGTGGTCGGCGGCGATCTGCTGATGCCCTTGGCGCGGCCAGGTGCTATGTTGCCGGTGGACTCTGAGCACTCGGCGATCTTCCAATGCCTGACAGGGGAGGACGGCATCAAGCCGGCGCGGATTTGGCTCACGGCCTCCGGCGGCCCGTTCCGCAGCCGTTCGCGCCCTGAACTGGTCGGAGTCAGCCTAGCCGACACGCTTGCCCACCCCAATTGGAAGATGGGGCCGAAGATCACGGTGGACAGTGCCACGATGATGAACAAGGGCTTAGAGGTCATCGAGGCCATGCACCTTTTTGCGTTGCCTTTGGAGAAAATCCGCGTTGTGGTACACCCTCAGAGTATTATCCATTCCATGGTGGAGTTTGCCGATGGCAGCTGCAAGGCACAGCTGGGGCCGACGGACATGCGCCTTCCCATCCAGTATGCTTTCAGCTATCCTGACCGCTGGTCGGCAAGTGTGGAGCCGCTTGACTTCTGTGTCCTCAGCGGCCTCAGCTTCGAGGCACCTGACCCGCAGGCTTTCGGCTGTCTGCGGCTGGCCTTGGATGCCGCCCGAGCTGGCGGCACTGCCCCTTGTGTTTTGAATGCTGCCAATGAGGTAGCCGTAGCGGCATTCCTTGAAGGATCTGTGGGCTTTCTGGATATTGAGCGCTGTGTGGAGTCAGTGCTGGCATCTCTGGGTGTTGAGCGGGTAACCTCGCTTGACCAGCTGGAAAACTTGGATCGTCAAGCCCGAGTCGCCGCTGCGGAGTACCTTTCAAAGTCCGGTCGTTAGGGGAGCGCCAAATACGGCAAAAACAACCCAGTACGTGCGAAGACCCTGTCTCCAAACAGGGTCTTCGCGCAAGGGGGGGGGGCTAACAGCCAGTACGAGACTGGCGGAAAGCTTTAAGTTATAACTCAAGTGCAAGTGAAGAATACTGTTGAATCCAAATCCCGCTTGTTCTCCTTGAGCCTTTAACATTATAGAGTTTCCATCAGCTATAAGGTCAAGAGAATATTGGAAAAAATTACGCTAATTTTTTTCTTGCAATTTCAAAAGATATTGATAACGCTCCTAACAGCGGAAACAATGATTGATAGTATCAAATTGAGTATCAGGCGTGGGCGCTGAGAGCTTTGCCAAGGTATGGTAAAATCGAGAAAACCTTAAACCATCTGAACCTATTGCCCAATATTGAGGTCAGAGAAAGAGATGCAGGAGGGGTTGACGTGGGAAATGATGTGAATGACCGGGAGATGTTGATATCGATTAAGGACTTTGCGGACTACGTTGGGGTCAAGCAGTCGCTGTTGCGGTATTACGATGAGATAGGGCTGTTCAAGCCGATTTATCGTGGCGATAACAACTATCGCTATTATTCGCTGAAGCAGATTCAGACGATTAAGCTGATTACCACCCTGCAAACCCTGAAGGTTCCTCTGAAAGAGATCGAATCGATAATATCCAGGCGAACTACAAGAACAATCGATGCCCTGCTCGTCAAGCATGAAATGGAGCTGGCAGAAGAGCTTAGTACTGTTCAGCGCAACTTCTCCATTATCCATACATTGCGCAGCCTGATTCAATCCGCGAGTTCTGTTGACGCTGATTCGATATCCATTAAGTACTGGGAAGGTTTTGCTTACTCGATGGGGGCTGAGAATGACTTTAGAGACGGTGAAGATAGCTATCACCGAGTCTTCTCTGACTTTTACCGCAATGCGCACAACATGCATATCGACCTGAATTTCCCCATCGGCGGCTACTTTAGGAGCTTTGATGATTTTTTGGCACGGCCATCACTGCCCCATAACTGGTTCTCGCATGATCCCAATGGCTTTGAGCGCAGCCCGGTAGGCTATTATGTAGTGGGCTACACGCGGGGGGACTACGGCGTGATGGGCGACCTGCCTCAGCGCTTGGCAGAATTTGTTGAGCAGCAACAACTAGGGCAAATAGGACCCGTGTACCAGTCCTATTTGTTAAACGAGGTCTGTGAGATGAATCCGGACAACTACCTAGTGCGGACATCAGTCTTTATTCCAGGAGAAAACGGAGGCAAGACAGCATGGGAAACACCACAGTGTTGAGAATATCCGGAATGCATTGCGAGCATTGTCAGGCAGCTGCGAAAAATGCCTTGGAGGCGCTGCCGGGAGTCACCAAAGCTAAGGTTAACTGGAAGAAGGGCGAGGCCCGTGTCAAGTCGTCCGCCGCTCTTGACGAGGCCGATGTCCGAGCCGCCGTTGAGGCTTTGGACTTCAAGCTTTTGGAGATAGCCTGATATCAGGTAAAACTGTTAAGGAAGCGCCGATCAATACCGTTGCGTCAGATTATCGGGTGGCGTGATATGGATGACTGGCCTGCCCCTAGGTGAGGAGCCACCGTGCAGTACGTGCAATACGGTAACACAGATCTAAAGGTATCGCGTTTTGGCTTGGGGTGCATGCGCTTTCCCACCGTACGCTCTGAGGCCGTCCAGATGGTTCGCTATGCCATCGACCATGGCGTGAACTACTTGGACACCGCTTATGTCTACGAGAACAGCGAGGACATCTTGGGCGAGGCGCTGCGTGATGGCTATCGTCAGCGCACCTGTTTAGTTTCTAAGTTGCCGCTTTGGAACGTCGAGAGCTACTCCGACATGGAACAGCAGCTGGATGTCAGCTTGAAGCGCCTGAACACCGATTACCTTGATGTCTATTTGCTGCACAACCTCTACCAGGACAACCTTGACAAGGCTTGCCGTCTTGACGGCCCAGGTTTTTTGGACGAGATGATCGAGAAAGGCAAGGTGCGCTACAAGGGCTTCTCGATGCATAATGGTTTTCAGGCATTTCAAGGCTTCGTGGACGACTACCGGTGGGACATGGCGCAAATCCAGATGAACATCCTCGACATCGACCAGCAAGTCGGTCTGCCCGGCTTGTGCTATGGGGCACAGCGCGGCTTGGCGATGGTCGTCATGGAGAGTTTGCGCGGTGGCTTGATCGTTAAAAATGCCCCGGCGGCGGTGGCTGGGTTGCTGGCCGCTTATCCGGAGCAGCGATCCTTGGTGGAGTGGTGTCTACGCTGGCTCTACGATATGCCCGAGGCTACGGTGATCCTTTCTGGCACTTCGACTTTGGAGCAGCTGCAGGATAATTTGCGCATCTTTGAACAAGCTGCCAGCGGTGTGATGAGCGAGGCCGACTCCGAACTGATTGCCCGGATCCGTGAGGCATTCAAAAATGAGGCATTGATCGGCTGCACCGGCTGTCGTTATTGCCAGCCCTGCCCCCAAACGGTGGCCATCCCGGAGATATTCAGCCTCTACAACGCTCACAAGATGACTGGCTCTGAAGCCCTGAGCGACAAAGTTTACTACCGCAACGGTATCAGCGCCAACGGCCATGGTGCCCGGGAATGCGTGGAATGCGGGGAGTGCGAGAAGCTTTGTCCCCAGGGCTTGCCGATCCCGGGGCTTTTGAAGACGATAGATGCGGAACTGGCAAGTGGCTTGCCAGACCGTTTCTTGCACGAACGAGAATAATGACGGAATGACGAAGGAGAAGTTCCATGGACACTGAAGCAGCAGGAGCAGGTAATATCAAAATACGGCGGATCGTCTATCTGGCTGCGGCCACGTTGACCTTGTTGATCCTTGGCTTGATCTACGCTTGGTCGATCTTCGCCGCGCCGATCGGCAAGGAGTTTGGGGACTACAAGGCGGTGTTGGGGCAAGTCTTCCAGGTATCGATGTTTGCCTTCTGTGTGTCGGCACTCTTCGGGGCACAGCTGATCAAGCGGACATCGGCACGCTTGGCGATCATCGTGGCCGCTGTTTTGCTGGCCGCTGGCTTTATCCTCTCTACTTTGACAGTGGGCTTTGGTGTTTGGACACTGTTTATTTTCTACGGACTTTTGTCTGGTTCGGGCTGCGGCATTGCCTATAACGCCATCATCTCCCTGATCAACCCGTGGTTTCCCGACCGGGTTGGTTTGGCTTCCGGAATCATGTTGATGGGCTTTGGTGTGTCGTCGCTGGTCTTTGGGTCGCTGGCCAATATGATGTTCGGCTTTTTCGATTGGCGCATCATTTTTATCGTCATAGCCTTGATTGGTGCTTTGGTGCTGGTGGCACTGGCGTTGTTGACCAAGCCGGCGCCTACTGGCTTAGCTCAGGCTTTGGGGTTGCCGATGACGGCAACGGTTGCCGAGACCAGCCCAACAAAGGCTCAGCCGATTCTGAGGACCAGGGCCTTCTGGCTGTTCAGCCTGTGGGCGACCTGTGCGCTTACCGGCGGTCTGACCGTCATCGGCCGTGCTGCCCAAGGTGCTGAGATATTGGGGGCTGATACTGCCGTTTTCATTGGCTTCGGAGCTTTGCTGGTTGGCCTGATCTCCAGCATGAACGGCATCGGTCGGGTGGTCAATGGTGCCATCTTTGACCGAGCTGGCTTGGTTATAGTGATGGTGATTGCGGCGATTGTCTCTTTGGTCTGTACTATTTCCTTGGCTTTGGCCTTTAGCGGCACAGTCGATGGGGGTACTTGGAAGCCCATGTTGCCTGTTATATATACCTTTATCTATATCGGGGCAGCTATCTTGATTGCCTTTTCCTACAGCGCTGTGCCGGTGATGGCCTCAGTCTTCACTCGTCAGCGCTATAAGCCTGCAGAATTTGCCAAGAACCTCGGCATCGCCAACCTGAACATTGCCTCGGCAGCCTCGGTGAACATCATCATTGCCGCAGTGCTGGGGCCGATCGGTGACGCTGATCCGGTGCTGAGCCAGGCTCCAGTCAACGACAGCACGGTCTTCATCATCTTGGCTGTGCTCAGCGTGACCTCCCTTGTCGGGGCCCTGCTGTTCTCCAAGACTTATAAGAAGGATCTAGCAGCGATAGCCGACGAGCTGTAAGTAGCGCTACGACCTGCTGTACAGTAGCTTGCACGGCATTGGGTTTATAACTCTATATCTAGGCTGACGGGGGCGTGGTCGCTGCCCATGACCTCTGGCCAGATGGCCGCTTCGGTGATCAGCGGTGCCAAGGGCGCAGAGACCAAGAAGTAGTCGATGCGCCAACCGGAGTTGTTGGCGCGGGCGTTGCCGCGAAAGCTCCACCAGCTGTAGGCATCGCGGCGATCAGGGTAGAGGTGGCGGAAGCTGTCCACAAAGCCGGCCGTGAGCAGGGCGCTGAAGTCCGCTCGCTCTTCGTCGCTGAAGCCGGCATTGCCCCGGTTGGAGCCGGGGTGCTTCAGGTCAATCTCGTTATGCGCCACGTTCAGGTCGCCGCAAGCTACCACGGGCTTGTCGGCGGCCAGCTCGGAGAGGAAGCCAGTGAAGCGTGCTCCCCAGGCCAAGCGGAGATCGAGGCGTGCTAGGCCGTCTTGGGCGTTCGGGGTGTAGCAGTTGACGAACCAAAAGTTCTCGAACTCACAGGCCACCAGCCGTCCTTCGCTGTCCAGTATGGAGGGGTTGGCAGTGGTAAAGCTGGCATCGGTAGCGCTCAGGCCGATTTCCCGCACCACCCGCAAGGGCTTGACCCTGCTGAACACTGCCGTGCCGGAGTAGCCTTTGCGTTTTGCCGAGTTCCAAACTTGATGGTAGCCGCTTGGCAGCTCCAGCTTTGCCTGCCCCTCCTGCATCTTGGTTTCCTGAATGGCAAAGATATCGGCATCGAATTCGGCAAATGTAGGATAGAAGAGCTCTTTTTTCAACACTGCGCGCAGACCGTTGACGTTCCAAGACACAAACCGCATAAGCCCAGCCTTTCAGGTTCTCGAATAGGTGATCGGCATTTCTCTTGAATATCATCGCATATCGGCGCTTTCTTTGGTCGGCGACGATGTTGGACTGGCTGTGGCATAATACAGAGTAGCAGCGGCAAGAGGCGGCAAAAAGAAGCCAGACAGCGACAGAACAGGTGGGCCATGGATTCCAATCTGACTATCATTACCGGGCATTTTGGTGTTGGCAAGACCAACCTTAGTTTGAATATTGCGGAGCGCTTGGTGGCTGCGGCAGTACCGCTGCCGCCGAACGCGCCGCCGTGGCGGCTGACCTTGATCGATCTGGACATCATCAACCCCTATTTCCGCTCATCGGACAGCTCCGAGCTATTGGCCGAGAAAGGCATCCGCCTTTTGGGGCCGGTGCATGCCCGCAGCACCTTGGATACCCCGTCGCTAACGCCAGGCATCGATGATGCCATCCGCAGCGCCAGTGATAGCCAACCGCTGCTGATCGATGTCGGCGGCGACCCGGACGGCGCCCGGGCTTTGGCGCGATTCTCGGCCGCCATCCGCTCGATGCCCCATCAGCTGCTCTATGTCGCCAACTTCAACCGCCCGGGCACTGCCTGCCCCGACCTGGCCTTGGAGCTGCTGCGCGGCATTGAGGCACAAAGCGGCTTGGCAGTGACCGGTATCATCGGCAACAGCCATCTGAAACAGCTCACCGACCTCGATATCCTAGCTGCCAGCATTCCCAAGCTGCGTTCGCTGGCCGAGTTGGCGGAGCTGCCAGTAGTGGCCATCAGCGCACCAGAGGCGCTGGCCGCTGCCTTCACGGCCAAGCTAGCCGGGCTTTGGCCGTCCACACCGCCGGCCGTGCTGCCGCTGAAGCAACTGGTCGGCACGCCATGGGAGGTAGTGGCCAGATCATGAAATTGTTCCCCTCAGTTACCGCTGCAATGTTTTAACAAGTCACCCTCATTGGAACGTAAAACGGCAGGATGGTCAAGGCAAAATCAGACCGGCCTGATTGCACAGTGCCGCCCATTTCGGCGTACGCCCGGCTGCTCTCGTGACTCAGGCGGCCGATGTAGCTGCAGATGTCGTCTGGCAGTGTGGTCATGGCCTCTCGGGACGGCGGTATGTACTTGCCTCTGGACGCTTACGGTGTCTTGTGGTAGAGTGGGAGCCTATCAACTCCGTTTATGATGAACAGGGTGGATGAAGCTCATCTCCACATCCGAGGGGGAGTTTGCGGTGCATTCCCAGCGTTCGGGGGTGCGTTCATGTCATTGAGAGGCCGGTTGGAGGATCGGCCCTGCCGGGACTACAAGGAAGTTGGAATGCCACATATCAGTGTTGACTCGTATTATTGTAAAGGTTGTGGACTCTGTGTTGATGTCTGCCCCAAAGCTATCATGGCTTTGAACTTCGGGGAGATTAGCCAAAAAGGCTATCATCCTGCCTATTGCAGCGAACAGTCCGAATGCACGGCTTGCTTGTCCTGTGCCATGATGTGCCCGGATGTCGCAATCACGGTGGAAAGGTAGGCTGAAGATGGCTGAGAAAGTCTTGATGAAGGGCAACGAAGCTTTGGCTGAGGCGGCGATTCGGGCTGGCTGCAAGCTTTTCTTCGGCTATCCGATCACGCCGCAGACCGAACTGGCGGCCTACATGGCCAAGCGGATGCCGAAGATCGGCGGCGTTTACCTGCAGGCCGAAAGCGAGGTAGCGGCGATCAACATGGTCTACGGTGCCTCTGCGGCCGGCAAGCGGGTGATGACCTCATCCTCCTCGCCGGGCGTTAGTTTGAAGCAAGAGGGTATTTCTTATCTGATCGGTGCCGACCTGCCGGCCTTGATCATCAACATCCAACGCGGCGGCCCCGGCCTCGGCGGCATTCAGCCCTCTCAGGCCGACTATTGGCAGGCTACTAGGGCGACCGGTCACGGCGACGGCCAGATAATCGTCTTCGCACCATCTACAGTTCAGGAAATGGCCGACTTAGTGGCTTCGGCCTTTGACCTCGGCGACAACTACCGGATGCCGGTGATGATCTTGGCCGATGGCCTGTTGGGTCAGATGATGGAGCCAGTCGAGCTGCCAGAACCCCTAGGCGATGCCGCTTTGCCGGCCCGCCCATGGGCACTCACCGGACATCACGGCCAGCGCTCCCACCAAGTGGTGAACTCGCTGTTCTTAGATGCTCAGGAACTGGAAGACAGCATCGTCAGGCGTTTTCAGCGCTATGAGCAGGTGCGCAAAAACGAACAACGTGCCGAATGTTACCTGACCGAAGATGCCGAAGTGGTGGCCGTGGCCTACGGTGCGGCTGCCCGGGTGGTGCGCAGTGCCGTGAATAAGCTGCGTCAGGAGGGATTAAAGGCCGGCTTGATCCGCCCGATCAGCCTCTGGCCTTATCCGGTGGACGTGCTGGAGCACCAAGTGGGTATCTCCAAGGCATTCATGACCGTGGAGCTTTCCATGGGGCAGATGGTCGACGACGTTAGGCTGGCAGTAGCCGGGCGTCGCCCGGTCAATTACTTCAACCACACGGGCGGCATCGTGCCGACTCCGGAAGAAGTGGCTGTTGCCTTGCGCCGGGTTCTGGCCGGCGAGGAGCTGCACATCGTGCCGTTTCATAGCAAGTTGAAAGGAGAGCAGCAATGAGTGCGCCAACTACAGAAAAACAGTCGGAGAAGATCCTCTTCAGCCGGCCGAAGGCTTTGGCCGAGGTGCTTACCAACTATTGCCCGGGCTGCTCACACGGAATCATCCAGCGCTTGGTGGCCGAGTGCCTTGATGATCTGGGCATTGAGGGGCGGACGATCGGGGTCTGCCCGGTCGGCTGTTCGGTCACGGCCTATGACTTCTACAACTGTGACATGACCCAAGCCGCGCACGGTCGCGCCCCGGCGGTGGCCACCGGCATCAAGCGAGCCTTGCCGGACAGCATGGTCTTTACCTACCAAGGCGACGGCGATTTGGCCTCGATCGGCATGGCCGAAACTGTCCATGCCGCCACCCGGGGGGAGAAGATCACCGTGATTTTCGTGAACAACGCCATCTACGGCATGACCGGCGGCCAGATGGCTCCGACTTCGCTGCCCGGGCAGGTCACCCAGACCTCGCCCTATGGCCGCGATGTAGCCGCCGCTGGCTACCCGGTGCGGGTCTGTGAGCTGCTGTCGTCTTTGGACGGCGTGGCGCTGGCCGAGCGGGTGACTGTGAACAACCCTAAAAACGTCCGAGCTGCCAAAAAGGCGATCCGCAAAGGTTTGGAGTATCAGATGGAAGGCCTCGGCTATTCGATCATCGAGGTTGTGGCGACCTGTCCTACTAACTGGGGCATGGAGCCGAAGGATGCCTTCGAGTGGCTGGCCGACAACATGCTGCCTTACTATCCGCTGGGGGTATACAAAGACATCAAGGCTGTCGGTGGCAGTGCGGCTGTGGCAGACGAGGTGGGCAATGGCTGAGAACATGAACATCATGCTGGCAGGCTTTGGCGGCCAGGGTATCCTCTTTGCCGGCAAGATTATCGCCAACGCCGGTTTGATTGACGGTCGGCAGCTATCTTGGCTGCCCTCCTATGGCCCGGAGATGCGCGGCGGTACCGCGAACTGCAGTGTTTGCCTTTCCGACGAGGCCATCGGCTCGCCGCTGGTCACTGAGCCGGATGCTCTGATTGCCATGAACTTGCCGTCCTATGAGCGCTTTGTCAGCAGCGTGGTACCCGGTGGGGTGGTGATAGTGGACTCGACGATGGTCGGTACCTGCACCATGCGCCAAGACATCGAGTACTACACAGTGCCGGCCACGGCCTTGGCCGAGGAGAATGGCCTACAAGGACTGGCCAACGTGATCTTGGTGGGCAAGCTGTTGTCTGCCACCGGATTTTCGACCGAAGACGTGGTGAAACGGGCCATTGACAAAAGTGTCTCAGCTAAACATGCCGACTTGGCCGAGGCCAACAAGCGGGCTTTGGCCATCGGTGAGGCTTGGGCTGTCCAAGAGTGCTAGGGAAGTTCCGATCAGCTGTATCCGGTTGCACCGCGTAATGTGGAAGGAGACGAGCATGGATTCTCGAACAGTGGGTGCCAATACCCCGACGGCTCCGGCCGATGTTTTTGATGCTGAAAGCGAGCTGCGCGAGCTTGGTCAGCGTGTTGCCGGCTTGCGTGATGCCCTAGGTTACAGCACCGAGCAGTTTGCCGAGGTCTTGGGTACCGACGCTGAAACCTACCGCCAATACGAGCAAACCGGCTACAACATCCCAGCCAGTCTGCTGATGCATATCGCCCATATCGCGCAGGTGGACATGGGTGTGCTGTTGACCGGCAGATCGACTCATCTGGAGAGCTTCCAAGTGGTGCGGGCCGGTCAAGGGCGGGCGGTCGACCGCTTTCCTGGCTACCATTTCCAAGACTTGGCCTATGCTTATGCCAACAAGACTATGCAGCCCTTGCTGGTCACCCTGCAGCCATCGGACAAGCCGGCAGAGCTGGTGACCCATGCGGGTCAGGAATTTAATTACGTTACAAGTGGAACTGTGATTCTGGTATTCGCCGACCGTGAGATCGAGCTGCATACTGGCGACAGCGTCTACTTTAATCCGCAGTTGCCGCATGGCCAGCGTTGCGGATCGAATGAGCCAGCGATATTTGTAACTATGATTATGGAATAACACATGGTGTGTCTGCTGCGCTGGCGGTCACGACCGCTAAGGGCAGAGCACCTGGTGTTGCGATAGGTAGCGGCGCTGATTGCCAACAGGGGGTTTTAGGATCGGTCTGGCTTGTGCGGGACAGGCCGAAGAGCGACAACTAGGAGGAATTCAATGGATGCACTGATCAAACGCTTCTGTCCACGGCTGGATTTTATATCCTACGAGGATTTTAAGGAGAACTTTCAAATAACGGTGCCCGACAACTTCAACTTCGCCTACGACGTGGTGGACGAGTGGGCACGCTTAGAGCCGAAAAAGAAAGCCTTGGTCTGGTGCGACGACGTAGACGAGAGGCATTTCACTTTCACCGACATTTCGCGGCTTTCCAATCAGGCCGCCCAGGCCTTTGTCCGCCTAGGTATCGGCAAAGGCGATGTGGTGATGGCAATGCTCCGTCAACGCTGGGAGTACTGGGTGATCGCCATGGCTCTCTGCAAGCTGGGGGCGATCATCACCCCGGCCACCATCCAGCTGACTGCCAAAGACATCGGCTATCGCTTGAAGTCCTCTGGGGCACGTGCCTTGGTGGTGATGGATGACGACTATGTGTTGAGCCAGGCTGAGCCGGCCTTGTCCGAAAATAATCAGGTCGATGTGCGGATACTGGTGAACGCCCGGGGCGGCAGCGTGGCCGGCAACACCACTTGCGGCGGCGGTGTCCGATGTGCTAAGGCTACCGCTGACGGCGGCAACTGGTTGGATTTTAACGCCCTCATTGCCGCCGAATCCGGTGACTTTCAACGCCCCCAAGGGGCTGCGGCCACCAAGAACAGCGATATCATGTTGATTTATTTTACATCTGGCACTACCGGCTTGGCCAAGATGGCGATGCAGGACTTCACCCACCCCCTCGGGCATATCATCACCGCCCGCTACTGGCAGCAGGTGCGTGAAAACGAGCTGCACTGCTCAGTTACCGACAGTGGCTGGGCGAAGTTCGGGTGGGGCAAGATCTACGGTCAATGGATCTGTGGGGCAGCGATCTTTGCCTACGACGCAGTGCGCTTTGAGCCGGTTCAATTGTTGGCACGTATCGAGCGCTACCGCCTGAAGACTTTTTGTGTACCGCCGACGATGTATCGCTTCATGCTCCAAGAAGACATTTTGTCTTATGATCTTTCCAGTGTTGAAACCTTCACCACTGCTGGCGAGCCCCTGAACGCTGAGGTTACCAGGCAGTGGCAGGAGCTGACTGGCAAGCTGATCCGTGAAGGCTTCGGCCAAAGCGAAAGTCCAGTGCTGTTGGCCACCTTCCCTTGGCTTCAGCCGCACCCCGGCTCGATGGGCAAGCCCTCGCCGCTTTTCGACATCCAGCTTCTAGGCGAGGACGGCCAGCCGGTGGCCGATGGTGACGAAGGCCTGATCTGTGTCTGCGGCTTACGTCACAACTACCCGCCAGGGCTGTTTGTCGGCTATTACCGCGACCAGCAGCTGACGGCTTCTGCGGTCGGCGGCGACTATTATAATCTCCACGACTTGGCTTGGCGCGATGTCGACGGCTACTACACATTTGTCGGTCGTGACGACGATGTCATAAAGTGCTCGGGCTACCGTATTGGGCCTTTTGAGGTGGAAAGCTCTCTGATTGAGCATCCGGCAGTGCTGGAATGCGCGGTGACGGCGGCTCCAGACGAGGTCCGCGGCAGTGTGGTCAAGGCCACCATCCAGCTCAAAGCGGGTTTTGAGCCATCAGAGGAACTGGTTTTGGAACTGCAAGAGCATGTCAAACAGAGCACGGCTCCCTATAAGTACCCCCGGATTATCGAGTTTGTGGACGCGCTGCCGAAGACTGTCAGTGGCAAGATCAAGCGGGGCAAGATTCGGGTCACCGATGCCGGCGGCACTTGGGTGGACTGAGAGCTGTCCATTGCCTTTGATCTCCCGTCATGGCGCACATCAGAGAGCTGGTGGTAATAAGACGTGTTAGCAATGGCGAACTCAGTGAGCTGGTTCGGAAGCTGAGCATCAGTGGCCAAGGGGTCGGGTATTTACCTGCTGGTATAGATGAATAGTGACTTGTGAAATAGTTGTAAAGAAATTATGATGAATCCATTGCAATGGCGGTGCTCGTGTGACAACCTTAGGGCGGTCTTGACTCCAACCGCAGTTCGGGGGATGGCCGCAAGGGATCCAAGGGGGAACATACCAACAAAGAGAATGAGAAGAAAAAGAACCAGGTTTCTAAAGCCATCAAAAATTCCAAGGACAATAACCAGCAAGACAGTAGGCGGTAAGATCGGACAGAAAGGAAATCGTTATGAAGGCAATGTGCATAAAGCTCATCTCATCAGCTCTCGCAGTGCTTCTGGCTCAAGCCCTTGTTGCTCCGGCCACCGCTTGGGCAGATACGTCCAGCACACCAGCAGCACCAGCTAGTGCAAACAGCTAGGCAGTGGCCGCTAGAACGACTGTCGTTGCACCCTCCACATCGGCAAAGGCGACTGCCGCAAGGCCGCCCCCGCTCCGCCGGGCGCACTCTACGCCGATCGTGTGGATTTTGACTGTGGCCCATGACCACAATGACCATACTGCATGCCTTGTCGCTGTTTACAAGGAGCACAGCATGTCTGCCACCTTGTACTCCTGCCGTCTTGTCCGTCCCTTTGTCCTGCTGCCGCCGAACCGCTCGCCCCGCATCACGGCAAACTCCAGATTCGCGTAGAATTACTGATCATGAAAACGATGTTTAATCTGACAACTGACCCCTGTGATTTGGATCGCTTCTCCGGTCGCGCTGAGCTGCTGGCCATGATGCAGGGATTTGACGGTGTAGAGCTGCTCAGCTTCGAGCCCGACCGTGACGGGGTGATCCCTGTTGAGCGAATCATCGGGTTACACATGTGCTATTACCCCTATTGGCTCGACTTCTACTGCGGCGACCGTCAGGCGTGGCTGCGCGAGTTCGGCAGCACTGAAAACTGCATCTCGTACTACGGCTCGGACTCGCCTGCGGTGATACTGGATCGCTTTCGCCAAGACTTGGCTTATGCCCACCAGTATGGTGCTGAGTATGTTGTCTTTCATGTCTCGGACGCCTCCATCGAGGAGGCTTTTACCCGCAACTACCGCCACAGCGATGCTGAGGTGATCGATGCCGCCTGTGAGATACTGAACTCGGTGTTTGCCGACGAGGACGGCTCCATCGCCCTGCTGATGGAGAACCTCTGGCTGCCGGGGCTGACGCTCACTGACCCCGACATGACCCGGCGGCTGCTGGACGGTATCGATTATCCGAACAAGGGCATCATGCTGGACACCGGCCACCTGCTGCATACCAACACCAGTTTGCGGACCCAGTCCGATGCGGTAGCCTATATCCATCGGATGCTCGACCGGCATGCCGAGCTGGTGGGTGAGATTCGCGGAGTCCACCTCAACCAGTCGTTGACCGGGATCTATGCGGAGTCCATGCGCTCCAGCGCACCGGGCTATGACCTGCCCTACGCAGAACGCAGCCTGCAGTCGCTTCGCCATGCACAGAATGTGGACAAGCACGAGCCTTTCGTCTGCCCGGAGCTGCTCGACTTGCTGAGGCGTATTGCGCCGGACTACCTGACCTATGAGTTCATATCCACCGACCTGGAAGACCTGCGCAACAAGCTAGCTGCCCAACGTGCCGCGCTATCGGCACTTTATGCTGAGTGACGCGCAGCAGCGCTGATCGGCATTTCCCCAAAGGAGCCCCAACATGAGCAAGGTCACCTTGAGAAGAATTGCTGTTGTCATCATCTTGGTCGTGGCTGCGGTGGCGATTACCGCGTTGGAAGGCCCCAAGGGCCTGGTGTCACCACAGTTTTTTGTAGTGGCGGTGGCTGCTGTTGCGGCTTTTGTGCTCCAAGGCCTGATGGTCGCCAAACAGGAAGACGAGGCCAAGGCGGCGGCCGCAGCAAAACCAAAGGAGCGCTACCGGCTCAGCGCCAGCGAGCTGGATGCTTTGCTATCAGGACAACTGGCGGGCTGTCTACCACCGGGAGGTCGTCTCTGACCCGGCGCTTTTGGCCAAGCCGCCGGCGTTTGCCGAAGAGGATGTCGTATTCCCCTTCGATGGCGAGTTTGCGCTGGTTGCCACTTGGGACTGCGGTTAAGCGGGGGGGGTGATTGATCCAATAGGCGCATTACATTTCTTTTGGAAATAACAGAGCGCCCCGTTTGTTCTTGTTCCCGCCTTTGTCTGGGCGGGGGATCGTTTACTCCAATGCCGATACGATCAGGCAGTTGTTGTCGGAATACCAGCTGGATGGGGCATGCCCCATAGGAAACGCCAAGCTATAACTGTGCCAAGTTACCGAAGATAGCCGAGTGCGATCGTGGCTTGGGTCACCCGAGCGATATCGGGAGGCTGGAGGCTGCCAACCGCCCGGTCACGCAAAAGTCCTTCAGTAAAAACCTCGAATACCTGTGATAAGCGCACTGTCGAAGGAGCGTTCAGCCTTGCTTGCCGCCATTGGCCAATGGGCACATCGCCTGTGACTGGTGCCAGCGGCCTGCTGGTTATCTTGGCTATAGCGATTAAGTTCTCATTTGTATCAAGAACTAGTACCGGGCGACCTTCGGCATCTCGGCAAGGCCAGTGTCAACATTGTATCAGTTAGCTGTAGCCTCTCTAACACTTATCAGATGTAGTCCTTCCTCGCGACGGCAAACCAGTGATCGGTTGTGGTGCGACCTTCTCGCACTACGAGTTCACGGTGCTTATCGCTAAACAGGTGACGGATGAGGCTTGGCATAAGCGCTTGGCAAAAAACGATCTGCCTAGCTATGAGGATTGAAAAGCAGGGCTTTATCTCAGATATTGGCAAAACAAAATGAGCTAGGACTACCGGATACTAATGAGGAATGGCAGATAGGCAAGATTGCATCGGCGGTCAAACAGGCAATCGAACTTCTTGACAGCATCGGCGTTGCCCAGTATCATGAGAACATGCGCAAGTAAGCATATGTTCAAAGGAGCAGATACTAGGTATGAACACGGAATTCGAGTTTCCCAGCGACGGCTTGATCTATGAGGCTACAGAGATATTCGCGGCACTTGCCGACTCGACACGTTTTAAGATACTCAGTGCCTTGGCGGCCAACGAGATGCGGGTCGGCGAGCTGGTCGAGTTAGTTGGCGTGTCGCAGTCGGCCGTCAGCCATCAGCTGCGGCTGTTACGCGACAGGGGGATGGTTGCCGCACGGCGGGACAAGCAAAACGTGTTCTATCACCTGTTGGACGACCATGTGCGTTCACTGATCCTGATTGGCTTGGAGCACGCATCGGAGCGGGGAGGCGACCTATGAGCGGCCATGGGCATCAGCATGAGCAGGGGCATGGCCGCGGTTGCGGCAATGATCATAGCCTGAGCCGTGGGCACGACCATGGGAATGCCAACAATGATGCCATCGGCCACGACCACGGCCATGCCACCGACTACAGCCACGGCCATGCCGATGCTTGTGCCTGCACCGACACTGAAGGCTACGGCCACAGTCACGACCATGGCCACGACAGCTGCGGCGGCCACGAGCATGGCCATGACAGCTGCGGCTGCAGCCACAACCATGACCACGAGGCCGAGGGGAACACCCGTACTTGGCTGATCGTCTCGGGCATCGGTGCTCTGGGCGGTGCTTTGCTCCACTTTATCGGTGGCAATGACCTTATGGTTTGGGCAAGTGCTGCACTCTCCATCCTCGGCACCCTCGCCGGCCTGGTCATCTTGGCCCCGGAGATCGTTGAGTCGGTACGTAGCCGCCGGGTTGATATCAATATCCTGATGGCGGTTGCGGTGCTTGGCGCTGTTTGTCTTGGGCAGTTTGCCGAGGCCGGCGCGGTGGTTTTCCTGTTTTGTGTAGGGGAGGCCTTGGAGCACCTGGCTATGCAGCGTAACCGAGAGTCGATATCCAAGCTGTTCGAGCTGGCACCGACGACAGTGCATCGGCTGGAGCCTGACGGCTCGATCAGCGATATCGACCCGGATGCGGTTTTGCTCGGCAACACTTTGGTGCTACGTCCGGGGGAGCGGGCCGCCCTCGACGGTGAGGTGCTGCGCGGCGCGTCCAGCGTTGACGAGTCACCGGTCACTGGCGAGTCCTTGCCCCACGCCAAGCAGCCCGGGGATGCTATCTACGCCGGCTCGTTGGCCATTGATGGCCGTCTGGAATACCGGGTTTCGGCCACGGTGGAGAACAGCAGCCTGGCACGTATTGTCCGGCTGGTCGAACAGTCCCAGGCGCAACGCACCCCCTATGAGCGTTTCATCAACCGGTTTGCCCGCTATTACACGCCGGCGATTATCGTCGTGGCCTTGCTGGTGGCCTTGTTGCCGCCGTTATTGACCTTGGCCACGCCTTTGGAGGCCGGCACCTTTCGGGAATGGATCTACCGTGCCTTGTCGCTTCTGGTGATCGCCTGTCCCTGCGCCTTGGTCATAGCCACACCGGTGGCCGTGGCCAGCAGCCTGACGCGGGCGGCGAAAAACGGTGTGTTGGTGAAGGGCGGGGCATTCTTGGAGCTGGCATCGAAGGTCAAGGCGGTGGCCTTTGACAAGACTGGGACGTTGACTGCTGGCTCGCCGCAGTTGGTGTCACTGGATCTTTTGCCTGCCGCCCAGATGTTTTGGCACCATGATGCTGCCAGCAAAGCCTTAGCGCTGGCGGCTCTGTTGGAGCAGGACTCCAACCACCCCTTGGCGCGGGCTGTGGTTGCAGCGGCAGCGGGCGCTGACGATGCTGTGGCCGCTGGGGGCGCCGGGGCTGCTAGGGACGCTGAGGGCGGCTCGGACACAGCGGTTCAAGCTGCTCAGCAGGGCGGTGACAGTGCGGCATCCCAAACCACGGCTGCTGCGGCCACCCATGGTGCCACCTCAGTGCCGTCGTGGACACTCAGCGACCTCAAGGAGCAGCCCGGCAAGGGAATTTCTGCCCGCCTCCACGAAGCCACCAGCGGCCAGCCTGCGGATAGCGCCGGGTCTGCCCCATGGCAACCAGAGTCTGTGGGCAAGCAGATGGCGATTGGCTCCCCAAGCTTTATTGCCGAGATGGTTGGCCTTGGCGGCCAGGCCGAGGCGCTGGTTGCTGCCGCTGAAGGCCACGGTGCCACAGTGCTTGTCTTGGCCTTTGACGGTGAGGCAGTGGCGGTGTTGGCCTTGCGGGACGCTATCCGTCCAGAAAGCGCCGCTTTGATCAGCCAGTTAACAGGCGCTGTCAGCCCAGTTCCAGCCGCCGACGACGGCGACCCTGCTGCTGGCCGCAGTCGGGATGGCTCAGGTGCGCCCTTACGCGGCCATCTGGGCTTGGCTTGCGTGATGCTCACGGGCGACAACCTGCGCACCGCTGAAGCAATAGCCTCTGAGATCGGGGTGACACGCATCCATGCCGGCCTGTTGCCTGAAGAGAAGATGACCCATATCGGGCGGCTGAAAAACGAATACCAAACAGTGGCAATGGTCGGCGACGGCATCAACGACGCGCCGGCCTTGGCGCTGGCCGATATCGGCATCGCCATGGGTGCCGCTGGCAGTGACACCGCCTTAGAGGTGGCCGATGTCGCCCTGATGGCCGACAACTTAGATGAGCTGCCCTTCTTCTTCCGCTTGGCACGGAAGATGATGCTGACGATCTATGTGAACATCGCCTTCGCCCTGATCGTCAAGGCGCTCGTCTTGGTGCTGGCCATCTTCGGCTTCGCCCAGATGTGGATGGCGATCATGGCCGACGTAGGCGTGCTGTTGCTGGTTCTGCTCTACGGCATGCGCTTGGGGATCAGCCCGAAGCCCACGACAGATGGGAACTGACCGGAAGGAACCAGCCCGAAGCCCATTAGCTTAGAATCTGCAATAATTTCCGAAATCGATTAACCAATTCGATCTGATCTGACACGCTTGACGTTATTGTCTTGAACATGCGGCATTCGGCCAAGTGCTTTGATCTGGCGCAAGGCTGCTGCTCAGACGGCCAGTTCGGCGGCCTTGCGGAGGCGGGACAGGCTGTTTTCGCGGCCGATCAGCTCTAGGGACTCGAAGAGTGGCGGCGACACCATGTTGCCGCAGGCCGCCACCCGGATAGCTTGGAAGAGCAGTTTCGGTTTGATTTCCAGTTGTTCGGGCAGTGCCCGTAGGGCATTCTCCAATGCCTGATGCTCCCAAGGTAGGTCGGCATTCTCCAAGACACCGATAGCCTGCCCGAGGGCAAGCGCTGCCGTCTCGCCGGTCAGGCACTTCTCCACGGATTTTTGGTCCAGCTCCACATCGGGGCCGCTGAACAGGTAGGTGACCTTCTCTGCTACCTCGTCTAGGCTTTTTATCCGCTCGACCACCAAGGGGTAAAGGCCTTCGTACCACTGGCGATTGGCAGCAATGCTGGCTGCGACGGCCTCGGGTGCAGCGCCTAGCTTATCGCGTGCCAGACCAGACTGTTGCAGCCAGGGGGTAAGGGCATCGATGAAGGCAGCAGCGCCTATTTCTTTCAGGTAGCTGGCGTTGACCCAGTCGAGCTTGGCGGTATCGAAACGCGCTGGGTTGCGCGACACCCGCCCGAAGGAGAAGTTCTCGCAGAGTTCTGTGGCCGTGAACAGGGTGGTTTCGCCGTCCAACGACCAGCCGAGCAGGGCGAGGTAGTTGAGCAGCGCTGAGGGCAGGTAGCCCTCGTCGCGCCAAGCCTCAACGCTGGTGGCGCCATGGCGTTTGGAGAGGCGGCTGCCGTCGGCACCGAGGATCATTGAGAGGTGGGCAAAGTGCGG
>WRGR01000031.1 GCA_009787085.1 Actinomycetes bacterium
GCAGCTGTCCGTGCGCGGCTTCGCGCAGCTGTCCGTGCGCGGCTTCGCGCAGCTGTCCGTGCGCGGCTTCGCGCAGCTGTCCGTGCGCGAGCTGACGCACAGGCTCACGCACGGTCTGATGCACTTCTGCCTGGCCAGCCTGCGTCCCACCGCCGTGCGACACCCCGAGCTTGGCCGCGCAGCAACAAGCCTCGCCAGCTGACCGCTTACGACGGCGCGGTGTGGCGTTAAGCGACTTACGGCGGCGGGCCCGCACAGGCAAAGCCAACAGCGAGCCACCAGCCGGTGCCATGCTCAACTGATGTTTGAAGGCCGCCCAGTGGCCAAAGCGGTTGATGGCATCGGCCACAATCGCCTCGATCTGAACAAGGCTCTCTGTAGGCAGCGCACCGCTGTTCCCCGTAAGATCGTCGATCGTGACCAGTGTTACGCCCGGCAGCCCCTGCACAGATGGCTCGATGTCGCGGGGCACCGCCAAATCGATAATAATTCCGGGCAGAGCCGCCAACTGGCTCATCGCGTCGTAATGCACCATGTAATGAGGGCTGGCAGTGGCGCTGATCAGCATATCGGCCTCGGCGATGGCCTCATAGCGCTGCTTATAGGCAGTGGTCTTGGCGTGTTCGGGCACCTTTATTTCGCCCATCTTATGTTCCCGCAAAGGCACGGTGACCGCCACGCCCTCGCGAATCAGCAGCTCGGTGACCAACCGTCCGATCTGACCATTGCCGATAACCACAGCCCGACGGCCACGCAATGGGCCCGCCGTACGCAGCCGCTCCAATGTCTGACTAGGCACCGAGTCAACCCCCTGTCCCCTTAAGATAACGTTGGCCTTGATCAGCTTGGCCGCATGCACAGACACTCTGAACATCGTCTCCAGATAACTGTCGGTGCAGTGCTGCTCCCGGGACAAGTCTAAAGCCATCCGGGCTTGGGTGATGATCTGGTCGTCACCTCGGATCAACGAATCCAGACCGGAAGCCAAGCGGCAAAGATGATCCATGGCCTGAGTGCCGTGGCGGGTGGTGAAGTAGCTTTGGTAAGCGACATGGCTCAGGCAAAGTGACGTGCAAAGCAGCTGCGATGGAACAACCTCAGCCGTATCCAGAACCGACAAATAGAGTTCTGTACGATTGCATGTAGATATAAGAACACAACCGTTAACTTCAGGCTCGGAGTTGATGAATCCCAAGATCTGCTGGGTCTTCTCCTTAGTGGTGGCGAACTTCTCCCTAACCGCCAAGTCGGCGCGATGATGGTCAAGGCCGGTCATTATCAGCTTCAAACGAAACCCTCCAGTCTTGTTTGGCAACGGCCAGAGTGCACTTATCCTTTACGGTCTTGGGCAATACCATGGTTCCGCACCCAGAAGAGAGGTACGCGGCGGCCTCACAAACATTGCCGCTGCCAGTGGTGGCCTTGACAAAGTCCGACCGCTCGAAAAGATCGGCCACTGCGTCGAGCTCTGCGGCCCGATAAGTGACAAAGGGAACTCGCAACTTCTGCGCCAAGGCGCAGATCGCCGGCTCGGCGGCCTTTAGATCGATGGAACAGAGGGCGGTGACTGCCAATGCGGGCAGACCGGCGGCGGCCAAGCTCTCCGAAAAAAAGCGCTTCAACGCCTCGCCATCGGCATCCTTGCGAGCACCCACCCCAACGTGCAAGCATTTCGGCACTAAAGTTAAGGTAGTGGTGAAAGGCCGCTTGTCTACATCGAGGCTGACAGAAACCCCCAGCGCACCGCCTTCCTTCGCGGTCAGAGGCGGCGGCAACGTGCCGTCAACAGGGAAATCCGAGCAAAAACCAACCGGTCGCCCTTCTAGGATGGCCGCCGCAACATGCTTGATGGCTTTGGGGTTGGCCACTGCATAGCCCCATTTACGAGCATAGTCATCGATGGAGAAGACCTTGTTGATATCAGTTGCCGTAGTGATCACCGGCACCGCTCCAATCAAGGAAGCAAGCTCACTGGCATAGTGGTTGGCACCGCCGAGGTGACCGGAAAGGATGGGGATCACGAACTGGCCGGCCTCATCGATCACCAGCACCGCCGGATCGCTGGCCTTACTCCACACAAAAGGAGTAATAGCCCGCACCGCAATGCCCGCTGCGCCCACGAAGATCAACAAGTTGCCAGTCTTGAACAGGCGTTCGGTGTATTCGTGCAGCTTAGTGACACGACCGATGCCAATGGGCACTGCTGCCCAGCCATCGATGCACGAGATGGCAGCAGCCAAGCGATCAGCTAGTCGCTTTCCCCTGATGGTAAAGCAGAGTAAACAGACTTCAGCCGGGGCAGCCGGGGCAGCCTGTCTGGGCTTGGCCGGGGCAGCCGGAGCCGCAGCAGCCTGTCCGGATTCGACCGGAACCGCATCCTGTCTATCTGCTTCAGGCATTATCGACAGTTCCCTTGCGGAAGCCATGGCTGAACTCGGGATGATATAAACGTGAGCGCTCATAGCGGTCGCCAAGGAAGTCGCCAATCAAAATCAGCGCTGTCTTAGCAATGCTGTGCTCGGCTCCAGCACTGGCCAACTCGCCAACAGTGGTGCGGATCAGCTTCTCGTCCGGCCAACTGACCTTGTAGACGATAGCGGCAGCAGTCTCAGGCGGGTAGCCGCCCTCGATCAGCCGCGCTGAAAGCTCCTCCAGCATGCCGCTGGAAAGGAAGATGGCCATCGAGGCTTGGGCGCGAGCCAACCCGACAATACCCTCCTTCTCCGGCACCGGGGTACGCCCCTCCATCCTAGTCAGGATCAACGTCTGGCTAACGCCAGCCGGCGTATACTCGGTGTTCAAGGCGGCGGCGGCACCAGAAAAAGAGCTGACCCCGGGAATCACCTCAAAGGCGATGCCCTGCTCATCTAGGATGTCGATCTGCTCTTTGATCGCACCATACAGGCTGGGGTCGCCGGTATGCAGACGTACAGTATCGAGGCCGTCAGCCTCGTTGGCCTGCATCACCGCAACCACTTCTTCCAAGGTCATCTGGGCGCTGTTGTGTATCTGACAGCCTTCCTTGGCATACTCCAACAACACCGGGTTGACCAGGGATCCCGCATAGATAACACAGTCTGCCTCAGCCAAAACCCGGGCGCCCTTCACAGTAATTAGCTCTTTATCGCCGGGACCGGCACCCACAAAGCGTATCATCTAGATCTTCTCCTTCACTATTGCCACGGTAAAATAGCCTGGATCGGGCGATTCTTCGTATTCCTCGATGCTGCGGTATAGCCTCTGTCCGTCCATCGTAACCCGACTGGCAATGCATGTCCGCTGGTTGTATCCATGGTGTTTCAGTTTCTCCAGCACCCGGTTTAACGCCTTGCCGGATTTCATGATCACCTTGTTGCCCGGGTTGTCCAACAACTCGTCAAGGCGATCGTTATGGCTGGCCGGAATGACCGTCAGCGCCTCCGAGCCGTCGCAAAGCGAGATGCCCAGTTCGGCCGCAGCGGCCGCAAAAGAGGTAATACCCGGAACGATCTGAGCCGGGAAACCTTGGCTGGCGATGATCTGGTGTACGTACATGTAGGTGGAATAAGTGGTGGGATCACCTAGTGTCACAAAACCAACATCCTTGCCTTCCTTTAAGACCTGGATTATCTCGGCAGCAGCCACTTCGCGGGCAGCTCGGCGGCGCTCCAAGTCCATCTCCATCGTAAAGTGGCATTGCAAAAGCTCCTTGCCCGCTGCATAGCGCTGAACGATGGAAAAAGCCGTCTGCTCGCCGTTACCAGTGTCTGGAATGGCGATCACCCCGCATTTTTGGATAGTGGCAACGGCCTTCAGTGTCAGCAGCTCTGGATCTCCAGGCCCTGTGCCGATGCCGTACAGTGTTCCCAACGATTGCCCGTTGCTCATTCAATCACCTTGCCATTCATTTGTTTATCTGTTCCTTTTTCGCTCATCGTGCTTTCCTTTCTGTTTGAACCCCATGTCGCCCCGTTATTGGTCAGTTGCTGCTGCCCGTTCCAGCCGCTCGTGTATCAACGTGCCATGTTCCTGGGTGAAGACGACATACTCCACTGCCATGCTGCCCCGCGTCCTTTGACGCAGGTAGAAGCTGATTTTCTGACCGATACTGCCCCAAACGGCACTACCAATGCCGGCTTGGTTGAGCAGTTCGATAGCTGCGTTGGTGCTGACGCACTCCATCAGCGCCGCAATCAGCTGCCGGTCGGCACCGGCCAGCGCGGCATGGGCGACGATGATCTCCATTCGGCAGTCGGCCATACTGGAATGGGTGTTCATGATGCCGCCAGCTAACTTTACCAACTTGCCGGCATGACCGATCAGCATGATCCCCTGTACTTCGTTTTGGCAGAGGTAGTCCAGGGTCTCGCCGATAAAGTTGGAGCATTTGATGGCTTCTTTGATGTCTAGCCCCAACTGCTCTTGGGCATACTGCTTGCCATAATTGCCCGGCGCGATCAGCAGGTTGGTCTTGCCGCCAGCCAGATGAACGTCAATCTCAGCCTTGATGGTATCGACAATAGCCTGTTTGCTCATCGGCTCGACAATGCCCGTGGTGCCGAGGATCGAAAGGCCGCCGACGATTCCCAAGCGCCCGTTCATCGTTCGCTTGGCCACTTGCTCACCGCCGGGAATAAAGATCACTGCCTTGATGCCATTTTGGTAGGACATCAGGCCGCAAATCTCTTTAATCGCCATGGTGATCATGTTCAGCGGCACTGGGTTGATGGCCGCTTGGCCAACGGGGATCTTCAACCCCGGCTTGGTCACCCGGCCAATACCTTCGCCCCCGTCCACAACTATCTCGTCTCTGAATATCTTCTCGACGCTGGCGAAAACCTTCAGGCCGTTAGTGACATCCGGGTCATCGCCAGCGTCTTTGCGAACAGCACAGGCAATACCGTTGTTCTCAATTATGGTGTCAGTCACTTCCATTTTGAAGACCTCGCCGGTGATGGCCTGGATCTCCACCTGATGCACCTCGCGCCCGGTAAGCAGCGAGAAAGTAGCGGCCTTGGCGGCGGCGGCGGCACAAAGGCCGGTGGTCACGCCGGAGCGCAGCGGTTTCATGGCTTGTCTCCTTTACAGGGGTCCTTGCTGAGGAAGCGCCGACTTAATACTGTTGCGCCAAATTGTGAGCAGGACCGCCCCAAGGTCGTTCGGAAAAACGGAGCTACTACTAGCAGTAATGGCACCGTTTGCACGGGCGGGCTTGGGGTGGCACTGCTTGCAAGATGGCGTGACATGATTAATTCGGTGCTTCCATAAGGTCTTGAGGATGGTTCGGGGGTTGGCTTGAGGACTGGGCTGTGGCCGCAGCCTGCGGCCGCCCCAGCGTACCGCCATGGTTATCGGTGACGACCTCTTGGACTGCGGATAATAGCCTGTCATTCAGCTCCGGTGCGGCCACCGCAATACGGAAGTAGCTACTATCCAAGCCGTGGTAGTTGGCACATCGCCTGATCCTGATCCCGCGCCGGTTCAGCTCGGTCGCAAGGTCAAAGGTAAAGGGACTGCGCAAGAAAACGTAATTGGCGCTGGCCGGGAACATTCGGAAGCCTAGTTGACCAAGCTGCTGCTCCATTTTCACCCGTTCGGCGGCCACCAGTGATATTGTGTCTTGCAGGTAACCGCTTGTTTCGGCGGTGTTCAGGGCAGCACAGCCTGCCGCCTGTGCCAAATTGGAGAGCGGCCAGTCGGCACCGTGGAAGTAAAGCCCCTGGATCAGCTCTTGGCTGGCGCTGAGCGCATAGCCTAGACGGATGCCGGGTAAAGCGAATATCTTGGTGAGGGCCTTCAGAACAACCAACTGCGAATGCCCTGCTAAGAAGGGCTTGCTGGTATAGCTGGCGGCCGGAGCGGTAAAGTCCAAGAAACATTCATCAACAACCAGCCAGCTGCCAAAGGCGGCACAGTATTCGAGCAGCGCCGCGATTATGCTGCGCTCGGTGAGTCGTCCGGTAGGGTTGTTCGGATTACAGACAAAAACCATCTCTGGCCGATTGTCCCAAGCAGCTTGGACAAAGCTCGCATCGACGGCAAAACCGGTGGCCGGATCCAAACGGTGGCGGATGACCGTGGCGCCGAAAGAAGCGGCTGCCCGCTCATAATCCGAAAAGGTCGGCGCTGAGAGCAGCACCTTTTTCGCCGCCGTCGCCCGGGGCAGTCGGAAGATGATGTCCGAGGCACCGTTGCCGCAGAAGACCCACTGGGCATCAAGGCCTTCGAAACGGCCGATGGCGCGGCACATCTGGCGCGAAAAGCTGTCTGGGTATTGGTCGCACCGGGGGATCGCCGCGATTATTGCCTCGCGTACGCCCACCGGGATGCCCAGCGGATTGATATTGGCCGAGAGGTCGATCAGGGTGGCATCCGTGGTGCTGCCAGCGGCCCCGCCGTCAGCAAGGGCAACAGGGCTGTCGAAGCCACCTTCGAAAATCGCATTGCCGCCGTGGCTGTATTCGTACTCAGACAATCCCGCTCCCCCTAACAACAGTAACTACTACTGCCACCACCACCATCAGGGCAATGGCAATGGCAGTCGCTGCGTACATCAGGCGGTTGATCCTAACAATGTGCACCGGGGTCGGCTCGTGATCTGCCTCGCCAATGTTCGGCTTACTGACCAGCACACCCTGATAGTAGTTGTCACCACCCAATGATAGGCCGAGGGCGCCGGCCGCGACCGATTCGGTTTGGGCAGAGTTCGGGCTTTTGTGCTTGTAGCGATCGCTGATCCAAGTACGAGCCGCTGCGCGAGCATCTAGGCCGACGAGAGGACAAGCAATGATCATCAGCAGTGCCGAGATACGCGCCGGAATCAGGTTCACCAAATCGTCGAGACGTGCCGCGAACTTGCCGAAGTACTCGAACTGCTGGTTTTTATAGCCGATCATCGAGTCCAAGGTGTTGACGGCCTTATAGGCCATCCCCAAGGGCGCGCCGCCGACAAAGATAAAGATTAAAGGAGCAATAACACCGTCGGCAAGGTTCTCGGCCACAGTTTCCACAGTTGCCCGAACCATGCCTGGCGAGTCCAGCTGGGCCGTGTCGCGGCCAACGATCATCGCCAAGGACTTCCTTGCCCCAACCAGATCGTCGTTCAGCAGCAAGCGATAGACCTTCATGCTCTCGTCCTTCAGTGCCTTAGGGGCAATGAGGAAGTAGCAGACAGCGGCCTCCACCAACAGCCCCAGCCAGAAGTTGAGGTGGTAAAGCCCCAGCAACACCAGCCAAGGCAGCCCAAAGGCAATACCAACGACAATGACCCACAGCAGCGCACCGGCCAAAAACTGGACGGCACAGTGCTTGATGCCGAGCCTTTGATAAGCGCTGATGCCCATGGAAATGCCTTTGCCGATGGCACGCATCGGGTGAAAACGGTTCTGCGGATCGCCGATCAGGCAATCCGCTACAAAAGCCAGCACGATAATGACGGCCTTGAACAGCAATTCAGTTGCACCGACTAAAAACAAGCTTGCTCACACGCCAAACCTTCCGATAATTCCTCGCTACTCGTTCCTGCGTCACTTATCCCTCGCCATAGCCCTTACCATCTACTCTAAAACTGCCCTCTTAAAACGAAAGACCCTGGCCCAAGGACCAAGGACTTTGAGTACAGTAGCGGGGTGAACAAAATCTTTGGCGCAAAGGCCGGGTCGCTACCACAAACAAAGTCCCCATAACCTGTGAGGCTTTGCAACCGCCACGAGCCCCCCTTTAAGCTCGCTTAGCTGGTAGGTCTTCCGACTTAGACATCATCACTTTTCCAAGCCTTCCCGGGGAGATGCCCCAGTGGTCGCTTTCCGCACTTGGTAAGCTTCGTCATCACGGCAACAGGATTGTTCAGGATTCGCACCCGATTCCCTATTATCACAGAATGTGCGGCAACACGGCGCAGACATAATGCCCGGCAGCACAACAACGCACACTGTGACCAGCAACGGTATTACTCTACTATAAACAGCAACGTCGCCGAAGTCAAAGCATTTTCTTACGGAGTATTTTTCGCATATCGGCATCTCTCTAGCGATTCCTCAACCAGCGGGTGTTCAGGGCCAAGAACGACTTTGAATAGCTCGTGGGCCTTCTCGTGCCACGGCAGCGCCGCCACATTGTCGCCTAAGCCCTCGTAGGCCAAGCCGATGTTCTGGTAGGTAATGGCAGTGTACAGACGGCCTTTGTCTGCCGTCTCGTAGATCGCCAAGGCTTTCTGAAAGTACTCGAGCTCCTTGGCATGGTCGGCGAGCTGCCGGTAGCTGAGAGCGATGTTGTTGAGATCAGCCACCGTGTCAGGATGGCCGACACCCAGCCTTTCATGGCTGACGGCCAGTGCCTTTTGAAACAGTTCAACCGCTTGATCACAGTCGCCGAGATGCCGTTGGATAAGGGCGATGCTGCGGTAGGTAGCAGCGGTATCTGGATGATTGTCGCCCAAGGACCGCTCTTGGACAACCAACGCCTTGCCATAGTAGGCCAATGCCTCATCAAAATCACCAAGATCGTCGCGAACATTGGCAGCAGCGAGGTAGGCCGCCACGGTTTGGGGGTGCTCAGACCCCAAAGCATCCTCCAGCACCCGCAAAGCGGCCTCGGCATACTCCAGCGCATTGGCACAGTTGCCGAGCCTTAAGTAGGCATCTGCTACCAAGCTGTTGGCGGCTGCCGCCGCCAAGCTCTGTTCGCCCTGAATGTTCTCGCAGATAAGCAGCGCTTTTTGGAAGCACTCCAGCGCCAAGTTGTAGTCGCCACTGCACTCATAACCCCTGCCAACAGCAAGATAAAGCCGCGATATGGCCAGCTGGGAGCAGTCATCGTCCAGTGCAGCCTCAGCCTGCCGGGCGATCGCCAGCAGATGTGGGGCAAAACAGACTAACTCTATCAGCGTCTCCGTGCTTTCTTGGACGCGGGCAGAAACCGAATCATCGCTGCTGGCCGTCAGTTCGTCACCCAAGAGGCCGCTGACCACCGTGTCAGCCATTGACAAACAACAGGAGAGCCAGAAGGTGTCCTCACCCTCAATGGCCTGGTGCTTGACAGCCAGCTGTGTGACCACCGGCATTGTCAACAACAGCTCGCGGTTTCCGCCGCTGGCCACGGTGCCAAGGCGGCCGTCACTGGTGCCACCATCACCAGCGCCACCATCGTCGCCCTCCACGCTGATCAGCGCAAATCCTACCAGCATATTGAGAACCTGTTTTAGCTCACTCTGGCTGCTGCCGCCGAACAGCCCCTGCAAAGGCTGGGGCAGCGCGGCCTGCCCCCTCTGGAGCAAAGAGAGCGGTAGGGAGTCGGTGGCGCAATAGGCCAATAGGTAAAGAAGTTGCCTGGCACTTTGGGACTCGATGGCATCGATTGTCAGCAACTGCACAGATGCGGCCATCAGCTCGTGGGCACAGTCCTCCGCCGAATACCTGATCCGCAGCTCATCAAAACCGTGCTGCCGCAACAAGCCGATGTAGCTGGCACAGTCTTGGCCGGACTGGACAAGGAAGGCCGTCGCATGCTCCAACGCCATGGGGATAAAACCCAGCAGACCAGCCAGCTGGCCGGCCTCGACCGCAGCAACCCCAGGCACCCGGCTCTGTACAAAAGCAACAGCCTCGGCCTCTGAGAAGAGGCTGAGATCAGCTATGTTCGCCATCTGCTCCATCTATCTCGGCAACAGTGACACCCTGACTACGCAAACAGGGTGCCGATGCGCCTACTAATCGTTCCAAGTGACCTCCCCAGTTACGATATTGTAATAGGCTCCTATAACAGTAACCTTCTGACTTTTGGCAATTTCGTCATTCTTGATTTTAGAAACTACGCTATCGACATTGGTATGAATTGCCGTATCCACATCGGTCTCGTTGCCGATCGAGGCCTTAATGGTATTGACGATGGACTCCAAGGCTTCCGGGAAGGTGCCGCCCTGCACAGCTGCCGTCACCGCACCACAGCTGCTGTGACCGACAACCACAACCAGCGGGGCATGCAGGTGCTCAGCAGCGTACTCCATTGAGCCAAGTGCAGTTATGTCGGCAATATTTCCGGCGTTACGGATAACAAAAATGTCACCGAGCTTCTGGTCGAAATAGATCTCAGGTGAGTCTCGGGAATCAGAGCACGTGAGGACGATTGCGAAGGGCTTTTGCCCGTCTTTGAGAACGTCTCGGTCGGCTGCGTTCGTGTCCCGATTAATACCTTTATCCTCAACATAACGCCGGTTTCCGTCTTTGAGGTATTGTAGTGCCTCTGAGGCATCCGTGACCTCCGCTGCAGGATTGTGGACATCTGTCTGAAAGTCCGCCACTGCTTGGCCTGTGTCTGCCGTACCGCTGTTTTGGGTGCTTGTCTGGGTGTCCGTTTGGGCACCGGGGCTGCCACAAGCAACTAGGGCGGCCAGCAGCATCACGGATATTGCGATTGCCAAAATCTTACGCCTCATAAACTGAACATCTCCTTCACAATTACAGTCTGCCGACGAGCCATTGGATGAACTCGCAAAGGGTAGTCTACCACAATGCTTCACCCGCCCAATTGCTGAATGCCTTCAGACATGTACCGTCGGCTTTCCAGTATACTGGGCTGATGAATGATGCAGAACCGATAGATTCAGATAATTTGGCTGCTTCTGAGCCTGCGGCTGGAGGCGACGCAGCATCTGCGGTGCCATCGTCCGAAACGTCGACGACACTGGATCCTGAGCCCGCAAGGCCCCCGAACCGCCTTCAAGCCTTCCTCGCCCGCAAGGATATCGTCTTCAGCGTCCAACGCTACGCCTACGATGCCTTCTCGGCGCTGGCATTAGGGCTTTTCGCCTCCCTCTTGATCGGCACGATCTTAAATACCGCTGGCACGCTGACCCATGCCCAGTTCCTCATCGACACCGGCAAGTTCGCCAGTTCGGTCTCTGGGGCAGCGATGGCCGTAGCTATCGGCTATGCCCTCAAAGCGCCGCCATTGGTGCTTTGCTCACTGGTTGCCGTGGGTTCAGCCGCCAACCAGCTCGGCGGTGCCGGTGCGCCACTGGCAGTGCTGTTTATCGCAATCATCGCCGCAGAATTCGGTAAGGCTGTCTCTAAGGAGACGTCCATCGACCTGATCGTCACGCCACTGGTCACCATTCTGGTGGGCGTGGCCGCCGCTTGGTTGTTGGCTCCACCGATCGGCACTGCTGCCTCCCAACTGGGCAGTCTCGTAATGTGGGCCACCGAGCTGCAGCCGCTGCTGATGGGTGCCCTCGTCGCCCTGATCATCGGTTTGGCACTGGTCATGCCAACCTCTTCGGCAGCCATCTGTGCCGCTCTCGGCTTGACTGGACTGGCCGGTGGCGCGGCCGTGGCCGGCTGCTGCGCCCAAATGGTCGGCTTCGCGCTGATCAGCTTCCGTGAGAACCGTTGGGGCGGGCTTGTCTCCCAGGGCCTCGGCACTGCCAAGCTGCAGATGCCGAACATCTTCCGCAATCCGCGTATCATCATTCCGACCTTGGTGGTTTCAGCCATTAACGGTGCCCTAGCCGCCACAGTCTTCCAGTTCCACATGGACGGGCCGGCCATTGCCTCGGGCATGGGCACCAGCGGCCTCGTCGGCCCGATCGGTGTTTACAGCGGCTGGGTGGAACAGGCAGCGGCCGGCCTACGTCCGGCGATCAGTGCGACCGACTGGCTGGCCATGCTGCTGGTCTGCCTAGTGATCCCAGCCGTTCTGAGCCTTGCCTTGGCCGCTATCCTGCGCAAGCTGGGCTGGATTCGCAAAGACGACCTGAAGATACCGCTGTAGCGCCAACCCCAGGGAAGCGCCGGTTTGATCAAAACCCAGTCCCACACGGCCCCTGATCCGCAATCCGAGCGATAGCGACTCGCCGCGCCTCTCCTCCAGACAGTCTGTTCCGACATAATGTATTTCACTTGGTAGGCTGGCCTCTGCACTTGCCCAATTACTATAGCTTTTCCATACCGGTTTATAAAAATCAAATGGTGGATGGAATAGTAGTGAAAGCGCGCTTAAAGAAAAGTGACCCGCAACTGACTACATTAGACGATAGTGCCATCACGAATATGAACTATCCTATCGCCCATCTCAGCGATATCCATGTTATGGGTGATCAACATGATCGTGCAGCCATTGCCGTTTAGCTGTTTGAGAATTTTCATGATTTCAAGAGACGTTTTTGTGTCCAACGCGCCTGTGGGCTCATCTGCCAGAATCACCTGTGGCTGATTGACCACTGCCCTAGCAATTGCTACACGCTGCTTCTGGTCCCCGGACAAGTTTTTGACATACTCATACAGTATCGAGAATCGCGGAAAGCGTAAACTCAATGAACTCGTTGATGTCGTTTTTTCTCTGGGCGCTTTGAAGCACCTCGTAGTACTGTGGTCTTCTCTCATACACCACCGACTCCATAGGTATCCATGCGAAAACCGCGTTGCACTTGGCAAGAATGAGTGTTTGTCAGAGGCGCCAACTAATGCTACTCACCCAAGATGTCTGCCAAATCGGCTTCGACACTGGTTGTCGGCTTGATTCCATAGTTCTCGACCAACAAGTTGAGCACATTTGGAGAAACGAAAGCAGGAAGGGATGGCCCCAGTCGGATGTCCTTGATGCCCAAGAAGAGCAGCGACAACAGGATGCTGACCGCTTTTTGCTCGAACCACGACAGCACCAAGCTCAGCGGCAAGTCGTTGACACCACAGCCGAATGCCTCTGCCAGCGCCAGCGCCACCTGCACGGCGCTGTAAGCATCGTTGCACTGCCCCATGTCTAAAAGCCGTGGAATGCCGTCGATCTCCCCCAAGTCGAGGTCGTTGAAGCGGTACTTGCCGCAGCCCAAGGTGAGAATGACGGTGTCGCTGGGAGTTTGCTCCACGAAGTCCCGGAAGTAGTTTCGCCCCACCTTGGCACCATCACAGCCGCCGACCAAGAAGAAATGCTTGATGCCCCCGCGCTTCACCGCTCCGATCACCGCGTCGGCCTGAGAGAGCACCGCCGCATGACCGAAGCCAGTGGTCAGCGCAGCAGCCGCTGACACGGTAGCCAACGCGGTGGTTGCCACAGTGCCAGCCTGTTCTTGTTGGTAGCCTCCGAGCGCCAGTGCCTTGTTGATGAGCGGCGTGAAATTTTTGTCCGCGCCAATGTGCTGGAGGCCGGGGTAGCCAACAGCCGCAGTGGTGAACACCCGATCGGCATAGCTGGGCTTCGGTGGCATCAGACAGTTGGTGGTAAACAGAAAAGCTGCTGGCACACCAGCAAACTCCCGCTGCTGGTTTTGCCAAGCCGTACCGAAATTGCCCGCCAGCTGCGGGTACTTCCGCAGCTCAGGATAAGCGTGAGCGGGCAGCATCTCCCCATGCGTGTAGACGCTGATATTTATGTTCTCGGTCTGCTCCAACAACAGCTTCAGGTCTTGAAGGTCGTGGCCGCTGACCACAATGATGGGTCCCGGCTTGACGGAGCGGCTGACCGTGGTCGGCACCGGGCTGCCAAAGGCGGCGCTGTTCGCCTTGTCCAGCAACTCCAAAACATGCAGGTTGACCTCACCGCACTCCAGCACCAGCCCCAGCAGCTCGTTTTGGCCGTAGCCGTCTTGGCCGATGGCGGCCAGCGCCTTTTGGATAAAAGCACAAGCCTCGCAAACGTCGTGGCCGAGTACGAAGCAGTGGTAGGCATAAGCCGCCACGCCGCGCACTCCGAGCAACAGCAGCGTCTTTAGGCTACGCACGTCCTCACTGGCATCACGCACCTTGTAAAGCTCGTAGAACGGCTGGCCGACAGTGCCGATCAACTTCTCCAACGTTGCATCGTTGAAGTTGACGTTGGTCAGGGTGGCGAACAGCGACTCTAGGAGCAGACCATCACCCAGCTTAACACCCCTGTTGGCAGCAGTGATCAACGCCCCAGTCAACTCGTCTTGGAGCCGCGCCGTGTTCGCCGACTTGCCGCAGACCCCAACGCTGGTACAGGCTTTGCCGCCAGCCGTCTGCTCACATTGCATACAAAACATCTCACCCATGGTCTTCTCCATTTCTTGTTCATCATTCTCGTTGCTGCTGGGGAGATGCCGATTAATGCTGCTATGCCAGATTGTAAGCTGAACCGCACTAGGACTGTTCGGGCAAACAGAGCCACTACTAGCAGTAATGGCGCTGTTTGCCCGAGCGGGCATGGGCGGCCCAGCTTGCAAGATGGCGTGGCATGATCGATCGGCATCCCCCTAGTGTTCAGGGTCACCTGATGCCCAATGCCAACGATACTACGATAGGAACACTCGGTCGGTGTGATTTGCAACGGCAATGACTGCAGTTTGAGATTAGTCGGTACTTCCCTAGTTCTTCAAGCTGTTCAGCGGTGCTGGAAAACGACCGCCGCGGTGGGCGAAAACACTGCCAGCATGCTGGTTGACCGGCATTACCGGTGCCGACCCCAGAAGACCGCCGAATTGCAAGGTGTCACCTGCTACGTGGCCAATAGCCGGGATCAGACGCACTGCCGTGGTCTTGGAGTTGATGACACCGATGGCCATCTCATCGGCAATGATGCCGGCGATGGTTTCCAGCGTAGTGTCACCAGGTACGGCAATCATGTCTAAGCCAACAGAACAAACGCTGGTCATGGCTTCCAACTTCTCCAAACTGAGCGCTCCAGCCTGCACGGCACGAACCATGGCAGCATCCTCGCTAACAGGGATAAAAGCACCCGAAAGCCCACCGACAGCCGAGGAAGCCATCACGCCCCCCTTCTTTACGGCATCGTTTAAGAGCGCCAAGGCCGCTGTGGTTCCCGGGCCGCCAGTTTGGCCTACACCGATGACCTCGAGAATGGCCGCCACGGAGTCACCCTCAGCAGGAGTTGGTGCTAGTGACAGGTCAAGAATACCCATTTGCACGCCGAGCCGCCGCGAGGCCTCACGGGCGATCAGCTCGCCGGCTCGGGTGATCTTGAAGGCGGTAGCCTTAACGGCCTCGGCTACGGCAGTAATATCAGCCGTCTTCGGCATTTCGGCCAACACAGCTCGCACCACTCCCGGCCCAGAAACACCAACATTGACCACTGCTTCGGACTCACCACTGCCATGGAAGGCTCCGGCCATGAAGGGGTTGTCCTCTACCGCATTGGCGAAGATCACCAATTTGGCACAACCCAAGGAGTCCGCAGCAGCGGTGGCCTTGGCCGTATCTAGGATGGTTTTGGCCATCACCAACACTGCGTCCATATTGATGCCGGCACGTGTCGAGGCCACGTTGACGCTAGAGCAAACCCGTTGCGTGGCTGCTAGGGCGGAGGGGATGGAGGCAATCAGCGTAGCATCAGTAGCGCTTGTTCCCTTATGTACTAATGCTGAGAAACCGCCAACGAAATCCACACCGACTGCAGCCGCCGCTGTGTCCATCGCTTGAGCAACAGGGGTCAGATCGGCGGCCTGAGTGGCGGCACAGACTTCGGCTATCGGTGTCACTGAGAGGCGCTTGTTGGCTATCGGGATACCGTACTCGCGGGCCAAATCGTCAGCTGTGGGTACCAGTCGTTCAGCGGCACGTACCAGCCGCTCATAGATCTTGGCTGCACACTGTCGCACATCCTCGTGACCGCAGTCTCGAATTGAGAGCCCCAGCGTAATAGTACGAATATCCAAATGTTGCTGGGCGATCATCGCCAGAGTCTCGGAAACCTCACGTGGACTGATCTGCATGTTTATCACACTCCCCTCTAGGCCGACTCAGCGGCGCAAAAGATTGCGAGTCAAGGCCGCAATGACCGTGGTTGGCACATTGGTCGGCGCTCTTCTACTCGGCAGTAATCCGCTCTAAACCGCCCATGTAGGGGCGTAACACCTCTGGCACATTCACCGTGCCATCGGCGTTTTGGCAGTTCTCCAGTATCGCCGCCATCGTCCGCCCCACAGCCAAGCCGCTGCCATTCAGGGTGTGCACCAAGCGCGTACCCCTGAATGCCTCGCCAACAACGCCGGTCGGGTCTCGGTATTTAATACCCGCCCGCCGTGCCTGAAAATCCGAGCAGTTCGAGCAGCTGGAGATCTCCTTGTAGTTATTGTAGGAAGGCAGCCAGACCTCTAAGTCATAGGTCTTGGCAGCAGAGAAGCCTAGGTCACCGGTGCATAGCTCGATCACCCGATAAGGTAGGCCGAGCAGTTGCAAGACGTTCTCGGCATCCGCCACCATCGTCTCCAGCTCGGCAAAGCTGCTCTGGGGCGTGACGATCTTGACCATCTCCACCTTGTCGAACTGGTGCACCCGAATCATCCCGCGAGTGTCGCGACCGGCGCTGCCTGCCTCCTTGCGAAAACAAGGCGTGTAGGCCACATAGCGCCGGGGCAGGTCGGCAGCCTCCAACACTTCGCCGCTATGAATATTGGTCAGCACCACCTCGGCGGTGGGAATCAAGTACAGGCCGTCCTCGGTTTTGAACTGATCGTCAGCAAACTTCGGCAGCTGCCCGGTGCCAGTCAAGGTCTCGGTGTTAACCAGCACCGGCGGCCACCACTCGCGGTAGCCATGCGAAGTATGCAGGTCCAACATGAAGTTGATCAGCGCCCGCTCCAAGCGCGAACCCAAACCGGATAGCAAAGTGAAGCGAGACTTGGCCAGTCGCACCGCCCGTTCAAAGTCGATAATCCCCAACGCCACTCCCAAGTCCCAATGTGCCTGGGGAGAAAACCCGAACTCGCGAGGCTCACCCCAGCGGCGCACCTCCACGTTGTCCAGCTCGCTAACACCGTGGGGGACGCTTTGGTCAGGCAGATTCGGCAGCGCTAGCACCAGCCTGTTCAGGTCGGCCTCAGAGTTCCGGATCTGCTCCTCAGCATGATCGATGCGCACATTCAGCTGCTGTGTCAGGACTTTCAGCTTGTCGCCCTCAGCACCACCGCCCGGCTCACGCATCAGCTGGCCAATGCGCTTGGAATTGGCATTGCGCTCGGCTTGCATCGCCTCCAGTCGGCCAATGGCCTCACGGCGGGCGGCGTCCAAACCCAAAAATCCATCCTTGTCCCAAGCGAACGCCCGTGATAGCATGGCAGCATCAACAGTCTCTAAATTGTCACGGATAAAGCGGTTATCTAGCACGGCAACTCTCCTGATGTTTATAATATTACGCTATGGAAGCAGTGACCGACACGGTTATCTGCTGTGGCTGATGGTCTAGCCCAGCAGCATTAACCAACACTGCCATTACAGTATAATTGAAGCTCTAACGATGGATTGGGATAAGATATGAACGAGTTCTTCGCCTGGCTGACAGGAACACCAGTTGGCATTGCCGCCTTGCTCGGTGCCTTGTTTTTGCTGTTCTTGCTGTTTGCCGCACTTTACGAGCTGCGTACCCGCAAACGCTTTCCGAACCGTGGTGGCCGCAGCAAACAGAAGTAGTTTTAGCTACTCGCTCTTTTTGGCCGACGATGACTTCTTCTTGGCCTCACCAGACCTGCTTTTTGCAGCGCCGCCGGTTGCTGTTGATTCGGGGTGCCGTGCGTTTTTGTACTCGTCTCTAAACGCCTTAAACATGCCAGTCGTCCGGTTGACTTGGTGCTTCAACACTTTAGAGCCAGTTTCAACGAGTTTTCCGGTACCCGTCCCAGCAGCGGCTGTGCCAGCAGACGCGTCACCTCTCCGTTCTGCTAAAGAACGCTTGGCTTTGCCTATTGCCTTGCCGGTCTTATACCCCAGCTTCTCCACACCCTTGCCCGCCTTCTCGGCAACTTCTCCGGCCACTCTTCCAGCGGCATCAGTTTTCTCCTTGACCGCATTGCCGATCACAGCAACCTGCTTCCCAGCGTGTGCCGCCAAACCGCCCTCAGCCTCATTAGGCACAAAGCCTTGACTCAGCCAGAGCTGGGCATCTGCAAATCTTTCCACATTCGCCAGCGGCACCCGTCTACTGCCAAGCAAAGCCTTGGAGCCGGCACCGCCGCTGACCATGAAATCTCGCACCCCCCCGTCATGCTCGTTGTACTCTACCGCGTCGACTTTGCCCACAAGCCCACCAGCAGCAGTCAGCACCGGCATGCCTTCGACCAGCAGGGCAGTGTCCCAATCCAGCCCTAGGCGGCGGCAAGCCGAACTATCCCAGCTACTCTGATGCCCGTCGACCACAATGCGTCCGTCCACCACTTGAAAGCTATCCCAAGCAAAAAAGCGATCAGGGCGTTTGATCATCCATAAAAGATCGCCTCGTTTAACTAGATAACCTGCCAGATGCGAGCCGTCAGGAAACAATAGGGCGCGCCGAACCTTGCCGACGCGCCTCATCCATCGTTTGCCGCCCAACACGCCGATACCGACGAATTCTGCCGTGCTACGCAAGGAGCACTCTTCTAGTAAGACGACTAATCAGAAACTCGACCCCGCCGAGCCAGTGCTCCCGGGGGTCGCAGCGGTATCAGCAGTTGCCGTCGTAGCACCAAAACTGCTAGTAGTGCTGCCGCCGCTCGCTGGGCTGTTAGTGCTACTGGTCGAAGCACTGCCATACGTTGGCGCAACATAGCTGGTCGTTGGCTGATCGGTCGCATGCGCAGGTTCTTCTGCCTCATCCAAGCTGCCGCTTTTGTTTCTCAGGGCACTGGCCGCGTCATCGATTCGAACTCGGGCGGCATCCATCGCCGCACCGACCTTTTCGGCCGCTACGGGTATTCTGTCATTGATCGTGTCGCGTGCTGCCGCAGCATTCTTGGCAACTTGATCGGCTATCAGGGCACGGGCGTTATCTATCTTCTCCCGCAGCTCGTCACCTCTTTTGGACAAGTTCTCGGGAACTTTGGAGGCAGTTTCCTGCAACCGATTAACACCTTGGTTATACAGTTCCTGCCCTTTGCCCCAGTATTCATCGACTTTATCGGCAACTAGTGCCCTTGTCTCCTCGCCAGGACGAGGTGCAAACAGCAAACCCAATACAGCCCCAATTGCACCGCCAAGCATGAACGAAGTAATCTTTCTCATGGCCTACCTCCTGCATCAAACCATCAAGGTGTGCGCTTCATGCGCCCATAACACCCATCATCTGTACCAATTTCCGTATTCTATTGTAACCCTTATGGCTACTATTCGCTCTTAGGCGTGGGAAGAGTTGATGTCGGCCCGCCGCCAGTGTAAATAATTGCCTGATCATGCTCGCGGTCGTAAAGGAACAGCTGCGTACCGGCCTCGGAAATACAAATGATGTTGTAGTTCCTTACACCGTTCTCCTTGATTTTCGCAAAGCATTGGTTCATCGCAGCGTTCACCAAGGCCTGCTTGTCATCCGCAGAGAGTGTGTCCCAACCCAGGTCGTTTTTCACCTTGATTTGATAATTGGTTACATCGATCCCGTTGGATGTCTGACCTTGCGTTGAAATACTGATGATGTTCGACTCAATTCCCGGCTTGCATCCGGTGAGCGCTGCAAAGCCCCCAAATGCCAATACCAGCACCAAACCCAGTGCAACTAACCTTTTTCCCATTCTGTTTGCTCCCTTATTCCTGTTCTAGTGTACGGGCACCTGACGAAATCGCATTAGCTCAAACCCCACAAGCAATAGCCATTATGCCCCATCGTTGAGGATCACCCTTGGCGTACTTCGCGTCAAGGGATCACCTCCCTTCTTATATTGTAGAGCAAGAGCCAGCCACAAGCCTCCGAAGACAACTCGACGTTACCTGATGTTTAGCCAACCTGCCACAAAGACAGCATATCAAAACAGATGGGCTAGCCCTTGCCAAACCAAATACGTTACATGCACCGCCTAGTTTGACTTCGCCAATTCGGAAGTAGTGACTGCATTGCTGCATGGTGTATCGATAGGGAACTTACACAAGAAGGTAATGGTCGCCTTAACCAGAGCTGAGCTAAACAACTTCGAGCGAGCGATGCGACAAACAGGTCGTGTCATTGAACAGAACCGCTCCCACTACAACACGGTTGCTCGGGATTCCAAAATGGCCTACTTTAGCACCGAGAAGCAATACATCAATGAGCTGCCAGAAAATGCCGAGGTTGCGGCCAAGATCACACGGGGGCATAAACATTTCACTCAATCGGAAACCGAGGAAGTCATCACCAGCTACGCCGAGCAGCGTTTGACGGTTTGCCAGTTAGCAGAACAGCGCGGTTACCACCGCAACACCAACACCATCAGTAAGTTGCTCAAACAAAACGGCGTCTCTATTAAACCAGTCAACCCACTCAAGTGTGGCGTATTCAAGATCATCGAATCCCTTCCAGGGTTTCATGTGCCAGATGACCTCGGCCTTGTAGGGTCCGTTGATGGTTCCTGCCAAGGCATTGTCGTAGGCATCGCCCACCGAACCGACCGAGGCTGCTATGCCTGCCTCAGCCAAACGTTCGCTATAGGCAATGGAAAGATGCTGCACGCCAGGATCATTGTGGTGTATGAGGTCACTACCGGGACTTCTTTGCTAAAGCGCCATTCCAAGAGCGCCTAATACCAGGGCAGTGCTCATGCGTCTTGAAACGTTTCAGCCTACGCGCCTTCTTGCAAAAACGCCGATGGTAAACGCCACATGAACAAAGCCCGACCGGGTTGCTGCATAGGTAAAATAAGCATATTTTGTGGAATGTCACTATAAAAACGAGAATAGACTGGCATTTGATGCAGTTTTTACAAAACAATCCTGGTCGGGATGACAAGATTTGAACTTGCGACCTCTCGGTCCCGAACCGAGCGCTCTACCAAGCTGAGCCACATCCCGACATCTGCATCGTTTGACAACGCAAGAACGTATCCTACCAGACTTGAGCCGTGAGCGCTATACTGAGGACTGCCTTAACCTCAAAAATTTAAAGGAGTTACGCACATGACGCCAAGCGAGCTGCGGGAAAAACCGAAAAAGAACACCCGTATCATCGCCGGAATACTTGCTTTCATTTTAGCTGCGGCCATATTTGTTTTTTCTTGCATTCCCGGCTCTAGTCTGCTGCCTGGTCATCCGGACATTCTCAACACCATCGCTCACTTCTGCCTCTATTTATTGCTGGCAATATCGCTGGTTATCACACTGAACAGTGCCCGGCGGGCGCTTTGGCTGAGTGGGGCTGTCGCTTTGGGGATTGCCTCTCTTTACGGAGTCTCAGATGAGATACACCAACTGTTCACCCCTGGGCGCAGCTCCGACCCCTTGGACTGGCTGACTGACACCCTCGGCGCCCTGCTGGGCGTGGTCATCGTTGTCTTGGTTATCTCGGCACGTCAGGTAAGACGCAGCCGCCAACGGGATAGCCAGCGCTAAGGAAACGCCGTTTAGTGCTGTTGCGCCAGATTGCGAGCAGAACCACCCCAGCAGCAAACCTCTACCAGCGCCCTGCGGCAACCCAACCGTAGCCGGCAATGGTGCGGATGCAAACCACCGCGCCCGGGTGTGGGGCGTGAATGAACTGGCCGCCACCGATGCAAAGGCCGATATGCCCGGGCTTGAAGAGCAGGTCTCCGGGCTGGGCATCGGCAACCGATAGCTTCATCGGCGCTGAGTAGTACTGGGCATTGCCACCACGGGGAATGATGATCCCCACCTGCTTGTAACACCAAGACGTCAAACCGGAGCAGTCAAAGGCGTTGGGGCCGGATGCCGCCCAGATATAGGGACAACCGAGCCTAGACATGGCAGCGCTGACAATGCTGGAGAACTTCTGCCCCTCATAGGGCACATAGCCGCTGGGGTCAATGCCTTGGGCAGCTTGCTGTTGTTGAAGCTCTATCTGGCGTTGGCGCTCTTCCTCCGCTTGCCGCTCCTGCTCCACCAGCCTAGCTATTTCAGCATTCAGGGAATCCAGTTGCTCCTGGTAGGCCTGCATGATCTCTTCAGCCTTTTGCTTGGCTTCCTCGGCCTCAGACAGCTTCTGTTGCGCAATCTGCTCTTGGGTGGAGTATTCGATTTGCGCTGTCTCGGCATCTTGACGGGCTTGTTGGCAATCTTCGATCATCGCCACATCACGGTTGTTCAAATCGTTCAGCATGTCCCACGACGTTGTGAACTCCGTAAAGCTGTGCGCTCCGAACACCACATCCAAAAATGATAGCGGGCCTTGCTTGTACATCGCCTCAGCGCGAACGCTCAGAGAGCTTTGCAGCTGCTGTTCCCTGGCGATTGCCTCACCGGCTCGCTTCTTGGCATCCTCCATCGCCGCCACGGCACTGTCATGGGCATCCATAGCGTCGTAATAGTCATTGGAGGTTTTGTCCAACTGCTCGTTCCAGTCATCCATCTTCCGCTTGACCTCGTCGGCCTCGGCTTGCTTTTGAGCCGAAGTGACGGCATAGACAGGCGTTGGCCGAAGTAGGCCGACTGCAGAAGCTCCCACCAAACCGGCCACTGCAAGGCCAAGGAAGCGACGACGGTCGAAGGCAAGTTGGCCGTCCTCCGTAGCTGCTATCTCGTTATCCGGTGCTAGCACTTCGTTCTCACAGGCGATAGGCATCATCGTTTAAGCTCCTTTGCCTCGTCCCTTGCTGTCCCCTACGTTTACAACAGACATATACCGATACTATCATTGGTACCATAAAGCGGTCAAGCTTTCCACTCCAAGCTGGAACCTGCCGTTCCCTAAACACCGACAGTTGCCTCGCGCAATCAGCGAAAGGCCGCTACCAGCGAGACGCACCAACCCAACCGTAGCCGGCTACCTTGACTATACAGACCACTGCACCGGGATGAGGCGAGTGGATAAAGTTGCCGTTACCGATATACAGGCCGACATGACCCGGCTTGTACAGGATATCACCCGGTTGGGCAGCGGAAACGGATAGCCGCACAGGTGCCGAGGAGTACTGGGCATTGCCACCGCGGGGAATACTGACGCCTACCTGCCTGTAGCACCAAGAAGTCAGCCCTGAGCAGTCAAAGGAGTTTGGGCCAGATGCCGCCCAAACATAAGGGCAGCCAAGCCTAGACATGGCGGCACTGACGACGCTGTTGTACTTTTCTGGCTTATAGCTAGACTTGCTGCTTGAGGATGAGGAATTGCTGGTAGTTTTTTTGTCAGTGCTGCTGCTGGTGCTGCTGCTGGTGCTGCTAGTGCCGCTGGTGTCATTATCGTCATTGCTATTGTTGTCAGTAGCAGCTTGCTCGGAACTGCCAGCACTGTTGGCATCGTTCGTCCCGGTCGAAATCTCGTTACCGTCTGCGGCAGCCGTGTTGGCATTACTCGTCTGATTGGTTTCAGTTCTCGGAGCCACCCTGGCTGCAGCTGCCCGTTGGGCTGCAAGCTGCTGCTCGGCCTGACGCTGAAGCTCTTGTTGGCGCTGCTCCTCTTCCTCTTTTTCCTTCTGCAACAGCTCGGCTACCTCAGTGTTCAGGCTGTTCAGCTCGCTTTGGTAGTTCGCCAGTATGACTTGGGCGTTATTTTTAATCTCAGTGGCTTCATTTAGCTTTTGAGAGGCGATTTGCTCTTCAGTTGCATACTCGGCCTGAGCAGTTTCAGCGTCTTGACGCACCTTTTGACAACTGGCAATCAACACCAAGTCATGGTTGTTGACATCGTTCATCATGTCCCAAAGCGTCGTGAATTCGGTAAAGCTGCTGCTACCGAACATCACGTCCAAAAAGGAGAGTGGGCCTTGCTTGTACATGGTCTTCGCCCGGTCACTCAGCTCGCCTTGTAGCTGCTGCTCCTGGGTGACTGCCTGATCGATACGTTTCTGGGCATCTGCCATGTCCCGCACTGCGACATCATGGGCATCCATGGCATCGTTATAGTCGTTGGAGGCTTTGTCCAGCTGTTCGTTCCAGACACCAATCTTTCGCTTTACTGCGTCGGCCTCGGCCTGCTTTTCTGCCGCCGTGACGGCGAATGCCTCATTTGGCGAGAAAAACGCAGTCGCAGCCACACTGGCACAGGACACGGCCAACAGGCCCAAAAGGTGGCGCCGGTCAATGCTTCCGCCCACCAGGGCCGACGCCTCAGCGCCAACTGCACGACCGGAAAGCCCCGGGTCCCCTTGTTCCGTAATACTTGGCAATTTGCAGGTATGTGGCATCATCATTTGGTCTCCTTACGGAAGCCCCCAGACACTGGCTTCCTGCCGCTTCCCTGATCGAATACAGCACTTCCTTGGTAATGATACTACCATCATAATCGGCACTAGGCAAGCCTACACAGCCAATGATGCTTTTTTATTACTGATTGTAAACTAACAAGTTACAGTTCATTTAGATTCCCGAACCTTACACTCAGTAATGGTTCAGATGTGATATGTGCGTGACACCTAATGCCATTTAGCCAGCAAACAACCCAACAACCAGCCAAAATGCATCAGGCGGCAAACCAAAGCACTTACCTGATGTACGGTAAAGCAATGGCCAATGCCGTGAGCAGTATGCTTGATACTCCTATGACGACGGCTTGGACATGGCTCAACTGGCTTATCTCCCGGCCACGTGCATCTTCAAATATCTCGGTCAGTCTTTGCTTCATGTCGTGCCCTCTCAGTTCTCTAAGAAAACGTAGCCCGGCTAGCGGGCACCTGCTTAAACAAGGATAAACGAACAAATGTTCGCTTTCAAGGCCTAATCGAACATTTGTTTGTTTTTTTTAAAAAGTTTGCTATACTGTTTTCAGACGCTTAAGCTGCGCCGACTGATGTTGTTTTGCTAGGGAGATGCCGATTAATGCTGCTATGGCTGCTATGCCATCTTGCAGGCTGAACCGCAATGGCCGTACTTCGGACACTGATCGGCGCTTCTTTTAAGACAGGAGGCATATATGATGCAAGGCTCTGACCTATCCAAACGTCAAAAGGAAGTGCTCGATTTTCTTCGAGCCTACATTGACCAAAACGCTTATCCACCCTCAGTCCGCGAAATTTGCGAGGCTGTTGGCCTTTCATCCCCATCAACTGTCCATGCCCATCTGAACAGCTTGGAAGAAAAAGGCTACATCCGCCGGGAAGGAGCCGCCGCCCGGGCTATCTCGCTAATCGAAGCAGACGATGGGGCTTCGCCTTCCGAAGACTTCGACCATCTTTTGCGCAACGTTGTCAGTTTGCCTTTGGTCGGCCAAGTGGCTGCCGGTGCGCCGATCCTCGCAGTAGAAAACATCGAGGAAAACCTGCCGTTGCCCAAGCAGGTAGTTGGCGACACCGCCTCCTTTCTGTTGACCGTACGCGGCGAGTCGATGATCGATGCCGGCATCCTCAACGGCGACTACGTGGTAGTTCGGGAGCAACCCACCGCCAACAACGGCGACATAGTGGTGGCACTGATCGACGACGAGGCCACGGTCAAGACCTTCTACCGCGAGACCGACCGCATTCGCCTTCAACCTGAGAACCCGACAATGGAGCCGATATACGTGCGCGATGTCACCATTTTGGGGAGGGTGATAGCACTATTGCGCAGACTCTGAGTATTTTGCCCTGGCCTCCTTCAGCTATACTTTTAATGACGCTTAATCGGGCTTTCCAAAAGACCGAAAACCCAAGAACAAGGCTGGGAGGACATAATGAGAGAGACTATACGAGACAGTGTGCGTGACGGGGTCAGAAGCGGAGTTAAAGGCAGTGTTAAGCACGGTACTAAGATCGCCAAGGAGTTCCGGGATTTCATTTCCCGCGGCAATGTACTCGACTTGGCAGTTGCCGTGGTCATGGGCGCTGCCTTCAACGCCATCATCACCTCTGCGGTCAATAACCTGATCATGCCGCTGCTTTCCATCATCACCATGGGTACTGATTTTTCGGCCCTTTACATCGCTATTGGCTCCGGCCCCAATGCTGCCCAGTTCAGCTATGGTAACTTCATTTCGGCAGTCATCAACTTCTTGCTTATCGCCTTGGTCATCTTCATAGCGATCAAGGCCATCAACCGCATCACCAACAAAAAGCCCGATGATGCTGAAGACGAGCCAGCCACCAAAACCTGCCCCTATTGCGCCTCCGAGATACCGGAAGCTGCGGTTCGCTGCCCTGAATGCACCACAGTCTTAGACGACTTGGCCATTCCGCTGGGACTCCGCTGACGCACATCAGAAAGCAACAGTTGCCCGTGGCCAAAGAAGCAATGTTTTATACCGCAAAGCCCCAAGAAAACGCCCTACTTGTTGGCTTGGATGACGGCACGGGAAACGTCAACTTGGAAGAATCGCTGGCCGAGTTGGAACGCTTGGCCGTCACCGATGGTGCCTGCGTGGTCGGACGTGTCACCCAGCGCCTGAAGTCGGTCAATCCGAAAAGCTATGTCGGCAAGGGCAAGGTGGTTGAGATCGCCACCGCCGTCAAAGCTCTGCAAGCCGACCTGGTGATCTTTGACGACGAACTCACCCCGACCCAGCAATCCAACTTGGAACGCGAACTTTCCAGCTCGCGTGACAACATCAAAGTCATCGACCGCACCGCGCTGATCTTAGACATTTTCGCATCACATGCCCAAAGCCGAGAGGGACGGCTGCAGGTACGCCTAGCCCAAAACCAATACCTCCTACCCCGTTTGCGCGGCATGTGGGCGCACTTGGCCTCCAACCGCATGGGCGGCGGTGTCGGCTCCCGTTTTGGTGAGGGTGAAAGCCAGTTGGAGGTCGACCGCCGGATGGTGCGTAAACGCATCGATACCATTCGCGCCGAGTTGGCCAAATTGGCCAAAAACCGCACCGCCCAGCGCAATGCCCGCTTGGATTCAGGCATCTTCAAGGTGGCTTTGGCCGGTTACACCAACGCCGGTAAATCCTCCCTTTTAAACCGCTTGACCACCGCTGATGTGCTGGTTGAGGACCAGCTCTTCGCCACGCTGGATTCCACCACCCGCCACCTGCCGCTTGACGGTGGCCGGGAAGCCACGCTGACCGACACCGTCGGCTTCATCCAGAAGTTGCCAACCACGCTGATCGAGGCCTTCCGCTCAACGCTCGACGAGATCACCAACGCCGACCTGATTCTGCATGTCGTCGATGCCGCATCACCAGCGCGTGACGAACAGATAGCTGCAGTTCAGCAGGTGCTGGAACAAATCGAGGCCGAAGGCATCCCGGCGATCATCGTCTATAACAAGGCCGACCTGCTGACATCGGAAGAAGTGCGCATCCTGCAAACCTCCAAACCGGGTGCCCAGTTGGTCTCAGCAGCCACCAGCAGCGGCATTGTCGAGCTGCTAGGACGTATCGCCACTGCCGCCAGTGCCACATCCCAGCTGATGGAAGTGCTGATTCCTTTCAACCAAGGCCGTTTAGTGCGCCTTGCTCACGAGCACACCGCTGTCATCAGCGAGCGCTTCAACGAGCACGGCGCTTGGCTGATGCTACGCGTTCCCACCGCACTATGCGGGCGATTCGCGCCCTACCTTCTGGATCCGGCCAATGGCAAATGAGCTTATCCTCCAACGCTACCGGCTGCTGGAGAATGCCGGTCGCGGCGGCTTCTCCACTGTCGAGGTGGCTTGGGACACACGGCTGCAGCGGAAAGTGGCTGTAAAGCGTCTTGGCCAAGAGCAGGTCCAGCAACGCGGCCTACAGGAAGCGCGAACTGCCGCTCTACTGAAAGATGCCCGTATCATCGACATCATCGATTTCCAAGAAGTCGATGGCGAGGCTCTGATATTCATGGAGTACATCGATGGTGCCAGCCTCACCCAACTGATGCGCGAGAGCCAAGAACTGTTCAGCGTAGACTGTGTAACTGCCATTGCCAAGGATGTCGGTGGTGCCCTGAGCTATGCCCACGAGAACCAAGTGCTGCACTTAGACATCAAGCCCGACAACATCCTCTTTGACCATAGCGGATCGGCCAAGGTCACAGACTTCGGCTTGGCACAGCTCTCATCCCCACAGGGCTTTGGGAACTCTCTAGGGGGAACTATCGGCTATATGCCACCGGAACAGATCACCGGTGGTGCGGTGGACGAGCGCACCGACCTCTGGGCATTCGCTGTGCTGCTTTATCAGTTGTTGTGCGGAGCCAATCCCTTCAGGGCAGCAGACCCCCAAGAATCCTTGCGGCGCATCAACACAGTGCATTTTTATCTTCCGGCCGAGATCCGCGAAGACGTTGACCCCGCCCTCGACCAGCTGTTGTTATCGGCCTTGGCCGCCGAAGCCAACTACCGCCCGCCGACCGTCGCCGCCTTTTGCACTGCCCTGACACCGCTGCTTGGCGATGCCCGGATTGGCCGCCGTGAGCTGAAGTCCCGGGTCAGCACGTCAATCAACGACGATGGCGGTCAAGCTGCCGACCAGCCCACCGGAGCAGGCGGCAAGTCCCGGACCGCCGCCTCTAGGGCCAATAGCGGCTCTTTGCCCACCGCTGACACTGCCGCCATAGACAAGCTGGATGGCAAAGCCCGCCGCAAAAACCGCTACGGAGACGGCCACAATACCCCCCCTTGGCTGCGCATCTCCGATACGGGCCGCCGTTTTTTGGCTCGCCTCTTAACGGCCATCGCCGCTGCCTCTACGGCCTTTGTCGGGGCCAGCGGCTTCGGGCTGCTCAGTTTGGCCGGCGGTGGTGTTGCGACAGGCGCAGTCTGGCACCCAGTTGGCGGCAGCGCTGAGGCCAGCTACCCATTGCCCTCGCCGCACTTGTTGCCAAGCGATTTTCAACAGCAGTTGATAGTGCTGATTGGTGTACTGCTTATCATATTTTTTGTGACAGCGGCCGCACCAACACTGGGCTCTGTGCTCTCTTTGCTCGTCTTGGTTGCTGGAATTTTTGCCCGTGGCCTAGTGATCATGGCCATCGCCTTGCTAATCGCCGGTCTGGTTTGGTGGATAAGCAGCGGTCGGAGAAGCTGGACGCGGTCATTGCTACCAACACTGACCCCTTTGGCCGCAGCTCTCTTCGTGCCCTTCATATTGCCGTTGCTCGCCGGTCACCTTCTGAAATTGCGCCCGGCCATGGCCAGCTCGCTGGCCTGTTGGTTTTTTTTGCTTGTGCTCAGCTCGCTCAGTGTGCCGTTGCCAGTGCTGTTGGCCGGCGATGTCGTTACTCCAGCCGCCACCACGGCACTAGCAGACACTTTCTTCTACGCCAGCCCACTGCTAGCTGTAAATCTTGAGCAGCTGCCGCCATCACTGGCCGCATCACTGGCCAACCCCTTGGTTTGGATCAGTCTGCCAGCTTGGCTGTTGGCCAGTTTACTAACCTGTTTGCCGCACCGCAGCCAGTCCCAAAAACCCAAATCCCAGATAATGTGTGCCGTTTTGGCAACCATTATTCTAACAATAGCTATCCTAGCGGTACCCTTGTTTGCAGGCGTTAACGCTGTTCCCACAGCTTGGCTGCAACTCGTCTGCGGCCTTGGTTTCTCGTTGTTGTTGATGATCCTATTGATCAGGATCGGCGTGATGGACAATCAAAGCCTGACGTTACTGAAACAGGATATCAAGGAGGTGGGTTGACGATGGGAATGCTCTCAAAATTCGAAGGCGGCGTGGAGAGTGCCTTCGACAAGGCCAGCGGCTCGGTTTTCAAGGCTCCGCTAGAACCAGCCGAGATCGCCCGGCGGGCTGAAAAGCAGATGAAGCAGGAGCGGCTGGTCGGTGCCAATAAACAGTATGCGCCGACCCTCTACACCGTTTTGGTCAATTCCAAGGACGATTGCCGCTTGTTCGCCTTTTATCCCACCATGGCCGCTGAGATCGAAACCTACCTGCTAACCCGGGGCACAGATGCCGGCCTCAGCTTTGACTGCCGCCCCTTAGTACGTTTTATCGTCGACCGTAAGTTGAGGAGCGGCAAGTTCGATGTTATCGCAGAAAACGTCGCGTCTGCGGTGATCCTCGAACTGCGTGAGGAGGAGATGCTGTTCTACGGCCTGAAGTCGTCGAAGCCACATGAGGATGTTGAAGACGATAAACTGCCCGCCACCGCCCCCGAACTTCAGCCCGATTTCGACAGCGAGGCAGAGGATGACTACCAGATGGATGCCGAAGAGGCCATCAGCGTAGTTATGGGCGCTAAGCATCATTCCGACGACACGGCTTTTGCTCCCCCCAGCTTTACGCCGTCTTTAGGTTATGACCACGACGAGCTGGAAGTACCTGATGCCCCGATGCCATCGCCGCCAGCCGCAAACCAGCCCGTCTTGTTGGACAGCGCCGCCGTCCCTAACAATCAGCTTGGGCATGCCCCCTCCCTTGTCAGCTTGCCAGAAGAAGCCGTACACCCCGCCAGCCTGTCAGGTTCGGCTCCAAGCATCGTCAGTCTACCTGATTTCTTAGAAGGCCGGTCGGCGAACGCAGCGAGTCAGCCGCCGAACACAACAAACCGGATACCAAGTGCTAGGGCTTTAGGTTCCTCTTATCTGATCGATACGGCCACAGGACGGGTGTTTGCTTTGACCAGCACCGAAATGGGACTTGGCCGCAGCTCGGACAACGCCATTGTTGTCAATGATGCCAACGCCTCACGCTACCATGCCTTGTTGCGACAAGGCATGTCTGGTAAATGGCAGCTGTCCGACTTGGGATCCACCAATGGCACTATGCTCAACGGTCGATTTTTGGAGCAGGCCATATTGCGAAACCATGATCAGATTACTATAGGGACAACAAACTTGGAGTTTGAGACAGAGTGAAGGACAAAGGCAACTGACCGATGATCGAGATTGTTTTATTTGCTGGCCGGATACTGCTTATCGCACTGCTGTTCCTCTTCTTGATAGCAGTGATGAACACGGGGGTCGGATTAGTTAAGGGTTTGAACCGGCGCAAGGAGCACTGGCGCTTGGTGGTCGAAAGGGGCCCTGATGACATCCAAGGCCTAAAGATCACCGTCACCGGCCCTGTGGTAGTTGGCCGGGCACCTGGTGCCGACATCCTGATCAACGCAGAGTACGTCTCCGGGCGGCATGCCCGGTTTTCTCCGATCGGCTCCGATCTGGTTATTGAAGATCTCGCATCCACAAATGGTACTCAGCTCAACGGCCAACGCATCGGGCTGGCCACCGAACTCGAGGATGGTGACTTGGTAAACATCGGTGATGTCGCCTTGAGGATCAGCTACTCATGAACGCTCGGCGCAATAATGCCCCGAGGCGAATGCCGCTGGCAGACGGACTCAAGCTGGACGTTGGCGCCGCCAGTTCCTTGGGCAGGATCCGTGTCAACAATGAAGATGCCTTCTTAGTTGCCGCACCGCTGTTTATCGTAGCTGACGGCATGGGCGGACATGAGGCCGGCGAGGTGGCCAGCCGCTTGGCTATCGAGCAGATGCGAGCTGCGGCGGCCAAACTGGACGGCCCCCAAGACCTTCGCAAGGCGATCTGCCGAGCCAATCTGGAAATCTTTCAAGCGCCATTCAAAGGCATCGGCCGTCCCGGTATGGGCACTACTATGACAGCAGCACTGATAGAAGATGGTCGTCTGCTAATAGCTCAAGTCGGTGACTCCCGAGCCTATTTGCTGCACAATGGGACACTGCAACGGCTTACCCGAGACCATTCCCTAGTAGAAGAGATGATCTCCAACGGCACAATCTCGGAAGAAGAGGCCCGTGAGCATCCCCGTCGCGGCGTCATCACCCGGGTGTTGGGCAACGATGCCGAAGTCGACCCGGATCTCTATGAGCTAGCAATCGAGCCCGGCGATCAACTGCTGCTTTGCTCCGATGGCCTCCATGGCATGATCACTGATACCGAAATCGAAGAGCTGCTCGCTGCCTCACTCTCCAACTCATCATCCCAAGAAAGCGTCGATGCCTTGATCGACATGGCCAACGAAGCGGGCGGCTTCGACAACGTTACTGTTATTTTGGTGGGCATCAAAGAGCTTCCTAAGCCTGTTTCGGCAGCGCCTAAGCGCCGAGGCTTTTTAACGGCAATCGTCGTCTTCATCTCCTGTTTTCTGCTGATAGTCGGCGGCACGGTCGGCGGCTTTTGGCTTTACGCCCACAACTCCGCCTACTTGGTTGCCGAAAACGGCCATGTCGTGCTATACCGCGGCTTGGCCGACGATGTCCTCGGCTTCAAGCTGCAATGGCTGCAATCCGACACCAACATCCCGGTGGACAAACTGCCCGCACCTCTCCCGGAACGCTTGCAGCAGGGTGTGCAGTTGGGGTCACTTCAAGAGGCTGAGGACATTGTCGCCCAATACCGCCAGCAGACAGGCTCGGGCTGATGAGCGCCGCCCCAGCAGCGCGGCACACGCGCCAAACAGCAGAAGAGCCCGGCCTCAGCCGCCGCAATGTCGAGCTGTTGTTGATTTTGGCTGCGTCACCAGTGCTGGCCTTGCTTTTCGCGCTGGCCATCCTGGCCAGCGGCCAGCCCTTGACACTTTCGGTTTTCGCCGTACCCATCGGCCTCTTCGGCAGCTTTTTGCTTGCCCATCTGGCTGTCCGCTGGCTGGCACCAGCTGCCGACCCAGCACTCCTGCCTATTGTCTTCATGCTTTCCGGCATTGGCATCGCTTTCGTTTTGCGCCTGTCGCCGGACACCGCCGACCGCCAAGTACTTTGGCTCTTCTTGTCCATTGCGGCAATGGTCGTCGTGCTCTTCGCTGCCCGCTCCATCTCCAAGCTGACTGACTACAAATATACCCTGATGATCATCGGCTTGGTGCTTTTGCTGCTGCCGGCAGTGATCGGCGTAGAGCGCGGCGGCTCCAAGATTTGGCTCTCGTTTCTCGGCTACTCCTTCCAACCGGGCGAGCTGGCCAAAGTGCTGATCGTACTGTTCTTGGCCGGGTATATGGCTGACAACCGTGAGATGCTGTCGATGACACGGCGCAGCCGGCTGGGTTTGAAGCTGCCCGATCTACGCACCCTGATGCCCCTGTTGATAATGTGGGCCATCAGCCTACTGATCGTGATCTTCGAGCGCGACTTGGGCAGTGCGCTCTTGTTCTTTGGCATCTTCTTGATCATGCTCTACATAGCCACCGGTCGTTTGATCTATGTAGCCGTTGGTGCTTTGCTGGCCATTGGCGGCTGTATGGTTGCTTGGACGCTCTTCTCCCATGTCCAAGTGAGAGTGGCCACTTGGATCGACCCCTTTGCCTACCGCAACGACAGCGGCTATCAGCTCTCCCAAGCCCTCTATTCCTTAGCCGACGGCGGCATGATCGGCACCGGTATCGGCCAAGGGATGCCAGGGCTGATACCCGTAGTGTCCTCCGACTTCATCTTCGATGCTATCGCCGAGGAGATGGGGCTACTTGGTGCGGCGGCCGTGCTGATCTTGTTTTTGCTTTTCGCAGTACGCGGGCTGATTATCGCGGCACGTGCCAAAAGCGATGTCGAAGCATTCTGTGCCGTCGGCCTGACTGCGGCGATATCCCTCCAAGCCTTCATTATCGTCGGCGGCGTCACCCGTCTAATACCGCTGACCGGCGTTACCCTGCCTTTCATGAGCCAAGGCGGATCGTCACTGCTGGCCAGCTTCATTATCGTCGGTTTGTTGTTGAGAGCTGGTGACAGCGGCACCGGACTCGGAACCGAGATGATCGGCGTTCAAGGTGCAGAGGGCGGCATCCTCGGCCGTTTTGCCCTAGGGCGGCGGCTGACCATCTTTATCGGCGGCCTTTCCGCACTCTTCGCCCTATTGATCGTGAATCTCGGTTGGTACATGGTGGTGCAGGCTCCCGCCTTGCAAGCCGACCCGGCCAACAGCCATGTAATCATACGCGACCTGAACCGCCCACGCGGTAGCATCATCAGCGCCAATGGAGTGGTGTTAGCCCAAAGCGTCCAGGACGCCTCGGGGACGTGGCAGCGCCAGTACCCGCAAGGCTCCTTAGCTGCACACCTTGTTGGCTACCGCAGTGCCACTTATGGGGCAGCTGGCATTGAGGCCCGCTATTCCGATACTTTGACCGGGCGGGCAGATTTCAGCAGTTGGCCGGATGCTGTAGCCTCGATGGCCGGCGTTGTCCAGCTCGGAAATGACGTTCGCCTGACCTGCGACACCCGCATCCAAGCTGCCGCCGAACTCGCCATTAGTAGCAACATGGGCGCCGCAATAGTGATGGATGCCCAAACCGGAGCGGTGCTGGCCATGGCTTCTTCCCCCACTTTCAAGCCGGCAAGCATCGACTCCCTGCTGAAAGACAGCAGCTCGGGCAACGGCTCGGGCGGCAACCAAGCCACCAGCGAGCTTTACAATCGGGCGACAGCCAACCTCTATGCGCCGGGATCGACCTTCAAAACCGTCACTTTAGCCAGTGCGCTGGCCAGTGGGGTGACCAGCCTGGAAGACTACTACGATGCCCCACCTCGGCTCTCGGTCGGCAACGCCGACATCACTAACTATCACCTCAACGACTACGGCAACGTCAGCCTGCTACGCGGCTATGAGCTGTCATCCAACACGGTCTTCGCCCAACTGGCAGAGCAGCTCGGAGCCGAGCGCCTGGTAGCGGGAGCCGAGCGCTTCGGCTTCAACCAGCCTTTGCAAAGCGATTTTGACGTGGCCATGTCACTGATGCCCAAACCTGCGGAGATGACCGACTGGGAAACGGCCTGGGCGGGAATCGGCCAACCGGTCGGCGAGCACCCTAGCCCGGCTGGACCGCAGGTCACGGTAGTGCAGATGGCCATGGTGGCCGCAACCATCGCCAATGACGGCCTGATGATGAAGCCCCATGTCACATCAAGCATCACCAGCCCAGAGGGCAAGATCCTGCAAGCCACCCCAAATGAGGCGATCGGACAAGTGCTGAACCAGCCAGTTGTCAACGAGATGCAGATGGCGATGCAGGGGGTGGTGGAGGCTGGCACAGCCACTGCCACTAAGATCCCCGGGTACACAGTACGCGGCAAAACCGGCACTGCCGAGACCGGTCGCCCCACCCAAGACAGCTGGTTCACGGGTTGGGTCGAAGTTGGCGGCCGCAAGATCGTGGTGGCAATCGTGCTGGAGCAACAAGCCACAACCGGTGCCGCGGTGCCCCAAGCCCGCCAGATATTCACGGCAGCCATTGATGCTTATGGCAAATAGTAGGCGCTGGAAAGCACTAATGTTAGCCTTTTTATCAGATTGCAAGCTAAATTACCACATCATGACCGATGTTGGGAAAACTTTGCCTATAATGTCGTATGAGTGTTTGATGAGCCAAGGAGCTAGATCGTGCTGAACAAGATATTTGGAAACCGCTATCGGACTATCGAACGCATCGGCCTCGGCGGCATGGCAGAGGTCTATCGCGCCACCGACGAGGTGCTAGGCCGCACTGTTGCCTTAAAGCTGATGCTACCGCAGTACGCCGCCGACCCGGCCTTTGCCGCCCGCTTCAAGCACGAGGCCCAAGCGGCAGCCAACCTGCAAAGCCCCTACATCGTCAACATCTATGACTGGGGGCGTGATGATGTGGACCAGACTTTCTATATTGCGATGGAGCTGGTCAGGGGTACTGACCTGAAAACTGCCATCAACCAACGCGGTGCCTTGAACCAGCGTAAGGCCGCCGAGATCGGCTCGCAGATCTGCTCGGCTTTGGCGGTAGCCCATGGCTACGATATTATCCACCGCGATATCAAGCCCCATAACATCATGGTGCAGCCAGACGGCAATGCCAAGGTCATGGATTTCGGCATCGCCCGCGCCAACGGCTCGAGCATGACTCAGACCGGCAGCGTACTAGGCACCGCTTACTATGTGTCACCAGAGCAGGCCCAAGGCAAGCCGCTGACACCGGCCACCGACCTCTATTCCCTTGGTGTAGTGCTCTATGAGGCCGTCTGCGGCAGGGTGCCCTTCGACGGTCCGGATGCCGTAAGCGTGGCTGTGAAGCAAGTCAGCGAACAGCCTTTGCCGCCACATGAGATTAATCCAGACATCGACCCCGAGCTGGAGGAGATCATCCTCAAGGCGATGTCCAAGGATCCCAACCAGCGCTACGCCACGGCATCGGCAATGCGCACCGCTTTGAACAACTATTTAGCCGGCCGTCCTGTTAACACTGGAATTGTCGATACTCAAGCCGCCACTACGGTGCTGCCTGGCAACTTAGTGCAGCCCAGCCAAGCCGCAAGCGACCTCGGTGCCGAGCGCCCCCTTGGGTCGCCGCCCATCGCCCCGACAACGGTGCTGCCCGTAACAACAAGCAAAGCCCCCAAGCCACCCGGAATACCGGGGTTGTCCGCACCATCCAAGACCGCGTCCCATGCTGAGGATACCAGACGGAAAAACCGCAAGATGGCCATTACCATCGGCGTCATCGCCGGCGCATTGGTGTTGGGGTTTTTGGTTTTTGCCATTATCATGGCCCTAGCCCCCGGACACAGCAATTCCAAGCAGGTGATGGTGCCTCAGATCATCGGCTACTCCCTTGAGGAAGCCGAACAGTCATTAATCAACAGCCAGCTAAAGCTAGGCGAAGTGACCTATCAACCTTCGGAGAGCGTGGCCAAAGGCCGAGTGATCTCAGCCGAACCATCTCCCTCGACCAAGACCATGGTGGACATCGGCAGCAGTGTCAACTTGGTGGTCTCGTCCGGAGCTGAGGAGCCCAAGCAAAAGGCGGTGCCCCGCATCACTAACTTGAAACGTGCTGCCGCTGAGAAGGCGCTAACCGACGCTGGGTTTACCCCCAAGTATATGGGCGATGAGAACAGTAGTTCGGTGAACAGGGGCAACGTCACTCGCCAAGACCCGGCAGCAGGCAAGCAAGCCGACGTGGGCGTCGAGGTTAGTTTCTATGTCTCCAGCGGGCCGGCCACCACCACCGTCCCCGATGTTCGCGGCAAGAGCGAATCCGAGGCCACTCAAACACTAAAGGACGAGGGCTTCAGTGTCACAGTCAGCAGCAACCGACTGAACAGCGATACCGTGCCAGCAGGCAACGTTATCGATCAGAGTATCTCACCCGGCACAACCAGAGAGAGAGGGTCATCTGTGACCATAACCATCTCAGCCGGGCCAGTGCTCATCAGCGTACCGAACGTGGTGGGGAAAAGCTATGCGGATGCCCGCTACTTGCTGGACGCCAGCGGTCTGACCGCTGCCGATGCCACGGTCGATGTCGACCGCAGCTCGCAAGATGGCGTAATAATCAAGGCTGACCCCAAACCGGGAGCCAAGGTAACTAAGGGGTCGACAGTCACAATATATATCGGCAACTATACTGCCCCGCCAGAGGAAGTCACCCCACCGGAGGAAACTACCACGCCGCCAGTGTAAACATTTGCAATCAGACAAAGAGGAAGTCACCCCACTGGAGGAAACTACCATGCCGTAAGGGGGGGTGCCAACTAGCTCACGATTCCCATCCCCCACGGCCCTCCAGCCGCAATCCTTTACGCCGCTGATGATGGGAAAAATTGCCGGTCAAGACCACAATGACCGTAGTTTGGACGCTGATCGGCATCGCCCTAAGGAAGCTGTTCGCCACGGCCCGGCCTTGCCGCTCACCTCCCAAGTCGCAACACTCTGATGACAGAATCGGTCAATTCCTAGTATTTCTCTAGGAATTGACCTTGGCTTGCACTATACTGGCGCTTCGAATTGTTGCAAACAATGAAGCCGGAGGCCTCAGTATGCCCAGACAGATCTATCTTGACAATGCCGCCACTACCGCCATGCTGCCGGGGGCGGTAGCCGACATGCTCCCCTTCTTCACGCAGCATTATGGCAACCCCTCGTCGCTGTACACCCTCGGTCAAGATGCCAAGACCGCAATCAGCGACTCCCGTGCCAGGATAGCCAAGCATATCAGGGCCCAGGAATCTGATATCTATTTCACGGGCAGTGGCACAGAGGCGGATAACTGGGCACTGAAAGCCACCATGGAGGCATACAGCAGCAAGGGCCGTCACCTGATCACTTCCAGCATCGAGCACCATGCCCTGATGCACAGTGCCGAATGGCTAGAGAAGCAAGGCTTTGAGGTCACTTGGCTGCCGGTGGACAACAACGGCTTCTTGAACCCCGCCGACTTCGAGGCAGCAATCCGCCCGGACACCGTGATGGCCTCGATCATCATGGCCAACAACGAAATCGGCACCATCCAGCCAATCAAGGAGATGGCCGCTATCGCCCGCCGCCATGGGGTCTTGTTCCACACCGATGCCGTGCAGGCGTTGACCCATATCCCGGTGGACGTGGAAGACCTCGGTGTGGATATGCTCTCGGCTTCCGCTCACAAGTTCCACGGGCCGAAAGGCGTTGGATTTCTCTACATTCGCAAAGGCCTGAAGACCAAGAACTTCATCCATGGCGGTGCCCAAGAGCGCAAACGCCGAGCCGGTACAGAGAACGTCCCCGGCATCGTCGGCATGGCCTCGGCCATGGACTGGTGCATGGAGCGCTTCGACGAGCGCAACGCTCACGAAACCGAACTACGCGACCACCTCATTAAACGGGTGCTGACCGAAGTGGAGCACGTCCGTCTAAACGGCGGCCACGAACCACGTCTGCCGAACAACGCCAACTTCAGCTTCGAGTTCGTGGAGGGCGAATCACTGCTGCTGACCTTGGAGCAAAAAGGCGTGTTGGCCTCCAGCGGCAGCGCCTGTGCCTCCGGATCACTCGACCCCAGCCATGTGCTGTTGGCTATCGGCCTGCCACACGAAATCGCCCACGGCTCGCTACGCCTGTCGTTGGGAGAAGACACCACCATGGCCGAAATCGACCACACCGTGGAGGCCATCAAGGAGGTCGTGGTGATGCTGCGCCGCATGAGTCCCCTTTATGAAGACTTCCTGCAAGGCAAAAAGCCGATCAGCGCCGTGAAGCAATAATACTGGTAAGCAATAAGGTAGATAGATAGTAAAGGAGAGGCAAAGTATGGCCTATTCGGAAAAAGTTATGGAACACTTCACCAACCCCCGCAACATGGGCGAGATCGAAAACCCCAGCGGCGTTGGCACCGTTGGCAATGCCCAATGCGGCGACATCATGCGCGTCTACTTCGACATCGACGAGGCCGGCATCATCCAAGATGTCAAGTTCAAGACCTTCGGCTGCGCCGCCGCTGTGGCCACCAGCAGCATGGCCACCGAGCTGGTCAAGGGAAAATCGGTGCAAGAAGCCCTAGAAGTCACCAATACCGCCGTCTGTGAGGCTCTAGATGGCCTACCGCCGATCAAGGTGCACTGTTCGCTGCTGGCCGAAGAGGCCATCCATGCCGCCCTCTGGGATTATGCAGAGAAAAACAACATCGTTATCGAGGGCCTAAAGAAGCCGAAGAGCGACATCCACGAAGACGATGAGCTGGAAGAGGAGTACTAGGAGAATACCGCTTAAATGCACCACTTTGTCACTGCGGTTCAGGGCTGCAATCTTTCCCCTTGGTCAGCGGCGCGAAAGACTGCAGCTCGGGTCGCAATAGCGGAGTGGTGCATTGATCGGAGCCTTTCCAAGATAGTGCCGCTTAAACGATGAAGACCTCCAGCAAAGCCCGCTACTCCCTGCGCCTGATCGCCGACATCGCCCGACATGAGGGCGCTTGTCCGGTGCCGCTGGCCGACGTGGCGCGGCGCCAGGGTATCTCCGTAAAGTACTTGGAACAGTTGGCCAAAACCCTAGCAGCGGCGGGTTGCCTAGTCAGTGTGCGCGGTGCCCAAGGCGGCTACCGCTTGGCACGGGCAGCCGAGGCAATCAGTGCCGGCGAGGTAATCCGGGCGGCTGAAGGCAGCTTCACGCCGGTCATCTGCCTTTCTGACGAGTTGATCGACTGCCCTTTGCAATCCGACTGCAGCACCGCCCGTTTTTGGGCCGGCCTTTGCTCAGCCATCGACAGCTATATCGACAACGTTAGTATCGCCGACCTCAGCTCCTAGAGAGATGCCGAAGTGCTTCTACTCTACAGATATACTATGAGCAGTTATCTTCATGCGACTTATAAAGATATATCGTGCCGATGCGCAAGTGCCATTCTTCCGGCGTGAACTGTGACGCGATTATCAGGGAACCCTTGCCGACCCTCTTCTCGACTGTCTGCAAGAGATCAGAAACCGACTCCGCGGAGGCCTTGGCGAAGACGATCGCGGAGTACGGCATGCAGGCCACGAACAGCTAGGCTTTGCTGATCGCGCCGGCGATGCCGTCCACGACCTCGGCGCTGTCGCCGGCCCAGTCGACGAACATGCGCTGGGCGGGCTCGTGGGACAGGTGCATTGTGGCGCCGTTCACTTTCAGGTGCCGCTCAAATGAGCTAGGGAATGTGAAGTGATGGAAGAGACTTTGCGGCAGGAAAGACGGGGCGTTGTAAGCGTCCCGGCACACAATCAAGGAAGCAGTAAAAGAAAAAGGGGTGCCTTTGCACGGGCGGCAGATGTGCTGCTCGCCTTTGTTTTGACGGCCCAATGGGCTGGATGACCCAGAGCAGAGCTATAAGAAACACTATTGGTATAACAAAGAGGGAGCTTTGTATTACTATCCCAGATCTGAGGCAATAATAGGCAAAGGTGACGCAAATCCGGAATGATCGCGAACGAGCTCGGAGATGGTGTCCAACCCATAGCCTAAGAAAGGATGACTTCATGAACCTATTACCAAAGAGTTTAATTGTTGCCGTTGCCATCGCCTTGTCGGCGCTCACCTTTATCGCCTTGCCAGCCACCGCAAACGCTGCCCCGGCATCCAGCACAGCCGTGCCCCAGGCCCCCGGCTGCCTCTACGCCGGTCGCGTGGACTCCGATACCCTGAAGTTGACCTAGAAGGCCGCCGACGGTGCCGACGGCTATCTGGCCTACCGCTACGACGCGG
>WRGR01000032.1 GCA_009787085.1 Actinomycetes bacterium
GTGTTCCGCTAATAGCAGGCCGAGGCACCATACATAGGAGAAAGGATCAGGAGAATGGACAATACTGACAATCAAACGGTAAGAACAGGTAATAAGAAGGCAAGGCTACTCTCCCGGGCATTGGCCGTCATGGTATCGGCACTGCTTGCGGTGGCAATGCTGCCAGCGGTGGCTTTTGCCGCGCCGACAGGCGGTATAACTCCCGCTGCGGTTGTTGGGTCGGTGTCACTGCCGACACTGGCTCAAGCCCAAATGGCTATGAACAAGGTTACGGACTACCAAGCAGCGGTACTGGACCTGAAGATCGTGGGCTACACCCACGAGTGGACGGTGATGGACCTAGCCCGCGCCGGCAAGCTCGGCGACGCGGCCCGGACTGCTTACCTGACAAACTTAGCCGCTTCTGTAGCCAGCATATCGACGGCACCTAAGCTGCATAACGCCAAGGCCACCGAGAACGAGCGGGTGATATTGACGCTCACAGCCTGTGGGGTGGATGCCACCAAGTTCAACGGTTACGATATGACGGCACCGCTGGCCGACTTCAACTTCGTCAAGCGCCAAGGCATTAACGGCTCCATCTGGGCTTTGATAGCCTTGGATACCGGCAACTACCCGATGCCCCAGCTACCGGCCGGCTCCACTGCCATCCAGGCCAGCCGTGAGAGCCTGATAGCCGAGATCCTGCGCTGCGAGATACCCGGCGGCGGCTGGTCTTTGACTTATCCGAGCAACACCTCCAACCTAGTGCCTGACCCGGACGTCACGGCTATGACCTTGCAGGCTTTTACTCCCTACTATGGCAAGGGCAACAGCGACTTGGACGCAGCGGTGATGCGGGCGCTGAGTGCCCTCTCGGCCGTCCAGAAGGCCGACGGCTCCTTTATGGCCTGGGGCGATGACAACTTGGAAAGTGCTGTCCAAGTGCTGGTGGCCATGAACGGCTTGGGCATCCCCTTAAACGACGAGCGTTTCGTGAAGGGCGGCAAGACTCTTTATGATGTCGTTACTCCCTACCAGCTGGCCGACGGCAGCTTCAAGCACGTCGCCACTACCGGTTCCAACGGCATGGCCACCGAGCAGGGCAGCTATGGCCTGATATCGCTGGTGCGCTCGCTTTCCGGGAAAGGCCCGCTCTATGACATGAGCGATGTCACCTTGGCGGCCTGGCCGGCTTCGGGGACTATCCAGCCCGCGCAAAAAGACGATCTGACCAGTGCCGCAGCGGCAGCTCAAGCCGCAGTGGCAGGCAAGTCAGCCGCTGATTTCAGCGCCGAGAGCTGGGCTGCCTACCAGTCTGCCTTAACTGCGGCGCAGGCCGCTCTGGATAAGCCCGGTGCCACCCAGGCTGAAGTCGATGCCGCCCTAGCGGTGCTGAAGGCCGCAACTGCCGGCCTCAAGGCCGCCTCAGTGGCCGTGACCTCGGTGGCTATCAGCGGCGCTCCGGCCAGCTATTCCTGGAAGGCCACTGGCACCAACCAGCCGCTGCAGCTCAAGGTCGATGTGGCTCCAAGCAATGCCACTAACAAGTCTGTCACTTGGGCCACCAGCAATGTCAAGCTGGCCACGGTCAGCACCGCAGGCCTGGTCACCTTCACTGGCAGCGAGGGCACAGTGCGCATCACCGTCAAGTCCGTCGACGGTGCCAAGACCGACTATCAGGACATCAAGGTTGTCAAAAACGTCACTAAGGTGTTGACACCACTGAAGACCGTGTATATGCAGGTCGGCAAGAAACACACTATCGGCGCGGTGGCCTATGACGGCAGCAAAGCCGTCAGCGCCAAGCTGACTTGGAAAAGCTCCAACACCAAGGTGGCCACGGTCAGCTCCAAGGGTGTGGTGACCATGAACAAGAAGGCCAAGAACAACGCCAAGGCGACTATCACCGCCACCGCTGCCGACGGCACCAAGCTTTCTGTGAATGTGGTGGCGGCCAAGAATGCTGCTGCCCTGAAGAAGGCCACAGCCACCGCCCCGACAACGCTGAAGGTCGGTGCGGTCAAGACCATCGCCGTCAAGCTCGGCCAGCCCAAGGCCACTTGGACGAAAATCACCTTTAAGTCCTCCAAGGCCGCCGGCCTGACAGTGGATGCCGCCGGCACCGCCACGGCCAAGAAGAAAGGCACCTACAAAGTGACCATCACCATCGACAAGGTGCGTGTGGTCAAGACCATCAAAGTAAAGTAAGGTTTCTTGCTACGGTGCCGCCATCAATGGCGGTACCGTAGCATCACCTGAACTGTGAGAGGAAAGGAGAAATGAGAATGAAAGCGAAGGCCGATGCACTTCGAGGCACTGCGGTGGTTTCGAGTTTTGTTGATCTGAATATTGCATGTGTTGAACAACGCGCTGGTGTCGCTGCTGGCTCACATAGGGTTTTCCGGGTTGCCCGCACTGCTTTTCGATATAGCCATGATTGCTGCAACGGTCTTGATACTGGCGCTGATGCGCAAACGCATTGCGGCAGAGATAAGGTCGGGCAAGCCCATGAGCGTTCACTATGCGCTCGGCCTGTCTGAGCAGCACGAAGAGGCTGTCGCCCAATGGCCAAGGCCATGCCCTTTCGCAATCGCCTTCAGCGGTGCTCTCAGGATAACCGTGCTAGCAATATTCTTGGCTATCAGCTGTTACTTTAATTTCTCATAGTATTCAAAAACTGATGGGCTTTGCAAAGAGGCTTTGTGTGAGTGCGAGGCCGAAAATCCTAAACTATTTGGGAAATCCTGAACTATTTGGAGCTACCATGTCGGGTCTAGTAAGAAATCTACCAAGTTTATGCGGTGGATGCCTTCTATATTGGCTTCGGGTTGCTCGTCCAGGGAGAGGATCGCCCGGTAGTGGTTGTCCGGGATCGCCTTTAGCGGTTCTAGCTCGCGCCTGAACACGGCATCGTCGGCCAGCAAGTAACAGACTTGGATGTAGCGGCACAGCTCGCGTTTGCTGGCGATGAAGTCTACCTCCATGTTCCTCAGTTTGCCGAGCGATACACTCCAGCCCCGGCGCAGCAGCTCGAGGTAGACGACGTTTTCTAGAAGACCAGGCATCTCGTTGGCGTTGAAGCCCAGCAGCGCATGCCTGATACCCAAGTCGGCGACAAAGTACTTCTCCAAAGTCTCTAGGTGGCGTTTGCCGATGATGTCGAAACGCCGTACCTTGTGGATCAGGTAGGCTTGTTCCAAGGCACGAATATGGCTATAGACCGTCTCCACGCTGATTCTCCGGCCTTGGCTTTTCAGGAAGCTGGCGATGGACTTGGCAGAGAATATCTGCCCGAGGTTGTCGAGCAGGAAGCGGACGATGCGTTCCAGTAGCTCGGTTTCGCGTATCTTGTTTTGCCTGATCACGTCGTTTAACAGAATTGTGTTGAAAACGTCTTTGGTGTAGGTTCGGATAGTTTCCTCGTTGGCGGGCAGCTCGTGAATGCCGGGCAGTGACCCTAGCCAGAGGTATTCGTCGAAGGCCTGTCGGCTTGCCTTTCGCTCCGGCTGGTTGGCGTTGTCGGTCGCCTTGCCGTTGGCTTCGCTGTTGCTTTCATCTATCCCAGCGGTAGTTTCGGCGGCGGATCTGGCGGCGGCCTTGAACTCTAGATGCTCAGCGAAGGAGAGCGGGAAAATGGGTATCTCCACGTACCTGCCGGTCAGCAAGCCGGCCAGTTCTCCGGAAAACAGCCGCTGGTTGGAGCCGGTGATAACGATGTCGCAGTCCAAGTCGACCCTGAAGGAGTTGACCGCCTTTTCCCAAGACTCGACTTCCTGTATCTCGTCGAAAAGCAGGTACACCCTGCCAGCAGTGCCCGTGAGCCTGTCGCAGACTTCTTGGTAGAGTGACTGGTAATTGTCCAGATGGCTCCATTGCAGCGATTCGAAGTTGAAATACAGGATATTACTTGCTCTTACGCCCCTGGCCACCAATTGTCCGCTGAGCTGCCTAAGCAGTACGCTTTTGCCGCTCCTGCGCAGGCCAACGATTACCTTGACCAGTGGTGTGTCTAGGAATTCTTCCAGCTTAGACAGATAGTATGAACGTTCGACCACGGCCTTGCTCCTTGCGGGTCGTTTTTAAATTTATTCCATTATACTAGAAACAAATGCCAAATCTAGCAAGAGTTTCTAGTGTACAAGAAAATTAATGGAGCACAAGGAACAGATATCCTGTGCTCTTGTGCTGTACTTTCCCACAGTTTTACTATAAAAATCGAAAATTTTATATTGACAGGAAGGCGGCACTGAATTACATTTTTACGAGGAAATGAACCGCGTGTGTATTCGCGCTCTGGCGCTGGCGACTTTGTCGCTAAGGGAATCGGATGAGAATTCCGAGCTATCCCAGTAACCGTGAAGCTGACGAAAGGGCAAAGTGTCACTGCCGCAAGGCGGGAAGATGCCCAAGTAGGATGAAGCCAAGTCGGGAAACCTGGATACACTCGAATCTTCTGGGGTTGAGAGATGCGATTACAATCGTCCGCTTTTAGGGTTGTGTCCTTCTCGACTGAGCAATGTAGGGGCACAGCTCTTTTCTTTTTGTCTTCCCCAGGCGTTCGTTTGCTAGTAGTTGGTGCCAAATATCCGCATAGAGTGGAAATGGCACTAGGGTGTCCTTTGAATGGGAGAAGATGATTATGAAGAAACGTACTAAAGAGCCAGCAATGATGCTACTTATCCTGTCTGTGGTTGCTGCACTGACGGTCGCGCTGTCGGCCTGCTCCACTTCTGGGTCGGCTGGTTCGACAGACAACCAAAACCCGGCCCCCGAGGCAGCTGCGCCTGCCGCCATCTTGGTGACCGATATGGCCGGCAGCCAGGTCAGCTTGGACGGGCCGGCCAAGCGAGTGGTGGCTATTACTCCCTCGGACTGCGAGATCATCTATGCTTTGGGTGCCGGTGATGCCTTGGTCGGACGGGGAACTTACTGCAACTATCCTAAAGAGATAGAATCGGTTCCAGTGGTGCAGTCCGGCAATGACATGAACGCCGAGCAAATCATCGCACTCGCTCCTCAAGTGGTTGTGGTCTCTACTATGAACCAACAAGGGATGGCCGACCAAATCCAAGGGCTGAAAAATGCTGGTATCGCAGTGGTCTTAAACGATGCCACGACTATCGATGATACCTACAAGTCTATTGGTCTTCTTGGTTCGATTCTCGGCAAGGACAGCGAGGCATCTGCTCTAGTCAATAAGATGAAGCAGTCTTTCGACGACATCAAAGCCAAAGCCACTGGTGACGGCACCAAGACGATCTACTTCGAGGTGTCACCGCTGCAATATGGGCTTTGGACGGCTGGATCCGGCACTTTTGAAGACGAAATCGCCACCATGCTCGGCCTGAAGAACGCCTTTGCCGATGTCAGCAGCTGGCAGGAGATCTCGGCTGAGCAGGTGATCGAGCGCAATCCAGACTATATTGTCACTATTTTTATGTTTGATGGCCAAGGCGAGACACCGGTTCAAGAGATCATGGGCCGTCCTGGTTGGGATAAGATCGCAGCGGTAAAAAACAACGCGGTATTCAATGCCGACGAGAACACGATTGCCCGTCCTGGGCCACGTTTGGTGAATGCTGCTGAAGACCTCTATGAGTTTGTCTATGGGGCTGTGGCCAGCAGTTGAGGATAGACTAACGCTTCTGATCGATTGACCAGTGACGGTTGCCATGATGGACAGCCAAAAAGCCGAGCGCGTCAAAAGCCGCCAAGAAGCTTTCGGGATGTGGCCGTACTTGGCCTTGGCCATGGCGACCGTTGCTACCTTCTTGCTCTGTGTTTGTGTTGGCAACATCGACATCCCGCTGGCTGATACTTTGCAGGCGATTTGGCACGGCCTGACCGGCCAGCCGGCTCCGGAAGGCCTTGCCGGTTCTATCATTATGCCGGTGCGGCTGCCACGGGTGCTCTGCGGCGCCCTGGTTGGGGCATCGCTGGCACTTTGCGGTGCTGCCTTCCAAGGACTGCTGCGCAACCCCTTGGCCGACAGCTCTACTTTGGGGGTTTCGGCTGGTGCGGGGATGGGGGCGGTGGTTTCCATCGCCTTTGGCATCACACTGCCCTTTGTGCCCTTTGCTGGACCGATGATCATGGCCGTGCTCTTTGCCTTCCTCTCGCTGATGGTTATCATGACCTTGTCCTACAAGTTCGACTACTCGCTGTCCACCAACACCATCATCTTGGTCGGTGTGATCTTCTCGATGTTTGCCAGCAGCATCATCAGCTTCATTATCACCTTTGCTCCTGACAAGCTGCATTCCATTACCTTTTGGACGATGGGCTCGCTGGCACAGAGCAGCTACCGCAACATCTTGGTGCTGTTCTTGGCACTGCTGGTCTTCGGAGCAGTCTTGTTGCACTATGCCCGCGAGTTGAACGCCTTCGCGGTAGGCGAGGATAACGCCCGGCACATCGGTGTCAACGTCCGGCGCACCAAGCAGGTGGTGATGGTGATGGCCTCTTGCCTGGTCGGGGTCTGCGTTTCGGTCAGCGGCTGCATTGGCTTTGTTGGGCTGGTGGTACCGCATATGGCGCGGTTGATAGTCGGGCCGAACCACCGGCGGTTGTTGCCGGCGGCGATGATCGGCGGTGCTATTTTCTTGATGCTCGCCGACCTGGCCGGGCGCACCCTGTTGAGGCCCTTGGAGCTGCCGATTGGCGTGGTCACTTCGTTTATCGGCTCGCTGGTCTTCGTTTACATCTTCTACACCACCCGGAAGGCGCGTTAGCCATGCAGAGCATTAAAGCGGAGCCGGCCAACCAGGTCACGTTTGTGGAGCGCGATAAGGCCGTCATGCTCCAAGCCAGTGGCCTAGCAGTGAAATACGGCAGTTTGACCATTGTTGATGATGCCAGCTTTGCCGTTGCCGAGAATCATTGGTTGATGATTGTCGGCCCTAACGGTGCCGGTAAGAGCACCGTAATCAACGCGATCTCGCAGGGTGTGGACTATACCGGCGAGATACTCTACGATGGCGCAGACCTGCGGCGAATGAAGTCGGCTAAGCTGGCCCGAAATATCGGCGTCTTGGCTCAGAGTCACTCTGTAACCTATTCTTTTACGGTTGGTGAGGTAGTCCGGCTCGGTCGCTACTCCTATGCCCCGGGCATCTTCAGCAGCAAAAGCGATGCGGACAACGACAGTGTGCAGCATGCCTTAGATCTGACGGGCATGCGGGAGTTGGAGCACCACTCGGTGTTGGAGCTTTCCGGTGGCGAGCTGCAGCGGACGTTTCTAGCGCAGGTCTTCGCCCAGGATCCTAAGCTCTTGATTCTTGACGAGCCCACCAACCATCTGGATTTGGTGTACCAAAAACAGGTTTTCGGCCTGATTGCCGACTGGGTTAAGCAGCCGGGACGGGCGGTGATCTCGGTGGTACACGACCTCAGCTTGGCTCGCGCCTATGGCACCGATATCATGCTGATGGACAAGGGGCGCATCGTTGCGCTCGGTCATCCGGACACCGTACTTGGCCGAGACAGGCTGCAGCAGGTTTACGCCATGGACGTCTATGCTTGGATGCGGCAAATGCTTAGTCAGTGGGAGGTGCAATGATGCGTTTTTTGTTAACTGGCGGCTCGGCCTGTGGCAAGAGCAGCTATGCGGAAAAACTGGCACGCCGTCTGCCCGCGCCGCATTACTACTTGGCGGCCATGCAGCCTTTTGGAGAGGAGAGTCTAGCTCGCATTGCCCGCCATCAAAAGCAGCGTGCTGGTATGGGCTTTCAGACCATTGAGCGCTACACTGACATCGTCGGCGTGGACCTGCCTGAGCGCGGTACCCTGTTGTTGGAGTGCCTCTGTAACTTGACGGCCAACGAACTGTATGACGAGGCTGGTGCTGGCCAGCAAGCGCTGGCGGCGATCCTTCGGGGGGTCGCCAGGCTGGAGGCACAGTGCGAGCACATTGTGGTGGTGACCAACGACGTTGGCTCCGACGGTGCGGAATACGATAATATGGTGTTGGAATACATCGATGTGCTAGGTGAGTTGAACCGTCGCTTGGCGGCACAATACGACCATGTTTATGAGCTTTGCTGTGGGTTGCCGTGCGTGCTGAAAGGGGAGTTGTGGTGAGGATGGCCAAGGAGGCACCGATTAATGCTGTTATGACCGCTTGCCAGCTGGTGTGGCATGATTAATCGGCATATTTCTAGCTGGGTCGGTCATGTCGTTCAAGCTGTTCGCTCTAACCAGGCCGACTGCGTCGGTTGCCAGGGTTTTGTTGAGCATTGCAAGACCGAAAAGGAGGTAATAGGATGATTCTAATTGTTGGTGCCAAGGCGGCAGGCAAGCTGGACTATTTGACCCAAAGCCTAGGATACGCTGAGGAGGCCATAGCCGATGCCGTGCTGGACGACCGGCCGGCTCTAGTCAACCTGCAAGAGATCGTTAAGGTTGATCCCCAACACTGTTTAGGCCTCCTGCCGGAGCTTTTGCGCAAAGAGGTGGTGGCCTGTAACGAGGTAGGCAGTGGCGTCATACCCATCAGCAATGCAGACACCGAATGGCGGGAGGCCACTGGACGGCTCTGCAACGCCTTGGCATGCCAAGCTGACCAAGTGCTGCGCATAGTCTGCGGCATTCCCACTGTGTTGAAGTGATGTTGGGCTGTCGGGCTGACCACAGCTGTCGCTTGCAGCCACTGATCACACCATGGAGCCGCCGACTATCCGGCTTTCGTTGGCCGGCTCCTGTCAACTGATATCGATCGCCTTGTACCTGCCCAAGTCGATAATAGTTCCGAGCTTGATGGGCACGGGTTGGGAGAATAGAGGGCCGTCATAGACCAGTGTGTGGTACTCGCCGTTTTCGCCGCAGGCATCGGCACCTGTCGCTCTGATTCTATCGATCAGCTCATTGGTTAGGGTTTGACCCAAAAACGACTCGTCCAGCCTGTCTGTGTCCACAATCTTGATCAGTGCCTTGAATCCTGCTGATAGCAGTTCTTGCAGCACCGCCTCGCGATCGTTTTGCCAAAGTGGTAGCGTGCAAGCCAAATTGGCTTTGACACAACGTTTCTCGTTCCAAATCCGATGGTCGTCGATATCGATGTCTCCGAACACGCAGGCCCGGGCGCCCATCGCACGCGCTTCCTTTAGGGCGTTGACAAACGACTCGTTATAGGTTTCCGGTGTACTGTTGCAGGAGATCAAAGGAATTCCCAGGCTATCGGCCACCGCCCACAGCAGCTTGTCTTGGATGCCGTGGAACCAAGACCGCCCCTGTTCGGGGTCGATGGTAGTGATCATGGCAAGCGGAGTGTGACCCTTTTGTATCATCCGGTATAAAGCGAGTGCACTGTCTTTGCCACCACTATACGAAATTGCAAAATCCATGGACACTCCCTTCCTGTAGCCGCTGCATGTCTATCAGTGTAGCAGTTTTGCTTTTGGCAGTGCGGCTCAATTAGAGTTTGTGCGAGCATGGCCTCATGGAGTTTTATTGTGGGACATCACCGGAATATCTCCAAAAAATCCTATTCTCTTGGTCGCTGCCCTAGGGCATGGTACAATAGTGCATTCAAGTACATTCAACGTTGTTCAACATTCTCCGATGTGCAAGGAGTGGTTCCCATAGCTGGTATGATTGACGCGAACACAGTGCAGCCCGATCCGGACGTCTCGTTACCAAAGAGTCCGGAGAAGTCGGCAAGAGTCGGCACGCAGGCCAAAAAGACAGGCACAAAGAGCAAGAAGGTGCAGAATCCAGCCGTTCGTCAGATCGTCTTTGATTCCAACGAGGATCGTTTTCCAGTTGCCGAGCAGGCTATGGCCGATCCCGAGGTGCTTGACTTGCTGATCGAGAGCCTGTCTGGCAGCGAACGGCGTCTGCGCCAGTTCAGTGCGGCGGCGGTGGCTGTGGTGGCCGCCTCCCAGCCGGCTCTTCTAGAACGCTATATCCCTCAGATTGCCGATGCCCTGCATCGCCCAGAGGCACAGACCCGTTGGGAGATACTGGAGGCTCTGACCCGTATTGTTGCTTTGAACCCGGCGGTTATGGATGACAACATGGAAGGTGTTGAAGCCTCGCTCTATGACGAGGAGAGCGGTACGGCTCGCTTAGGGGCAGTGCGCTTCTTGACGGCCTATGGGGCGTTGGACGGCGAGCGCTCGTCTAGGGTTTGGCCGCTGATCGATGAGGCCATACAATGCTACCATGGTGACGCAGAATTTCAGGATATGCTCATTGCTATCATCGGCTACGCAAATGGCGAGATAGCCAAGGGTGTGCGAAAAAAACTTGCCGACCGGATGCGCTTCGATGCCCAAAGGAGCAAAGGCCCGCTGAAGCGGCGGGCGCAGCAGATAGTCGAGATTTGTGAGGCTTGAGATGTTGCGGCGTGAACGGATTGCAATGACCACCCCTTTGGTGGAGATGGACGGCGACGAGATGACCCGTGTCCTCTGGTCTTGGGTCAAGGAGTTTTTGATCCGCCCCTATTTGGCCCTGTCCACCGAATACTATGACCTCGGCCTACCGGAGCGAGAGCGCACAGGCGATGCAGTGACGGTGAGGGCTGCTGAGGCTTGCCGTCGCTTGGGCGTTGCCGTGAAATGCGCCACCATCACTCCCAACGAAGAGCGCTTAGCCGAGTATCAGCTTTCCAAGCTCTATCCCTCACCGAATGCCACGATCCGGGCTACCTTGGATGGCACGGTCTTCCGCACCCCAATTACAACTGGTGTCATCCGGTCATATATCCCCAGTTGGGAGCGTCCGATCAGCATTGCCCGCCATGCTTACGGCGATGTCTACAAGGCGACCGAGATGTGTTTGGATGCGGAGCTGGCCGAAGCCAAAGTCGAGCTGGTGGCTACCCGGCCTGATGGCAGCGAGCTGAGGCAGCTGGTCGTTGACTTCGCCTGTCGCCCCGACTCGGCACCATCGCCCGGCGGCATTGTCCAAGGCATGCACAACACCACGGCATCGATCACCTCTTTTGCCCGTTCTTGCTTTGAATACGCGCTAACGACCCAGCAAGACCTTTGGTTCTCGGCTAAGGATACCATCTCCAAGAAATACGACCGCCACTTCCGCGACGTTTTTCAGGCACTGTACGAAGCAGACTACGCCGAGCGTTTCACCAAGACTGGGATTACCTATTCCTATACGTTGATCGACGACGCTGTGGCTCGAGCTGTCCGCTCGCAGGGCGGTTTCATCTGGGCCCTGAAGAACTATGACGGCGACGTGATAAGCGACATGGTGGCCAGTGCCTTCGGCAGCTTGGCAATGATGACCTCGGTGCTAGTTTCTCCCGCAGGTTGTTTTGAGTACGAGGCGGCGCACGGGACGGTGCAACGCCATTATTATCGCTGGCAGGCGGGCGAGAAGACCTCCACTAACCCGGTGGCTACTATCTTTGCCTGGACGGGGGCCTTGGCCAAGCGTGGCCAGCTCGATGGTTTGCCGCAGCTGGTGCGGTTTGCTAAGGGTCTGGAGAGCGCTGTCCTCAAGACGATCGCCTCAGGCCGGATGACCGCCGATTTGGTTTTTCTTTCCACAGTGCCGAATAAACAACAGTTAGACACCGAAACTTTCATAAAAGCGGTTGCTGAGCAGCTGGAGCAGGGAGGAGCACTGGATAGTGGATTATGACATCAAAGACATATGCTTGGCGGGGGCAGGACGGGAACGCATCGAGTGGGCTGAGCGGGACATGCCGGTGCTCTCCGGCATCCGCGAGCGCTTTGCTGCCGAGCGGCCTTTGTTGGGAGTGCGCATCTCGGCCTGCTTGCACGTCACTTCAGAGACCGCCAACCTGATGCGAGTGCTGGCAGCCGGCGGTGCCGACGTGGTGCTGGCCGCCTCCAACCCGCTTTCTACCCAAGACGATGTGGCTGCTGCTTTGGTGGAGCTGTACGGGGTACGGGTCTTTGCGCGCAAAGGCGAGGATACTGAGACCTATTACCAGCATATCGGCGCAGTGGTCGACCACAACCCGCAGGTTACCATGGATGACGGAGCCGACGTGGTCAGCTGCCTGCATTCCGAGCACCCAGAAAAGCTCTCCGCTATCATCGGTGGCACTGAGGAAACCACCACCGGGGTCGTCCGGTTGGCTTCGATGGCTGCTGACGGCACCCTGCGCTACCCGGTCATCGCGGTTAACGATGCCAAGACCAAGCATTTTTTCGATAACCGCTATGGCACCGGGCAGTCCACTTTGGACGGGGTGGTGCGCGCCACTAACCGCCTTTTGGCCGGTCGTACCTTGGTGGTCAGTGGCTACGGTTGGTGCGGGCGTGGTTTGGCAATGCGTGGCGCGGGTATGGGTATGCAGGTTATCGTCTGTGAGGTCGACCCGCTGAAGGCTTTGGAGGCCCACATGGACGGCTATCGGGTAATGCCTGCCGTAGATGCTGCTGCATTCGCGGATGTTTGGGTCACGGTGACCGGAGATTTGAACGTTATTGACGAAGAAGCCTTTATGAATATCAAGAATGGTGCGATAATTTGTAACTCTGGTCATTTCAACACCGAGATCAACATTGCTTGGCTGGATCAACATTGCACCGACAAGCAGTTGTTGAAGCCTCTGGTTGAGGAATACACCCTGCCCAACGGCCGGACGGTGATCTTGCTTGCCGAAGGGCGGTTGGTGAATCTTTCAGCTGCTGAGGGGCATCCGGCGGAGGTGATGGATATGAGCTTTGCTAACCAGGCGCTTTGCGCCGAGTATTTGCTGAAGGCAACAGAGGATCTGGCAGCCGGTGTATTACCGGTGCCGGCGGAGATTGACGATGAAATAGCTCGCCTGAAACTGGCGAGCCTGGGTGTGCGGATAGACAGTCTGACCCCAGAACAGGAGCGCTACTTGTCCAGTTGGCGCGAAGGTACGATCTAAGGAGGAGGAGCGAAGAGCATGACAGCGGACCTCAGCAAGATCCCCCGCAGTATATGGTGGGGGAAAAGTGAGTCAAACGACCGACCGACCGTGTTTTTGATCGATCAGACCCGTCTGCCCATGATTGGCGACGTGCTTAGTTGCCAGAAGCTGGAAGGCGTGGAAAAAGCCGTGAAGTCTTTAGCCGTGCGCGGTGCCCCGGCTTTGGGGGTCGCTGCCGCCATGGCGGTTGCCCTTTGGAGTACCAATGAATCGACCGACAAAGAGGTCGATGTCTGGCTTAGCGGCATTGACGCTGCTGCCGAGCGCATCGGCTCTGCCCGGCCTACTGCGGTGAACTTGGCTTGGGGTGCCCAAAAGCTCCGTGACCGGGCGCATGAGCAGGCTGACCGCGGGCTGGGGCTTCAGGAGCTGAAAGACGATGTTGTGGCTTTTGCCCAGAAGATGGCTGACGATGACGAGGCTGCAAACCGTGCTATTGGTGCCAATGGCGCCGAGCTGATCAAGCCGGGGTCGCGGCTTTTGACCCACTGCAACGCCGGTTCCTTGGGAACGGTGTTTTATGGGACGGTCGGCGGCGTGATCTATACCGCCTTTGATCAAGATCGTCTGGAGCACGTATGGGTTGACGAGACCCGGCCACTGAACCAAGGCTCCCGCCTCACTGCTTGGGAACTGATGTCCGCAGGTGTGCCCTGCGCACTGATTGCTGACAGTATGGCTGCCAGTATCATGCAGTCCGGTTGGGTGGATGCTGTATTCGTCGGTGCCGACCGGATCTGCGCCAACGGCGATACTGCCAACAAGATCGGCACCTTGATGCTGGCAGTCTGCGCCCGGAATTTCTGCATACCATTTTATGTCTGCGCCCCGGAATCCAGCATCGACCGCTCGTTGGAGGACGGTAGCCAGATTCCTATCGAGCAGCGTGACCCACGCGAGCTGGCCGGCTTCACGGCCAGTGGCACCCTGTTGCCTGACGACGTGGCATCGACACAGGCCTTTGACCTGCTGACTAAGAAGGGTGAGCGGCAGTTGAAGTTCAAGCACGGCCACCAGATGAGCCTCTATCGCAACACCGGCGGCGGCTATGGCTTCGATGCTTGGTTCCAGACCAGCCCCCCAGAGGTGCCGATCTACAACCCGGCTTTCGATGTCACACCGGCCGAGATGATCACCGGCATCATCACCGAGCGCGGTGTCTTCGACCCGGACGGGCTTTGTGATACCGACACTGCTTAGGGAAGCGCCGATTCGATCGTGTCACGCCATCTCGCGAGCTGGCGCAACAGCATTGACCGAAGCCCTCTTCTGGAGGCTGTCATCGAATTGCTTTATCCGACACGCTGTGTGCTTTGCGAACAAGGTACGAGTCTGCTTTGTGCAGCCTGTGCTGCTGAGTTGTCTTACATTGATCGCCGCTGGGCGTGTCCACGCTGCGGAGCGCCTTTCGGTCGCCAGATATGCACTGAATGTACAGAACGTGATTCACCTAGACGTTTCGCTTTCTCTGAGGCGTTCAGTGTTCTGGAGTACAATCAGGTAGCAAAAGCCTTAGTTAGGGTGTATAAGGACGGTGGCGAGCGGCGGTTGGCGGTGTTGATCTCTCAGATCATGGCACGGGCGTTACCGTTGGAGTGGCGGCTTTGGGCGGATGCCCTGTGCTGGGTGCCCGCCGACCCCGTTGCCCGGAGACGAAGGAACTTCGACCACCTGCGGTTGATTGCCGAGGGGTTGGCGGCATTGCTTGGCTTAGAGCCATTGGATTTGCTAGTTAAGCGGGGCAGCCTCGACCAGCGTGGCCTGACGCGGGGTGAGCGCCAGCAAAACGCCCAGGATGCATTTTCTTTCAAGGGCGGCCATGGCGTAGCAGCGAAGCTAAAGGCGCGTTGTCCGCACCTGTTGTTGCTGGATGATGTTTTTACCACCGGTGCCACGATGAACGCCGCAACTGAAACGCTGCTGGCTGCCGGAGCGTCTGATGTGCGGACACTGACATTGGCCAGAGTCTGGTAGAATCTTTACTGTTCCCTCCGGGTCTGTGGTTGCGAGAGCTGGCGAGCGCAGTTTGTTCGGCTTTCTAGTCCATGGTAGCTGCGGCCAAAAGGATCCACGTAAGCAGGTCACACCGAGCCGGGTGTTGTCCTGTGAGCACGGCGCAGTTTAGGGGTAAGTCGTACCGTCCGTTGTAAGGTTTTCGGCCTACGGGCGAGAGGGTTTTTAGTGAGATTGCATCAAGCGAAGACTCCGGTATGCGAGTGTGGGGTCAAAGACCAGGTCAGCCGGAGGGTGACCCAAAAGTAGGGAACATCAAGAAGCAAGCGGTATCGATGCGACTATCGGCCATTGCGTCCGAGGCGCGGTCGAAGATGAGCGAGGTGAGCTGAGAAGTGGTTTTTAGCCAAAAAAAGACAGCACGTGCGGTGGCGCGTGCCATACTCTCGATCACACTGGTGTTGCCCCTGGCCACTTTTGGCTTGGGATTGTCTGGCTGTTCGCAGCAAGCTGGGATGCTGACCTTAGGGGATCCAAAACTGGCACCGCCGACCGTCATTAAAGAGGGTGTGCTGACAGTCGGAGTCGACTCATCAAAAGCACCATTTGCGGGCAAATTGGGAGACAAGCTGATCGGCATAGATGTTGACTTGGCTGCTGCCATCGCCGAGCACCTTGGACTGCGCTTGGAGCTGGTTGACGTCTCTGAGCAAAGTGCTACGACCTTGCTGACCAGTGGCAAAATAGACATGCTGATGAACTATCAGGTGAGCTCGCAAAGCAACAACAGCCTTTCAGAGGTTGGCCCGTATTTAATGAATGGTACTGGCATATTCACTGTGAGCACGACCCCGCAGACATTGGACATCAATAAGCTGAAAGACACCAAGATCGCCACTCAGGCCGACTCTTACTCGGCCTTGCAGTTGAGCGATATTTTCGGCTCTCAGTACATCCAGACCTTTCCGTCGCTGGACGAGGCATTCCAAACCTTAGTCTCTGGGTCGATCAGCTATGCTGCGGCCGATACGGTGATCGGCTCTTACTTGGCATCTCGCTATCAGGACATTATCTGTGAGGGTTACCTGAAGCAGCCGACAGGCGTTTTCATTGCCTTGGCACCGAACAACCAGGCATTGACTGATGCCATTACCGATGCGCTTCGTAACCTGCGGGACGGCGGCGTGCTAAAGGCCGTGGTCAGCAAGTGGTTGGGCTCTGCCGTCTCCAGCTTGGTGCTGGGCAATACCGCCATTGTCGGCTCTTCCTCTGGGGCCTCGTCGGGCAGCACAAATAAGGAGTAGGCCGCATTCTTTTGGAGTTCGCACAACGGCCAAGGTTGGTGCGGATGCCGACAGGGTGTCCGCCGATACGTGGCCTGTAAAGAATGCTGGTATGGGGACTGTAAATTAAAGGAAAATCCTATGTTTGTCTCGCCCAATCGATTAAACTAAAGCCCTACAGTTTACTGGGCTAAAGTTCGGATGGCCTCGTGCTGTTTTTGGTATATCCAACTTAAGGAGGACGTATGACTATCTCAAAGAAACTGATGACTGTTTTATTGGCTTTGACGCTGGCCGCAGGACTGGCTTTGAGCGCCTGTCAGGGTTCGGGCGACAGCGACTCCAGTGCCGCTGGAGCTGCCAGTGCCGGTGACCAGACGGCTACTGGTGCCGTCGGCAACGGCGATTTGGGCTTGGTCACCCCCGGCAAGCTGACCATTGGCTCGGACTGCGACTACCCGCCTTTTATCTCCATGCAAGCCGGTAAGCCTACTGGCTTTGAAGAGGAGATGATGCAATATGTTGCCGCTGACCTTGGCTTGGAGTTGAACTACCTGCCGCCGCAGAATTTCGATACATTGATCCCCTCGGTCAATGGCGGTGGCAAGATGGATTTGGCGGTGTCGTCGCTGACCATCAACGACGAGCGTAAAGAATCGGTCAACTTCGCGATGCCCTACTTTGACTCCAATCAGGCCTGTGTCACTTTAAAAGGCAGCGGTTATACTACCGCTGACCAGCTGGATGGCAAAGTCGTTGGCGCTCAGGCCGGCACTACCGGAGCAGACTGGGTCAAGGAGAATCTCCCCAATGCGACATTGAAGATATTCAACCAGACCAGTGAGGGCATGGCGGCCTTGGTTGCCAAACAAGTCGAGGCGCTGTTCATTGATGAGCCGGTAGCCAAGGCAATGGTGGCCGACACCTTCACTGACTGCCGCGTGACCGAGGTCATCATAACTGGCGAGAAGTACGGCATTGCCGTAAGCAAGAACAATCCGGCACTGGAGAGTGCCGTTAATGACAGCCTGAAAAAGTTGGTCGACGACGGCACCTATGCCAAGTTGTTTAAAAAGTATTTCAACTATGAGCCGAGCATCACGCCCGAGTCCATCAAAAACTGATTGTGCCATTGCGCTGCTAACTGCGGTCGTTGGCTTCAGGGAGATGCCGATCAATCATGCCACGCCACCTTGCAAGCTGGATTGCCCCATGCCCGCCCGGGCAAACAGAGCCATTACCGCTAGTAGTGCCTCTGTTTGCCCAAGCGGCTTTGGGGCGGGCCAGCTTGCAATCTGGCATAGCAGCGTTAAACGGTGTCTCCTTAGAAGATCGGAAACAAGCTATGGATAGCCAAGGCCACAGGACTGATCGGCACTTCCTTGGTGGCAAGCTGTTGCTGCTGTTGGCCTTGGCTTTGGTCTGCTGGATATTTTTTCCAGCCCAAAGCCAAGCCCTGAGCACTGAGTCGGTTACCGCCAAGCCCAATGATGCTTCCACCACGAAGGTCATCGGCGGCGAAGAGACCCGCATCACTTGGAATGGCATAGTGGGCGATAAAGAAGAAGTCAGCTCGATCACCTTGGTCTTTCCTCAAGGGACCATGTTTAGCGACTCCAGCTATGTTCAAGTGCAAGAGGGCATCAGAGACGACCCGGAGCATGTTCGGCCTTCGACTCCCAAGTCCACTATGACTTTGGCTACCGAACAGTTGCGCTTGGACTTTGCCGTTCCTATTCACTCCAAAAGCCAACTGAGAATCCAGATCTACGGTGTCTCCTTGCCGGCCAAGAGCGACGATTACTACGTGGTTGGCAGCTATGTTGACGGCAAAGGAGTAACGCATGCGCTAGCGGAACAGGAAAAGCCGATCAAAGCTATCGTGCCGACCCTGACTGATAATCTGGTGGCCTACTTTGACGGCTTGGATTGGGTCAAGAGCTGGAACTCGGTCAAGTTCTTGAACATCTTTTTGAACCCCGGCTGGGCAGTGGCCTCCGTCAGTACGCTTTTTCCCGGCTGGCTGGTTTCTTTGCTGTTGGTGCTGTTGGGCTTTCCACTGGCCATTCCCATCGGTTTGGGCATCTCGTTTTTGCGGATGTCCAAGTTCAGCATAATCCGCGGCCTTTCCGGGGTATATGTCAACGTCATTCGCGGCACGCCGTTGTTTTTGCAGATTTATCTGGCATTCCTCGGCTTGCCTTTGTTAGGCGTGAACATCACCCCTTATCTCCTGTCGATCATTGTCTTAGCCCTGAACTCATCGGCTTATTTGGCTGAGATTTTCCGAGCCGGCATCCAGTCCATCAACAAAGGCCAGTTCGAGGCGGCCAGTTCGTTGGGCATGAACGGTTTTCAAACCATGTTCTCGGTGATCATCCCCCAGACCATCCGCCGTGTCATCCCCACTATGACATCGGAGTTTATCCTGCTCTATAAAGACACCTCGCTGCTGAGCGCTGTTGGTGTGATGGAGCAGATGATGTTTGCTAAGAACTTGGCGGCCTCCACTGGCATTCTGACACCTTATGTTGTTGCCGGCTGTTTCTACCTTGTAATTACCTTGCCGATGACCCGGGTGATCACTGTCTTCGAGAAGAGGCTAGCTGCGTCTGAGGGTAGGAGTGTGCCCCCGGAAGAGAAAAAGAAGAAGAAGCGCGTCGGCCTGTTCAATACTGTGGATCCGGGCGCAATGTCTGCGGCAAAGCCAGATGGTTCGATGTCAGCGGCTGCTACTGCCAGCTCCGCGCCGGGAGTCGATGTGGCATCTCCGGATGCCTTGACACCTCCGGATGCCTTGACCTTGACACCGAGCCAGGGAATGCCCCCTGATAAAAATAACAAAAAGCGAGGCCGACGTGAAAAAACGTGAGGCAGGTATGGCTGAGCAGCAGGTGACCATGGGCAGCTCAGACGATGGCTGTGTTGTTCATATTGAAGGTCTGCACAAGCATTTCGGCAGTTTGGAGGTGCTGAAAGGGGTTACTCTAAAGGTCGAACGCGGTGAGGTGGTGGTGATTCTTGGGCCGTCCGGATCCGGCAAATCAACGTTGCTGCGCTGTATCAACCTTTTAGAGAAGCCGACCGATGGCTCCATCCATTTTGAAGGCAACTGCATAACTGCGCCCAAGGTGAACATTAACCGGCTGCGGGAGAAGGTCGGTATGGTTTTTCAGAGCTTTAACCTCTTCCCGCATCTCAGCGCCAAGGGCAATGTGATGCTCGCCCAGCGCAAGGTGCTTAAGCGCTCCAAGGCCGAAGCCGAAAAAATTGCTGTCGAACAGTTGGAGAAGGTCGGATTAGGTGACAGGGCTGATTATCTGCCAGCACAGCTTTCCGGCGGTCAGCAGCAGCGGGTGGCCATTGCCCGGGCTTTGGCTATGGATCCCCATGTGATGCTGTTTGACGAGGCCACCAGCGCACTTGACCCCGAATTGGTGCGTGACGTGTTGGACGTGATGCGCGAGTTGGCCGAGGGCGGCATGACCATGATCGTCGTCACCCATGAGATGGGCTTTGCCCGTGAAGCGGCGCATAGGGTGGTGTTCATGGACGAGGGCGTGATTGTCGAGGAAGGCTTGCCGGACGATGTCTTCGGTAGCCCGCAGCATCCCCGTACCAAGGATTTCTTAGGCCACATAGCTTGACAATCGTTTGACAGACACGGCTTCAAACTGATCATAGAGACTCTTTTTGGGTTATGCTGAAATGATTAATAATGCAGCAGAAAAGAGAGGCAACAATGAATATCACCATCACAGGGCGAAAGATGAGTGTCGGAGAAGAACTCCGGGACTTCGTGGAAACCCGCATCGATAGCGCCACCAAGGTCTTCAAGATCGACCCAATGACCGTCGAGGTTGTTTTGCGTAGCGAGAAGAATCCGGCGCACCCTCGCCCGACTTCTGCTGAGATCACGTTGCGAACCAAAGGTCATGTTATCCGTACCGAGGGATCAAGTACTGATATTCATGCTGCTTTGGAAGGAGCGGCTAGTAAACTGGAGCGCCAGCTGCGCAAGTTCAAGACCCGGGTGATCGACAAGCGGCAGACCGGGCCAAAACTAACAGAAGTGCTGGAGAGTGTTTCTGCCATGCCCGGCACCCATAGCTTTGATGATGATGAGTCGGATCAGCTGGTGCGGATCAAGGAGATTGATCTGGATGTTTTAGACACCGATGCGGCGATGCTGCAGATGGACTTGCTTGGCCATGACTTCTTTGTTTTCGACAGTGCGGAGACTGGTGCCACGAACGTGCTTTACCGCCGTCGAGATGGCGGCTACGGTCTGATCCGGCCACGCTTGGAGTCAAATGACGATTAAGGCGGTGCCGATCAGTGTCTGGGCACGATCCCATGCGGCTCTGGCTCGTAGCCTATCACCTTGCTGATCAGGGAAAATACTGTGAGTCCGGGCTAGCAATGACTGAGTAGCAGATGAATCTGTGCTCCCCAAGGTTTTTTTAGCGGCATTTGTGCTTCCCCAAGGCGGGGCGTTTCTGATAAACTTAGCTATCTGTTTCGCGCCGTGATATCGAACTGGAAACGTAGTATGCAGGATTTGCGAAATGATACTTCCAATAATGTGAGCCGTAGGACATCTGGTGGTGGTTCCCGTTCGGGGTCTACTGGCCAGGTCGGTCGCGGTGCGGCATCGCGGGATTCCTCCCGCGGGGCGGCAGTGTTTGGCGGTGCCCGAAAATCGGCAGCAGCAAGCGCCCAGCGTGCCCCTGTCTTGTCTGAACAGCGAAGTCCAACTGGTAGACAGTCTGTGACTGGGTCGTACTCCGTCGGTCGGGGTTTTGCCGGGTCGGGTTCTGTGCGTGGCCGGGATTTTAGATCTGGCAGTAAGGAGCTTGGGGCTGTTGTCCAAAAGCGGAACTTGTCTTTTGCTGGCCTGTTGCTGGACAAGCTGAAAACCGGCCTTGGGCGCGGGTCGTATACCGGCTTTTCTGTCGTTTTTATCTTGGTTGTTGCAATGTTGTTTGCTGGTTTGATGGTCTACGGGCCTGCTGCCAGCGCGTGGGCTGACATTCGCCTCGTGCAGCAGATGCAAGCCGAAGAAGGTGCTATTGAGGCTCGGAATAATCAAATAGCCCAATTGATCGGCGCCATCAAAACTCCTGAGGGAATAGAGAGCCGAGCTCGTGAAGAGTACGGTTGGGTGCGTGCTGGGGAGCAGGCGGTGAATATTGTCGGCTTGGATATTGCGAGTAGCTCGACCTCCCTGCCGGCCAGCATCGAACCCGGTTCAGTACAGGCACCAACACAGTGGTGGACCGCGACGCTCGATACTATTTTTCATTACAGCCCATCAAGCCCCAGTGTTGCGCCTGTCCCAAGCGCTGATGCCTCATCTGATGTTAGCGCTGGCGCCCGACCTGATGATGGTGCTGACAACGTTAACGCGAGCACTGGAGATTGACTGATATATGAGATTGGCGGCTATTGATATCGGCACTGTTACTACGCGACTGCTAGTGGCCGATGTGGATGTCTGCGGACATCTTCAACAGGTACTGAGGTTCACTGAGATCACCCAATTGGGCGAGGGCATGGCTGTTGACAACATGATCAAAAAGGCGGCAGCCGAACGGGTGGCAGAGGCCTGCAGGGATTTTTCGGAGGCCATGGAGTTGCTGGCGAAAGACAGCGGTATTCCTGTTAGTCGAACAACGGCCTATGCTACATCAGCGATGCGGGCTGCCGAAAACCCCGAGTTGCTGGCATGCGCATTGGCTAAGCTAGGAATTAAAGTTGAAGTGATATCCGGTGAGCGTGAGGCCGAGTTGAGCTTTAACGGCACGCTCAGCGCCTTCCCCGCGGCGGGCGGCTCGGATCCGGAATGGGTGATGCTGGCAGACATCGGCGGCGGTTCGACGGAGCTTGTCGTTGGCCGTCAAGGCTTGGAAGGGGCTTTGCCTAGTATCCATAAGAGGATCTCGTTGCCGCTTGGCGCACGGTGCGTCACTGACCGGTTTTTGCAGAGTGACCCGCCGAAGGCTGATGAGATTGCCGCTGCCCAAGCGGAAATCCGCTCTTTAATGCAGCCGTTTTTCCAAGAGCTTCAATCTCAGCGCTTGCCCATCAGACGGTTTTTTGCGGTGGCCGGAACCGCCACCACTTTGGTTTCTGTTCGTGATCAGATGAAGGTCTACCGTTCTAGCCAAGTGCATGGGCAGCGAGTTGGGCGGTCTAGCTTGGTGGGCATTTTAAAGCAGTTAGCGGCTCTGTCCACTGAAGACCGCAAACAGGTCGTCGGTTTGCATCCAGCCCGTGCTGATGTGGTGGTCGGCGGCTTGTTGATTCTCGATGAGCTTATGGCTGCCAGTGCTTTAGAGGTAGTGACTGTAAGCGAGTCTGACATTCTCCAAGGGATCATCTTGGAGAGCTGGCAAAGCCTTGCACGGACGGGCTGACAAGGTGATAAGGGGTAAGGGGTCGATGTTTTGCTAATTGGTACGAGTTAGCACACGGCCCACTGACGACTCCTGGCTTTTTTCACAGATGGGCTGGTAGGGGCGGTGAGACTCGAACTCACAATCCTTGCGGCGGTGGATTTTAAGTCCACTGCGTATGCCAATTCCGCCACGCCCCCACACTGGGCCGCTGCCAGCCAGGCCGCTGCCAGCCAGGCCGCTGCCAGCCAGGTCGCTGCCAGCGGGAAGGCTATTTTAGCATGAAAACCAGTGGTCAGTCGTCAATTTCCCGATCTTCCCGATCATCCATATCTTCACCATCGTTTTCCCAGCTGTTGGTGCCTTGGTTATCCCGATCGTCGGCATCTTGGTTGCCTAAGCCCTCTTCGTGACGGTCGTTTTGCTCCAGAAAGGACTCATCATCGTAGCCACAGGCTACAAGGCAGACGGCCAAACAGGCGGCTAACAAAACTGCGAGTATTTTCTTCATCCTTTGCTCCCCGTTCCTCTTAGGGAAGCGTCAACCAACCATACCGCGCCATCTTGTGAGATGGCTTAACAGACATTGATCGGCGCTTCATTGGGCAAAATTACATGATCTTACTGAATTATCTTACCGATATTGGTGCTTGCCTACGGCTTGATGCTAATGTTGCTAATGGAATAACTCATAGTGTCGTTGTATTTACTGGCCTCAGATACAGGAAAGGCCATCGCAGTGCAGTAGAACTTGCCGTTGTAGATCGCTACAAAACATTGACCGCGGGCTTCCACCTTATTGAACGTGCCCGAGATATCCGATACCTCGCCTGAGAGCGCACCGTTTTTGAACGGCTTGTGGCCGTTGGGATATTTCCAGCCGGAGGCTTCAAACCCAGTATAGAACTGGGAGAATATCTTGGCCTGATCGTCCGCACTCAGTATCGTCGTGCCAAGGTCAGTTGGTGCCATGACCAAGGCGAATGCTGTTGGGTCACTAGGATTCTTGATATATACCATGCTATCTTTTTCCAGATCACCATCGGTAGTCCAAGTCTTCGGATAAGGCATCAGCAGATCGCCAAAGCCGAAGGTCGTGTACCCCGCCTTCAAAGTGGTGGTTGTGCCTTGCTGCTCAGGGGCGGTTGTGGTCTGCTTGTCGTCAGTGGTTGTGGCCTGCGGCTCGGTAGTGGCCGTGCCCTGCTGGTCACCGGTGGCCTCCCAATGCTGGCCAGTGGCTGCTTGGCCACTCTGGTCGTTGGCTGTTGGGGTGGTCTGGCTCGTGTTTTGCTGGTTGTTCTGGTCGCTGCTCGACTGGCTCTGGCCGCTACAGGCCAGCAGGCAAAAAGCAAGGATGGCAGACAGCAAAATTGCAACGATCTTCTTCATGTTTTCTCCCTGTCGGTCGCTTAACCGTTTGCGCGAATCGTACTACCTTGACAGTCTATCCTGTTTTGCGAGCAGATGTAAGGATAATTTTTGCAAGGATTTTGGAAGGCTTTGCGTATTAGGGGAGCACCGATCAATCATGCCACGCCATCTTGTCATTCGGCCACCCCTGGAACGGCTCATCTGCAATCTGGCATAGCAGTATTAGTATTAGTGTTAGTAGGTGCTTCCATGCTAAGGGCCAAGGGTTAAGGGCAGCAATGTTTCTTTGGCTTTGTACCCGTCTGCCTGGATGACAAAATCGTACAGAAATTCCAATAATTGTGAAAATATTATTTTAAGGAACGCTTGCCGTGATATATCATGGGGGTTCTGCTATGATTACGACTTTGAAACGCAGAGGCAGTGCAGAGATTACAAATGCTTGCTGCCGGTCTGCTTGCAGTGTGTGTTGTCTGCGGTCAGAGCGAAAGCGAACGGTGGAAGGGATTGTAGCTTGGAACTTCTGGCGGGTGTGTTAGGCGGTTTGGCCGGAGTTCTTGGGTTTTTACCATTTCTTTTAGTGGGTGGGAAGATCCGGCGGCGGTTCATAGAGCAGGGTACCAAGGTTTTGAAGTACATCATGCTCTTGCCGATTCTCTCTTTCGTTTTGATGATCGCCGCGATGCTGGTGTGTTGGTTGGTGGCAGTCCAGTACCTGCTGGTCTTTGGGTTGGTCTGCGTGGCGGTGTTCATCTTGGCCATGATAGTGTTCGTCGTGGTGCAGATGAAAAAATGAGGGCAAGAGCAGGAATTCGACTAAGTAAGAGGAGACACTCGTGAATTTTGATGGGCTTGGCGAACATATTCAAGAACTGATACAAACAGTGGCTTCAGGTTCGCTTTGGGGGCCGATAACTACGTTTACGCCCTATATTCTCTTGATCCTGATACTGGTGTTGGTCATTGTCTTTGCCGCCAAGCGGCAGCTGGCTTTGGTTCCCAAGAACCGTTTTGTTGGCGTGGTCGAGTTCTTTGTTAATTTTTCCCAAAACGAGGTCGGTTACGGGGTGATGGGCAATGCCGCCAAGAAGCACATCCCGTTTTTGACATCGCTTTTCATCTTCATCTTCTTGGCTAACATTGTCGGTTTGATTCCCGGCCTGAAGGCCGCTACTGGAACTATCGGCGTCACCTTGCCTTTGGCTGCGATTGCTTTTGTCTATTTCAACTTCTATGGCATCAAGGAGCTAGGTGGGCTGCACTACTTGCTGTCGATGGCTCCCAAGGGCCTGCCAATACCTCTGGCCGCCTTCATCTGGTTCTTAGAGTTCTTCTCTATGGTGCTGCGCTTGCTGACTCTTTCTGTCCGTCTTTTTGCCAATATGTTCGCCGGGCATCTGCTCTTGGGTGTTTTGGCCATTCTCGTCAGCATGGCTTTCCATCCGTTGATCGCCATTGCCAGTGAGGGTTTTTCGGTCAACACCATATCGTCTTCCGTGCTCGGTTTGGTTTGGTTGGCATTCTTGGTAGTCATGTATGCCTTGGAGGCCTTTGTTGCCTGTATTCAGGCATTTGTGTTTGCTCTGCTCTCTAGTGTCTATGTCTTTATGGCGACGAACGCGGAGCACTGATTATTTTGGTGATGAGCGGAGTCCGTCCGCTTGTTGGTAGTTTAAAGGCATACCGCATCTGCTGTGTGGGTTTTGCGGTGTGCAAAAGTAGTGTCGGGGTTGAGGCTCCGGCGGAGTAAGGAGGAATTGTGGAAGCTGCACATATGGTTTTTTCGGGAATCGGCCTTGGTGCCATCGGTTTTGGCTTAGCCGCAATCGGCGGTGGCATTGGTGTCGGCTTGGCCGGTCACGGCGCAATGGGCGCAGTTGCCCGCCAGCCTGAACTTTACAGCCGCATCTTTACCCTGTTCATCATGTCTGCGGCCATGTCAGAGGCTCTGGCCCTGCTCGGCTTCGTTCTCGCATTCATTTCCATGGCGGTTTGATGATGCCAGTTCCTTTTGGAGATATCAAGCCCGATCGGAGGTGAGTTTATGAGTGTGAGATCGAAAAGGCTGGTGGCCGTGGCCATTCCGGCGGTAGCCGTAATCAGTTTCCCTGTGCTAGCTTTTGCCAGTGAGCCGGCTGCGGCCGCTGCTGGGCACGAGGCGGAAGGCGGCGGGGTCGGTATCAGCTTGCTTTTCCCCTCGCTGCTGGAGTGGATCCCGATGCTCATCGGCTTTATCGTGCTCTGGATCGTCCTTGCTAAGAAGGCTTGGCCGGTCTTTATCGGCATGATCGATAAGCGTGCTGCCACTATCAAGGATTCCTTGGAGCAGGCCGAGGCCGCCCGGGTTGAGAGCGCCAAGCTGTTGGAGGCTCAGAAGGCCCAGTTGGACGATGCCCGCGAGCAGGCTACGCAGATCATTGCCGATGCCCGCAGTGCCGCTGAACTGGTGCGCTCGGACATCGAGGCCAAGGCGGCCGAGGAGGCCGAGACTATGCTGAAGCGTGCTCGTGCCGGTATTGAGGCTGAGAAACAGGCGGCTATCGCCGAGTTGCGCAGCAGCGTTGCTGATATCTCGGTGTCGGTGGCAGGCAAGCTGATCGGGCGTAACCTGGACGAGCAGGAGCATCGCCGGATCATCGAGCAGTACGTGAATGAAGCGGGGAGCTTCGATGACAACTAGCTCCCAGTCAACCATCGTCGAGGTTTATGCCCAAAACCTGCTGTCCTCAGCTGCCCAAGCGGCCAAGCCCGAGGAACTGCTCTCCTTGAGCGAAGCGACGCAGGCGGCGGTGTCAGCGCTTAACGCCTCAAGGGATCTGCGGGAGACTCTTAGAGACACCAAGATACCCCTGTCCGCTCGTGTCAGTGTGGTGGATGAGATCTTCGGGGGATTCCCCCCGGCACTCCTCAGTACGCTGCACCTGATGATCGAGCGGGATGAGCTGAAGCTGCTGAGGCGCGTCGAGGAGCGGCTGGTCTTCTTGTTGGAAGAGAAGTTCAGGCTGACTGTCATTGACGTTACCAGTGCGGTAGCCCTTGACGATGGGTTGCGAAAAAAGATTGTAGACAAGTATTCTGCCCAGTTCGGCACGACAGTGCTGCTCCAGGAGCACGTCGATCCGGAGATCATGGGCGGCATAGTAATGCAAACGCATGGCAAGCGTATCGATGCCAGCTTGACTTTTCAGCTGTCACGCGCTCGCGCCGTGCTTGCCGGCGGAACTATCGGAGGTGCGACATAGATGGCGGAAATAACCGCACAGGAGATCGATGCCCTGCTGCGCAAGCAGTTGGAGTCCATCGAAGTCAGCGTTGAATCCCGGGAGATCGGGAGCGTCATCCAGATCGGTGACGGTATTGCATTGGTCGCTGGTCTGCGGGACGCAATGGCCGGCGAGCTGTTGGAGTTCACCAGTTCCAGCGGCAAGACCGTCTACGGCTTGGCCCAGAACCTAGACGAGGACGAAGTCGGTGCCGTGCTGCTCGGCGACGTCACAGCAATCAAGGAGAACGACTCGGTGCGGACGACTGGCCGCATCGTAGAGATCCCCTCAGGCAAGGAGTTTTTGGGGCGTGTCGTCAACCCGCTCGGCGAGCCGATCGACGGCAAAGGCCCGATCGCAGTCGAGGGTTATCGCCCCGTCGAGTTCCGGGCACCGGGCGTCGTTGAGCGCCAAGGTGTCAACGAGCCGATGCAGACCGGTATTCTGGCCATCGATTCGATGATCCCGATTGGCCGTGGCCAACGTGAGCTGATCATCGGCGACCGTCAGACTGGTAAAACGGCTATCGCCGTAGACACCATCATCAACTCCAAGGGCAAGGACCTGATCTGCATTTACGTGGCCATCGGGCAAAAAGCCTCGACAGTGGCCACAGTGGTGGAGACCTTGGAGCGCTTCGGTGCCATGGACTATACGATTATCGTTTCAGCGACGGCTTCTGATTCGGCACCACTGCAATACATTGCCCCGATGGCCGGTGTGGCTATCGGCGAGTACTTCATGTATAACGGCGCAGACGGCCAGCCGGCCAGCGCCACCAACCCCGGCCGTCACGTGCTTTGCATTTATGACGACCTCTCCAAGCAGGCCGTGGCCTACCGTCAGATGTCATTGACGTTGCGTCGTCCGCCGGGCCGTGAGGCTTACCCGGGCGACGTGTTCTACCTGCACAGTCGCCTTTTGGAACGGGCAGTGAAGCTTTCCGAAAAAAACGGTTCCGGTTCTTTGACCGCCCTGCCGATCATCGAGACCCAGGCCGGTGACGTTAGCGCCTACATCCCGACTAACGTCATCTCGATCACCGATGGCCAGATATTCCTGCAGTCCGACCTGTTCTTCCAAGGTCAGCGTCCGGCTGTCAACGTTGGTATCTCTGTCTCCCGCGTCGGCGGCGATGCCCAGACCAAGGCCATGAAACAGGTCGCTGGTTCGCTGCGCCTCGATTTGGCTGCTTACCGCGAGCTTCAGGCTTTTGCCCAGTTCGGCTCGGACTTGGACAAGGCCACTCAAGACCAGCTGGCGCGCGGTGCCCGGATGACCGAGCTTTTAAAGCAAGGCCGTTACGTGCCGATGCCTTTCGAGGAGCAGGTAATGTCGATCTTTGCCGGCAACCAGGGCTTCTTAGACGGACTTCAGGTAGCTGACGTCTTGCGCTTTCGCTCCGAGATGCTGCAATACTTACGTGCCAGTCGTCCGGATATCGGCGAGGTCATCCGCAGCGAGCAGAAGCTCTCTGATGAGACCATCGAGAAGCTGAAGTCGGCAATCGCTGATTTCACGTCGAAGTTCGCGGCTCGCGACTAAGGGAGTATCAGTGGCTAATCTGCGCGATATCAAACGACGGATCAACTCGGTCACCTCGATCAAGCAGATCACTAGGACGATGGAGATGGTGGCGACTGCCAAGATCAAGCGGGCTACTGACCGCATTGTGGCAGCAACTCCCTACTCATCGGCCATGGTCGACGTGCTGAAGAGTGTGGCCAATCATACCAACAGCCCCAGCAGCCCCTTGCTTGAGGAGCATGGCACGTCCGACTGTATAGCGGTTATCGTGGTGGTTTCCGATCGCGGCCTGGCCGGCGGCTTCAATGCCAATGTGCTGCGGGCGGCCGACCGCTTCATCACGCGGATGAAAGCGCAGGGTGTCGACTGCAAGTTGGTGACCTGTGGCAAAAAGGCCACCGCCTACTTCAGCTATCGCAAGATGCCGGTGGAACTGGCGCTACGCGATCATTCTGCTGATCCGACGATGGATGATGCTCGGCAGATCGCCCACTATGTTATTGACGGTTACGTCAACGGCAGCCTTGACCAAGTGACGATGTTCTACAACCACGCCCGCAACGTTGCCGATCAGGTTTCACGTGTGGAAGGTTTGCTACCAGTGACCAAGATCGTTGAGCATCGCATCGACGAGGTGGAGGTCGACCCGAGTCTGCTTGACCAAAGTGCTCGGGCGGCCATGGCCGGCGCCTCCGAGAAAATGGCTGCTGCCCGCACTGGCATGGAGCTTGACAACGAGGACGACGATGGCGTGAACAGCCCTTACGAATACGAGCCCTATGCTGAGGCTGTATTGGACGAGCTGTTGCCGGCTTATGTGCAAACCCGTATCTACCACGCGCTGCTGGACTCGGCAGCCGGGGAGCAAGGTGCCCGTCGCAAGGCGATGAAGTCGGCTACCGACAACGCCGAGGAGATGATCAACACGTTGCTGCGGGTTTACAATCGGGCACGGCAAGGTGCCATCACCACCGAGATTACAGAGATCGTAGGCGGCGCTGCCGCTTTGGAGGAAGAGGACTAATGGCTACCAGTGAGAAGGATACACGCATGAATGTTGGACACATTGTACGCGTAGTCGGCCCGGTCGTGGACGTGGAGTTCACCGCAGAGACGATCCCCGCCATTTATAACGCTTTGACCATCGATGCCGACACGCCAATTGGCCATGTGTCGGTTGTCGTCGAGGTGGAGTTACATCTGCCAGGGAATATCGTGCGCACTGTAGCTATGTCTTCGACCGACGGCCTACAGCGCGGCTTGGAGGTAGTGGATACCGGTGCCCCAATCAAGATGCCCGTTGGGCAAAACACGCTGGGGCGTATCTGGAACGTTACCGGCGAGTTGATCGACGGCGGCGAGATGCCCCAGATCGACGAGTATTACCCCATCCATCGTCCTGCGCCGATTTTCGAGGAGCTAACGACATCCACGGAGATATTTGAAACCGGCATCAAGGTGGTCGATCTGCTGGAACCCTACATCAAGGGCGGCAAGACCGGCCTATTCGGCGGCGCTGGTGTGGGTAAGACCGTTATCATCATGGAACTGATCAACAACCTCGCCCAAGAGCATGGTGGCACCTCGGTGTTCACCGGCGTTGGTGAGCGCACCCGTGAAGGTACAGCGCTCTATGGCGAGATGACTGAGTCCGGGGTTATCGAGAAGGCATGCTTGGTCTATGGCCAGATGAACGAGCCCCCGGGAGCACGTCTGCGCGTCGGCTTAGCCGGCCTGACTGCCGCCGAGTACTTCCGCGACCAGGGTCAAGACGTGCTGTTGTTTATCGACAACATCTTCCGTTTCACCCAAGCTGGCTCCGAGGTGTCGGCGTTGCTTGGGCGGATGCCGTCAGCCGTCGGCTACCAGCCGACCCTCTCTACCGAGATGGGCGACCTCCAAGAGCGCATCACCTCCACCAAGACCGGGTCAATCACTTCCGTCCAAGCTATTTACGTGCCTGCCGACGACTTGACCGACCCTGCTCCGGCTACCGCTTTTATCCACTTGGATGCCACCACCGTGCTTTCCCGTAGCATCTCCGAGCTGGGCATCTACCCAGCGGTCGATCCTCTGGGATCCACTTCCCGGGCGCTTTCGGCAGAGATACTGGGTGAGGAGCACTATCGGGTGGCAGTCACCGTGCAGGAGCTGCTACAGACCTATTCCGATCTTCAGGACATCATTGCTATTTTGGGCATGGACGAACTTTCCGAGGACCAGAAGCTGATTGTCAGCCGCGCTCGTAAGGTGCAGCAGTTCCTCGGCCAGCCTTTCCATGTCGCTGAGGTCTTTACCGGCAATCCCGGCAAGTACGTCAAACTGGAAGACACAGTACGCAGCTTTGCGGCGATCATCGACGGCAAATGTGACGACATTCCCGAGCAGGCCTTCCGCTACAAGGGAGCCATCGAGGAAGTCTATGAGGCTGCCGAGAAGTTGAAGAGTGCATAATGCCAGCGATGAAAGTAAACTTGGTCACTCCGGAAGAGCGCCTGTTCAACGACGAGGCTAGCTTCGTCGTGGTGCCCGGTGCCGAAGGGGTACTCGGCTTTCTTTATAGCCATGCTCCGGTGATGACCACCTTGGCTGGTGGTGAAGTGAAGATCGAGTACGGTGAAGATAAGAAGACCGAGCACTTTGCTGTTCAAGGCGGCTTCGTTGGTGCCGACGGACATCGAGTGATGATCTTGGCGACCCGGGCATCCCTGCTGGCCAACGAGGATAGTGGTGATGTGAAATCGCGTATTGACGATTTGGAAGGCCGCCTGAAAACGTTATCTGAAGATGCTGCTGAGCGGGCCTTCTTGGAGGCCGAGCTGAGTTGGGAGCACCTTTTAGAGAAGCTGCTGTCTAAGACATCGTAAATCTCTGTTACCGCGCCTTAAGACATGTATGGTTCGTACTGTTTTGGGCGCGGTAACTTGAGCGGGTCTAGAAATGTGGGATGCGGAGTCGCTTTTGTTCCCCATTGTGGGTTCGACCCGCAATCTGAGCGTAAACAGCAACACTGCCTCTGCTTGCCGCTCTCCTGATACAATGGATCTATGAATTCAACTACCGACATTATTTGCGTTGAGGGCTGCCATGCGCTGTCCGGCTCCATTGACGTACAGGGAGCCAAGAACTCCGTCCTGAAGTTGATGGCTGCCTCTATTTTGGCTCCTGGTTCTACGACCATTACTAATGCCCCATTGATATCTGATGTTCTATTGATGGGCGAAGTGTTGAAGTGCTTGGGTGCAAAGGTCAGTTATGGGCAAGGTGAGATACGAATCGATAGCTCGACGATTGACAGCCATTATGCGCCCTATGAGCTGGTCAGCCAGATGCGGGCATCAATTGCGGTCTTGGGGCCTTTGTTGGGGCGTTTCGGTTCGGCTGTGGTGGCCATGCCCGGTGGCTGTAACCTTGGGGCTCGACAGATCGACATGCATTTCTCAGCTTTAGAGGCCCTTGGTGTTGAGTTTAGCACTGCGGCCGGCAACATCGTTGCCACGGCTCCTCAAGGGCTGCACGGGGCATCTGTTCACCTGAGTTTCCCCAGTGTCGGTGCAACCGAGAACGTTATGATGGCTGCGGTCTGTGCTAAAGGTACGACCATTGTAGAAAACGCCGCCCGTGAACCGGAGATATCGGACTTAGGGGAGTATCTAGGTGAGATGGGTGCCAAGATAGTCGGCCTCGGTAGTCCGATTATCCGTATTGAGGGTACAGACAAGCTGTATCCGGTGGCCTGTCATAAGACAATCGGTGATCGTATCGAGGCCGGCACTTTTCTAGTGGCAGGGGCATTGATGGGCGGTCCTCTGACTGTCCGGGGAGTGCGCCCGGCTCAGCTGGAGTGTGCCTTGCTGAAACTGGAAGACATGGGCGTGTCGGTGACGCGGGGAGACGACTCAATAACTGTTGCCCGTCTCCGCCCATTGATTGCCACTGATATCCAGACCCTGCCCTTTCCCGGGTTCCCGACCGACTTGCAGCCCCAGTTCATGGTGCTTTGTGCCCTTGCTGATGGAAAGTCAACCATCGCCGAGAACATTTTCGAGAACCGCTTCGTGTTCACTGAGGAATTCGCCCGAATGGGTGCCGATGTTGTCGTCCATGGCCATTTCGCCCAACTCCAAGGTGTGAGCGGGCTGTCTGCCGTACCGGTGAAGGCCCCTGACTTGCGCGGCGGCGCTGCCTTGGTTTTGGCTGGTTTGGCGGCGGAGGGCTATACCAAAGTATCGGAAGTCGTTCATATCGACCGCGGCTATGAGGGATTCACTGACAAACTGGCCTCTCTTGGCGCGAAAATCAGGCGCCAACCTCTTGAAGATGCTTGAGCCAGCACAAATTGCCGCCTTGGATGCCGGGCATTTGGCGACACTTCTCGAACAAAGCCTAGTTCGCTTGGCTAGCGAGATGCGTGGCGACTTCCGCTCAGCCATGGCTGTCGCCTGCCAGCGCGAAGCAGCCAGTCGACCGCAGGTCGTCTTGCGGATGCTGGAAGACAATGCCCAGCTGGCCTCTGCGAAGGCACTGCCGCTTTGCCAAGACACCGGCACGGTTTGGGTGCTCTTGGAGATAGGGAGCAATGCCTACGGCCAGCCATTGACAGTGGCTGCCGATATCTTCTCCCAGGTCGATACGGCAGTTGGCCGGGCATGGGAGCTGGCCGCATTGCGCCCCAGCCTGCTTCAGGATGCGCTTGTGTCCCGTCTGAACACCGGTGACAACAGCCCGGCCTTCTGCGATTTGTCGATGCGACCGCAAATGTTGGGTGCCCGCCTACATATCATGCTCAAGGGTGGTGGCACGGACAACGCTAGCTCTCAAGCTATGCTAGCGCCCGGGGATGGCTGGCCGGGGGTGCGGCGTTTTGTGGTCGAAGCTGTGCGCAGCAAGGCCGCCAATGCCTGTCCGCCGTTGTTGGTGGGTGTGGGCATCGGATCGACCTTTGACAAGGTGGCCGCGCTCTCTAAGCATGCCCTGCTACGTGAGGTGGGAGCTGCCAACCCCTGCTCGGAACTTGACTGTTATGAGGCCGAGTTGCTGGCAGAGATCAATGCCACGGGCATCGGCCCCGGCGGCCTGGGTGGCCAAACTACCGCGCTGGCTGTGCACTTGGAAAGCGCCCCTTGCCATATTGCGGCCCTGCCGGTGGCGGTCAACCTTTGTTGCAACGCCATACGAACCGTCAGCTTTGATCTTACTGGCCATTGGTTGGAGGGCGGTGGCCAAGCGTGAGTTCTGAGCAGGCAGGCAGCGGCGATATGTGCTCGTGCTTCGGCACAGGTACGGGTACCAACACGGATGCAGGTGTTCAGCCGCTCCGACTCGACTTGCCGACTAGCCATGATGCCTTGGCTAAGCTGCAAGTTGGTCAGGAGCTGCGGCTTTTTGGGCGGATCTACACGATGCGCGATGTTGGCCACCAACGCTGTTTGGAAATGCTTAAACGCGACGGTCAGCTCCCATTCAGGCTTGCCGGGGAGGCATTGTTCTACGCCGGCCCGACTCCGGCGGCAGATGATCGTCCTTTCGGCGCTATCGGCCCAACCACTGCGGCTCGCATGGACTTTGCCGCCCCTGACTTGTATCGCGCCGGTATCCTCCTGACCCTCGGCAAGGGCTGCCGCTCGGCAGCGGTGGCAGAGGCCGCAGCTGAAACTGGCAGCGTTTACCTGACGACCGTCGGCGGTGCCGCCGCCTTGTTGGCCGAAAAGGTGTTAACCGCCAAGCTTATAGCCTGGGATGACCTAGGGCCAGAGGCTTTGTACTGCCTCGAGATTGCTGACTTCCCGGCATTTGTGGCTATTGACAGCCGAGGGCGGCAGCTATGAGGCAAGCCTGTCTGCAATCTGGGGCAACGGCATTGACCAGCGCTTCTCTAGGTGCTGCCTTCATCAGCTTTGAAGGCGGCGAGGGGGTTGGCAAGTCCACCCATATTCGCCTGTTGGCAGCTTGTTTGCAGTCTTTTGGCATCGATGTGGCCATTTTTCGTGATCCAGGAGGGACACGTATCGGTGAGGTGGTGCGTGACATTCTCCTTGACCCAGCCAACACCGACATCGACCCCGCCGCCGAACTATTGTTGTATGAGGCGGCACGTGCCCAACTGGTTGCAGAGGACATCGCGCCAGCACTCCAAGCTGGCCGTTGTGTGCTCTGTGACCGTTTTGTTGACTCGTCACTGGCCTATCAGGGCGCGGGCCGTGGCCTTGGCTTCGAGTTGGTGCGGCAGGCCAATCAGGTTGGCAGCAAGGGCATAATGCCCGACCGCACTTTGGTGCTGATCGATGACGCACAAACTTCATTGGCTCGAGCTGTGGAGGCCGGAGCTGACCGCATGGAATCCGAGGCGTTGGAGTTCCACGAGCGCGTTCGCGATGCCTTTCTGCAGTTAGCGCGACAGGAGCCGGGGCGGGTACGCCTGATCCCGATCGCCGAGGATAAACGGGTGACTGCCCGCTTGGTCATCGAGGCCACAGGCGACCTTTTCAGCGGCTTTGACCTAGGCAGCTTCCGGCTCACCGATGAGCTGTTGTCCAGTGTCCGACGGGAGTACAACCAGCAATGAATATGGCTTCAGCAGAGGTTATAGCGCCCTTCGACGAAATGGTGGGGCAGTCTTTGGCAGCTCGCTATTTCAGCCGTCTGTCCGTAGGCAAAAAACACTCGCAGGCTTATCTTTTCTGCGGCCCAGCAAGTGCTGACAAAGAACACGCCGCGTTGGTCTATGCCCGCAGCCTGCTTTGCCCGACAGGTGGCAATGATGGCAGCGGCTGTAATGATTGCCGTCAAGTGATGCGTGGCAGTCATCCTGACCTGCGTATCCTGAAGCCCGAGGGAGCTAATGCCTATTTGGCAGAGCAGATCCGCGAGTTGATCCACGACAGCACGCTGTCACCTTACCGTTCTCAGCACAAGGTCTATGTTCTTGAAGATGCTGAACGGCTCTCGGCCAGTGCTGCCAATGCCTTTTTGAAGGTACTGGAAGAGCCGGCCAAGAGCGTGGTTTTCATACTGATCGCTAAAAGCCCGGAGGCCGTGCTGCCGACCTTACGCTCACGCTGCCAACTCATCCCGTTCAGGGCTTTGTCTGACAGGGAGTCTTTAGCCTACCTGATGGCACGGGTGCCTGTGGATGAGAGGGAGGCACGCTATGCCTTGGCGCTCAGTGCCAACTCTTTGGATGCCGCCGCCGCCTTTTTAGCCTCGAGCAGCCAGCGGAAGTTACGACAAGAAGTGCTCGCCCAGCTTGTTAGCCTCGACCGCTACGACGTTTTGGATATTTTGAATGCTGCCCGTCAGATGGTTATCGCCTGTAAGGCACCGCTGGACGAGCTGCGTTTGCAACAGGCTGAGCAGTTGGCGGCCAGTCAAGAGACATTGGGGCGCGGCGCCCTGACTGCGCTTGAGCAGCGCCAGAAGCGGGAGCTGAGCGCCGCCGAACGGGATAAGGTATTGTTGGCGCTGTCCCAAGTTCGCTCATGGCTGCGAGATATCCTGTTAGTCGTGCTAGATATGCCGGAGTCCTGCGTAAACTATGATGTAGCGGCCTCTGTTCAGGCTGTTGCCGCCCGTTTGCTCGGTCGCCAAGGGGCAGCTGAACAGGCAGCAGCGCGGGCAGACGTTTTACCGAGTATTTCCCATTGTTTGCAAGCAGTTGATAAAGCAACAGATGTATTGAACTATAATGTATCCGTGCAATCAGTTTTCGAATCTTTGCTCATCACGCTCAGTGAAGAGCTGCAAAGGAGCTGATAACCGCTTTTTGGTTGGGGTTCCGTTTGAAAGGAGCTAGATGCCAGACACGACCTCAGTCGTAGCAGTCAAGCTACGCTATAACCCTAAAGCCTACTGGTTCGATCCGGCGCTCGGGGAATACCATGTCGGCGACCACGTGCTGGTTGATACTGAGCGCAGCCGTGAGGTCGGCTTAGTCAGCGCCGTTGGTATCCAACTAACTAAGCAACAGTTAAAAGGGCTGTCGTCGCCCTTAAAGCCGGTTATCCGAGTACTGGACGAAAAGGACTTCGACCACCTGGATGGCCTTGATGCCAAATCCCGTGAGGCGATGCCGGTGTTTCGCGAACTGGTGAGCAAAAGCCAACTGGAGATAAAACCGGTGGCGGTGGAATACCTCTTCGCCGGCGACAAGGCGGTGTTTTATTTTTCCAGTGATGAACGGGTGGACTTTCGCGACTTAGTGCGTGACTTGGCCAACCACCTGCATGTCCGGGTCGAGTTGCGGCAGATCGGCGTTCGTGACGAAGCACGGATTTTTGGCGGCCTGGCTCACTGTGGCGAGGAGCTTTGCTGTGCGCGGATGGGCAGTGAGTTCGAACCGGTGTCAATACGTATGGCCAAGGAGCAGGACCTGCCCTTGAACCCGGCGAAGATTTCCGGTGCCTGTGGCCGTTTGATGTGCTGTTTGCGCTATGAGTTTGAGGTCTACAAGGATTTCAAGTTGCGGGCACCGAAGCGTTCGGCTTTGATCGATACGCCACTAGGTGAGGCCAAGGTGGTTGATCACGACACGCCGCGTGAGGCGGTAACCATGCGCCTAGGGGACGGCAAGACCTTCACGGTGCCATTGAAGGATTTCGAGTCAGCACCTTGCGGCAAGGACGGTGAATCAGGCCGCCCCTGCTGCATTTCGCGTCAGGCCATGGAGTGCACAGCCAACGCTACAATTCTTCTGGCGTTGTCGGCACTGGACCGCGAGGCGGGTCACTTTGAGGATGCTACGGCTGATGTCAATGCGCCTAGCTTGGACACCCGTAAGCCCCGGCGGGGCAAAAATACGGCCGCGAATAAGGCAGCGCGGGCATCTGCTGGCAAAGCCCAGACAGATGACGGTGGTGTTGGCAGTGAGAAGCGTAGCGGCTCTGGCCGCAAATCCCGCAGCGGCCAACGCGGCCAGCAACGTGGCCAGCAGCAGCGTGGCCAAGACGAGTCTCTTGGATCAGTTGCCGACACCCGGCGCGCCCGGCGTAAAAGTAGCGGTGGTCAAGTAGACGCCGATGGCCAGGCCGCTTCAGCCACTGGCCGTCATCTGCGTCCCGGCAGACGCAGTTCCGGATTGCGCCAGGGTGACACAGCTGAGGTGGCACGGCAGTCCGGCAAGGGTTCAGGCCAACGTCGGGATAAGCGACAGACGTTAGCTGACCCCAAAGAACATGGTTCTGGCAGCGGTCGGTCAGGCGGCAATCGCCAAGATAACAAGGTCGCTGCGTCGGCAGCCGGTGTTGGCAGTGGTGATCAACGGCGGTCAAACAGCAGTCAATCCCGGAGCCTTGACCAAGCAGACGGCCGTATGCCTGGCGGTGTTACCCGGCGGCGGCGGCGCCGTTCCTCGGAGGGAAGCGGAGAATAGGCTGATGCCCAAAGCTCCAGCACTCTTAACCGACCTTTACCAGCTGACCCAGGCTCAAGCCTACTTCCAAAACGGCCTAGTGGATTGGGATGGGAGCTTTTACCTGCATTTTCGGGCGAACCCCTTCGGCGGCGGCTATACGCTGGCTTGCGGGATGGCTCAGATTGCGGAGATGATCGAAGACTTCAGCTTCACGGTTGATGATTTGGATTATTTGGCTTCGTTGCCCAGTGCATCTGGTGCCGCGTTGTTCCGGCCTGACTTCTTGGACTATCTAGGTGCTATGCGCCTAGGTTTAGATATCGATGCCGTGAAAGAAGGAGTGCCAGTTTTTCCCTATGAGCCGATCGTCCGTATCAGTGGCCCTTTGATGCAGGCACAGCTGATGGAGACAGCGCTGCTGAACCAAGTCGGCTTCCAAAGTCTAGTGGCCACCAAAGCCGCCCGCATCTGTGATGTTGCCAAAGGGCCGGTGGCCGAGTTCGGACTGCGCCGCGCCCAAGGGCCCGCCGGCGGCATCTTCGCCGCCCGGGCAGCCTGCGTCGGCGGCTGTAGCTCGACTTCCGATGTGGAAGCCGGCCGCCGCTTTGGCTTGCCGGTTTCTGGCACCCATGCCCATTCCTGGGTCATGGCGCATCTCGATGAGCTAGCGGCTTTCCGGGCGTTCTCCCTCGGAATGCCCGAGGGCTGTGTGCTGTTGGTGGACACCTACGAGGTGGAGCGCGGCATTCAAAACGCGGTCACTGTTGCCTTGGAGATGGAGCAGCGTGGCCAGCGCCTAGCTGGCATACGTATCGACTCCGGCGATTTGGCTTGGTACTCCAAACGGGCGCGGTTGCTCTTGGATGCCGCCGGTTTGGACTATGTGAAAATTATTGTCAGCAACGACCTTGACGAGTACGCCATCCAGTCCCTGCGTGACCAAGGTGCCTGCATTGACTCTTGGGGCGTGGGTACCCGCTTGGTGACCGCCTACGAAGAACCGGCGCTCTCTGCCGTCTACAAGCTCTCGGCGGTACGTCGCTCAAAGCACGAGGCTTGGATGCCGACAATGAAGATTTCTGCCCAGCTGGCCAAGGCCACCCTGCCCGGTCTGCTGGACGTTCGCCGCTATCACGATGAGGAGCAAAACATCGTCGGTGACATGATCTATCGGTTGGATGCTCCGCCATCTGACGACTTGGTCATCGACCCTCTGGACAAGCTGCGCCGCAAGCGTCTGCCATCTGGGCGCTATGTGCAGCTGCTAGAACCTTTGGCTCGGGGGGGGAAGGTGCTCTGGCCGCAGCTTTCTGTTGCTGAGATACAGCAGACAGCCAAACGAAACCTCCAGTGTCTCGATGCCAGCTGCCGCCGCTTCCTCAACCCCCACAGCTATGTGGTGGGCTTGGAACCCGGTCTGCACAACCAGCGTGATCAGCTAAGAAGCCAGCTACATGGCGTTGACTTAGAGTAGGGGAGTAGGGGCAGTGCTTCTAGGGAGATGCCGATCAATCCCAAAATGCAGTCATTGCCGATCAGGGGCCGTGCGGGATGGAATTGTGAGTTGATCGGCGCTTCTCTAAAAAGCGACGACCGTGGCTGTTATCGGCCAAGACTCAGTGGCCGTTACTGGCAGACTAGATGTGGGGAGTGGGGCAAAAGCAATCACATGCTTTGTTTTGTGTTGCCGTCTGCCCCGACGGAAGGCATGGCAAATTGCCCGATGTGATCAAGCTAACATTCTAGCATATGGTATAATCTTTAATGTAATTTTGGAAAAGACACGGGTTGTTCCAGTCATGCCATGCTAAAAGTCTCACCATTTTGGACCTATTTGCACTGGCTGCACCGTCCCTTGTGGCAGTACCTTGGCCTGTGGGCGCATGACTTAGGTACTGTGGCTGGCAGTATGCCCAGCTTAAGGACTATAGGTGTCTTTTAACTAGTAAGCCGTCATATGGCAGAGAAAGGGCAGCATGATTAGTACAGATGTTATTGTAAGTTTAGGAGAAGAAGACAAGGAATGGATTGACAGCTTCGCGAAGCTCAACGGCAACAGCTTGAGCACCCAGGTTCGCGAATGGACGTTGCAACGGCTGGAAGACGAGCTGGAGGCCCTGGGGCTGAAGGAGCTGACGGCCTAGGGCAACGGCTTTTGGCCTGTTAGGGACCAATATTGGCTGATAGGTAGAGCACGTCAATGCGGCACGGGAAGGATATTCTTCCCGTGCCGCATTGTTCCGCAGGGCATTTGCTGCCGATGCTGCCTTGTATCTGCAAGGATGTTCGTGGGCAAGAGGTGTGCCAAGGGGGGCGTACAAACTGATCTTAAACCTTCCCCGGTTCGTTCCTCTGTAGTACTGTAGTTTCCGGTTAGCGCGTGATCACGGTTGTGCGCAGACAGCGGAATCCCCTGTGCCAACTTTGAAATGACATCGCCTATCAGTGACATGTCCTTTTGGCGTTTTCCAGCAGCTTGTAGTCTCTGCGGAACCTGCCGGTGAGCTTGACGGTGTGCTTCGTCACGCTTTCAGGTCCCCAAACAGTTCGCCGAGGTCATTGTGTCCCATTGTGTTGGGGTCGCGGGCAATAGTCAGTGTGCCTTCAATCACTTGCCATTGGCTTTCTCCCTGTCGAACTTGAAATCCTTTGTGGACAGCTGCAGCTCGGTGATGTCGTCCAATGATAAGGTTCCCGCTTTTGTTTTATCCATGAGTTAGCCGAGAACCGCCCATTGCCCTGCCTCTGCCCTGTGCAGGGTGCCTTGCGCAGATGTGCCGGCGGCTTTCCGGGAGTCTTTTAGGCAGCACCACTTCAGCCATCTTGGTCGGATGCAGGTGCTGGCTGGGGCAACAGGGTCTCGCCTAGCTCGCCCGAACTACTCCCCGTCCTCCAGCGAGCTGGTTTCGGAGAGCGCCTTGCCTTTGGTTTCCGGTGCCATGATGATGGATAACACCAAGCCGACCAGCACTAGGCCGGCGGCCACCAGCATCGTTGGGCCGATGCCGAAGCTGGCTAGGAAGATCGGCGTGGCGTAGGTGGCGGCTATGGTGCCAATGCGGGTGAAGGCGATGGCAATGCCCACTGCTGATGCCCGCACGACGGTCGGGAAAAGCTCGTTGGGGTAGAGCCACTGCAAGGTGCCCGGGCCGCCGCTGAAGAAGGCGTAGAGGCCGAAGGCGATAATCACCACCAGTATCGGCGCTGACGGGAAGATGCCCAACAGTACCAGCCCTACCAGCATAAAGGCGAAGCTGCCGATCACCACCGGCCGGCGTCCCAGGGAGTTCAACCAGAACATGGCGGGTATCGTGCCGATCAAAAAGAAGAGGCTGACCGCCGTTTCGCCGAGGATCGATTCCCGGCCCTCTCCCAGTCCAAAGGCGCTCATGATCTCCGGGCCGAAGGTGTAGATGGCGTACATCGGCACGACTTGGCAGAGAATGAACACCGACAAGAAGACGATGCGCTTCAAGTAGCCGCCCTTGAACACTAGGCGTAGCCGGGTCTTCTCGGCGGCAGGCTCGGCATCCAGCTCGATGCCGGCCCCGTAGACCCGCTGCATCACCTGGTCGGCCTCGGCCTGGCGGCCCTTCTGCGCCAGCCAGCGCGGCGACTCGGGGATGTTGTGGCGACCGATGAGCAGGATAATGCAGGGGATGACCGTCGAGCCCAGCATCCATTGCCAGCCGTTGGGCACCGAGTAGAGCAGGTAGCCGACGAAGGCCGCCGCCGTGGCGCCGAGGTACCAAGCACCTGCGACGATGCCCATGGATATCGAGCGCTGCGCCTTGGGGGTGAACTCTGCTATCAACGAGGTGGCGATAGGGTAGTCGGCACCGACGAAGACACCGATGAAGAAACGGGCCAACACCAGCATCAGCGGTGTTGTGGAGAACACGCTGAGTAGGGAGAAGAGGCCGATGGCGATAATGTCGATAACGAACATCTTCTTGCGGCCGAAGAGGTCGGTCAGGTAGCCGCCGAGGATGGTGCCGAAGAAGATGCCCAGCATCACCGAGGCACCGATAGCGGCGCTCCAAGCGGTGCTGAGGTTGAAGCTGGGGACGATCTGGGTCAGCGCCACACCGATCAAGGCCAGTACATAGCCGTCTAAAAACGAGCCACCCGCCGAGAACATGGTCACCTTGCGCAAAAAGGGGGTCATGGCGACATCGTCTAGCTTGCACCGTGCGCCGGCCCCGGCTCCGCCGCCGGCCCCGGCGCCGCAACCGGGTGCGGCTCCGGCTCCGCCGCCGGCCCCGGCGCCGCAACCGGGCGCGGCTCCGGCTCCGCCGCCGGCCCCGGCGCCGC
>WRGR01000033.1 GCA_009787085.1 Actinomycetes bacterium
GCGGCCGCCGGCCGCCGTGGCCGTTGATCCATCACCGCCGACCCCGCCACCTACGGCATCGTTCTTGAAGCCAGAGGCCGTCCCCTGGGTGACTTTTATCTTGTTGTTCATGGCCTCCACACAAGCGTTGGAGAGGCCGGACGCGACGGTGCCCAGTAGTTACTTCCATGAGTAAACACCTCATTCAGTTGGTACAAAGCGCCTTGACCTGCATATATCATCTCACATGGCACCCCCGAACAGCACCATTGCGATGCACAGTGGCCTCGGCAACGAAGCCGGCTGCTGCGTCAGAGCATAGACATCACATCACTTCCCAGTGACCGCAAGTGCCACCGACACGCACGATAACACCAGATTTTTTCAGCTTCTGCAAATGTCTCTGAACAGTGGCTCTTGGAATCCCTAATTGCGCGGAAATCGCAGCACAACAGTAACGCCGCCAAGGCAGATTACAGGGCAACTTCGGGCACACTTGGGGTCGGCTCTTCGAAGGGGTTTATCAGTGTTGTGTCTAGATATGAGAAATCCTTGGTGTTCCTAGTCGCCAAGACACCACCTGCCGCTATGCAGGTCGCAGCGATCATGCCGTCCTCGACTGTTAAAGCCCTGCCTTGGTTTCTGGCCGACTCGGCAAATCGGGCATAAATTCGGGCGGCGGCAGCATCGTAGGCCAGTATCCGGTTTCGGTAGCCGGAGGTTATCCGCTCCATGGCTACCAGCAGGTTCTCGCGCCGTCTGCCCACAGGCAAACGAAGCGCACCGTCAAGCAGCTCGCCAATAGTGACAGCTGTAAGGTAGAGGTATTGCTCATTCATGAACAGCCAAGCCATGACATTCCTGTCGGGCTCCATTTTGATTGTCTCCAAGATGATATTCGTGTCCAGTACCACCGGGCGCGCTGCCATCAGGCATCATCTCCCAAAATTAGCGTATGAAAACTGCGGTTTGAGATTGTAGTCTAGATGCCTTTTTTGCTGACCTCATTATAATCTTGAAGGCGCCCCGCTTTGCGGGACGCCTCCAAGTGAAGCCATCGGTTTCTAAGGCTCACAAACTCAATGGCCAGCAGCTGCCATCAGTTATAGCTTAATAGGCTTTGAAAGACTCCTTCGGAGCCAAACAGATCGGGCAGGCCGTGAAGTTCTCGCCCTTATGGATATAGCCACAAACCGGGCAAAGGTAATACTTATCACTGTCCGGCTTATCGATGTTGTTGTAGGCATCCAAGTAGCGCTCGGCATGAACCGCCTCGGCCAGCTTGGCCTTGGCGAAAACGGCAGCGGCGGTTTCGTTGCCCTCTTCAATGGCCACCTTGACGAAAGACGGATACATGTCCGAAGTCTCATAGATCTCGCCGTTGGCACCAAGGATCAGATTAATATCGGTCTCATAAGACTTGACGTCCGGTGCTGCAGGCTTGGTGGCCTTCGGGTCGAGTTTTTGTAGCTCGGCAAACTCCAGCTCAATGTGGATCTTCTCGGCATCAGCAGTAGCCTTGAAGAGCCGTGATATCTGTTCGTAGCCAGCTTTTGTAGCGGCGGCAGAAAATGCCTCGTACTTTGTGGTAGCCCCTGTCTCACCAGTAATGGCAGTCTTCAGGTTCTCCAAGGTAGTGCCAACCTTGGTCGTGCTCTCCGGCACAACATCGAAGTTGGTGGCCTTCTTGTAGTCGATGGCCTCCTTGGGGTCAAGCACATTGGCGGTGGTACCAGCAGCAGCATTCCCGGCTTCATTCGTAGCGGTGCCGCTGTTGGCATCGGCCGTGGTCGGGCTGCAGGCGGCCAAGGCCCCGGCACCCGCCAAGGCCACCGCGCCAACAGCCGCTCCGCGAACCAAGGTGCGCCTACTGAACTCAGAATTCTTTACTTCCATCTTCTAATCCTTCCTTTCTCGTGAACACTCTTAAAGCCCGCATTTCAAAGACTCTACCGAGATATATTATAGTAGATGGATTGGGAATTATCCATCTACTTTCTCAACATATTAGGGAATAGAGACGGGTAGGCAAGTTCCGTAAACCACAGGCCTTGGACGCTAAAATGGGGGTTGTGCACGAATTCCTCCGGCCAAGTAGGCTTTTTGCTCGGTGACACCCCTCCTACGTGCGGCTCTGAATGATCGGCTGTTTTAAAAGCCAATAAATCTGAGAGGAATTCGTGCACGGCCCCTATTCCAACGGCAAAGGCTCCTAGCTCATTATGACACTATTCGCCCTCTAGCTCCAGTGCAGCCGACAAAATTTGTTCTAGGCTTTCAGTGTCCCGCATGAACTCCGCGAATTCCATCTCATCTTTGGTCAACGGCGCTTTGGATACTGTGACCATGCTTAGCGGCCTTGAAAGCTGGCAGCCGTCAATGCTCAGGGTCTTCAGCCTACCCATCTGGCATTCCTGCTGAACGGTCAGCGCCGAGATGATGGTCACACCCATGCCAGCTTCAACCACCTGCTTGATGGCCTGGGTACCGCCTAGCTCCATATAGATGTTCAACTCAGCAGCTCCGAAACCAGCCTTCTCCAATGCCAGCTCCATGACTTTACGGGTGCCCGAACCTCTTTCACGGATAATCATCTTCTCAGTTTTCAGCTCATCGAAAGTGACAGAGTCGCGGCTGGCCCACGGATGACTGGCGGCAACCACCACTGCCAGCTCATCGTGCCAAAAAGGCTCGACATCAAGATTCCAGTTCTCGGGTACCGGGCCTTCAACCAAAACGACATGAATGCGCTTGCCCACTAAGTCAAGTGCTAGTATCTCGGTGTTAGCAATCTTGGCATTGAAGTCGATGCCCGGGTAATCGCTGTTGAACTTGTTGATGATATGCGGCAAGATATACTCGCCTATTGTCAGTGTTGCTCCCAAATGGACACTGCCATGCTTGCATTCTGTCGCCTCACCAACGGCCTCACTGGCTTCCTGCAGCAAATCCAACACTTGACAGGCATAGTTGTAGAGAATCGTGCCACATTTTGTCAGGCTCACACCTTTATTCGTTCGGTCGAGCAGCCTGGCATTGTACTCACGCTCAAGGTGCTGTATCTGGACGCTGATGCTTGGCTGGCTCATATGCAGCAGTTTGGAGGCCTGTGTGATATTGCCGGTATCCGCAACTGACTTGAACACTCGGAACTGCTGTTCCAGCACGCCCATTGTGGACACCCCCCTTCCTCCGATTCTGTCTGAAAAATCGCAATAGCCGTAGTCTGGGACGTATTTTTCTTTCGCGCCGACCGTGTTCGCCTGTAATTTTCCCATAGCATACTCTTTTCACTTAGTGCCCAATATCTACCCCATTATCGCACCTATTCCCATATCCTAGACTGCATCCTAGTCGCCCGTTTATCCGGATGATCAGCATCTACCGGGACTGAAAAAACCACTGTTCATAGCCATTAGGCCGTTGCAGCAAAGTCCAAAAAAGGCCTATTCATGCTCACCAAGGCATTGACCATCAATTCCACAAGGCCACCGTAGTGAACATTGAACTTCTTGGTAGTTTCAAAGAACTCAAAGAGGTCGCGGATGGTTCCTTTGCAATTAGAACAGGGGGCACAGACATACTTGACGATGCCCGGGTCAGTGAACTGCTCCCCAAAGGCCTTGACGATCTGCGTGAACTTCATGCGGCCACTGACCTTGTTGCGGAAGTCTTTGAAGTTGTATGAGTTCATAATAGCAAATCCGCTGCCGCCGCCACAGCAATAATTATCAACCCCATGCGGCATCATCTCCCTGAACTGCGGGCAAATGGCCTTGAGAATGTCACGTTGCGGCTTGACAATGCCCATCTGGCGAACGACATTGCAAGGGTCATGCAATGTTACTGGGAAATCATTCTTCGACGGATCCAGCTTCAACCGCCCGCTGCTCACCATCTCGGCAAGCAACGGCAGACAGCTTTCAACCGGTATGTTCCGCTCCGACACCATGCGGTCGGCGCTGAGCGCCAGTGCCTTATGGGCATGCCCGCATTCACCAACGACTATCCGCCGTACTCCGAGCTTCTCTGCTGCCTTGATCTGTTGCATCGCGACCTTACGGGCTTGGGTATCGTCATACCAGATGCCGTAATTGACACTGTCGTAGCCAATCATGTCTGAACTCAAGGTCCAATCCAAGCCGGCCTCTTCAAAGAGGATGGCGAAGGCTGCCGGGTTCTCCGGCCAAGCCATATACTCGCCGGCATTGTGGATCAACAAGATATCAGCCCCCTGTTTATCTATCGGGAACTCGATTTTGCGGCCGCAGGTCTCCTCGGTTTCCTCGGCGATGAACTCCAGCGTGTCGATCAAGGCCGGCTTGGTGATGCCGGTTGAAGAGCCGGTTTCCAACTGACGCATTGAGCCTTTGGCATGAATAGGAGTAGGGGCAATGCCCATCTCTTGGCTGAATATCTTGCGGATCTCCCGTGTCAGCATGCCGTTGTCTAAGGCCAGAGGGCAAGTCTGGGCACAGCGGCGGCAGAGGTTGCAACGATAGGCCAGCTCCCCTAAGCGGGCGATGCTCTCCCAGTTGATGTCGATGTCAGCACCAACAAAGCCGCCGAGAAGTCGGCCGCTTGGCGTAAAATAGCGCCTATATATCTTGCGCAGCACGTCAGAGCGGAAAATGGGACGGTATATCTCCTGCTCACCGCTAGACTTGAAGATATGGCAGGCCTCGGAGCAGGTATTGCATTTGGCACAATAGTCCATTGTCAACTGCAAGGGCTCCAAAAAACTATTGTTGCTGTCGGCAAAGCTCTTGGCCAGGCCGCCGATGAAGCGGCGGACAAACTCGTCTTCGTCCTCTTTAGTTTCTGGACGCCTCAAGCCATCAAGAGCGATGAAGCCATCCAGTGAGGCACAGTGTTCTTCTGCCCATTCTGGCTTTGGCTGCTTGAACGGCGGCTCCATGCCGTCAGCGCTGTATGGCGCTGGCAGCGGTGCTAGGTCAGCAATTGGTGATAGCAGGTCTGTTTTCAGGGAGATGTCCCTCGGAGCTATTTTGGTGTTTGTCATTGTTTTGGCTCCTCAACTGGTTTAACCGGGTTGACATGGGGGGCAACCCAGACGGTCTTCGGTTTGTGGGCTTCCAGTTCCTTGATTTTTCGCCGCACCTCGCTATCGGCCAAGTTTGGGTCGTTGTCCCAAAGCACTTTATGGAAGGCGAAGTATTTGCCCACGTAATGACTCATCTTGCTCATTGGGATATATATAAGCATCAAGCCGAGCAACACCAGATGCAGGTAGACAACTGCCGCAAAAGTTTGGCCGCCACCGCCCAGCACACTGGCGGCAACCACAAACGGCGAGGCGAAACCGCTCCAGCTGGCAATGCCGGTGACTAGGACGCAGAAGATCAACACCAGATTGAAGTACTCCTGCGGGGTTGTGTATTTTCTCATGCTGGGGTCAACGATGCGTCGTACCAAAAGCAAGAAGCTGCCCAGTGTCGTCAGTGCAAAACCAGCGGCACCAACAGCAACGGTAATCCAATACAACCATGGCGGCGAGGCAGCGACATTGACAATCAGGGCGATAGTCCAAACGAACATGGCGTAGACACCTAGATGAAAACAATAGGATGCCCACCAAAGGCTCCTCTGCTTTTCAAAAAGCTTACGGATGAATATCATCTCTTGGAGCATATCTAGCAGCTCATTGAGCTTGTCGATCCGCCGTGGCTTATGCCACCACTCAGGCTCTTCTAGATATGAGCCGCCGTATTTGGCACGTTCGGCTCCCTCTTTGGGAATTGGGTAGATCTCTAATCTACTGTGTACTGGCAGCCTCTTAAAGCGCCAAGCACGATAGACCGAGAGCAACAAAAAGCCGACCATGGCAATGATGATGAAAACTGATACTAGGATAGCGCCCAACACTGTGATCCTCCTCATTCTCTGACGATGGCTACAACTACAATCTACTTACAACCCCCCTGCGGGCGTGCTCCACGAAACGCTCTGCCCAGCAAGGCGAGGCGAAAGCGTTGACATGCGTGTAACTGGCAACAATACCCTTTTGGCAGATGCCGTCGGCAGCATTGGCAATCCCCCGACGGTTCCCGGCCATAAAGATATAGCGGAGGCCAGAGTCAGCATTGACCACAGCCGAATGGTGGAACTCATGCCCCTTAATACAGGCACCAACCGCAAACCAAGGATTCTCAGCATCGACTTTTAGCACCGAATAGCCATGTGCCTGACGCTTGGCCTCCATCCTAGTTTCAATCGGCAAAGCACCTACCATGCTGTAGTGCTTCCCTTGGTGCTCCAGTGACAACGCTAGGTACATCAAACCACCACACTCTGCCCAAATGGGGGCACCGCTGAGGGCAAAATCACTAACACTGTTACGAAATTCCTCATTGGCTTCCAACTCTGCGGCAAAGATCTCCGGAAAACCGCCGCCAATATAAAGGGCGTTGATGTTCTTTGGCAGTGCCCGATCATGCAGGGCATCAACAAACACTAAGTCCGCCCCTAAATCCCGCAAGGCCTGAAGGTTTTCCGGGTAGTAGAAACTGAATGCCTGGTCACGGAGCACCCCGATACAGGCACGACCGAGAGGCATGCCGGCATTATCGGCAGGTCTGGCAACCAGAGGCTCCTTGACGCTCGCTGGAGCAGGCCGCTCAAGCAGCAACTGCGGCGCAGGTGCCGCCTGCAACGCCCGCGCCGCAGTCGCTGTCTGAGCGGTGGCTGCCCGAGCGGTGGCTGCCCGAGCGGTGGCTGCCATAATCTTCCTTGTTCCTTGCCAAGTACAATCACGCAGATAAGTCAGCGGCTGTGCCGTGGCGGACATCGCCAAAACAGCATCCAAATCCACATGGCTGGCAATATGCTTGGCAATGCTGTCCAGATGCCTGTCTATCGCTGCCACCTCCGTGCTGGATATCAGCCCGAGATGACGGTCGGGAATATCCACCACCGTGCTGCTGGGCACACAGCCCAGCAGCGGAATTTGACAGTACCCCTCAATAACCTCTCGCAAGAGCAGCTCCTGTCGCTGGCCACGAACACGGTTAGCGATAACCCCAACAATTTCTACATCTGGGTCGAAGTGCTGACAGCCCATAACCACCGCTGCTGCAGTACGGGTCATGCGCGTCACGTCCAAAACCAAGATAACCGGGGTTTTGGTGATCTTGGCAATCTCGGCCGCTGAACTCGTGCCTTCGCAGTCCGTGCCGTCGAAAAACCCCATGGCCGCTTCCAGCAAACTGATTTGACTGCCCGCCGAGACATCACCCAGAACAGTGCGTATCTGGTCGGGTGTCATAAAAAAGCTGTCGAGGTTGCGGCTCGTCCGATGGCAGGCAAGGCTGTGCCAGCCAGGATCGATGAAGTCCGGGCCTTTCTTAAAAGGCTGTGCGTCCACGCCGCGTAGGCTGAAAGCCCGCAGCAAACCCAATGTCACCACGGTCTTGCCGCTCCTGCCATGAGGAGCGGCAATCATCACCCGTGGACAGGGTACCGTAACGGTCTGTGGCAACTCGGCAAGCAGCACGGGTGCCGTTTGCGCGAACGGCCTGGATACGGTCGGGTTGGCAAGATGGCGTGACATGATTGAATCGACGCTTCCTTAGGCGCTTCCCTAGGCGCTTCCCTATACGCAACCGGTCGGCTTGGCCAAGCCGGCGATCTTGCAAGCTCCGGCAGCCGGTCCCGCCGGGAACAGCTCATAGATCTCGGCCTGCGACTTGCCAGTATCCTTCAACAAGCGACGCACCATCGGTGCCACGTTGAACTCTGCAAAATAGTTGCGTAGATAGTTGATAACTGCCCAATGCTCGTCGGTAAGTTCGATGTCCTCCAGCTCTGCCAGTTTTTTGGCCACGTCTTCGTCCCATTCTCTGGAGTCATCCAAAAAACCATCCTCGTCTAAAGCGATCGTCCTGTTACCTACTTGTAAATCTGCCATTTCTCAACCTCCTAAATCGTGATTTGGTCGTACTGCCATTTCATACTATTACCTACTGCCAAGGACACAGCGTCCCCAACAGCATTTTGCCCTAATCCTCTCTTCTCACTGCGATGACGACCTTGTACAGTATTGTCAACACCAACATGGCGATACCATAGATACCGCTGATGATCAGAACCTCATTCACTGTGGGAGTGTACTCCATAACCCGACCGAAGGAATCCGGCACGAAGCCGCCAAGCACAAGACCTAGACCCTTGTCTAGCCATCCGCAGAAAAAAACTGCCAGCAGCGCAACTACCAAGGTCTTTTTGTTGTGCCGCAATTTCGGCACGGCCAACATGAAAATGCCGATAAAGGCCAAAATAGCGGCCGCCCACATGAAAGGCATCAAGTTGCCGTGGCCCTGGTAACCAAAGAATAGGTAGGTCAACGACACCTGATGTGCCGGAACTTGGCTATAAAGGGCAGTGAAGACTTCAAGTAAAAAGAAGAAGACGTTGATTACTATTGCATACAGGACAATCTTGGCTAAGGCATCGATCGCTTTTTCCAAAACCTTGAACGAGCTGACTTTGCCGATGATCATACAGATCATGATCAGCAGAGCAGGTCCAGAGGCAAAAGCAGAGGAAAGGAAACGGGCAGCCAGGATAGCCGTCGCCCAATAGTCCTTGCCCGGCAGACCCGCATAGAGGAAAGCCTCGACAGTTTGGACGGCAATAGCCAAGGGAATGGAGAGATAGGTCAGAACCTTTGCCCAACGAGGCACCGGTAGCCCTTTCTTCTCTGCGGCCAAGGCTGTCCAGCCAATAACAATACTCACCAACAAATAAGCACCGAGGACGACGATGTCCCAAAACATGATCGACCACGGCGATGGGTAGAGCAACACGTTCATCACCCGTGCCGGCTGCCCTAAGTCAACGACGACGAACAGTATGGCACCAATGACCGCAGCCACAGCCAAAAACTCACCTAGTATGACGACCTTGGCAAAAGCCTTGAAATTATGCAGGTAGTGGGGAATCGCCACCATCACACCGGTTACAGAGATGCCAGCCAGAAAGGTGAACTGTGAGATGTACAAACCCCAGGGAACATCACGGCTGATACCGGTCAAGCCCAAGCCATAGTTGAGCTGCCGAGAATAGGCAATGGCTCCAACGATAACCAAAGCCCCCAGAAAGGCCAGCCAGATGTAATAACGGCGGCTGCCATGCAGGGCCTTCTCAAGCATTCAGCTCACCTCCAGCAACCGCTGGCACACCCCCGCCGATCAGGTAGTAGACGCTCGGGCCGGCGCCAAGCTCGGCTTTGCGACGGATCGACAGGCCGCTTTGGAGCGCCTGGCGAACGTCAGATTCTGGATCGGCAAGGTCACCGAAGACAATCGCCCCGTTCGATGCCTCCACGCAGTAAGGAGGTAGCCCTTGGTCGATACGTTCGACACAGAGGGTGCATTTCTCCACTACGCCTTGTGTGCGTGTGGGATAATCGGGGTCGATCTCTTTGATGTAAGGCCGCGGGTCGAAAAAATTCAGGCTACGAGCATTGTACGGGCAGCCGGTCATGCAGAAACGGCAGCCGATGCAACGGTGGTAATCCATGCAGACGATGCCGTCATCTCGCTTGAAAGTGGCCTGGGTCGGGCAGACCCGGACACAGGACGGGTTCTCGCAATGGTTGCAGAGAACCAAAAATTCCTGAGCCTTGATGTCCTCGCTGAGATAAGCATTGTCCAGCTCCTCGAAGCAATGCTCAAAGTCATCTTGCCAAATCCATTTGACCTCGGTTTTTGGGTCGTTGACGGCTGGCACATTATGGTGGGCGTGGCAAGCTTCGATGATCTGCGAGAAGTTCGCAAAGCGATTGAGCTTCTCAACATCGATCACCAGCCCCCAATGCTTAGCGCCTAAGGCATTGGGGCTGCCCCAGTCGGCAGCCTCTGTATCGGCCGGGCTGATAAATCTCAGGAGAGCAGCACCGCCAAGGCCAACAGCCCCTGTGGCCAAGGCCGCCTTCAGGAAGTCACGCCGCTTCAGGGAATGGGATTCATAAGCTTTTGTCTGTTGGTCGTCTCGCTTTCTCATTCGACGCCCCCATTGCTGTTGTTGCTAGCGCCGTCGTGGCAAGACCAGCAATAAACGTCAACTCCCGAGTAACTGTGGCAGGAATCGCAAAACTGCTCACGGTTGGAATGGCAGCTGAGGCAAGTCTCATCCAAGCTCATCTCATAGGGCTGGCCGACGCTGTTAACGTAGGTGGTTTGCCCCTCGCGAACAACTCGGTCGCGCCAGCTGTCCAGTATCTGCATGTGCTCGCTACGCATATCCTGCAGCGGCTCGATGCATTGCTTGACTGGCATTTCGTTAACCGCCGGGGTGTCTAGGCTGACCTCGGGATCTGCGCTAGCTTGTCCATGATTGGCAAGAAATGGCATTGTCGCAATGATCAAAAAGACCGCAATGAAGGCTATTATCCTTGTGCCCTTATGCATCTGTAACCGCCTTTCCCGCACCTTTTTCACCCTCGCCAGTGACGGTCGCTAGGTCGGACGGAGCCGCTTCGGCTACTGGCTGGGAATCGACAGCCAGCGTCACAGACTCTTCTTGAACCATGGGTCTGGGTAGCTCTTCGCCGCGCATGTCGAGGTGTCGGACAGACTCACCGTCCATTACCAAGGCATTGCCTACCAACTCGTGCAGCCCCATGACGGCAACTCCAGGCACCCAGTAGTCCATCACAGCCGGCAGTGCTGCCCGATCGACAGCACAGATGTTGGCCAGCACATTGACACCATGGCGCTCTTGGACGTAGCGGACGGCGTTGGCACGCGGCAGGCCACCGCGCAGCCTCAGCTCCATGTTTTCGCCGGCGTTCAAACCAGAGCCAGCCCCACAGCAAAATGTTCTTTCGCGGATCGTCTCCTCCGGCATCTCAAAGAAGTTGTTGCAAACTTTGTTCATGATATAGCGCGGCTCGTCCATCAGCCCCATGCCACGGGCGGTGTTGCAGGAGTCATGATAGGTGACGATCAGATGGTCATTGCGACTTTTGTCTAACTTGATCTTGTCATGGTAGATCAAATCGGCCGTAAACTCGGCAATGTGCACCATCTTTGTCGAACTGGCATTCTCGAACTTGCTGCCGGTAATCGGTGAGACGGGCACTTCCAAGAAATCTGCTGGGCCGTTCCAAGTGTCCATATACTGGTTGATGACCCGCCACATATGGCCACACTCGCCGCCCAATATCCATTTCACACCCAAGCGGCGGGCCTCGGCGTAGATTTTGGAGTTTAGACGCTTGGCCATCTCGTTGGAGGTAAAGAGGCCGAAGTTACCGCCTTCCGAGGCATAGGTGGAAAGCGTATAGTCTAAGCCGAGCTGCTCCAACAACATGACATAGCCCATGAAGGCGAATGTCCCCGGCTCGGCATAAAGATCGCCAGAGGGTACCACGAAGAGCACCTCTGCCCCTTTGCGGTTAAAGGAAGGCTCGATATGCTTGCCGCAGACCGTCTCGATATCCTCCATCAAAAACTCGACATTGCCCAAGATGGTTTGCGGCTCCAAGCCGACATGGTTGCCCTTCATATAGCAGTTGGCCACCGGGCCGGATATCCAGTCGGTGTTCAGCCCCAGCAGGTTCAGCAGCTCCCGACCCATCATCGTGATCTCGGCCTGGTCGATCCCGTAGGGGCAAAAGACCGAGCAACGGCGGCACTCTGTGCATTGGAAAAAGTAGTACCACCACTCTTTGAGCACATCCTCGCTAAGGTCACGGGCACCGGCTAGTTTGCCGAACAGCTTGCCGGATGTGGTGAAGTTACGGCGATAGACCGAACGCAAAAGCTCGGCTCGCAACACCGGCATATTCTTCGGGTCACCGGATGCGATGTAGAAGTGGCACTTGTCGGCACAGGCACCGCAACGCACGCAAACATCCATGAACAGGCGAAAGGAGCGATACTTCTTCATCCTGTCAGCGATGCCCTCGATAACGGTGTTCTGCCATTCATCGGGAAGCTTCCAGTCGTCTTCGGCCGGGGACCAGTCCCGAGCATTGGGAAAACCGACTGCTTCCAAGTTCTTGCCCTTGGCACCGTGACAATAAGTGCCCGGCCTGAAGTCCACCGGCGTGTCCAGCCAAGGAGTGGCCGGGGCTTGATAGCCGAAGTCTAGCAGTTCTTGTTTATCAGGCTGTTTTACCATCGCACAACCACCTTTTATCCTTCTTTATCCAAAGGAAGCCCGACTTTACGCATCTTCTCACGGTACTCGTCCTCGTACTCAACATAGCTGTGCACCTGCACCGGGTAGTTCCATGGGTTGATATGGCGCACCTGCCGGCTGTTGTTCGGCATGTTCCGCGTGGGGCTGAGGAAGATGCCGCCAGCATGCATCAACTTGCTCCAAGGGAAATAGGCGAACAGCACGGAAACCAAGAAGATATGAACGTAGAGAGCAGACCCAGCTGACATACTGAGCTGTGGGTGCAGGCTGGCCAGCCCCAGCATCATCTCTTTGACCTGAAGCATATCGACCTTAAAGGCATAGCGCATCAGGATGCCGCTGATAACCACCCCCAGCAACAACAGCAAGGGGAAGTAATCTGCGGGCAGTGACAAATAGCGGATGCGCGGTGCCAGTACCCGGCGGGCGAACAAAAAAGCCAGTGCCGCTAGAATCGTGATGTCGGTGAGGAAAAGCACAGGCACACCGATCTGGAACATGCCATCTACCGCACCTATCCCGGAAATAACAACCGGCACTGGCTCTAGGAACAGCCGCAAATGGCGCAACAGCACGACCAACAACGACCAATGAAAAACCAAGCCGCCTAGCCAAAGCCATTTGGCAGAGCCAAAACTGATGCGCGCACCGCGTTTCTCTGTACGCAGGTTTCTGAACAGCGAACGGAACAGCAGCACCTCTAGTATCATCCTGCCAATCGCCCCAGTAGTGCTAGAGGGGTTCTCTAAGCGATCATGCTTGACCCAAGGCAGGGATTTCTGCTGACCACAGGTAGTGGTGATGTTGAAAGGCACCGCTGAGCGCCCCCACAAGACGACCCGGTAAACAAAGCCTACCAGGAACAAAAGCAAGGCCAAGTACGGCAAAACAACACCAAAGAGCACCTGTAGGCGCAGGTATTCACAGCCCAGCCAAGCCAGCGCTGCCAAGGCTACAACCGCCAGCAGGGGAAGCCCGATCTTCATCGTTGGCACCCCCTGCTGATGTGGCCGCTGAGCCGCCGCATCTCATCAATCCTGATCTGAGTGATTCGCTCACGTTGCTCGGAATACATGTCAATGGCCGACAACATCAGCTGGTCAATACGCCTGTCAAGTTGATATAGAGTATCCGTCGCAACGGTCCTGTCGCTTCTTTTCTCAACTTCATAGTGAATGATCTCTTTGAGTTGAAAGATAAAACCTAGCGCTTGGGACGCCGAAGCACCTTGGACAGCTTTGATTCGACAGATATCTGCCAGATGGGCATTGGCCACACTGGCCATGTTGGCCGCAGCGACTCCGTTGGCTGCGCCGGCAGTACCGTAGGCGGCCCCAGATGTGTCAACTGCATCAGCCAGAGGCACCTCGGCAACGCCACACAGCCAATCAAGGATCCCAGCAGCACCCTCGTCCACTGTATGGCCAACAGGGTCGGCAAAGCGACCGGTGCTGACACAGGGCATAAGCTGACTCGTGGCTGGCTGTGAGATTATAGCCTCGCGCCAACTTTTGAGAATCGGCTCACGCATACCCTTTAATGCCTCGGAGACTGTCGGCTTCATAATGTCTTACTCCGGTGGCAAGACCTTGCCCTTAAGGGCCACATAGGTCGTCGTGATATAGAGGTACTCGACTTTATCCTCTAGGGCAAGCTCTTTGACGGCTAAATCGACAGCGCTCTTCTCTACTTCGATAGCCTTGGCGATTTCTTTGCTCTTGGCCATCTCCACCGTGTCGAGATAGGCTAAGACCTTTCCTTTGACCGCTGGGTCTGCCGCGCCTTTATCCATGAGAGTCATCCTTCCCTTAAGCTCAAAGCTCTTGGACAGTTGCCGCACCGCTGGGGCACACCGTAGTACAGGCCTCGCAGCCCATGCACTCACAGGGGTCGCCGGAAACCGAGGTCTTTTCCCCGTCAAAACTGAGGATGCTGGCGGGACAACTCTCGGCACACTCGTCACAGCCGGTGCACAGTTCTTCATTGATTGTAACCATAAACATAATCATTCACCCCACATTACTAAGAGTCCCACTGGGGAGCCTCCCGAATACTTCTGCTTGGCCGGATGCCTTAGCAGCGCTTTAATAGCGATAAGAATATTTAATCACCAGGCAAACAGCCTGTAAAATAATAAGAATTCATCTCGTCATTACTAATAGCTATGGCAAAGACAACTATGGAAAGGCCCGGTGTTATTTTCTGCCTGCGCCCCTTCTCCAAGACATGGTTTTGGGGAATGACGGGGAGCTTCACCCCGTTGAGAGTAAAACTGCCTCGCCACCAACAGAATTTGCAAACGCCTTCAAGGTGTTGGACAAGGCAGGCATACCCAGCGGATAGGACCTGCTTGCCAGCATAATAGTTCAGCGGCTCTTGTGGTGTTTTGCGCCCCTGTGCAAGCGTCGCCGCATACTGCCGGCCTGGATCGGATTGACCAGCGCCAACATCTCCAATGCGGCCATCAGGCTGGGGTGGAACACAGGCTCCGGGGCGGCGGCTTCGAACATATAAGAGGCGAACTCAGAGAAAAGCCCTGGCGCACCAACAATAACCGCCACGATGATCTCTGGTGCTGACCAGTCGATGTTGCCGCTCTCCTCGTTCATCGCCCAGAGATGCCTGCGGATTATCTCTCGGAAGAATTCCGGCCGCTGCTGGGCCCGCCTTTCAGAAAGATATCGGAATGCCCCGACAACTTGGCCGTGCGCCTCATCGTCGCGGTCATAGCTGGCGCGCGTCAACAAACGGCGCACCAGCTCGGCATCCTCATCGAATGCGCTCAACACATTATCAAAATCACCCTGTTTAAGCAGCTGGTAGAGCTGCCGCTTGGTAATTAGCGGCACTGGCCATTGTCCTTCCTTGAATCCACTTGTCCTCGCGCACACGGGCAGTCCCGCGCTGGTGGGACTGCCCGTGTGGCGCTTCCAATCCTTGACCCAAAGGCTACAGCATCCCCCATTTTCGGGTGTATTCGCTGTAAAGCACGTAGTCGTCCTCTGTGATTTCCGCTGCCTGCAGTCTAGGCAGAATGTCCTCGTAGATCATGGTCTCCGTCTCCATCCAAACGCCGTCTTTTTTTACGGTGACCTGCCAGTCGTCATGGATGCTGAGCAGGGCGGCCATGCAGTCTGCCGAGCGCGAAATGCGCTTTTCTGTGTAAGCAGCAAGCTCACGAAGGGCATCCGGGGTAATTCCCGGCTCCTTCTTCAGCACCTTCCAAGGTGCCTTTCCCTTCCTGCGCCATTCCCCCGATTCAAAGAACGGCAAGAAAAAGCATGCGGCTTGGATACAGGTTTCTTTGACCACTGAAGCCTCGGCCATGATTGCCTACATCCCCACCTGTGTCCAGTAGTCGTTCAAGATAAACACAGAGAAAAGCAAGCCTAATGCCACGTTGACAACAACACCGCAGGTGAAGGCGGCGAACGGCTTCCAGCCAACAGCAGCTAGGTCCTTGAAGCGGGTAGTCAGGCCGATGCAGAGGAAGGTCAGTGCGAATGCCCAGCCTCTGAGATTCTTGACGGGATCAAGTACCTGCTTGTCAATGGATCCGCCGGGGTTACCAGTGGCCAACACCACCAAGGTAACGATCAGCGATGCGATGAAGAAGCCGACCACGAATTTCGGGAAACGCTCCCAAATCACGCCAGCCGACGGTTTCTGGCTGGTAACAGCAGGTAGCTCGCCGGAGGCTGCAGCCGCTGCGTTGGCCTTCGTAACCTTGTGACGCTCCCAGATAGTGACGGAAATGATGGCCATGATCAAAGCCCAGATGCCAACGAAAATATCGCGGCCAACGACCTTCATCAGAACAAAGGTCCTCGATGCGCCTTCGCCAAACTGAGAGGCAGCAGCAACACCAGCGGCATCGGCGAATTCCGAGGTGCCAATCAAAGCGCCAGAAGCCCCATCGGAGAGCCCCAAGGCGCGGCAGATAACGGGCAGCAGGAAGACCATGATCGTAGCCCAGATAACAACCATCGAAATGGAGATGGAGACGTGGTCCTTCTTAGCATTGACCGCGCTACCGATGGCAATCGAAGCAGAAACGCCGCAGATCGAACCACCGGCGCCCATTGTAGCGGCGAAGGGCTTCTCTAGCTTAAAAAGCTTCGTGGATGCAAAGTAGATCACCACGAAAGTCGAGATGGCAACCACGGATGCCTGGAAGAAGGCAACCGGGCCGGCTTGGATAATCAAGGTAAACGGCAGTGTGGCACCGAACAAGACGATACCGGTCTTGACATAAAACTCAGTGCGCATGCCAGCTTCAAACCATTGTGGGATCTTTACCAGATTCCCGATGATCAAGCCGATGATCAGCGCCATAACCGGCGTTTCGATGTTGAAGGTTTTGGCCCAGCTCCATGCACCAAGAATCTGAACAATAACAGCCATGATATAAAGAACTGTGAACCCTAAAACAAAATGCAATACATTGCGACCCATGATGCCAGTAGCTATAGATAACACTATAGCTAATATTAGCCATAAGAGAAGCAAACCGGGCAGTATCGGAGCTACCGTAGCGGGCATATCCGCAAAGTTGGTGTAGCCCTTAAAAGACACGGTTATAGCGCTCAGCGATCCGCCGAACTTCCAGATAAGCAGACCGACGATCACAGTTGCAAGGCCGATCCACACGGCCCACCAATCTTCCTTCAATATAAGGCCTTTGGCACCGCCCCCGTTGGTTTTTGTGTTATTGGTTGACATGATACTCACCTTTTCATGTTAGCGAACACTTGTTGATGAACAGAATCTTACTTCTTAAAAATTTCACAGCACATCTCCTTTGCCTCCTATGGCAGAGTATGCCACCTGCTAGCGCTTCAGTATTTGAAGGCCGCCGTAGTTCTGAAGGTCTCCCGAGAGAAGATATAGTCGTCGATCAGCTTGTCAGTGAACGGAATGCCGGTGAGCTCAAAGAAGCGCTCCCAGCCGACACGTTCGATCCACTCGCCAACCCTTTCCGACTCATGGGCGTGCGCCAGCCAGACCTCGACGATATGGCGAACGGCTTCCACAGCTTCCGGCCAGCGAGGCGGGTTGTTCGGCAAAAACGGTATCACCATGCGCGAGAAGCTCGGAGCCGAACGGGCATTAGAAACCTTGCCCCCAACCATGATCGCCACGCCGTCGTTTTTGGCGTCCATGATCGCCATGCCAGGCGACATCGTGTAGCAGTTGCCACAATACATGCAGCGCTCGTCAACCACAGTAACGCTCTTGTTCTTGGGGTCAGGGCGGATCGCCGCAGTCGGGCAGCAGGCCACCAAAGACGGAATTTCTGTACCCTTGCGAATCAGTTCGTGGTTGATCTGCGGCGGTGTGCGGTGGACACCGACGATCGCTATATCGCTGCAGTGGCAAGCACCGCACATGTTCAAACAGCAGGCCATAGCCACAGTCAGCTTGGCCGGCAGATCGTCGCGACCGAAATACTCATAGAGGTCGTCCATGACCGCCTTGACAATGCCTGATGCGTCCGATGCCGGGGTATGGCAGTGCACCCAACCCTGGGTATGGACGATGTTGCTCAAAGACTTGCCGGTGCCACCGACAGGCAGCCCCTTGGCATTGCAAGCCTCAATCAGGGGGTCGACATTGCCGACATTAGGGGTCAGGAACTCGACATTGTTGCGGCTGGTAAAACGCAGGTAACCGTCACAGTACTGGTCAGCCAGCTCACAGAGATCACGGATAAAGTCCACGCTGACCAGACGGGGGTTGCCGACACGGATGCTGTATAGCTCCCCGTCTGGACCAACGTGCTTCAAAACGCCGGGCTTAACATGCTCGTGGTAGAGCCATTTCCCGTAGTTTTCCTTAATCACCGGCGGCAAGAACTTCTTGTAGTCTGGAGGGCCGATGTCAATCTTCGCCATAAAGTATCACCTTATCTCTCAATGATCGTTAACTTTGATGCGCTGCGCCCAAGACGCGGCTCAGCTCGCCTTGTAGCCGGTCCTAGGCACAAGCCTTGCTGCAGCTAGTCGCTGATCTCTTCTTTCTGCCAGAAAACATAGGGATTAGCACGGGGTCTGAACACCATCTGCGGCACCGGTGGCAGGTCTATGGCACGCAAAAACTCGCCCATGCCGACACGATAGACCAACTCTCCAAGGCGCTCACGGGTTTTGCCGTTCTCATCCCACCATTCCCAGATTCGACCCATCAGTTCTTTGAACTCTGTGTAGGGCGCTTCCATTTTCATGAAAGGCACCAGCACCCAGGACAAGAAGGCCGACTTAACGATCGTTGACTTAGCGCCAATAAGAATCGTCGCGCCTTTCTCACTGCCCTGCCTGATGGCCTTGTGCATATAGTTAACACAATGCATGCAACGGGAGCACTCGTCCCCATCCACGCTAAGCTCACTGGTCTTGGCATCGAAGCTCAGGCAGCGCGTCGGGCACTTGTCGCAGATCAGCTTCTGAACATCCATGCCGCCGTCAACGTACTTCTTCACCTCGTCTTGGTCGATAGTGATACTGTCACGCCAAGTGCCGATAACCGAACAGTCGGCACGGGCGACTGCGGCTACGCAGTCGTTGGCACATCCAGACATCTTGATCTTGAACTTGTATGGCCACATCGGCCGATGCAGCTCGTCTTGGAACTCGTTGGTTATGTCGTAGCACATATCCAAAGTGTCGAAACAGGCATACTCGCAACGCGCCGGCCCCACACAGCAGCTCGGGGAGCGCAGGTCGGACCCGGAGCCGCCAAGGTCAAAGCCCGCATCACTCAAACTGTCGAAGGTCGGTTGCAGCTCTTCTGTCTTGGTTCCCAGTAAGATGACATCGCCTGTAGAGCCATGGAAATTCGTCAGGCCGCTGCCATGCTCCTCCCAAATGTCACATATTTTGCGCAAGGCATCGGTCGTATAGAACCAGCCACTAGGCTGGGCAACACGAACAGTATGGAACTCGCGAACATTGGGGAACTCTTCTGGCATATCGGTGTAACGACCGATAACACCGCCGCCGTAACCTTTGACACCTACGATGCCGCCATGCTTCCAGTGGCCGATCTTGTCCTCATAAGACTTCTCCAACAGCCCTAAGAGATCGCCAGCCATTGGGTTTTTCTCAGCGGCGCGCTTGATCTCGGTCACGAAGCTCGGCCACGGCCCGTCTTCCAGATCATCCAACTGGGGGGTTTTGGTTTCTTCAGCCATTATCAACTCCTCCTGTTGATCCATTAAACTTACGGATCATTTGCTTGAACATACACGAACAGTTAGCCCTGTGGCAACATATCCATGCACAGGAACCCAATCCCGAACAGTGGCATCGTCTCCGGAAACAACCGCCACCGACCTCACAGCAAACCGGGGATATGCCGGGGCGCTGTTAGCTCGGGATCAAAGCAAGGTTTGGGTAAACCTAACAATGCCTGTAGCTACAAAACATGATGCTGCCCAAACAGCGACAGGCTCTTGTTTCCTCAATTTAAACATTGCGAGTATTGGCTGTAAAATAAAAAGAGTTGATCCCATCATAGGCAATGGCTATCGCTTGTGCGTTAAGCAAGCGATAGCCACAGTAGAAGGCGGCCAGACACGCTGAAGCCTTGGCCAGTTACTATCGTGATAACGATGGCGCACCTATGGTTTTGATGGCCGGAGAATATTTGCAAGAAAGGCTCTCGCAGTATTTGAGTTTGCTGCAAGCATAAAGAAAGGCAGCAGCAGCAACGCTGCCGTTGTCAGCGGCACGAGGGCCGCCTTGAGTATTTTTTTACAACTTGTCTCCTATGCAGGCCATCCCAAGCCTTCAACGAAAGCTAGATAGACGAGTAGAGTCGGTAGCCGCCGGCCAGGTGCAAAACGTCAGCAAAGCCGTGCTGGCTGAGGATGCGGGCAGCGATGTAGGAGCGGATGGCGCTTTGGCAGACTAGGTAGACCGGCTTGGCCGGGTCAAGCTCGCTCAAGCGGGCGCGCAGGTTGTCAACTGGGATGTTGACAAAGCCCTCCAAAGAGTCACGGGCATACTCCAACGGCAAGCGCACGTCGATAAGCTGCACAGAGCCGTCGCGTGGTAGGTCGTCGACCTCGTCCCAAAAGAACTGACGGACACGGCCGGCCATCAGGTTCTCGATTACGTAGCCGACCATGTTCACCGGGTCTTTGGCCGAAGAGTAGGGCGGCGCGTAACAAAGCTCCAGCTCGGTTAGGTCGTGGGCGGTCATCTGGGCACGGATCGCCACCGCCAGCACGTCGATGCGCTTATCCACACCTTCACTGCCCACGCCTTGGGCCCCGAGGATGCGACCGTCGGCGGGCGAGAACAGCACCTTCAGGCTGATCGGACTACCGCCCGGATAGTAAGCAGCATGGCTGGCCGGATTCAGATACACCTTGCCGTAGGCAATGCCGGCAGCCTGCGCCTGTTTCTCGTTCAGGCCGGTAGAGGCAACGGTCAGATCGAAGACCTTAAGCACTGAGGAGCCCTGGGTGCCCCGGTAAACAGAGTCGATGCCGGCGATGTTATCGGCTGCGACCCGGCCCTGCTTGTTGGCTGGCCCAGCCAAGGGGATCAGTGCCGGCTGGCCGCCAATCAAATCCTTGACTACTACGGCATCACCGACGGCATAGACATCAGGGTCGCTGGTCAGCATCTTCTCGTTGACGATGATGCCACCTTTGGCATCGCAGACCAGCCCGGCCTCTTGGGCGATACGGGTGTCAGGAGTGACGCCAATGGCTAAAATCACCATGTCGGTGAGCTGATCCTTGTTGCCGAGCAAAACCTTCAGACGACCGTCTGGCTGCTGCTGCACACCGTCAAAGGGAGTGTTCAGGTAAAGCTTCACCCCTTTAGCATAGATGTGGGCATGCACTTGGGCGGCGATATCGGCATCCAGGGTCTTGATAACATGGCCGGAGCGCTGGACGATCGAGACAGCCAGCCCGGCATCTAACAGGTTGTCTGCCATCTCCACACCGATATAGCCGCCACCGATAATCGTGGCATGCTGCGGGTGTTGCTGGCGGACGAACTCCTTGATAGCATCGGTGTCGGCGATGTTGCGCAGTGTGAACAGCCGCTCTGATCGCATCCCCGGCAGATCAGGAATGTTCGGCTTGGCCCCGGGTGCCAGTATCAGCTTGTCGTAGGGCTCCAAGTATTCCTGGCCGACAAGCAAATCGCACACTGTAACTGTCTTGGCCTCGCGGTCGATGGCCACGGCTTCTTGGTTGACCCGAACATCAACATTGAAACGGGCATGGAAGCTCTCCGGAGTTTGCAACAGCAGCTCGTCACGTTCCTTGATGCTGCCGCCGATGTAGTAGGGCAAGCCGCAGTTGGCAAAAGAGATATAGCCGCCTCTCTCCAAGATGACGATTTCGGCCTGTTCGTCAAGCCGCCGCAAACGGGCGGCAGCGGTAGCCCCTCCAGCCACACCGCCTACAATAACAACTTTCATCTAGCTCTCCTATCGGGTTGGGCGCTTGCCCAAGGCAGCGCCGGTCAATGTGAAAACCCGGTCATTGCGACCCCGAGCCACAATCCTCCGTCTTTCTGGTCAGGATAAAGATTGCGGGCCAAGCCCGCAATGACTGGGTTCGGGATTAATTCGGAGCTGCCCCAAAGCGTCGATCTTGGCAACCCTCCGGGCATGACGGTCATTCAAGGGCTCAGAGCCGAGGAAGGCTGAGAGTATCTGCCGGTTGGTGCCCTCATCCACAAAGGCACCGGACAATGCGGCCACATTGGCAGCATTGTGCTGGCGAGCCAAAGCCGCGAATTCCGGAGAGGTCAGGTTGGCAGCTCTTACGCCAGCAAACTTGTTGGCGGCCATAGCCATGCCGATGCCGGTGCCACAGATCAACACGCCGAAGTCGTCTTGCCCCAAGCTCACCGCCTCAGCGACCTTGGCGGCATAGTCCGGATAGTCGACGGGGTCGTCGTTGAAGGGGCCGAGGTCGGTGACCGCAAAACCCTGTTCGCCAAGCCAAGCAGCCAAAGACCGTTTAAGCTCAAAGCCCCGGTGGTCGGCGGCAATGGCGATACGTTTTTTTGGTTGGGCTGTAGACAAGGCTCGGGTTTCGGATGGAGAAGGACTGTTAGAAGTGGACGAGGGCATAGCGATACGCACTCCTTTGCAATGACCGATACTGCAGGTCTTCAGTTTAGCAAAAACTGGGAGTCAGAGGGTGCGCCGATCAAGGCGACTGCGGCAGCTGCACCAGATTACGGCCTGAGATGCCGAGGCAGCACGGCACGACACAGATGACCATGCTGACCCCGGGGAAGTGCCGATTAAATCACGTAATTGTCCTCGCGCAGATCTATCAGCCCATATTCCATCAGAATTTCTTCAAGGCGATCTTGGGTGATGGGCGTTGGCACCACAAATTTTTCATTCTCTTCTATTTTTTGCGCCAGTTTTCGGTATTCGTCGGCCTGTTTGCACTCTGGCTGATATTCAATAACGGTTTTCTTCCTTATTTCCGCATGTTGTACAATATTGTCACGTGGTATGAAATATATCATATGTGTGCCAAGCTCTTCGGCAAAGGCCCGCACCAGATCCATTTCACAGTCGACATTTCGGCTGTTGCAGATGATGCCGCCCAAGCGCACACCGCCCTGCTTCGAGTATTTGGCAATGCCGTTCGCCAAAACGGCCTTGGGGCAGCCCTGCTCACGGCTGGCCACCAAGGCGATCAAAACATCCCCGTACTAGCTTCTCCGAATCAGCTGACCACTTCGAGGGCCTGGCGCAGATCGTCGATGATGTCGTCGATATGTTCTGCCCCGATCGAGAGACGGACCGTGTTAGGCTTGATGCCGGCGGCCAAAAGATCGCTTTCAGTCATCTGTGAGTGGGTGGTGCTGGCAGGGTGGATCACCAGCGACTTGACATCCGCGACATTGGCCAGCAGAGAGAAAAGGCTCAGCTCCTCGGTGAAGCGCTTGGCCTTCTCCGCATTCCCCTTCAACTCGAAGGTGAAGATGGAGGCACCGCCGTTCGGGAAGTATTTCTTGAACTGCTCGTGATCCCGGTGATCGGACAAGGAGGGATGGTTCACCCTTTCCACCAACGGCTGTCTGACCAGCCATTCCACCACCTTTTTGGTGTTCTCCAGATGGTGCTCCAAGCGGAAGGAAAGCGTTTCTAGCCCCTGTAGGAACAAGAAGGCGTTGAAGGGCGAGAGCGAGGCGCCGATGTCGCGCAGCAGGGTGGTGCGGGCCTTGATAATATAAGCCAGCTTGCCCACGGCATCGGTGAAGACCAGGTCGTGGTAGTTAGGGTTGGGGCGGGAGAGACCGGGAAACTTGTCGTTTTGCGCCCAGTCGAAATGGCCGCCGTCGACGATCACGCCGCCAATGGAAGTTCCATGGCCTCCAATGAACTTAGTTGCCGAGTGTACCACGATATCGACGCCGTAGTCGATCGGGCGCAACAAGTAGGGCGTGGCGAAGGTGCTGTCGACGATCACCGGAATGCCGTGGCGATGGGCGATGGCCACTACCGCCTCGATGTCCACGATGCTGGCGTTGGGATTGCCGATGGTCTCGAAGAACAGCGCCTTGGTGTTGTTTTGGATGGCGTTCTCGAAGCTGGTCGGGTTGTTGCCGTCAACGAAAGAGACATCGATGCCCAAGTCTCTGAGGGTGTTGGCAAAGAGATTGTAGGTGCCGCCGTACAGTTGCTTGTCGGAGACGATATGGTCGCCGCTTTTGGCGATGTTCAAGATGGCGTAGGTGATCGCCGAGGCGCCCGAGGCCGTGGCCAAGGCAGCGGCACCGTTCTCCAAGGCTGCCATCCGCTGCTCGAAGACATCCCAAGTGGGGTTCATCAGGCGGGTATAGATGTTGCCGGCCTCCGTCAGGGCGAAGCGGGCGGCCGCTGAGGTAGATGTCGGAAAGACGTAGGACGAGGTCTGGTAGATCGGCACCGCCCGGGAGTCGGTCGCCGAGTCCGGCCTCTCCTGGCCGGCATGAATCTGAATGGTCTCAAATCGATAGTTCCTGTTGCTCATGATGAATCTTCTCCTTTTCTCATAAAACTCACTAGCGTTACGCTCTACTGATCCGAAATTCTGTAGGTGAAAGTAGCCTCCTTCCGAAATCGCAGCCCCTTTATACAGCTTGCGGTCCCAGCCGCAGCAACAGCAGCACCCATCTACCCGCCACTGAAGCTCCCTATAACCTCTGAAAGCAATCAAAGTTATTGGCCAGCTCCCAGCTTCCTGCTAGCCTCTAATACATATAAAACATACGTATTAGCTATGTATTATAGCCAAAAGATTCCCCTTGTCAATACCGGAAACGAAAATAGTGGTTTTCTAGATTTCTAGGCGTGCCCGGCCAACCAAAGGCCAAACCCACCGCTGCCCCGTCGGCGGCAAGAAGATGCCGTGCCACGACGAGGGGGCAGGCCGGTGGCGCTGGCGGGCATTGGACTTGGGCGGCCAGGAACGTCTCCGAAAGCGAGTTCGAGGTCTTTAGCCCCAAGGGAAATCGACCGTGAAGCATGCGGCAATCGAATGACGCATTATGCCTACCCTCCCCTGCCCCAATCAAGCCCCGTCCTATTCCCCTCGCCTACCTTTTGGCGGCATGGCCAAAATCGCCTCTTGACAAATCTCCTACCTACTGTATATAATAGTATTCTTATATGATTACTATGTTTTAGTCAGATGGGCGGCCGGCCTGGGGCAACCGGCGCGGCTGCTAGGAGGGATGCACCTGTGAGCAAGAGCAAGCCATACCGCAATATCAGATCAGCCGTGATCCACGGCGGCATCTACGGCGATGAGCAGACCGGCGCGGTAAACACGCCGGTCTACCTGACCTCCACCTACCAGCAGGAGTCCCTCGGACAGCACAAGGGCTGGGAGTACTCGCGCACCGGCAACCCGACCCGGGCGGCGCTGGAATCGCTGATCGCCGAGCTGGAAGGGGGCACTGCCGGCTTCGCCTTCGCTTCCGGCATGGCCGCCACCACCGCCGCCTTGAGCCTCTTTGCCAGCGGCGACCGCATCGTTATCTCCAACAATGTCTACGGCGGCACCTTCCGAGTACTAGACAAGGTGTTCAAAAACTTCCAAATCAACTACACCATCGCCGACAGCTCTGACCTAGACGCCCTAGAAACCGCCTTGACCCCAGAGGTCAAGGCAATCCTCATCGAAAGCCCGGCCAACCCCCTGTTGACCATCACCGACATCGCTGCCGTGGCTGAGCTGGCTCACGCTCGCGGCATCCTCTTGATAGTCGACAACACCTTCATGACCCCCTACCTGCAGCGACCGTTGGAGCTGGGGGCAGACATCGTCTTGCACTCGGCCACCAAGTACCTCGGCGGCCACAGCGATGTCATCGCCGGCTTGATAGCCGTGAAATCTGCCGAGCTAGCTGAGCGCTTGCACTTCATCCAAAACGCCACCGGCGGCATCTTGCAGCCCTTGGACTCCTTTTTGCTGATTCGTAGCATCAAGACCCTCGGGGTGCGCATGGACCGCCACGTCGAGAATGCCGAGCAACTGGCGGCCGCACTTTGCGGCCATCAAGCGGTGCGCAAAGTCCACTATCCCGGGCTGACCACTGCCCCGGGCTACGAGGTGAACCGCAAACAGGCTGCCAACGGTGGTGCCATGATCACTTTCGAGCTCCAGGAAGGCTATGATGCGGGCCGCTTTTTCAGCGGCCTGCGAATGGTCGCCTTGGCCGAGTCGCTGGGTGGCGTAGAGTCTTTGGCCTGCCATCCGGCCAGCATGACCCATGCCTCGATTCCCAAAGAGATCCGCAAGCAGGTGGGCATCAGCGACGAGCTGATTCGCCTGTCGGTGGGTATCGAAGATATCAACGACATCACCGCAGACATCAGCGCCGCCATCGAGGCCGCACAGCTGTGACCCGCTATGCCGACACTCAGGCACTGATCGGCGAAACCCCCCTCGTTCGACTGGCCAATTCCGGCTTTCCCGCAGTTACGCAGGTCTATGCCAAGCTGGAGCTGAACAACCCCTCCGGCAGCGTCAAGGACCGCACCGGCAAGTATATGATCGCCGATGCCGAACGACGCGGCCTGCTCAAGCCAGGCGGCACCATCGTCGAGGCCACCGCCGGCAACACCGGGCTGGGGATCGCCTTTGCCGCCTTGAACAAAGGTTACCGCCTGATCTTCGTGGTGCCGACCCGCTTCTCGGAAGAGAAGCAGACCCTGCTGCATGCTATGGGTGGCGAGATCGTCAATACGCCGCCAGAAGGCGGTATGCTGGCCGCCGGCCTGAAGGCCGAGGAGATCCGAGCCAGCATCGACGGCGCTGTCAGCTTGGAGCAGTTCAAAAACCCCAACAACCCCCGTGCCCACTATGAAACCACCGGGCCGGAGATCTGGCGCGACACAGAGGGTCACATCGACTACCTAGTGGCCGGTGCTGGCAGTGGCGGCACCTATTCCGGGGTGTTGCGCTACCTAAAGGAACAAAACCCGAACATCAGCGGCGTACTGGCTGACCCAGTCGGCTCGACCATGGGCGGTGGTGAACACGCCGAGTATCAGATCGAGGGCATCGGCAACGACTTCATCGCTGAAACCATGAACATGGACCTAGTGGATAAGGTCATCAAGGTCAGTGACTCTGAGGCCATAGTCCAAGTCAAGCGGTTGGCCGCGCAGGAGGGCATCATTGCCGGCACCTCTTCCGGAGCAGCCTTGGCAGCGGTACACAAGCTGGTACGAATGCTGATCGACGATGGCCAGCTGGCACGAATGTCTTCAGGCGTGGCCATCGTCACCATCTTCCCCGACCGCGGCGACCGTTATTTCAGTAAGCACATCTTTATCTGAGCCCCCTTGAGCACCCATCGGACACAACTTTTGAGGAGAAGCAATGAGCACAGTCGATCTAGCCTTCGCCGGGCTGCAACATTGACTGCCGCTTCTGCGACCGTAAGCTGAATGGCATCGACGACCGCCCCGGTGTGGCTGCGACGATCATCTCGCCTCCAGAGGCGCTGGCAGCTGTCCGTCGCGCCCGTGAGCTTTGCCCGCAGATCACAGTGGCCGGAGTAGCCGGTCCCGGTGACACGCTGGCCACCCCCTACGCCCTACAGACCTTCCGGCTAATCAAGGCGGAGTTCCCGGAGATCATCAAATGCATGAGCACTAACGGCCTACTGCTACCGGATTTCACCGACGAGATCATCGAGGTTGGCATCGACTCGATGACCGTCACAGTCAACGCTGTCGACCCCCGGGTACAAGCCGAGATCTGCGACCGGGTGCGTTACAAGGGTCTATGTTACGAGGGCCAAGAGGCCGCTGAAATTCTGATCGCCAACCAACTGGCAGGTATCCGGAAGCTGGCCTCTGCCGGCCTCACCGTCAAGGTGAACAGCGTACTGATCCCGGAGATCAACGCCCAACATATCGCGGAGGTGGCCATGACGGTCAGCGCCGCTGGGGCCCGCATCATGAACATCATCCCCTTGATCCCCCAGCATGAGCTGGCTTGGTGCACCGAACCTGGCTGCACGCTGCTAGGCAGCAGCCGCCAGGCCGCTGAACGCTACGTCAAAGTGTTCAAGCACTGCCAGCGTTGCCGTGCTGACGCAGCGGGCATCATCGGCGGTGTGGATGTATCCAAACAAATCTACCAACGCCCTGTGAGCCAGGCACAGACCTTCTCACATGGATAAAAACAGGCGCACACGCTACCCCTCCGACCGCATCGTCATCATGGCCCGCGCCCCGGCACCATCACGGAGGTCATCGCGGTCAGGATGCTGCACCCCCGGCACCGGGGCGGCGCGGAGTTCCTGGGGCTGCGCGGAGTTCCTAGGGCTGCGCCGGGGCATACTGGAGAGGCTGCACCTAGCCAGCGCCAGCCCGCAGCCGGAATACACCATTTCCAGAAAAAACAAAGCATCGGCCCGTGTGTCTTGTTTTATATTCAGACACACGGGCCTTTTCTTGGTACCTCCTTTCCTATTCGCGTTTGCTTACACCGTACACATCGCTTATCGGTATTGTCGCTCTTCAAAACCTCCTTTCATCTTAAGTTCTAACTTATTTGCTCAGACTTTAGGCATTATTGTTCAACTTTCCTTAGCACTTCCCCCCTTGGGTTGTGTAGATCGTTTTGCCTTGGTCTGCCATAGTCGGTTTGCCTACTTTTGGCGCCTCCTTTCCCTTGCTTGATAGTCGGTACTAAACGTATTCTCTTTCAGTGCTACCTCGTATTAGCTGTTAGCTTTGTGCTATCGCCCCCTTACGCGGTATTTTTGAGTCTTCACTTCAAGCCTTGCGTCAATTTGCTTTCCTTGCCCCCTTACTTGATGTGTAACAGTTTTCACTTCGAGTCTTACAAACCTGTGCTTGTCTCCTGTACCTCCTTTCGATAATCGTCCTATTCCTTCCGTTCCTTTCCTGTTCCACCCTTGTCCGTGGTACCCCCTTTCTAGATTTATTCCAGTTCTGGCCTCTCCCTAGGGGAGCGCCGATTAATGCTGCGCTCCCTTGCAAGCGCCGCCTTCAAGGCCAAGCCAGCAAGATCGCTACGCCAGCCGTCGATACCCAGAAGGCGACGGGTGAGGGCTATCTGAGAAGATCTATCTTGAGAGGATGATAGCTGAGGATAAGAACTTGGGTAAACGTGCGCACTACTGCGAACCGGAGTTCGGATACCCATGGGAACGTAGGTTCCGGTTGTCGAAAACCAACCAAACGGCGGCATTAGCTGCCTCGCCCTGCGCTTATTCCACTTCGGATCAGTCATAGCATTTGCCCCCTTGAGCCTGCTTCGCTGCTGATACTTCGCCTGGCCCGTTGGCCTCGCCAACACGCCGGACACCTGTCTGGCTCACCTGTTCTTCGTACAGTGATTATTCACACTGACGCAACACAACCAACACCCAACCAACCGGTGCGCTATACCACTAAGCTCGTTTTATCTTCTTGGGGCGGAAAACGACAAACGAACTAGCCCTCACAGGAGGTTCGTGCTACCATCTAGCACTGTGCAGGTATGCATTGCATAAGAAAGGTCAGCCCCTTTTCCATTGCAACTCGCGTTCATGTCTAAGTACCCTTCATATTATCTACACATTTTCAGGAGCTGTCAAGAGCATAATTTCCAATAAAAATGCCAGCGGGATTATCCGTTACTGTTGGTTGCTGTTTGACCCACTCAAAAGCCCCTCTCCGAGATGTCAATCACCTGAACAGGCGCTTGAGCGACCGTCTGAGCGGCGCTTTTCCAGCGGCAGGGGTGCTTGAGCCGTTTTCTTCGCATACCAGTTGTAGAAGGCTCCAAAAAATCGCTGTGGCAATAGGCAGCAGCACTGCAGCTCCAAATAGGTAGAGCAAGGTCAACGATACCGCTTCTAAGGTTTTGCTATCCAAGCTGGATTTCCCAAGGAAATCCAGAATTTCAAAACCGTGACGGCATAGGCGCTGATGACTGTCAGAGCCAGTAAAATATTTCGTGTGATTCTCATTGTTACTCCTCCATGTGTTTGTTGTTCGATATAACTATTGTGACGGAATCGGCTGCCGTCATCTGCCCTGCTGCGTTCCTAGGGAGGCACCAATCAGTCCCCAACTACAGTCATTGCCAGCTTGACCGGCAATCTTTCCCCTGATCAACAGGGTGGAAGATTGCGGCTCGGGGGCCGTGTGGGACGGAATTGTGAGGGTCAATCGGCATTTCCCCAAGTTCCCCAAGAAGCCAACCGTGTACGCGGCGGTCAGGTCGCTTGCCCTGACGTGCTGCCACTCCGGCTTGAACGAGGTTGTCCAGCACTGGGGGTCGGACAGGTCGCAGCTTGCCGTCTCGCCCCTGTAAGTCAAGGTCATCCTCATCGCCAGGGCGAGTGATGTCCCCATAACCGTGAGCCTGAGCGTCACGGTGGCAGACGGCACTGCGGTAGGATGGCTGAGGGCACAGGATTCCTAGACGGGCTGGCCAGCACCGAGCGGGCCTTGTTCGACAGCTTCCTGAAAACCAACGCCTACAAGCGGATCGGCGGCCTGGTGCTGACTGGCAACCCGACCCGGATGGGATCGTTCACCTACGAGGCCTGGTTCAAAGAACTATATGGGTCCGTCGCCCTGCGAAACAAGCGCCCCGGCCGGTAGACGAGTTAGGCACGAGTTAGTCACCAGATAGCGGCATACTGCGTAAGCGCCAACTAGGAAAGCACCTATTTCGGCTTGGTTGGCGCTTACGATTCAGGAAATCTCACGGCTTCAATAAATCAGTCGCTATCAGACGGCGGAATTCTTCTAGGTTCAGAGTCTCACCGCGACGGCGGCCGTCGATATCCGCCATATCCAGAGCTTGATCGATGCGCTCAGGAGAAAGCCCCCACTTTGCCAGGCTGGAGATCAACGAGTTGCGCAGCGTCTTGCGACGCTCGGCGAAAGCGGCATCGACCACCAGACGGCTGATGTCCGGACGAGGCGGCTGGTGCGTTGCCGCCTGTGCCAAGGAGCCGGTGACCGCCCGGAGCGGCGACTCACAGCCATCGTCTACCGCCCGCCGGTCGATGCGGATAACCGCTGAATCGACCCGTGGCGGCGGCCAAAAGCTTTGCGGACGCACCACGAAGCCCATGTTGGCCTCGGCAAGCAAAGACAGCTTGACGGTATAGGCGCCATAGTCCTTGGTTCCTGGCTTGGCCAGGATGCGCTCGGCCACCTCACGCTGCACCATCACAGTGGCACTGACCAGGCCGGAAAACTTCTGAAAATAGTCGAGTATCAACGTAGCAGCAACCGCATAGGGCAAATTGGCCACCAAGGCAAAACGCTGAAAACCATCAGGCAGGTCAGCAGGTGTAAGCAACAGGGCATCTTGCAAAAGACAGCTGAACTGCTCCGGATACTGCGCTGCCACCTCGTCTAAGGCCGGGCTGAGGCCGACATCTGCCTCAATGGCCAACAGCCTGGCACCAACAGCCAACAAAGCGTAGCTCAAAGTACCGATACCCGGGCCGACCTCGACCACTGGCAAGCTCTCATCCGGCGCTGCCAGGCGCAGGATCTTCCCAATGATGCCGTCATCGACCAAAAAATGCTGGCCGAAGGATTTTCGGGTAGAAAGCCCGAACCGCTGTAGTGCGGCGCGAGTGGCCGCAGGCGAGGCCAATGGCGAGGCCAGCGTCAACCGACATCGCCCTCATCTATCGCTGCCGCCGCTGCTGCGCTGTCGACGTCCACCGGAACCGCCGCGCCCTTGCCCTTATTGTGGATCAAGTTGAAATACTCGAACTCGATCTCGTCACGGGCACCAAGCACCGGTGCCCTCTCTGCCGGGCTTTCCTTCCTCGGCTCGTCACCGACCGACTTCAGCACTTCCAGCTCGGCTTTCAGCTCTTCCAACTGCGCACTTAGAGCGTCGGCCTCCTGCTGCTTGACCACATAGCGGGCAAACGCACCGCCGGCCGAAAGCGCCCGCTCCTCGAACTCCTGCTTCTGCGCCGCCGCCCGCCGCATCTGCACCAGCTGCGCTGGCTGGCATTGTTCAATGTCGTCCTCCTTGGACAGCTTAGCCGCCTCCCTAGCAGCCTCAAAGCCAATGAAGTCGTGCACCTTCTCCAAACTAAAACCGGCCACATTGAAAGCGCTGCGGACAATGCCGGCCAGCGGCGCGAAACCGTGCGCGTCACCACCACCCACCACATACAGATGAGCCGGACGTTTGGGAAGGGGCTTTTGTCCCAGCACGTAGCGTTGGGAATAGTAAGGCTGAAAACGATCCATCAGCGCCTTGAACTGTGAGCACGGCCCGGCAAAATAGACCGGGGCAACAATGCCCAAGGCGCCCACCCGTTCCAAGACCGCCGTCAACTCAAGGTAGTCGTCAGCAAAATGCCCATCTTGGGTGCGCTTGGTCAAGACGCAAATCCCCGTCTTCTCGCAGTAACCGCAGCCAGTGCAAGGGTCGATATGCTTCTCGGATAAGAAGAAATGCTGTGTGCGTGCCCCTGCCTTTTGCGCCCCCTGCTCCAAAAGCCCCACCAAGGCCACAGAGGTCTTGCGGCGCGGTGACGCCGAGATAAACAGGATGTCTGGCTTTTCTTCACTCATGATAAAGTCTCCTCGGGTTCGTGGTGCCAGCAGCTCTGCTAACAGCTCTGCCAGCAGCTCATTTAGGGCTGTTCGGTCGCACAACCTGGCACAGCGGCAGCGCTCGACATCTCCCTAAAAAGTTCCGGTCAGTCATACCGTAGCGGATCGCGATCCATAGCCTCGGCAGCTGCAGTGCCCCGAAAAAAGCGCTCGGCGTTCAGGTGGAGCTGCCCCAGCACCTCGCGCTGCCCCAGCTTGTCGTTACTACGCAGGGCAGCCAAGCAGGCCGCCGTGAACACCGTGTGCGCAGGGTCAGCAACCGTGCCACGCAACGGCTCTGGAGCCATGAACGGGGCATCGGTCTCGGTCATGATGCTCTCCAAGGGTGCCAAGGCAGCTGCCTTGCGCAGGTGCTCCAGCTTCTTGAAAGTCAAAGCGCCACCGAAAGCCAATGACGCGCCCTTCTCCAAAAACGGCACCATATCGTCTTTCCCAAGAGTATAGCAGTGGAGCAAGACACCGGACGTCGGCCAGCCGTCGGCGTTGAGTATCTCCAAGCCATCGGCATGCGCCTCACGCAGGTGCAAGGCGACCGGCAAGTCCAGCCGACGGGCGATCTCCAGCTGACGGCGGAATACCTCACGCTGAACCTTACGGGGCGAGGCATCGTAGTGGTAGTCTAGGCCAATCTCGCCAATGGCTGCCGTCAACGGCTGGTGGACCAGATCAAGCAGCACCTCTTGCAGCTGCTCGTCATAGCGCGAGGCGTTATGTGGGTGACAGCCGACGATCACCCTGACACTGGGTGCTTGACGCACCGGCTGTTGCCACTCGGCCAGCAGCACCTCGGCTTGATGGCACCATTCTGGCAGCTGGCCATAGGTACGCTCCGGCTCTTCTGAGGGGTCAACAACACTGACGATGAAGTCCACGTGGTGGGCAGCTGCCCGCGCCAAGGCCAATCCCGGATTGCTGAGCATGTCCAAGTGACAGTGGCTGTCAGCAACAGCCGAAACGACGGTGGCAGCCGAAACGACGGTGGCAGCCGAAACAGTGGCTGCCACCCCGGCAGTGGTAGCTACAGAGCCGCCGACAGCCTGATCATCCACACCGCCAAGCACCTCGGCATCAAAGCACGGCGGCTCGATAATACGCCCCTTGGCGTCACGGAACAAGGCATCACAAAAGACCTTGCCCGCCTCGCTGCTCTCAGCCAATTCCCACGTCCGCCTCGGTTTTGCGCGGGAAAAGCGCGTCACCGACCTCGATGCGGCCACCAGCCTCAAGGCCGCCCCAAGTACTAGCAGCTTTTAAGTTGCTCAAGGCCAGCGGGTCTCCCAAGCCCAGCCGCCGCCAGATCTCGCAAGAGCTGGCCGGCATCACCGGCGCATAGTACAAGGCGATTACCCGAATCGCCTCCAGCAAGTTATAGAGCACAAAACAGAGTTGGTCGTTGATGGTTGGTGCCTTGGCGTCATCCAGCGATATACCGGCGGCCAAGGCTGCCTCTGTCTCTTTTTGGGCCTCTTTGGCAATCGTCCAAGGTGCCGTCTCTTCGATGTAGAGGTTCGCCCGGTCGACCAGTTCCAGAACCGCCGCCAACGCTCCCGCGTAGTCGATGGCCTCGAATGCGGCAATGTATTTATCGTAAAGTGCTTCGGCAAGCTCGCCCAAGGGGTTGCCCAGTTTGCGCGACAAGGCAGCGTAGGTCTTCGGCCAAAGCTCTGGTATCTCACCGCCTAGGTATTTGTTGGTCATATTCAGGACCCGGGAGCAGAGGTTGCCCCAGCTGTTCGCCAAATCGGCATTGTAGACTTGAAGCATCCGTTTCAGCGATATCGAGCCGTCAGCACCAAACTGGATATCGGCCAAGAAGTAGTAACGGTAGCCGTCCTGCGTGAAGTGACGTGCCAGCTCCAAGGGCTGCATGACGTTGCCCCGCGACTTGCCCATCTTCTCGCCTTTGGTCAGCAAAAAACCATGGGCGAAGACCTTCTCTGGCAGCGGCAGCCCAGCAGCCATCAGCATGGCCGGCCAGATCACACAGTGAAAGCGAATGATGTCTTTGCCCACAAAATGAATCTGTGCCGGCCAGCGCCGGGTGAAAAGCGCTTGGTCGGCAGGGTCGTCGGAGCCATAGCCGATGGCGCTGAGGTAGTTGATCAGCGCGTCCACCCAAACATAACTGATATGGCCGGGGGCAAAGGGAATGGGGACGCCCCAGTCAAAGCTGGTGCGGCTGATGGAAAGATCGCGCAAACCGCCTTGCACGAAAGAAACCACCTCGTTTTTGCGAATCTCGGGGCAGATGAACTCCGGGTGGCCGCGATAGTGCGCCAGCAACGGCTCGGCGTAATCGGAGAGGCGGAAGAAGAGGTTTTCCTCCTCCACGAAGGATAGCGGTCGGCCGCAGTCCGGGCAAAGCCATTCCCCAGACTCGTTCTTGGCAGCCCCGCCGGCCTCCTCGGCAGCCAAGGCGAACTCTGCCAGCTGCTCGTCAGTGAAGAAGGTCTCGTCAGGCACGCAGTAATAGCCTTGATATACACTCTTATAAATAGCGCCACACTCATATAGTGTGTTGAAGAAGTGCTGCACACCCCGAACGTGGCGTTCCTCGGTGGTGCGGATAAAGTCGTCGTAGGAGACATTCAGGTCCCGCCAAGCATCAATGAACAGCGGTGCCACGCTGTCCACCCATTGTTGGGGGCTGATGCCCTGTGCCGATGCAGTCTGGGCAACTTTTTGCCCATGCTCGTCCAAGCCGGTCAGAAGCCAGGCGTCGCGCCCATCCAAACGCATTGCCCGAGCCAAAGCATCGGCGGCCACCGTGGTGTAGGCCGTGCCTAAATGGGGACGGCCATTGACAAAATAAATCGGCGTAGTTAAATAATAAGAGCGCCCAGCGGCTGGAGCGTTCTCGCTAGCAACATGGTATGGCATGACTGAACCGGTACTTCCTTAAGTCTACGAAGCAAAGCAGCAGCTTTAGACAATCTTTGGTGGGCCGTGAGGGAATCGAACCCGCGACCTTGGGATTAAAAGTCCCCTGCTCTGCCAACTGAGCTAACGGCCCACAACACAATGGTATCATAGTCTAGTTTTTCTCTCAGCCTAGGAAAACACCGATTAATGCTGCTATGCCAAATCGTAGGCTTGGCAGACATAAGGAGCTTAAGATGATCCGCACTGACTTGTTAGAGATAGTACCAAGCAAGCAGGCCTTGCAACTGCTGAAGGAGGGGAATCAGCGTTACGTACAGGGCATCCATGATGAGTCAGCCTGTGAGCATGCAGCAGCCCGGCAATTGCTTTGGGATGCGAACCAAGCCCCCCTAGCTGTCGTGTTGTGCTGCTCCGATTCCCGGGTTCCGCCCGAGCTGATCTTCGACATGGGGCTAGGCCAGCTGTTCGTAGTGCGTGTCGCTGGCAATGTGGCCGATGCCTTGGTCATCGGCAGCGTCGAGTTTGCCGTTCAAAACCTCGGCACCCAACTGGTGTTGGTGCTAGGCCACAGCGACTGCAAAGCCGTGATTGCGGCCGTAACTAGGCTGGGTTCAGGCACAGGCACTGGCGCGGGCGCGGGCGCGGGTGCGGGCGCGGGCGCGGGCGCGGGCATCACGGCGGTCGTCACCGAAATCGCACCCGCCATCGAGCGGGCACGGGCAACATTCAGCGACCCCGAAAAAATTACAGCTCAAGAGGACTGTAGTCCGGACAGCCTGCATGGCCTTTGCTCCCTTTGCGAGGATCAGAACGTGCGCATCGGCATCGAACGGCTGCTAGGCAGCACCGTGCTGTCCGCCTTGGCAACCGAGGGAAAACTACAAGTAGTAGGCTCAAAGTACAGCGTTAAGACCGGCGAGGTTGTTTTTTGGGACAGGGAAGCGCCGATCAGTGCTGCCATTCCAGATTGCGGGCATGGTCATGAGGCACTGCTGCCGCGAGATCAGAAAGCCTGATTCGGCGACTGTGGCATCCGGTCGATCAGCGGCCGCCTGAGCCTGAGCTTCCTGGAGGTCGTCAAGGGCTGCGGCACGGCCGGCGACAACATCGGCTTTGATGAGGGGATTAGCTATTGGGGCGGTTTCTCCAAACAGGGCGGGCATATCGCCGTGACCTGTCCGTCATGGTTCTCCGATGAGCACCCCGCCGAGATCGAGAGCTTCTGAAACGACGCAGTCGGCAGGCTGGGCACGGTCAGCCAGAACATATCGGCAATGCATAAGGCCGGCTACAGCTTTATCGCATCGTTCGTCTTGCCCGAAGAATGCTGGACGGACGGCTACTTCACTCCAAGGGGAGCGACCGAACAGATGCTATTGGCAAAATGCCCCGGCAACATGGCCGTCGAATCGTACATTGAAGATGAGCGGCACGAGGTGGAGCTATTCGCAAAGTACAAGCAGCACTACGGCTACGTGTTCTACGTCGGCAAAAAGCGATAGCCGACCCGCCAGAATTTCCACATCCAGCGGCCTCTTCCTGATGAGCTGGCGGACACCGGACTCACCGTGATAGCTGCCGTTAGAAGTTTTCTATGCGCTGTCTTCATAATGGCCTCCTTTTAATTCGGATCTAGCGCCCACTGCCCTGCGGGTTGTTGTCCGCCTTGTTTTTGATGGCACCTGATATTTTCTATGTCACAACAGAAACAGGCTTTGCCGTCTTTACGAGCGTACCCTTTGCACCCTTGGCCGTGCTCCTAAAGACCTTGTAGCCCTTTGCACGGTCGACCTGATTCTCAGCGCTGAGCCGTCAGGTAGCGCGGTCGGTTGTTCAGGTCTACGTGGGGCTGCACGAGATCAAAGCCTGCTGCTTCAGCCAGTCGGCAGGCGCTGGCCAGCGTGGACTCGTGCAGCTCGACTGCTAGCATGCCACCGGAACGCAGCAAGCAAGCGGCCTGATCCAAAAGCCGCCGGAACACCGCCAAGCCGTCATTGCCGCCATCCAAGGCCAGTTGCGGCTCGAAGGCCGCCACCTCATGGGGCAAGGCTGCCAGCTCTGAGCTTGGCACGTAGGGCGGGTTGGATATCACCAGATCAAAGCTGGCCTGCCGCCCCGGCTCGGCCAACAGGCTGCTGGCCAAGTCATCCAACCGCAGCTCCAAGGAGGCGCCGTTTAATGCAAGAACCCTGTTATTGCGGCTCTGACCCGCAACTTTTCCCTTGCTCGGCGGCGCAAAAGATTGCGTCTCAGGGCCGCAATGACGGGTTTTTTGCGCTGGTCGGCACTGCTCGATGCCCACGCTCAGCACCCGGGCATTCTCCTCGGTCAAGGCCAGTGCTTGTGGGTCGATATCCGTGGCCAGCACTTGCAGGTCGGCAACCCCTTGCGCCTCTTGTAAGAGCGAGAGCGCGATCGCGCCGCTGCCGCAGCCGATGTCTAGCACCTGCAAAACCGGGCAAGCGGCGGCGGTCGTGATGCAAACCGCCTCAGCGGACGCAACACCCGCGCCCGCTATCACCGTGTCTGGCAGCCGTTCGCCGCCGCGCTCTGGCGGTAACAGCGCAGCCGCCGCGCCCGGCGCTGCCGCCGTAGCTGGAACCGCCGCGCCCGGCACCACAGCAGCTGGGGCCGCCGTAGCTGGAACCGCCGCGCCCGGCACCACAGCAGCTGGGGCCGCCGTAGCCAGCGCCCTTATCCACTCCAACGCCAACTCGACCAGCCCTTCAGTCTCCGGACGCGGTATCAGTACCCCCGGGCACACCTTCATATCCAAATACCGGAAGGGCGCACTACCCCGGATGTATTGCAAGGGCTCGGCGGCCAGCCGCCGCTCGGCGTAGTTGCGCAGCCGTACCTTTTCGGCCTGCGAAAGCTGGCGGTCGTAATGGAGGGGCAACTCCACCCGGTCTAAGCCACAGACCATGCCCAGCAGCTGCTCGGCCGCCAAGCGGGGAGTCGGCTCCTGCCAAACCGCAGACGACCCTTCAAGCCGCCCTCGCAGCCACTGCAAAGCCTCAGCTACCGTTCGTACAGATTCGTCGCTCATAGGACCCCAAGCATGTCACGCCCACTGCAGCCGCCACGCCCACTGCGCCCGTTACCTTCGCTGAGGTCACAGCGCTCACCACATCTGCCGCAGCCACTGTGCTCGCCGCACTTACTGCACACTCTGCTCCAAGCGGCGGGCACGGTCGGCGGCGGTCAACGCCGTTGTCAGCTCATCTAGGCCGGAGCTGCTGGCTCCCAGCAAGATGCCGTTGTAGCTGCCATTGAAACCGATGCGGTGATCGGTGACCCGGTCTTGCGGCTGGTTGTAGGTGCGGATCTTTTCTGCCCGGTCGCCGGTACCGATCTGGCTGCGCCGCTGGTCACCCAGATCGGCAAGCTGTTCGGCAAGCATCTGGTCGTAAAGCCGCGCCCGCAGGACGGCCATTGCCGCCTCTTTGTTCTGCAGCTGCGACTTCTGGTCTTGGGACTGCACCACCAGCCCAGTGGGCAAGTGCGTGATGCGCACTGCGGAATCCGTGGTGTTCACACTCTGGCCACCTGGGCCGCTGGAACGGTAGATGTCGATGCGCAGATCGTTGGGATTGACCTCCACCTCCACCTCGTCGGCTTCCGGGAGCACCGCCACGGTAGCCGTCGAGGTATGGATGCGCCCTTGGCTCTCGGTCTTAGGCACCCGCTGGATACGGTGGACACCGCTCTCGAACTTCATTACCGAGTACACCTTGTTGCCGGTGACCTTGAACTCGATGCGCGAATAGCCCCCAGCCTCAGAGGGGTTGGAGTCCAGCGGCACCAGCTTCCAGTTATGGCCGTCAGCGAAGCGCTGGTACATGCGATAGAGGTCGCCGGCGAAAATCGCCGCCTCGTCACCGCCAGCACCAGCACGGATCTCGACAATGATGTTTTTCTCGTCATTGGGATCACCTGGGATCAGCAGCAGTTTGATCTGCTCCTCCAACTCGCTCAAACGCTCGCCCAGCACAGCCATCTCGGCTTGGGCGAACTCCTTAGCTTGAGGGTCAGCCTCGCCATGCAAAAGCTCGCGGGCGCAAGACAGGTCGTCACTGGCACCGACCCAAGCCTTGGCCAGTGCCACCAGCTCAGCCTGAGCAGCATGCTCCTTGGCCAAACGGGTGTACTCCTTTTGGTCGCCAATCACCGCCGGGTCGGCTAGTTTGGCCTCCAGCTCCTGATAGCTGAAGATTATTTGTTGCAGTTTCTCATACATTGAATTCCCTTGATCCTTTTTCTTAGTTAGGTATTCGATGATAGCATGTCAGAACCCACGCTGGCGGCAAGGCGCTATACTGGAAGCCTGGCGATAATTCAAACGGGAATTCAAGCACTTCCGGAAAGAGGTCGGGCTGGTAGCAAAAGGAGTCGGCAGTCTGTGACTGACGAGCGGCAAAAACTGATAGTCAAGCTAGCCACCACAGCAGGCGAGCTGATGATGCGCAGCGGCTCAGAGGTCTACCGTGTGGAGCAGACCGTGACGCGCATCTGCCAGGCCTGCGGTGTTCCCAATGCGGAATGTTTCGCCACGCCCACCGGTATCTTCGTCTCTGTGGACGGTGGTTCCACATCCAATCAGATCGTCACTTCGCTCAAGCGCATCAGCAGCTCGGCCATTGACCTTAAACGCATCTCCGAGTTGCATACCTTCAGCCGCGACTTCACCAACACCACCTTGGGACTAGGCGCAGCGGGCGAACGTTTGGAGAATATCGCCGCCAAGCCCAACACCTACCGCTTCCCCATTCGTTTGCTGGGTGCGGTGCTAGTCGGCCTGTTCATCTGCCCCTATTTCGGGGCCGACCTGAAGGGCATGTGCTTTGCTGGCTTGGCCTCGGCTGTTGGCTATACGGTATCGCTTGGCTGTCAGCGCTTGCAGCTGGCACGTTTTGTGCAGATCCTGATCTCCTGTGCTTTTTGCACCTTGACCGCCCTGCTGTTCCTGAAGCTGTTCCCCGGGGAATATGTCCGGTCGGTGATCGTCGGTGCGGTCACCGTCTTCATGCCCGGTGTGGCCTTGGTCAACTCCGCCCGCGACATCCTTTCCGGCGACATGATCACTGGCATGGCCCGCGCCACCGATGGCGTGATCACCGCACTGGCCATCGCTGGCGGCTCAGCCACCATTATGTCAGTTTGGCAGTCCTTCGAGCCGACTTTCTCCATGTCGCCAACCGTCTACCCATGGCCATTGTTCTTTGTCTTCGGAGCCTGCTTGACGCTGGGCTTTTCTTTGATATTCCACGCCCCAGTGCGCAAGCTGGCCTTTGTCAGCGTTATCGGCGGCACCGGTATGCTGGTATTTATCCTGATCTCCCAGTTAACTGGCAACAGCGCTCTGGCCACCTTCATCGGTGCCAGCTGCATCGCCACGCTGGCCGAAGTGGCCTCTCGCGCCGGGCGCGAGGTAACCACCATCTACATCATTCCCGGGATTATCCCCTTAGTACCCGGAGTGATGATCTTTGAGAGCATGTCGGCCCTTTTGACCAGCGGTGTCAGCGCGGCTGCCGACAAGGCCACCGAGGCGCTGATCTGCGCCAGCTGCATCGCCTTGGCGCTGGTGCTGACAGCCTCGGTCGCCCGCTTGACCGTCGCCACACTAAACCGGCTGAAAACCCCAAACCCAAGCTAAAGAGTTAGGAAATCGCTGGTTAGGGGGCATCCACCAGCGACCATTCGATAGTCGTGGAGTAATTCAAGTCAACGCGGGCAGCGCCGGGGTTGACCCGCAACAGCAGGCCCTTGTCATCTGCCCAAGTGACATTGGTCTGGCTGCTGACATCTGTTACGTCCTCATAAACCACCACCGGTGTTTCGGAAAGCGCGGTGATTTCTTGTTGCTCATCAACAAACACCAAGGCATCCGGCAGCGTGTAGGACACCGAGTCCAGCTCTGCCCGCAAAGGACCGTCGATTGATGCCTCCAAACGCCAAGGCGAATGCTGGTTGCGAGTATCCACAACTAGGATATTCCAAGAAGGAACATCCCTGCTCACCAATTGGGATCCTGCTGTTAGCTGCACTACCCCAAAGTCCAATACCTCGGGCACATCAAACATCAACAATTTATCATGAGGAAACCTTGCGACGGCAGCACGATAGCGATAGCTCAGATAGTCATGGTAGGCGATGGCCGTGACCACAGCGCCTTCGGGCAATGGCGCGTCTGGAAGTTGCACGGAAAACGCGCCGTCAGAGGCAGCAACAGCAGCCAAAGAACGATCCTGGCCGCTATTGCGGTACTCCACGCGCAGACTGGCACCAGGCTCGGCCCAGCCGTCGATCACAGTAGACCGGATATGCGGCTGATCCATGCCCAGCTGGTAGCTGCCCATGGCGAGCATCCGGATATTGGCCATGGAGAAACTCGTGGTGTCGAAGGGGTTGGATGCGAAGTCCTCAGGCGTATTGAGGTTGCCTAAGGCTGCCGCCGTGGTATTGGTGTAGGTGACCGCTGCTGTAAATTGCAGGTTGCTGCCATCAGCCTTGTTCCAGTAATTATTGGGAGCAACGGTCGCGCTGTTAGTGTTATCGGCAGATGTCCGGGTGTTGATCGCCCCGACTGAGCCGCTGATATCCAGCCTGCCCGCAGCATCACAAAGCAGCACCGCCCGGGGGTCATAGAGGTGCACCCGCTTCGGGTTGTTGAACACTAGGCTGCCAACAGCACGGAAGTAGACCAAGTAATTGGACGTGGCGTTGGTCGGACGCTGGATGTCTAAGACGGCACCTGGGCCAACTGTCATGTTAGCGTAAACGCAAAAAACTGGGTCGGCGTTCAAGGCAACAGTCTGGTTGATGCTCAGCCGAGAACCCGCTGCCAACACAACCGGCTCAAAGCTGGAAGCCGTGCCCGTTGTGAAACGACGGCAGTGAACCGAAAGCGAGGCACCGGCACCGATGTCCAGGGCCGGCCCTGTGGCACCAGAGCTGCCAAGATAGAACACCTCGCTGGTGCTGCCGGCATCCGTCATCTCTAGGCTGACGTCACTGCCTGCTTGCACAGTCAGATGCCTTGCCCCGGTAGAGTTAAACTCAAACATCATCAGCGTACCGGCGTTCTTGGTCACCACGCAGGTGCCGGAGAATTCCAAGTTCTTGGTTTGCGCCACCTCTTCCCTAGGGTCTTGGGTACCAGGACTCGGCCATTTCACGGGATCCGCTGGAACAGTCCCAATAGTTATCCGGCTGTCCCGGATAATCGTCGTGCCGGCAATGTTATAGATCAGCTGTGAGCCGATGTAGTCGACGTTCACCAGCTCATAGACACCATCCGAAGTGCCCTCGAAGATAATGCTGCCATAGTAGTTATAACCTCGGATGTCCATGTCGATCAAAGTGACATGACGACCGTTCTTGCCGACTCGCACAGCATAACCTGCCCGGTCTTGGATAGTGTGACGGATGCTGTCGTTGTCTTTGGGGTGGCCGACAATGCTGAAGTCCACGCGGCTGGCATTACAGTAAAAAGTCGTTGCCCCAAAGGCAATGTCGTTGTTCAGGTAGATCACCGAAACGTCATTATAGGCGGCAGAAGTGAGTACAGTTTGCAGCTCTGCGAAAGTGTCGATTTGCACTTCGTAGCTTTCCAAGCCAGCGGTTGAGATGTTCCGTGTCCCAGCACTTGCCACCGCTGCACCCGCCCCGGAACTCGCTGGCGGCTGTGAGCCTTCGGCTGCAGCCGCTGGCGGCTGTGAGCCTTC
>WRGR01000034.1 GCA_009787085.1 Actinomycetes bacterium
CGACCCAGGCGCTGCCCGCCGCCGCCGAACCCGCCCCCGCGCCGGCGGCCGCCCCGGTCGTCGCCCTCCCGGACATGCGGGCCGTGCCAGCCCCGCCCCCGATGCCCGCCGCTAAGCCCTCCCGGCCGCCCCTGCCCGCCCGCGCCGCCGCCCTGCCGGCGACCCAGGCGCTGCCCGCCCCGTCCCCGGTGTCTGCGCCGGCGGAAGCCCCGGCCGCCGTTATGCCCGAGATGCGGGCCGTGCCCGCCCCTGCCGCCGAGATGGAATCCGGCTCCGGGGTCGTGTTTGCCCCGACCCCGGAGCTAGAGCCCGTTCCAGAGCCAGAGGCGGTTTTTGCTCCACAGGTGACTTCTGCACCAGCCATGGAACCCGCTCCGGCATCTGTGTCGGCAGCAACTGAGCCTATTGCACCGCCTAAACCGATCCTAACAGGCGGTGCTGATGCCAAGCTGCGACCTAAATACAGGGGCGAGGCACCGGTTGTCCTGCCGTCTTTTCTCCAACCGAATGCTGAGACAGATATCGATCTGGAAGATGAGCCGATCGATGAGCCTTTCAGCCCGGTTGCGAATGTCAGTACATTACCAGAGCCGCCAATCGACCTCTCCCAAGTCAGTGTGCTCGAGCAGTCCCAGTCTGAGAGAACGGCGGAGCTGCCAGTTGTCAGGCTTGGCTCGGAGCACAGAGGGTCTACGACCGCAGTTCCGTTAAAGCCCGCGTCAACGTCGCCGTCGGTGGAGACGGCTGTGCCCGTTACCAAGCCGCTAGTATCCGCAGCGGCCAAGCCCACGCCGCAGCCGGGGCAATCAGTGGCCCAAGATGGCTCACACGCCATTGGGCTTGAACGGGCGATGCCAACTACCAAGCGACCTGTAGTTCATGCTCCCCGGATTATCATACCGACAGCAGCTGATCTTGCTCCGGTGTTTGCGGAACGTTCTTGCGGACATGAGTCATCAAACACAGATGCTAAGACCAGTAGGGGCGCGATGGGAGACAAAAAGGACAGTACAGCGGCTGATGCCAAGCCCAAGGAGAAGTCCACTGCTGCGCTGCTCACAAACAGAGGAACGACAATAACGATATCTCCCAACGCTAAGTCGGCGGCAGTCACCACCAGTCTTGCCGAAAAACCGGATCAGCTGTATTTAGAAGTGGATGATCAGGCACAGGATGGCCAAGCTGAGAAGCCAGAAAAAGATGACCGCGTCGATGCCGATGTCTTGATAGGTGCGGATCTGCCTGTTGAATCAACAGACGGAGAATGTACTGGGGGGCAGGCAAGAGAAGATCAAGCTATTGACTCCAAGGAGGATCAGCCCGTGACAGCTGGCAATATTCGCTATGATTTACGTCTTGATCCAGAAAAGGGTGCTTTGACGCTTGTGCCACTAGACGAGGCACAGAAGCCGATCCCGAACCAAGATGCGCTGCCAGCAAAGGAAGCGCTGCCCGCAAAGGAAGCGCAGCCAGCAAAGGAAGCGCTGCCCGCAAAGGATGCGCAGCCCGAAAAGAAGCTAGCGGCCAGCTCGCTGCAAGAAGCGGAAGAGCCTGTGGGCCAAAATGCGGAGGTCGCAAGAGCAGCGCAGCCAGCGGAAAAGCCGGAAGATGAAGGCTTGATCGAGAAGGAGAAAGCGCCAAAAACAAGCAAGGCAAGCGCAACTGAAAAGCAAGACGACCCGCAAACAGCAGTCAAACGGCGTCCTTGGCAGTTCAAAAGCCAGACAAGCGGTGGCAGAGACATCAGTACATCTACCCTTGTGGTGATCGTTGCTGTGGTCATCTTGATTCAGGTGCTCTTCGTCTTCATCTTATCATCCACCGGAGTGCTCAATTTGGCCGCTATCTTTGGCACTGCTTTGCCGCACCTGCAACAACTGTTTCTTGACTGGAAGCTCTTTTGAACCCCCGACCGATGCTTCACGTCTATCCCTTTGCTGCCATACGGCCATCTGCTGCGTACGCTGCAGAAATAGCCTCTTTGCCCTATGATGTCTATTCTCTGAGTGAAGCGGTCGCAGAGATAGCCCGTCATCCCCTGAGCTTTCTGAGAGTTGAGCGCAGCGCTGCCCTGCTGCCGGATATCGATGAATACGATCCACGGGTTCACACCCAAGCACAGGCGGTCTTAGCCGCAGATTTGGCAGCGGGAATATATCTTCGTGATGATCAGCCCGGTATGTACATCTACCGCTTGTCGTGGCAAGGCAATGTGCGAACAGGGCTGGTGGCAGCGGTTGGGGCAGATGACTTCCGCAAAGGCGTAATCCTTCGCCACGAGAACACCCGGATGGTCAAGCTTGCTGATCGTATCGAACATATTCGCACGGTGCAGGCTCAAACTGGGCCGGTGCTTTTGATGCATCGGTCGCATCAAAAGCTGAAGGAACTTGTCGCCGGCATTGCTGCCAAAGAGCCGACACTCTACGATTTCACAACAGATGATGATGTGCGCCATCAGGTTTGGAAGGTTTCGCCTGAACAGGGGTTATCTGTTCAGGCGTTTTATAGCGAACTGGCTGATGCGTATATCGCCGACGGCCATCATCGTTTACAAGCCGCGCTGGACTTGGATTGCGCAAGCGTCTTATGCATGTTGGTGGCCAGCGATGAGATGCACCTCCAAGCTTATCACCGTCTGGTGGCCGATCTCAACGGCTGGAGCAGTGCGAACTTCTTGGCCGAACTGGCGCAGTTCTTTGATGTGCGAGAAGTTTTGCCCCGAACGGAAAGCAGCACGGGTGAGCTTACCGGCCAGCGTGGTTGCTTTGGCCTTTATCTTAAGGGTCGTTGGTATCTTTTGTCTTTGGATGAGAAAAACCGCCCTAACGATGTGCTGGCCGCACTGGATGTCTCGATTCTGCAAGACAAGGTACTGGCACCCTTGCTGGGCATCGATGATCCACGCAGCTCAAAGCGAATAGTGTTCATTGGTGGCGATCAGCCCTTGGCTGACATTGAGAAGAGGGTAGCGGCTTTAGGCGGGGCGGAAGGGACAAAAGAGGCGCTGGCCTTCGTTTTGCATCCGCTAGCTATCAACGAGATGTTGGCAGTTGCCGATGCCGGTGGCCTGATGCCGCCCAAATCCACCTGGTTTGCTCCCAAGCCGCGCAGTGGCTTGCTCGTTCGGCCCCTGTGATTACTCTATAACTCCTTCTTGCTTCTCGCTCTCGGCCACAAAAGGCACTGTTCCCTCCACGAACTTCTTTTTCACTGAAGCCCATTGGGCGTTGATCGGCAGGTCGTAAGAGCCACCGTCGATCATGGCGGTGGTGCAAGGCACTTGGCCGGAGTAGATGTCGGTGCTGGTGTTCATGCCGCGCATGCTCTGAGCCAAGGCAATGATGCCCGTGGTGTCCATGTCGGTCCTGACGCACTGCGAGATGGTGGTTATCAGCCCGGGCATAGATGTTGGCGATGAACCCAAAACGTCGTGGGCAACGACCCGCGCCAACTGACGCTGGTTAGCAGCACGTTGAAAATCGCCAGCTGCATAGGTTTTGCGGCAGCGCACGAAAACTAGAGCCTGATCGCCGTTAAGTTTCTGTTTGCCGGCCTGAAGCGAGACACCGTTATAGTACGTGTAGGCCGGCACGTTTACGGTGACACCACCCAAGGCGTTGACGATGTCTTTAAAGCCGGTAAAGTCGATCTGTACATAGTGGGCGATAGGTACGCCCACGAAGTTTGAAATTGCCCTGACTGCCTCGTCTGGGCCACCGTAGGCCATGGCAGCGTTGATCTTATTCATCCCGTGTCCCTCCAGATCTACTCGCAGGTCACGTGGTATAGAGAGCATCGACACCTGTTTTTTGGTGGGGTCAACCCGGCAGAGCAGAATCGAGTCAGAGCGTCCGTCTGTGCCCTGCTCCCGGGTGTCTGAGCCCACTACCAGCACGTAGTAGGGGGCACTGGAGTCTGCTGGTTTGATCAGGGATTCGTTTAGGGCTTGCAATTCGCCAGACTCGAAACTATGCAGGTTGTGGTTGATATAGAGAATCCAAACTCCCAAAGTGGCGACCAAGGCCAGCGCAATGGCACCAACAAAGATAGCAGCAATCTTAACTTTACCAAGTCTACGGCGCTTTGATTGCTGATCTGCAACGCGGGAATGTGCGCCACGCCCCTTGACATTGTCCTGTTTGACGGTGTTGCCGCTAAAGAACGCCGATGTGGTGTCATCGTTTAAGTACTTTCCCTTGCTTTTCTTTTCCTTGGGCCGGAGGCTTTTGATGTCCGCTGACTCAAGCTTAGGCCGACGGTTCTTATTACTCATTGGATCGAACCCCTTTATCCTGTTCGAATAACAGTATAACAATCAGAGCCAAACAGCTGCGGATGGGCTGCCTGATCATCGTTAGGCTAAAATATACTACCATTGAATGATCGTATTGGGAATTTTGCCTACGTTTAGTAGGTTTCCCGTTGCATTGCCCGATGATGCACAGAGGTTTGAATAGAGGCGCGTTGTGGAGTTTTTTTATACAATCTGGCGCAACGGTATTGGCTGGTGCCTACCCATCGAGGCCTCTCTGAAGTTGAGGGAGGCGGGCAATTGATGGGCGTGGGTTTCACAGGGGGATCAGACCACGGTGCCGATGTTGTGCTTTATGCCTCCGGCTTGATATCTGGTGACTTTGAGGATTTCTTGCAGCTGGCGGCGGCTAACTCGCCGAATTGGTGGCAGCTGTTGGTTTTGGTGCTGGTATCAGGCCTGGTGACGATGGCCTGTGTGCCGTTGGCCAAACGCCTGGCGAGGCGCTTGAACGCTATCGACGAGCCAAGTTCCCGACGCATCAACAAGGTGGCCTTGCCGCGCCTCGGTGGTTTGGCGATGTTTTGCGGCATCATCTGCGCCATAATGGTGGAATTCATCGGTGAGGCTTGTTTCGGTTGGCCGGGCTTTACTCATAGCGTGGGAACACTGAGTATCAACTACTTGGTGTTCATGGCTGGCTTGGCCTTTATTACTTTATTGGGAGCTGTGGACGATATCCACAGCCTCCATTTTCTGGTCAAACTGGCTGGACAGATCGTCGGTGCCGTGATCATTGCCTTGTCGGGGGTCTTGCTGAGCAGCATCAAAAATCCTGTCGATGACGGGTTTTTGATATTTCCACTATGGTTTGCGATTCCGCTTACGGTTGCCTATCTGGTGATTTTTGAGAACATCATCAACTTGATCGATGGTTTGGACGGGCTGGCTGCCGGTGTAGTGGCCATTGTGGCTGCTGCCCTGTTGTTGATTGCCCTGACCAAGGGACGCATCGAGACTGCGCTGCTGGCGGCGGTTTTGATCGGTGCCTGTCTGGGATTTTTGCGCTATAACTTCAATCCGGCGAGCATCTTCATGGGGGATAGCGGCGCTTTGTTGATCGGCACCCTGCTGGGGGCGTTGTCGTTGATCGGCGTGATGCGCTCACCGATCATTATCTCCATGGCGGTGCCCTTGTTCATCGCCGGGGTGCCGCTGTTCGATAGTGCCTGGGCATTTATCCGGCGGGTGATACTGCATCACCCTATCGGACAGCCGGACACCTTCCATGTTCACCACATGATGATCCGACAAGGATTCTCACAGCGCCGGGCAGTGCTGCTGGTGTATCTATGGACATTCCTGCTGGCCGGCGGCGGAGTGCTGCTCTCCAACCTTACCGGCATTCCGATGCTGATCATCTTTTTGGTGCTGGTGATTGTCTCCGGGGCATTCCTGAAGCAGATCGACCTGCTGGAGCCGGTGTTGCAGCATCATTACCATAAACGTAAAGCCTCAAAGACCGACGCTGGAGAGCCACCGCCGGGAGAGGATGGCAAAGAGAACGGCGCTTCTCCCTAAAGGGTGCCGGCCCTGCGGGCAGCATCGATTTCGTCGATGGCTTCTTGGGGGGTGGCGGCCGAGCGCCCATTGCCACGGGAGAGTAAGACCACCTTATCGCCGATATGCACCTCGCCTGGTTTACGTACATATCCGAAAATGCCTTCGCGAGGGAAAATGCAGTCACCAGCCAAATGGTAGATGGCGCAGCGGCTATGGCAGACCTTGCCTATCTGGCTGACCTCCACCTCGGCTTCGCCTACGCGCAGCAGCGACCCGACCGGGATGGCAGGCAAGTCGATGCCCGTCGTGGTGATGTTCTCAGCAAAATCGCCGGCTTTGACGTCTAGACCCATATTGCGGGCGCGGGCGATAGACTCCTCGGCCAAAAAACTCACCTGGCGGTGCCAGTCACCGGCGTGTGCGTCCCCGGCAACCCCGCTGCCCAGCACGATCTGCGCCCGTCCTGCGGGCACTGGTGTTTTGCGGGTGCCTTTTTTCTCCGAGATATTGATCGATGTGATAATGCCCTGAACTTTGTCCAACATCAAACCAACGCCTTTCCAAACAGACTGTGATGCTTCGAGTATAGTACAGTTGAGTAGAGCATGGAAACAGCGCCCTTCTGTGCAGTAGTAGCGGCGAGGCTGGCAGCGGCAGTAGATGGAACAGGCTGGCCGGGGCTGGCAGGGCGGCGACCTCCTGTACAGCTGGCGGTAGAAGCGGAGAGGATCCTCTTGAATGCGGCGACATAAGTTCCAGATCGATTCTTTTGCCTTGAAGGTCATCGCGATCATCGGCATGACCGCTGATCATTTCGGTAATGTTTTTTGGTATCAGTTGCCAGTGCTGGGGCGCTGTTTGAGCTTTGCCCCCGGCGGCCTGACTTTTCCCATTATGGCTTTCTTGCTCACAGTGGGCTACCAGCACACGCACGACGCGCGTCGCTATGGGTTGCGCTTGGCCGGCTTTGCCCTGTTGGCGCTACTGCCGTTTTGGTGGGCGTTTGACTCGCGCCTGAATGTGCTGTTCACCTTGCTGATGGGGCTGGTGGTGATTTGGGCATACGACCACCTGAAGAACCGGGTTGTTTTCGGGCTTTTATTGGTTTCGGCGATAGTGACCAGCCATTGGTGCGATTGGAGCTATGTTGGCGTACCGATGATCCTTTGTTATCACGTGCTGAAAGATCCCTTAAAACGCGTATTGATTCCGGTGGTGATGGTTTGGCTGCTGACTTCCTACTATACGTTGCCGTTGCTGTTGGCACCAGGGGCTACGGCCAATACCTGGCTGCTTTGTCTCCCCAACCTGCTCTATGCCTTCGTGGGCTCAACAGCCACTATCCCTTTGCTTCTGGCCTATAACGGCAAGCGCGGCCGACCGCTGAAATATTTCTTCTATGCCTACTATCCGGCGCACATCGCTTTTCTGGCCTTGCTGCACGGGCTGTTTTTCGGGGTCTGGCTACCGAACTGGCTAACTTGGAGTACCGTCCTTTTGGCTTTGACCCAAGGCGTGTTTTCCGGAGCCGGGACATGAGCAGCGAGCGTGTCGCTGCCCGGGCGCTGGCGTTGCGCCGTCACTTGGGATCAGACCCGGGGTTGCAGTTGATACGCAAAGACATGTGCCTTTCGTGGCTGCTGTGCCCAGTGAGCACCTAGGGCCATCTCAGCGGCAGCCGTTGGGCAACCTACTACTTGATAAAACTGTGCAGGCTCTTCATCAAGATCAGGCCGAGCACGCTGTTTATTACCGACTTCAGCAAGTTGAAGGGCAAAAGGATCGGCAGCATCATGCCGATTACCGCTTCTCTGGGCACCCCCATGTAGATCGGTGTGATCAAGATATTCAGCAACAAGGCAACAGCTGTGGCCACCAAGCTGGAGACGACCAAGCCCAAGACTAAGGCAACATTGCCACTGAACCCGCGTTGGCCGGCGTTGGCGGCATCGATATTGTTGGCACTAGGGGCCATAGGGCTGTTTTTGCCTCTTGAACTGCTCCGTTTAGCCAAGCCGCCGCTGGCACGGAAGATCAGGGAAGCGGGCAGTACATAGGCAATAACTACTCCGGTATTGACCAGCGCTCCCCAGAAATTACCAGTGAACAAAGAGTGTATCCAAGCAATCAGCACACCTACCAAACAGCCTGCGGCCGGACCGTAGGAAAAGCCGGTTAACAGCGCCGGCACGTTGGAGGCATCGTATTTGAGGAAGGGTGCCGGGGGAAACAAGGAGAGTTCTATAAAGCTCAACACCACGCCCAAGGCTAAAAACAGTGCCATTGTCGCCAGCTGTCTGGCCTCCCAGTGAGGTTTTAGGCTATTGGCTTTTTCGGGGGTCATTGTGTGTCCTATCTTTGAGAATGATGATATATACTGACAGAGCGTATCGAAGTGGCATTATAGCAGAGATGAGGGAAATCATGGAGTTGGAGAACACGGCACCCGCCTTAGTGGGCTTGATCATGGGGTCGAAGTCAGATTTGGATGTGATGCAGGCCGCTGCCGACCAGCTTGACGGCTTTGGTGTGCCTTACGAGATGCTGATAGCCAGTGCTCACCGCAACCCGGACAAAGTGCGGCAGTGGGCGGCGGGTGCCGCCGAGCGCGGCCTCTGTGTGCTGATCGCAGCAGCTGGCAAGGCTGCCCATTTGGCCGGCGTGGTGGCCGCTCACACGCCGTTGCCGGTGATTGCCGTGCCGATGAAGACCAGCGATCTCGGCGGCTTGGACTCGCTGCTCTCGATGGTTCAGATGCCACGTGGTGTGCCCGTGGCCTGTGTGGCCATCAATGGGGCGGCTAATGCCGCCATCCTAGCCACCCAGATTTTGGGTAGCACGGCAGGTATCGGGGCTTCAAGCGACACTGGGCCGCAAGGCGAATGGCGGCAATGTATCATCGACTACAAGCAGGCGCTTAGCGAGTAAGTATCTGGGGTGTCCGCCCAGCCAGCAGTCCCAACACGGGTATTACTGGAAAACCAGAGGAACAGGAGAAGAGGAATATGCGTCCACAACCATCGAGAAAGCTTGACAAACGAATTACTAGGGTTTGGAGGCTCTCAGCCTTCATCAACATCGCAATCTGGGCGATTATCTTGTTTGTGTTGATCGGCGTTATGGCGGCAATTCTGGCTATGCCTGACACTGGGCTTAAAATGGCGGAGGTATCGCAGATAACGCTGACGGTTGCAGCTTTCTCGGTCGCTGTGGTGGCCTTGCTGCTCTTAGTCTTCGTGGTAATTGTCCCGAAGATCCGCTGGATCCAATGGAGTTTTGACATCTACGAGGAGGAAATTGACATCCACAAAGGCATCTTCTGGCGCAAGCGCATCATCATCCCGCTGATCAGGGTGCAAAATGTCGATACTCGACAAGGGCCGCTGCTGAGAATGTGCGGCTTGGCCTCTTTCACAGTGGCCACCGCTGCCGGTGAGCATGAGATACCTGGCTTGGAGACTTCCGAGGCAGATGCCCTGCGAGACCGGGTGGCCATACTGGCACGCATCGCCCAGGAAGACATCTGACATGGCCGCCGCAGACATTACCCCGACCCTCACCGTCAGCGGCGGCATTGCCCCTGGGAAGCACCGCATCCATCCAGCCTATGTGGTGATGAATGCGCTGGGAGCGATAGTCGCCCTGGTGATCTTCGCAATCTATGGTGGTGCCAGCCAGCTGGCTGCGTTGGCCTTCGACCCAGACCGGCCGCTGTGGCTGCTCCCCTTGATACTGGTGGCCTTTGTGGTGTTGCTTGGTGTAATTGTTGGCTTCTCGGTGTTTTACTACCGTCGCTTCACTTGGGAGATCACCGAAACCGGCATCGGCATCAACAGCGGTGTGGTGTTCCGTAAACAAGTACACATACCGTTTCAGCGGGTGCAATCCGTTGATTTCAACGCCAAGATATTGGAGCGGATCCTAGGTATCTGCACCTTGAAGATCGAGACCGCCGGCGGCGCGGCTAACAAAGCCGTGCGTATTCCGGCCTTGAAGCTCAATGAGGCCGAAGCCCTGCGGGCGGAGGTCTTTAACCTCAAGCGCATCTTCGACGGCGAGCAGCAGCTGCGCGTTGAGGCGGAGATCCGTGCTCGGCGCAACGCGCAGCTCGGCATTGACAGCGGGGGAGAAGAAGCAGATCCGGCACCTGTCCAGCCGCGCTTCGACCCCCAGACCGGCCAGCCATTGGCTGCTGCTGGCCGACGTGGCCAAGAAAGTACAGCAACTCAGCTGGTAGGCGGCATAGGTGAGCTATCAGCCGGTGTTCGCGGTATCTTTGCTGAACAATACGAGGAAGACGCACCAGTGGAGTATGAGTACGGGCTGAAGGCCAGCGAGCTTAGCTTGGCTGCACTCTCCAATGACTCGGTGTTATTGGGCGCTGCTCTGAGCCTCGGCGGCTTTTTGACCTTCATTAGCCCGATTCTGAACTTGATCTTTGCTGAGGGGTATCCGGACGGTTGGCGGGTAATCCAAGTGCTGCCCGTGCCCCTGCTGGTGTTTTTAGGCATCATGATTGCCGTGCTGATATTTGTGTTCGGGGCTGTGGGTATGGCAGTTTCCTACGGCGGCTTCAAGGCACGGCGACGCGGTGGCCGTATTGAGGTGGAGCACGGTTTGCTGCAGCGCAGCTATCGTGGGGTTGGTATTCCCAGGGTGCAGACCGTGGTAGTCAGCCAAGGGTTTTTCCGCAGGATATTTGGTTATGCCGAGCTGACCTTGCAGACCATTGATACTGCCGATGCCGCTCAGAACCAAAACAACGCCAAGAACATGGCAACCCGTGGCCTGATGCTGCATCCTTTCATCAAGCTGAACCGAGTCGAGGCGCTCCTGGCAGGCCTCTTGCCGGAATTCAACGGTCGACCGCAGAGCAGCGACTATCAAAAGCTGCCGCCAGTGGCGCTACGGCGTGTGATCAGCCGCCGGGCGGTGCTGGCGATGATCGTCCCTTTGTTGGTGCTGGTGGCTTTGGGATTGGTGGTATTCCAGGTAGATATTGGGGACACGCTGGTGGAAGGGCTGCTGACGACAGTTTTTGGGGTCTGTCTGGCCTTGTTTGTAATTGCCTTGGCAGTGGCTTTGGTGGGAGCTGTGCTTTGGTACCGCAATGGCCGCTACGCTTGGAATCAGGATTTTCTGGTCACCCGTCAAGGCGGCTGGGGCATTAAGACGCTGTTCATCCCGCGCCAGAAAATCCAATGGGGGGAATACAAGCAGACTCCATTTCAGCGAATGTCCAAGGTGGCAACGATAATGGCGGCCACTGCAGCAGGTCTTGGGGGTACACAGAACTTCCTGAAGGATGTACCCCGTGACACGGCCGATGCCTACCGGGACTGGCTGAAGCCACGCAACATACCGTCTGGGGAACAAATAGAAGCAGCCATGAATGCCGTCCCGACCCGCCTGGCAGATATGGGCTAAGGTCAATGTAGTTCTCAATAATCCGCGAGAACGAGCAATAGCCTGTGCGAGTGAATGGGGCAACGAATGAGGCCCCGGCTTTTCAGCCGGGGCCTAGGGGTGCCGTCAGCCCATGAGCAGTTGGAGTGTCGATCATCTTCGGGGAGGAGGGGGAGGGAGATGATCGAGAAGGAGGAGGGTCATGATCGGACTGACAGGTATATCCTACATCTCTACACATTTTGAATCAAGGGCCGCTCATCCGGATGAAAGGTATATTTTCGATAATCGTGTTGAAATGGGCAAAAATCTGAAAACATTTGCAAGCCCACACGCATTTTCACGAGGAAGACAAAACGTCTTCTGCGGTTGAGGCGGAAGAGCTGGTGGGCCCGACTGGATTCGAACCAGTGACCTCACGGTTATCAGCCGTGCGCTCTAACCAACTGAGCTACGGGCCCCGCACCCGCCTTCAGAGCCTAACGTCTCTGAAAACATACCCAAACAGGGTATACCAGATATCCCTTCCGGTCAACAATCAATAAGAGATTACAAGAGATAATGGCTTGACGCTCCTAATGACCAGCAAAAAATGGTATCCTAGTTCAAGCCAGAGGGTTAACAGACGTCTGATTGCAGCGGAAAAGCCCGATTGCAACGGAAAAGGAGGATAGAATGCGAAAGTTAGCATTACTGCTGGTTAGCTTGGTTCTTGTGGGTAGCTTGGTAGCTTGTAGCACGAACCAGGGGTCAAGTAGCACAAACGATAACGCAGCTACAGGAAGTAACAATACGGAAACGGATGCTGCCAACGGTGCCAATAACGGTCAACCGGATGCGCCTCAGTACAAGCCCATCGAGGTGATCTGCAGCGGTTGGACTGCCATAGGCAACTTGGTGCAGGGCGACTCGCGGGTCGAGCTGTTGTTGGCCGTGGAGTACAAAAACCCCAATAATGTTCCGCTTTACAACAACACCCTGACGGCTGAGATCCAGAATGCCAATGGCGCCGTAATCGGTACCCAGTACTTCACGGTGGCGGCAATTGAGGCCAATACTACCAGAGGTGACTGCATCGGCATTTGGCTCAATGAGCAGCCATCGACAATCACGGTGACGGCGATGCCCTTTGACCAAGCGATGCTGAACAATACCGGTGGCGGCCAAAACTACAACAGCCAGATAGTGGTTGATGGCGACTACGATGATAGGGCCAACCCAGTGGCGATCATCGGCACGGTTACCAACAACACCGGTCAGACGCTGAACAATGTCTCGGTTATTGCGGTCTATAAGGATGCGAAAGGCGATGTAATCGGCGGCTGCTTCAGCCCAACGGTCATCGAAACGCTTCCCAGCGGCACGCCAACGTCCTTTAGCCTTCTGGTTGGTCAGAACAACGCTCCACCGAGATTTGCCAGTTTCGATTTGTTCGCTAAACTCAGCTAAGAAGTGCCCGGTTATGGCGCAACATGGTTGATGGTGCTTCCCTAAACAGGCATCTGCCGCCCGAACGCGGTGTGCAGATGCCTGTACAACGGAATAAATGATACAAGAACTGATTCGCAACATAGCCATTATCGCCCATGTTGATCACGGCAAAACCACCCTCGTTGACCGTCTGCTGTTTGCCACCCATGTTTTCCGTGATAATCAGCAAGTGGCTGAGCGGGTTTTGGATTCCAACGATCAGGAGCGCGAGCGCGGTATCACCATCTTGGCCAAGAATATTGCCATCGGCTATCGTGGTGTGAAGATTAACGTTATCGACACCCCCGGCCATGCCGACTTCGGAGGCGAAGTAGAGCGGGTTTTGAAGATGGCTGACGGGGCGCTGCTGATTGTTGATGCTTTTGAGGGTACCATGCCGCAGACACGTTTTGTGCTGCGGCATGCCCTGCGTTTGGGGCTTAAGCCAGTGGTGGTGGTGAATAAGATCGACCGGCCAGGCGCCCGCCCCCACCAAGTTCTTGACGAGGTCTTTGACTTGATGTTGGAGCTCGGTGCTACTGACAGGCAGCTGGATTTTCCGATAGTCTACACTTCAGCGGTCAACGGCTATGCCCGCTACGAACCCGACGACGAGAACTTCGACATGCTGCCGTTGTTGGACACCATTTTGGAGAAAGTGCCAGCGCCGGAGGTGGATCCGAAGGGGCCTTTGGCACTGCAGATTTGCACCATTGACCACTCCGAGTACCTCGGCCGCATCGGTATCGGCCGCATCTACTCCGGGTCGCTGTCCCGGGGCGACTCTGTGCTGGTTATCAAAAACTCCGGCAGTCGCTATCAGGCTCAGATCAAGCAGCTCTTCGTCTTCGAGGACCTTGGGCGTACTGAGGCTGAACGCAGTGAGGCAGGCGATATCGTTGCCGTAGTCGGAGTGGACGATGCCGATGTCGGCGACATGATCACCTGCCGCGAGCAGCCGGTGAAGCTGGAGCCGATCGAGGTAGAAGAGCCAACCATGGCGGTGGTCTTCTCCGCATCTACCAGCCCACTGCTGGGGCGGGAAGGCACGATTGTCGGATCCCGCCAACTGTCCGAGCGGCTTGACCGGGAGGCCGAGAGCAACATCAGCATGCGCATCAGCCAACTGCCGCATGGCGCTGGCACAGAGGTGGCCGGTCGCGGTGTGCTACACCTCTCAGTGCTGATGGAGACGATGCGCCGAGAAGGCTTTGAGTTCGAGGTCGGTCGGCCACGGGTGCTTTACCGTACCGACGAGTCCGGGCGGCGCACCGAGCCGATGGAAGAGGCCACAGTGGACGTGCCGAATGGGTATGTCGGCAAGGTCATCGAAGCCTTCGGGTCGGCTGGTGGCGAGATGCTCGACCTGTTGCAGCGGGAGTCCCACAGCCACTTGGCGTTTCGCATCCCAACGCGGGGGACGATGGGGCTGCGCACCCGAATCATGAACGCCACCCGCGGCGAGGCTATTTTGTTTCACCGCTTCTCCGATTATGGCCCCTTCCAAGGGGAGCTGCCGCACCGTAAAAACGGCTGCATGATTGCCATGAGCAACGAGAAAAGCGCCGCCTACGCCCTAGACACCCTGCAAACCAGAGGCACCTTGTTCGTCGGTGCCGGGGAAGAATGCTACGAGGGCATGATCGTCGGTGAGAACGCCCGCGAGGGCGACATGGTGGTGAACGTGGCCCGCGCCAAGCACCTCACCAATATGCGCTCATCCTCTGCGGACAAGGGCATCCAACTGACGCCGCCGGTCACCTTCACCCTAGAAGAGGCGTTAGAGTACATCGAAGACGACGAGCTGGTAGAAGTGACCCCGCAAAGCATTCGCCTACGCAAGCGTATCCTATCGGCCACCGACCGCAAAAAGGCCGGGAAAAGCTAGGAAAGCACCGACCGATACTTGTTGTGTGCTGTTAGCATCTGCTGCTAAATGCTATGTTGGTTTTTTTGAGGTGGAGGAAGCTCAGTCAACGGTTTGTTCAGCCAAACGGTTGTTTGTAAAAAATATTCAATGGTACTGATTCGATCCACCGGGCAAAGGATTAACAAAGTAGTTGGTTTGCAGCTCTTTCAGAGCACGACACGCACTGTGGTCCCGACCCCGGGCTGGCTTTCTACTCGGACGCTGCCATTGTGGAAGTTGACTATGTGTTTGACTATCGACAGGCCAAGGCCGGTGCCGCCCCGTTGCTTGGAGCGCGAGGGATCAACCCGGTAGAAGCGCTCGAATATCCGGTCTAGATGCCTAGGCTCGATGCCGATGCCAGTGTCGCGCACTGTCATCTGGGTCTGGCCTTGCTCCGATGAGAGCTGCACCTCGATGCTGCCGCCGGGTCGGTTGTACTTGATGGCGTTGTCGATGAGGTTATAGCAAAGCTCAAACAGCATGTCCCGATCGGCCAGCAGGGGTTGCGGCCGGGTGGGGAGGTACAAGGTGACCTGCGCCGCCGTTGCCTGTTGTTGTAGGCCATCGGCAGCCTCCTGTATCACTGCGGCTAGGTCGAACTGGCTGAACTGTCGCGTCCGCTCGGCCTCGTCAAGCTCCGAGAGCCGGATGATGTCGTCGATCAAAGAGATCAGCCGGGAGGACTCATGGCCGATCTTCTCCACCATCCCCAGCAGGTCCCCCTCTTTGGCTAAGCCAGTGCTGATCAGCTCAGTATATCCGGAGATTACAGTGAGCGGCGTTTTCAGCTCATGGGAGACGTTAGCCGAAAACTCCCGGCGCAGCCTCTCTGACTCTGCCCGCTCTGTGATGTCCAACAGCAAGACCAAGGCGCCACGTTCCACCGGGCTGAAGCGGACTTGGTAAGTGCGGGCAGCTATCTCACAGCCAAGCTCACTGGGTTGGCCGGAAATAGCCAGCCAGACATGCTCCAAGAACTTCAAGTTGCGGTGCGCCTCAAGAACATTCTTGCCAACTATCTCGCTGCTTGTTTCAAGTATCCGTTGGGCACTGTAGTTGATTGCCCGTACTCGCTGTTCCCCATCGATTAGCAGCAGCCCCTCGTTCATGCCTTCGGTCAGGATGGCCAGCAGGGCTTGGTCTTTTTGGGCTTGGGCTATCTGGGTTGCCATCTGGGTCATCTGGGCTTGGGTGCACTGTACCCAAGGCAGCAGCTCGTCGTAGATTTCGATGGCCTGGCTTTTTGGGCTTCGGCTCTCACTGCCCAGGTTGGCGGCAGTGCCTGTGGCTTGCCGCTGCCGTCTGTCGGTGCCGCTCATCATCCCGGGGGTTTTGGCGGCAGCCATCGTGCTCAAGTCATCGACTACCGCTGCCAGCGGCTTGACTATTGTCTGCGTCAGCCGCCCGGCCAGCCACCAACAAAACGGCAGTGCCAGCAAAGCTGTTGTGGTTGAAGCCAAAAGCAGGGGCAGCCAAAGCCCCCCGCCCTCTGCCAAGCTGTTGGCGCCTATCCAGAAAGCTAGGGATACCAGTCCAAAGGCCAGCACTAAGACGACAAGGGCTGTCAGCAGCAAATCCCGATAGATACGCTTGCGCACCCTAGTTACGCACCTTAGTCACGCATTTCGGTCAGGCACATCAATCGCACACCTCGGTCGCCCACTTCGATCACGCATCTTAGTCGCCCGCTTTGTAGCCCACGCCGCGCACGGTCTTGATGATGCTGCTGGTTCCAGATACAACCGAGTCCAGCTTTTGCCGCAAGGTCTTGACATGCATATCTACTGTTCGGCTTTCGCCTGCAAAGTCAGTGTCCCAAACTTTGGACATTATCCGATAACGGCTGAGCACTGTGCCTTGGTTCTCCATCAACAACTGCAGCAGCTCGAATTCCTTGAAAGTCAAATTGATTGTTTCGCCATCAACTGTTACAAGGTGCCTTCCCGGATCCAAGACTACTGAGCCGATGGCCAGCTTCGGGCTTAAGCCCGGCATAGATGTGCATTGCCGCAGCCGCGCTTTGACCCGGGACACCAGCTCCAGTACGGAAAAGGGCTTACTGATGTAGTCATCAGCACCCATGTCCAAACCGCTGACGCGGTCGTACTCGCTGGACTTGGCAGTCAGCATGATCACTGGCAGTGACCGGCTACGGCCAGAGGACTTCAGGCGTCTGAGTATCGACAGGCCGTCCTCGCCTGGGAGCATGATGTCCAGTATCGCTAAATCCGGCAGGGTTTTATCCACCGCCTTCCAAAACTCGCTTGGCTGGCTGAACTCTGAGGTTACGAACTGCGATTGTAGGGCGTAGACCACCAACTTCCGGATGTCCTCGTCGTCTTCCAGTATGTAGATCCGCTGCATGATCAGTGTACCTGTTGCCATCAGAGGATGCGTGAGTTTTTGTGTTGGCCGGTGATCGAAAAGATCACCCATTCGGCGATGTTCACCGCATGGTCGCCGACCCGCTCTAAGTACTTGGCCACCATCAGCCAGTCCATGGCCTTTTCGCCCTCGGCAATGTCTTCGTGGACCAGGGCGATCAAGTCGCTTTTTACCATACAGAACAATTGATCCACCTGATCGTCGCTGCCGATGACCGCTCTGGCTAACCCCCGATCATCTCGGACAAAGGCGTTTAAGCTGTCAGTGACCATCTTCTTGGTGATTTCGGCCATCGTAAAGATATGGCTCGGATGGTGGGCATAGGTGGAGCCAGTCAGAAGCAAGGTGATCTCGGAGATGTCTTCGGCGTGGTCGCCGATGCGCTCTAAGTCGGTAATCATTTTCAGCACGGTGGATACCCGACGCAAATCACCGGCCACTGGCTGTTGGCGGAGGATGAGGTTCAGGCAGATCTGTTCGATCTCCTTCTCCAAGCTGTCGATCTCGTCGTCGGAGATGATTGTCTTCTCGGCCAGTTGTCGGTCCTGGTCGGCCAGGGCTTGCACGGCCATCTCGATAGCGTTCTCCACAGCGGCACCCATTGTCAATAGCAAGCGGTTCATCTCTGCCATCTGCCTGTCATAGTTGGTGCGTACCATTTGGCCCTCCTTTCGGTTGCTGTTGGTATTCTCTCATCCAAACCTGCCAGTGATGTAGTCTTCGGTGCGTTTGTCTTGCGGTGCGGTAAACATATTGTTGGTATTGGCGAACTCTACCAGCTCGCCCAGCAGGAAAAAACCGGTCATGTCGCTGATGCGCACGGCCTGTTGCATGTTGTGGGTGACGATGATGATGGTGTAGCTCCGCTTCAGCTCGAAGACCAGCTCTTCGATCTTGCCAGTAGAAATCGGGTCAAGGGCAGAGGTCGGCTCGTCCATCAGCAGCAGCTCCGGTTCTACTGCCAGTGCTCGGGCGATGGAGAGACGTTGTTGCTGCCCGCCGGAAAGTGACAGTGCGGATTTCTTCAGGCGGTCTTTGGTTTCTTCCCAAAGGGCGGCGGCGGCGAGGCTTTTCTCCACGATCTCATCTAGCTGATGCTTGCCCTTCTGGCCATGGAGGCGCGGGCCGTAAGCAATATTGTCATAGATCGACATCGGAAAAGGGTTGGGCTTTTGGAAGACCATGCCAACACGCTTGCGCAGCATGATCGGGTCGACTGCAGCGGCGTAGATGTCCTCGTCGGCCAACAGCACCTGGCCTTCGACTCGGCAGTGGTCGATGAGGTCGGTCATGCGGTTCAAGACTTTTAGGAAGCTGGATTTACCGCAGCCCGAAGGGCCGATCAGTGCTGTGATGTGCTTTCGGGGTATTGCCAAGCTGACCGACCTCAAGGCTTGGAAGTCGCTATAGTACAGGTTGAGAGCAGAGGTTTGTACACAGGTTTCAGTTTCCACTGAGCATCCTTTTTTGTAGGCGGCGACCAAGGGCCCGTGAACCCAAACTGAATACAAAAACCAGCAGGATCAGAATGGCTGCTGCAAGGTCGGCGATCTGCTGGGAATTGGCAGCGATGCCCTCAGTCTTCAAAGACCAGATGCGCACCGACAAGGTATCGGCGCTGCGCAAGGGGTTGAGCGGTGATGTGGGGCTCAAAGGGTTCCAGTCATGGAAATTGACATCGGAGCTCATGCCAGAAGTGTAAAGCAGTACTGCGGCTTCGCCAAAGCCGCGTCCGGCAGCCAGGATCATGCCGGTGATGATCCGAGGGATGCTGGCCTTCAGCAAAACATGGGTCACGGTTTGCCAGCGGCTAGCACCAAGGGCGATACTGCCGTCGTAGTAGCTGCGCGGCACGCTGCGCATGGCATCTTCCGTGGTGCGGGCGATGAGTGGCACGTTGATGATAGCCAACGACAACGACCCGGCCCAAAGACTCCATTTGGAATGGGTCATCTGGATGAAGACCAGAAAACCGAAAAGGCCGACGATAATCGATGGCAGAGAAGAAAGCGCCTCGATGCAGGTTCTGGTGATCGCCACGAAGAAGCCGCTGCCAGCATATTCGGCCATAAAGAGGCCGGTCATGATACCAACTGGCATCGTTACCAACAGTGACAGAAAAACCAAGTAAACGGTGTTAAAGAGCTGGATACCAACTCCGTCGCCAACAAACGACAACAGCTCCGGCGAAGCCGCTAAAGCTCCCTTGTAAAGGATGTAGGCGGTAATCGAAGCCAACAGTAAAATGAAGAAGGCGGCGACGACGTAGAAGACGCCGGTGGCGATGCGGTCGATCACCTTGGCGCTTGTCCGACTAGTTGCTCGGGCACCCTTTTGGGAACCTGCAGCGCCCGCCCCGGCAGCCGCCTGGGCGCCCGCTTGGGAACCCGCCCCGGCATCTATCTTGCTCATGACGCCTGCCCCCTCCTGCTGATCACCCGAATCAGCAGGATAAACAACAGCGAGATCGCCAACAACAACGCAGCCATCGACCACAGGACATCGTTGTACTCGCTGCCGGTCGTGGTGTTGCCCATGTTGGCGGTGATCACTGCAGTCAGGGTGTTGGTTGGTGCTAGCAAGCTGCTGGCGAAGCGATTGCTCTGGCCGATGACCATTGCTACTGCCAAGGCTTCTCCGAACGCCCTGGCCAGGCCGAGCACCACGCCGGTGAGGATCCCCGGGATCGCGGCCCGCAGTTTGACATGCCAGATCATCTGCCAGCGGGTTGATCCTAGGGCATAGGAGGCCTCACGGTACTCATTGGGCGTAGCAGCAAGCGAGTCGGTTGCCACACTGGTGATGGTGGGGCAGATCATCAAGGCCAAGACTAAAGCCGCCGACAGGACACTGAAACCGAAGTTAAGGTGGAAAAGGTCAGCGATGAAGGGAACCAGTACTGCCAAGCCAATCCAACCGTAGACCACTGAGGGAATGCCAACGAATATTTCCAAGACGGAACGCAGGGTAGTGCTCAACCGTTGTGGGGCCACTTCGGCGATGAAGATCGCCATAGCTAGGGATAAGGGCGTGGCCAACAACAGGGCAAGGCTGCTGACTTCCAAGGAGCCGATGATGAAGACAGCAGAGCCGATCGAGCCGCTTTGGCCGGCTTCGCCGGGACTCCATTTGCTGGAAATGAGGAATTCTGTGAGCGAGTGGCCATAGTCGATAAAGGTGGCACTGCCCTTGTAACCCAAGAAACCTAGGATGCCTAGAGTCAAGACAACGACAAACAGGCCGAACGCCGTGACCAAGGTGCGGCCAAGGTATTCGGTCTGCCATTTGCGTAAACGAGATGCCAAAGGCCTACATCCTTGTTAGTCTCATCGTGCCGATTGCATTATAGGCCGAATTGCTGTTGTTCGCAAAACGACGTGGGGAACGGTAGCGATTCTGCATGCAAGACGGTGCGGCCTGATCGGCCGGTGCTTTTCAGGCATCTCCGGTTCACCTGGATGCGGCGGCGGCGGCGTTCAGCTTGCTGATGGTGCCGTATCCCATAATCTCTGCTTGAGTGCTCATCGTTTTGGAGGTCATGTAGTCCAAGAAGGCCTGTGTTTGGGCATTGGGCTGACCAGCAGTGTACATGTGCTCGTATCCCCATATTTGGTATTTGTTGCTATAGATATTGTCATAATTGGCATCAACACCGTCGATTCGTACCTTGGCAACACCGGGGCCGGCGTTAACTAGGTAAGAAAAGGCGATATAGCCGATAGCGCCAGAAGTGTTGCCGACTGTGGCCAACAGGGCGTTGGAATCGTCTGTTTGCAGGGAGCTATCACCCTCAACATCGCTTTGGCCGCCGAGCGCCCACTTCACGAACAGCGCCCGGGTGCCGGAAGAGGATGGCCGGTTGACGATGGTGATCTGCTCGTCGGGACCGCCGACATCCTGCCAATTAGTGGTCTTGCCGCTGAAGATGGCGGTCAGTTGTGCCGTGCTGAGGTCATTGACCTTGGCGGCAATATCGGAGTTGACGATAACCGCCACACCGATCAGGCAAACTTTATGGTCAACCAGTTTGCCGGCCTCCGCGGCGGCGAGTTTCTCAGTTGCATAAACATCGGAGTTGCCAATATCCACCGTGCCGGCCAAGACGTTGTTCAAGCCGGTTCCGGAACCACCGCCGCCAACGGTTATTGAGACATCGGGGTTGTCCTTCTTAAAGGCTGTGGCGGCATTGTTGGCCAATGGATAAAGCGCCGATGAGCCAGATATCGATATGCTACCGGAAAGGTTAGAGCTTTGGCTTTGGGTGCCGGTCGTGCCGCTGCTATTGGCGCCGGAGTTGCTGGTGCTTGCACAGCCAATTAAGCTGAAGCCCAACAAAAACACACTGAGCAGCACGATCAGGGTCTTCCTTATTTTGATTCGCATCGTTCTCACTGTCCTTTCTCTTGCCGTAATAACCAGTGAGATATTTTTATCAAGGTAATGTAAAATCTGCCTTATCGGTAAGGTAAAATTCCTGTAAAGCCGTCAAAATATGGTTTTTTTGTGAAGAATGGTGATAAATTAGCAAATCTGGTATGTTTTCTCTGTTTGATTGTTTAGAATGTACTTTATAGGGGTAAAGGGCTTCAATAAAAAATGTAACCTGATCGTAGTGCGTCGTAGAGGCGTTCATTGGAGTTGTTAAGTTAGGGAGAAGAAAATGGGGTACAAGAGAAATACAGCGCCGCTCAAGGCGCAAGTGCTGGTTCTGTTCGTGCTGTTAGTGTTGGTTGCCGCTTCCGCCTCCGGGGGTAGCCGAGAAGATGGTTTTGTGGCCGCCAGTATCCAACCCAATACGGTTTACGCAGTTGCTTCGGCGAATGGAGACGCTGGCAGCGTTGCTGAGACCAGGGCAAGTGATGGCATTGGTGCGGGTGTTGAGCCAGATGACGGCCATGTTGCCGACTCCAGTGCTAAAAATGGCACGAATGTCGATGCCGGCGAAAACGCCGATGCCGGCACGAATGCTGGCACTGGCACAAAAACTGGCAGCGCTACGAAGGCGGCTGCCAGCACAAAAGCCGGCAACGGCACAAAGGTCGGTAACGGTGCGAAAACTGGCACCGGTGGGAGCACGGGCGCGACTGCCAATTCGAAAACAGGATCGCAGACAGCGACCGACCCTGCCAGCTCGACAGGCTCGTCCGCTGACAATGCTGGCCTTTATCCTGACACCAACGCCCGTCCGGTAACCTTTTATCCGGAAAATGCGGCTAGGAACTATGTAACGTTGCGGGTATCGGCAATAAACTCCGGTGATTTTGGCTGGATCGCTAGCATGCTGCAGCCGAACAGTGCAGTTTACCAGATCGAAAAACAGAGCTTCGACAATCACGTGAGCGAAAAAACCGAAGAGGAGTTGCTGTCGGCCCGTGTGGTAAACATTGAGTACAGCCAGCCGGCAGCAGTGGACGACCCATGGGTGTTTCAGGTTTATGTCGTGGAATTGATAAAGGTAAAAAATGAGAACCATCCGACCTACGCCATGCAGACCAACAAATGGATATTCACTGTCACTCTCACCGATGACAGCACCTACATCACAGATATCCAGCCTTGGAACGGCTGAGAAGGGCAAGGCGCAGTAGGCAACAACCCTGGTATGGGGCACCTGTGCTCTCGTTTTGACACCTTATCTGTGCTTATATATAATTTCAGGGTTCGCTTTATTGAGCCCCGTGAAACTCAGAAACGTGAACATTGGGATGTCCTGCCTTCTGTGTAGTGGCTATGTGTCCAGCTTAGCCGTGACCTAAAACAGCGGGCGGGTCTTCCGTGCAGACTCAACGGAGGATTTTGTGGGAACTTATTATGCTAAGAAAGGCGAGGTCACGCGGGAATGGCTGCTGATCGACGCTGAGGATCAAGTGCTGGGGCGAGTGGCGTCTTTGGCCGCCCAGCTGCTGAAGGGTAAGTTGAAGCCGCAGTATACGCCGCATGTCGATACTGGTGATTTCGTGGTTATCGTCAATGCCGAGAAAATCAGGGTCACTGGCGCTAAGGCGACCGATAAGGTCTATTCTCGCCATAGCGGTTATCCCGGTGGCCTGCATCAAGAAACCTTTGAGCAGGTGATGGCCAAGGATCCGAGACGTGTCATCGAGCATGCGGTTCGCGGTATGTTGCCTAAGAACACCCTTGGACGGGCGATGGGCAAGAAGCTCAAGGTCTATGCCGGAGCAGATCACCCCCATCAGGCTCAAAGTCCACGCGAGATCAAGCTGGAGGCATAAACTATGTCAGATTTGAGTAATGAGGCTATCTATATCGGCACCGGTCGTCGTAAGAACGCCGTGGTGCGTGTGCGCTTGGTTCCAGGCAGCGGCAAGGTGACCGTCAATGACCGCGATGGTTTGGCCTATTTTGGGCGTGAGGCGCTGTTGAGCTATGCGCTTGCTCCTTTTAGGGTGACGGATACCGTCGATCACTTCGATGTTATCGCTCGTGGCGATGGCGGCGGAGTTAGTGGCCAGGCGGGAGCCTTGCGCCATGGCATCGCCCGTGCCCTGCTGAAGGCCGGCGAGTATCGCGACGATCTGAAGAAAGCCGGTTTTTTGACTCGTGATCCACGTATGGTGGAGCGCAAGAAGTACGGCCTGAAGAAAGCCCGCAAGCGCCCGCAGTTCTCCAAGCGCTGATCTTGGGGCGGGTTGGGAATTGCGCGAGGCACTGCGTAAGGCTCGTAGAGAATAGGGCTTCTTCTTAACAGGAGCTTCAATGACCGGGAGCCCATCGCAAGGTGGGCTCCTGTTGGCTGAAGGCCATGATTTCAGCGATCTGTTGATTCGAAGCTGTCGCTGACTCGGAGAGGAGACTATGGCCAGGTTTTTTGGAACCGATGGTGTTCGCGGTGTTGCGGGCAGTGAGTTGACACGGCAGATGGCCGAAGCTTTGGGAGCTGAGGCGGTCAGGGTATTGGGCAAAAGCATTCTGATCGGTCGGGACACCCGCGCCAGTGGCCCAGAACTAACCGCTGGCCTGATTGACGGGGTGCTGGCAGCCGGCGGTCAGGCAGTCGATGCCGGAGTGGTGCCGACACCGGGCATCGCTTTGTTGACCCGAAAGCTGGGTGCTGACTGTGGCATTGTTGTCTCAGCATCGCACAACCCCCCGGAGTATAACGGCATTAAGTTCTTCGATGCCCAGGGCTATAAGTTGTCTGGTGGCATAGAACAACGCTTTGAAGCGGCCTTGGCGGCTCTGGCTGCCGAAATCGGGGCAGAGCAGTCTGTGGGCATGGGTGTGGGCTTGGCTGTTGCCCGGGCCGCCGCATCGAACGGTGAGCGTTCAGCGGCCGATGCTGCCACTGTCATGGCCGATGCCGCCGAGCTCTACATCCAACACACGGTGTTGGGCATGGCTGAGGCGGGCTTGGACCTCTCGGGGTTACGGGTGGTGGTGGATTGTGCCCACGGTGCCGCCTACCATACCACGCCAGAGGCCCTGCGGCGGCTAGGAGTTGAGGTTCACGCCATTAATACCGACTATGACGGCAAGGATATCAACGTCGCCTGTGGATCAACGCATCTCGACGTGATTCGTGACTGGGTGTTACGAACAGGCGCTGATGCCGGTTTCGCCCACGACGGCGATGCTGACCGGGTGTTGGCCGTGGACGCTGCCGGCAACGAGGTTGACGGTGACGTTATCGAGGCTATCTGTGCCCGCGACCTCAAACAACGTGGCCTGCTCAAAAACAACACGGTTGTCTCCACCGTGATGTCCAACCTCGGGTTTATCCGAGCTATGGAAGCTTTGGATATCGATTTGGAGCAAACCGATGTCGGTGATAGCAAGGTGCTGGCAGCGATGCGTGCCGGCGACTATGTGTTAGGTGGGGAGCAAAGCGGCCACATTATTTTCAAGGAGTATAACACTACCGGCGATGGTCTAGTGGCCATGCTGATGCTGTTGAAAACGATGGCTCGCAGCCAGACCAGTTTGGAAGAATTGGCTAAGGTAATGCATAAATTCCCCCAAATCTTGATTAACGTTAAGGTGGCGGATAAAGAACAGGTTGCCGCCGCCCCCGAATTAGCCGCTGCGGCTCGTGATCTGCGGCGTAAACTAAGCGACCAAGGGCGGGTGCTGCTGCGTCCATCGGGGACCGAGCCAATGCTGCGGGTGATGGTGGAGGCCGAGTCAGCTGCTTCGGCTCAGGAAGCTGCCGAAAGCCTAGCGGCAGTGATCCGCTCGTTGGACGAAGGATAAGGAGATCCTGATGTGTGGCATTGTAGCCTGTTGTGGAAGCGATAATATCCCCCAACTGCTGCTGAATGGGCTAGCACACTTGGAGTACCGCGGTTACGACTCAGCGGGCATTGCGGTCATCGACAATGAAGAAGGCCGTTTGAGGGTAGTAAAGCGGCTGCGGCAGTCTGACCGGGGGATGATCGATCTGCTCCGTGAGGCTGCTGCCGCAGAAGGCATTGATGAAGCGATATCTGCGCGGGCTGGGATCGGTCATACTCGTTGGGCCACCCACGGCGCCCCTAGTGTGGCCAATGCTCATCCGCATTTGGATTGCGAGGGTCGAATCGCCGTGGTGCATAACGGCATCATCGAGAACCACGCCCGTCTGAAGGCAGAACTTGTGGAGGAAGGGCACTGCTTCAAGTCCCAGACAGACACTGAGGTGGTCATCCATCTTCTGGAGAAATACTACGATCAAGCTGATGGTGACTTGGTGGAGTCTGTTCGTCGGACGGTAGCCCAGCTCTCGGGTTCCTTCGCACTGGCTATACTGCATCTTGGGCATCCGGACACTATCGTCGTGACCCGCAACGACTCGCCTTTGGTCTTGGGCAGCTATGAGTACGGATCGATAGCTGCCTCGGATACTCCGGCGATCATTGGCTATACCCGAGATGTCAGCTATTTGGGCAACCGCGACTTGGCCGTGCTGCATGGCGACGGCCAGATCGAGTGCTATGACCCGGCTGGCGAGTTATATGTTCCCAATATCTATCACATAGAATGGGATATTGAGGAAGCGGAGAAGGGCGGCTATCCGGATTTCATGCTCAAAGAGATATTCGAGCAGCCGCAGGTCGTTCAAAACACCTTAGCCGGGCGTTTTGATGCCCAAGCCCAGCGCTTGCAGTTTGACGAGCTGCCGCTCTCGCCAGCAGACATCGCGGCTATCGAGCGGGTCTATATTGTAGCTTGCGGTACAAGCTATCATGCCGGATTAATAGCTAAAAACATGATAGAGAACGCTGCCCGTCTGCCAGTAGAGGTGCAGGTAGCCTCAGAGTTCCGCTACCATAACCCGATCATCAACGGCAACACGCTGGTTATCGCCATCACCCAGTCTGGCGAGACAGCCGATACCTTGGAGGCCGTACGCATGGCTCGGCAGACCGGGGCGCATGTCATCGCCGTCACCAATGTAGTTGGCTCTCGGATCACCGCCGAAGCTCAGACCTCCTTGTTTGTCAAGGCTAACATCGAGATTGCGGTGGCCGCCACTAAGAGCTTTCTGGCACAGCTGGTTTTGCTCTCGCTGTTGGCACTGTACTTGGCTCAGGAGCTTGGCCTGTTGACAAAGAGGAAGATCAGCAAGTACTACAACGAGATGTGCCAGCTGCCGGCTCAAATTGAAAGCTTGTTGGCCGAGGAGTCTGTTTCAGCAGTCAAGGCAGCCGCTGAGGCTTGCGTTCATGCGCATACTGCCTTATTCATCGGCCGGGGCGTTGGTGCTAGCACCTGTTACGAGGGTGCCTTGAAGCTCAAGGAGATCAGCTACTTGCACGCTGAAGCGCTATCAGCCGGTGAGATCAAGCATGGCACTATTGCGCTGATTGACCCAGATCAGGGAACTCCAGTTGTCGCCGTGGCATTGCAGAGCGCCACTTACGACAAAATGCTGGCCAATATCCAGGAAGTCAAAGCCCGTGGTGCACGGGTGATTGCCTTGGCCACTGAGGGCGACGAGCAGATCACAGAGCTAGTCGACCATGTTGTCTGGCTGCCGCCCGTCCGTGAGATCATCTCGCCGATAACTGCCAGTGTGGTGCTGCAGCTTTTTGCCCGGCATATTGCCGTTTGTTTGGGGCGTGATGTCGACCAGCCACGCAACTTAGCCAAGAGCGTTACTGTGGAGTAGGGAAATGGGGGAGCAGACCGGCCTAGGGGTGGACATCATCGAAATTGAGCGCATGCAACGGGCAATGGAGCGGGTGCCGACGATGCGCGACAAGCTTTTTAGTGCCGAAGAAATCAAGTATGCACAATCCAAATCCCGCCCCACCGTGCACTATGCCCTGTTCTTTGCAGCTAAGGAGGCAGTGCTGAAGGCTTTGGGAACCGGCTTTTCGGGCATCGGTTGGACGGATGTAGAGGTCCGGCACAAGCCGAATGGCCGCCCTTATCCTGCGCTTAGCGGTGCTGCTGAGACAGTAGCCCAGCTTCAGGGAGTTGTTGAGTTGCAACTTTCGCTGTCCTATACCCATCAGGTGGCCGTGGCTTCGGCGGTTGCTATCCGCCAAGAGGATCGACCATCAATACGGGAGAAGGCCGACCCGAAAGCCGAGCTTTTGCAGCGCTTCAAAGAAATGAAGGCGCTTCTTGACGAGGTGGAACAGGAGTTGTCGGTGGCTGAGGCCGAAACCGGCGATCCCAAGAAGGCTGATCCGGGCGATGTTGGGTCAGCTGAACTTGGGGCAGATGCTGACGGCTGGAGCGCAGCCAGTATAGGTGCTGCAAGGTTAAGCGAGGCCGCATCAGGTGCTAAAAGGCCAGGCGAGGCCGGTGTGGGCACGGTCGGGACAGGCGAGGCGAGGGGGTGCAGCAGTGGATCTGCCGCCGATACTCCCTGATTCCCACAAGTATTCCCGAGGTAGCCTGTTGGTGATTGCCGGGTCGGTGCGCTTTCCGGGGGCCGCAGTGCTGGCCGCAGCGGCCGCAGCCAGAGCTGGTGCCGGTTATGTGACGTTGGCAGTGCCGGCCTCAGTGGTGGCGATTGCCCAAGGCCATCTGTTGGAAGTGCCGGTGATAGCGGCGCCTGAGGTGGACGGGGCATTCGCTCCAGATGCCCTGCTGCATGTGCTGTCCCAAGTGCGGCGACCTGATGCCATACTCGCCGGACCCGGCTTGACAGTGACTGCGGGCTGTGAGTCTGTGGTGGGGGCACTGATAAACCAAGCATTGACGGAAGGGCTGCCTTTGTTGCTGGACGCAGATGCTTTGAATGTCTTAGCAGCTGCTTTTGATGCTTGCCCTCACCCCGCGGCACTGGCAGCGCTCACTGCCCAAAGCCAGAGTGCGCCGCCACCGCCGCTGCCGCCGCTGCGCCAGTTAGCCGTTCCTTGTCAGGGTCAGCCTTATTGCCAGCCTGAATCCCAGCAACTTGGGCAATACCAGCCGCACCAACTGGTCATCACCCCCCATGCCGGGGAACTGAAACGTCTGCTGCAGGCGACAGGCAGCAGCAATGCCGCTGAATTGGCCAAACGCTTGCAGGCTGTGGTCGTCGCCAAGGGGCCGCGAACCGAGGTTTTCTCTCCAGAGGCTGCCTTTCCTGCCTATGTCTATGACGGTGGTACTCCGGCACTGGCCAAGGCCGGCACGGGTGATGTGTTGGCCGGCATTATCGCATCTCTGTTGGCGCAACGGATGCCGTCTTTAAAGGCCGCTTCTGCCGGGGTGGAGTTGCATGGGCGGGCAGGATTGTCTGCAGAGTCCAAAACCAGTCGGCGCTCACTTGTTGCGCGTGATATGATAGACGCACTTGCTTCAGTGTTCCGTGAAATCGAAGGAATTTGAGTTTTATGCCCCACGTTATCCACTTGACTCAACTGCTATCCTTCGCTTGCCCCCTGTTGTTGGCTCCTGCCCTTGTTGGCAGCTTGTCACAGGAGGCTGTGATTTATGATCATCCAGTACCGCTGGAAGGCAGTTTTGAGGACTATCAGTGGGCGCTGGTCAATCTAGTGTTGGTCTGTATCGCACTTTTATGCATCATCTTGTTTGCGGCACGGCTGCTGGTCATCGCCTATTGGCAAGCTAAGCTGGCGGATGAGAGCGAAAAAAGCGAAGCTGCCCAGCAACAGGCGGTATCCCGGATTTTCTCCGACAGCTTGGTGTGGTTGGTATTCGCGTTCTTGGCTGTGCTGGCCTCCTGTTTCTTCTTTACCTTCTCTCAGGATATCGTTGCCCAATCTCGTTGTGTTATTGTGGATATCTGGACCCCCACGCAGGCTTTGTTTTTGGCAATCCAGATGGTAGCGATGCTTGCAGCCTTGTTGCGCATCAGTAGGGCCATGCACACTGAGTCTGCGCAAGGCAGCTCCCTTCGGTCGGAACAAGAGCGGCCTTCCCTGCGCGACTCGCGGCGGCTGCAGCTGCGTGGCGACCAGCTGCGAAGCGGTAATGGCGGTCAGACGTATGACGACCAGCAGCAGGATGCCCAGCAGCAGGGCGACCAGCAGCAGGGCGACCAGCAGCAGGGCGACCAGCAGCAGGATGCCCAGCGCCGCGGTCATCCCGACGATAAAGATGGTTAGGGAGGCACCGGCTTTTTGGACATGATCTTCAGTATCCTCATAGCTTTGATCCTGATACTCTGTAACGGTTACTTTGCGATGTCTGAGCTAGCGCTGATATCGGCCAAGCGTTCGGTACTGCAGCAACGCATGGAGGAAGGCAACACCGTCCAGGCCCGCAAGGCCAAGCGGGCGCTGGACTTGGCTGCCGATTCGGACCGCTTGCTGGCCGCCACCCAAGTTGCCATAACCCTACTTTCCTTCGGGGCCTCGGCGGTAGCTGCCACCGGCTTTGCTGAGCCTATCGCCGGCTGGCTGCGGTCTTTCAACATCAGTGTGCTCTCGGTCGCCGCCGGCCCGCTCTCCGTGGTGGTCATCACTTTGTTGATCAGCTACATCAGCTTGGTTGTGGGCGAACTGGTTCCCAAACGCATCGCTTTGGCCGATGCTGAGCATACGGCGATGCTGGTGGCCGGCTCGATTATCTTTTTCGAGCGGACGCTCAAGCCCTTGGTGTCGCTGATGTCGGCCTCGACCAACTTGGTGGCACGGCTGTTGGGTGTGAAGAGTGCCAATGACCGCCAGCAGGTCAGTGAAGAGGAAATCAAGTATTTGGTCACCGAACAGCCTAGCCTGCTTGACGAGGAGAAGCGGATGATTCATGAGATCTTCGACCTCGGCGATACGGTGGCCAGGGAGATCATGACACCCCGGGTCGATATAATCTCAATTGAAGATACTGCTACAGTCGGCCAGACCATTAACCGGATGCGTGGCACCGGTTATTCGCGTATTCCGGTGATCCATGGCAGCTTGGATCAGATTGTCGGCATTGTGATGCTTAAAGACCTCCTAGCGCCGTTGGCTGACGACCGTGCCGAGGAACCAGTGGCCGACTATATGCGCCAAGCGCTCTGTGTCCCCGAAACCAAAGACATTCTGCCGCTTTTGGGAGAGATGCAGACCTCGCACCAGCAGATAGTTTTGGTTGTGGATGAGTACGGCGGCACTGCCGGCATCATCTCTGCCGAAGACATCGTTGAGGAGATTGTCGGGGAGATAGCTGACGAGTATGACCCAGACAACAAGTTCCAGACCCAGCTTTCGGAGAATGAATGGTTGATCGATGGCCGCTTCCCGACCAATGATGCCCGCGAGTTGGGGCTGCCGGTGGAAGATGACGATGACTATGAGACCATCGCCGGCTGGCTGATGGACGTGATCGACGAGGTACCGAAAGTGGGGGACTCCTTCGACATCAAGGGCTTCACCTTCAAAGTGCAGAGTATGCGCCGCCACCGTATCTCGATGCTGCGGGTGACCCGGGATCATAACTACCAGGATGTTGAGGTGGAGGAGGGCGCGGGCATCTGAGGCACCTGCCCCTGCCCCTTGCCCAACCCCGAAGTGCCAACGTGCGCGTGACAACTTGAAAACGCAGCTATACCCCAAAAAAGTGACCCGCTAACCTTAGATAAGGGCTTAGATAAGGAAGAAATTCTGACGGTGGCAAAAGTGCCTTTAGGAAGGTGCTGATACATCCTCAGCGCGGGTTGGGATTAGGAAGTTTGGAACACGCAAAACGCATGTACCGTAGTGATAACGCCATGATTGCCGGCGTGGTGGCGAGCATTGCCGAGTATCTGAAGGTCGATGCCTCGCTGTTGCGGATTGTTGCGATCATTCTCTTCGTCTTGCTTCTTGGTACGCCGTTTTTGCTGTACCTGCTGGGCATCCTGCTCATCCCACGACGGCCATTGGATGTTAGTCGACCGATTGAGGTCAAGCCCTCGGCCAGTGGTGAGCTGCCAGTGGTTGGCCGGGAATCAAACCAATCGTCTCAGCCTACGCTAGGAGCTGTTGCACCAGAGTCCAGAGCGGCATACTTTGCGTCCTCAGGCACCACTGCCGCCGTAGGCCCAGCAGCTTTTGGGGCAGCGCCCTCGCTTCCGGTGGCTTCCAACGCTGCCGTGCCCTACGCCACAACCCCGGGCGCGGGCTGGGTTTCATCGAACTCGGAGGCTTTCGATGCCGTTGATCCGGACAAAGTTACTGAGCTAGCCTCGCTCTCCAGCCGCTTGCGTAGGAGCCGAGGCCTGTCAGCAGCCTTGATGCTCGGGCTGATGCTCTTGGCGACAGGCCTTTTGGCGCTGTTCGCTTGGCTGTTCAACCCGGTGGCTTGGCAGTTCTGGCCAATGGTTTTGGTTTTGGGTGGCTTGTTGACTCTGTTTACTCCAGGCTACAATGGCTGGAGCGTGTCTCGCGCCGGTTACGGTATTCTGATCATCACCGCTGGCATGACACTGCAGTTCTGGAAGTTCGAGATATTCCCTTTCGACACCTTTGTCCTGATCGCCATGAATTTTTGGCCGCTGATCCTAGTGGTCTTAGGCCTAGTGGTCTTGGGTGGTGCCTTGCGCCGAGACGTATTGAAGTTGATGGCCGCGTTATTGATGTCTTTGACCCTGATAATGGGCGTTTGGACTTTCGGCGGCATGAAAGGGGCTTATCACATCAGCTTGCCTCTGATCGAAAGCTACGACCTGCAATTGCCGCCATCTCCCTTCCAGCAGCCTGATTGATCGGTGCCTTCCTATAGACGCGCAGGAAAATGCGTAATAGGCAGGAATAATTTAGGATGTTCGAGCTTGTGGTTTTGTAATGGATATCTAGCTGCTATCATATTTGAAAAGCAGTCTCAAGTGCCTGAACGGGGCATCTTGAATGTTGGCACGAGTAGAAAGTAAAGGGGTAGAAGACTATGAAGAAACATGTTAAGAATAACGTTTATTGGCTAGGTAAGGTCGATTGGGAGCTGGAGACGTTTCACGGAGCGGACTACTCCATTCACCACGGTTCCAGCCAAAATGCCTACTTGATTCAAGAGGAGAAAACCGTCCTCATCGACACCGTCTGGAAGCCGCATTCCACCGAGTTCGTCGATAACTTGGCCAGTGAGGTAGACCTGAACTCGATCGATTTCATCGTTGCTAACCACGGCGAGGTCGATCACAGTGGCGCTTTGCCCGCCCTGATGGAGAAGATTCCCAACACCCCCATTTATTGCACGGCCAATGCCGTGAAGAGCCTCACCGGGCAGTACCATCACCCAGAGTGGGATTTCCGGGTAGTGAAGACCGGTGATTCCGTGGACATCGGCAACGGCAAGCAGCTGGTCTTCGTGGAGATGACCATGCTGCACTGGCCGGACAGCATGGCCACTTGGATGACTGAGGACAACATCCTCTTCTCCAACGATGCCTTTGGCCAGCATTTCTCGTGTGACGAGCTGTTCAACGACAAGGCCGACCAATGCCTGCTCTGGGAAGAAGCCATCAAGTATTACACCAACATCCTAAACCCCTTCTCGCCGCTGGTGAAGAAAAAGGTGGAGGAGATCCAAGCGATGAACCTGCCGATCGAGATCATTGCTCCCAGCCACGGCGTGATCTGGCGCGACGACCCACTGCAGATAGTTAAGAAGTACTATGAGTGGTCGCAAGAATATCAAGAGGATCAGATTACGGTGATCTATGACAGCATGTGGAACGGCACCATGCAGCTAGCTCACAAGATGGCCGAGGAGATCGCTCTGGCCTCCCCGAGCAGCCGGGTGAAGATATTCAATATCTCCAAGGCCGACAAGAACATCATCATGACCGAGGTCTTCAAGTCCAAGGCCATAGCAGTCGGCTCGCCGACAGTGGTGATGAGCGTTCTCTCTTCTGTGGGCGGCTGGCTGGAGTTTTTGAAGGAGCTGAGGTTCAGGAACAAGAAGGCCGCCGTCTTCGGCTGCTACGGCTGGAGCGGCGAGTGCACCAAGGTGCTGCGGGAAAAACTGACCGAGGCTGGCTTCGCAGTGGTAGAGCCAGAGATTCGCTGCAACTGGAACCCCACAGCCGAGGACTTGGCGCAAGCCGCAGGTGTCGCAGCCGCGCTGGTCAGCTGAAGGCAACGGTACACACAGGCTAAAAAGTGAATCGGGCAGGTAATGCCCGGGGAGCCTTACGATCAACGTAAGGCTCCGTCATTGCGGCTCAGCTTGCAAGGTGGAGGGCATGGTTGACCGGCGCTTCGTTAGGTGTTCATGTACGGGAATGTGAACGCTATCAGATGCCTTGCGTAGACCGTGAGAACTCTTGCATTTTGACTATCAAAATGATATCATAAAGATATCTAAGAGGTTTATGAAAGGAGTTCTCATGGAATTGAAGATTGTCGAAGAGCGAGAATTGAAGCCGCTAAACGGGTTTTTGATGTTGGCCGTGATGATTCTGGGGTCGCTCCTGTCGATAGCGGCGATGGTTGTCGCCATTGTAATACTGGCCGCAGAGGAAGGCAGCAGCGACCCTTCAAACAGCATATTGAGTGCTTTGCTGCTAGTAGTGGGCTTTTTGGCCTGGGTTGGTTTCAGCATCGGTTTTTGTGGCCTAAAGGTGGTGCACCCCAACGAGGCCAAGGTCTTCACCTTGTTCGGCAAATACTATGGAACCATCAAAGAGGCTGGCTTTTACCACATCAACCCCTTCTGCACGGTCGTCCGCACCAAACGGCCGCCAGCAAAATCGGCAGCCAAGACACAGGCCGTGCCAGACGAGGGGACAGGAAGCGTGGCAATACTTACAGCGACAGTCTCAGCCGGGCCGAGTGCTGTGTCTTTGAAAGTCCAGACCTTGGACAACGGCCTGCAGAAGGTCAACGATGTGCTCGGCAACCCGATCATCATCGGCGCCATGGTCATCTGGCGGGTAGTCCAGCCTACCCAGGCCGTCTTCTCGGTGGAGAACTACTACGAGTATCTAGGCATTCAAACCGATTCTACGATCCGTAACACCGCCCGCCTTTATCCCTATGATGTCTTTGACGAGAGCGACAACGGTGGCGTGGGACATGAGAAGACCCTGCGTGGCTCATCGTTGGAGATCGCCGATACCATGAAGGCCGAGCTGCAAAAGCGGGCCTGCGCAGCGGGGCTGGAAATCGAAGAGGTGCGTATTACCCATCTGGCCTACTCTGAAGAGATCGCGGCGGCCATGCTGCAGCGTCAGCAGGCCGAGGCGATCATCGCCGCCCGTCAAAAGATCGTGGACGGTGCTGTGGGCATGGTCGAAGGGGCCGTCGGCCAGCTGTCCGCCAACCAGCTGATCGTTTTGGACGACGAACGCAAGGCGGCTATGGTTTCAAACCTGCTGGTGGTGCTGGTGGGCAACCGCGATGCCCAGCCGATAGTCAACGCCGGCTCCATTTACTAGGAGCGGATCCATGGCCGACGAGGAACGCGCCCGGGAGCAGCAGCTGCTTGATCGCCTAGCACGCATCAAGCAGCTGGAAGACGAGGTATGAGGGCGCGAGGCGGCGCTGAAAACAAGGAAGGCGCCAAAAAGCAGGTCTTGCTGCGCCTGTCTCCCAGCCTTTGGGAGCAGGTGGCCAAGTGGGCAGAGGACGATTTCCGCTCGATCAACGGGCAAATCGAATACATCCTCAGCGAGGCTGTGAGAAAACGCCCAAAGCTTGGATAAAATCACCGGACTGCCAGCACATGGGGTGATCGCCGCATACAATGGTGGTCGGCCTCGCATTCCTAGGGAAGCACCGATTAATCCCTAAACTGCAGCCATTGTCGGCTTGACCGGCAATCTTTCCCCTGATCAGCTGGGTTAAAGATTGCGGCTCAGGGCCATGTGTGGAACGGAATTGTGAGTTGATCGGTGCTTCCCTAGCGGCAGAAGACGATGCGCTCGCTAGCTATCATCCGCGCCAATGTGATCACACAAATTGCTGCTATTGCTAGGTTGACTGCCACGGTGATGGCGATGTGCGTTGGCTCTAGTGTGAAACTCAAGATGCCGATCATGCTTTGGACGCTGTTGTACAGCGGCACCAAGTAAAGGCTGATGTTCTCAGTTGCGCCTTGGGAGAACATCCCCAAGGCACCGACGATCATCACCAAGACCATCAGCGGCATCACATAGGTGGCGGCTTCCTTCACCGTACGGGCGATGGCCGAGAGCAGTGATATCAGGCCGACGAGGACCAGCACTGTGGAGAAGATCACCACCAGCAGCAACAAATAGTCCGCCGCGCCGTAGATGGCGGCACTGACCCCGCCCGTGGCTCCGACAAGCTTGGGCAATGACAGCACTACCCCTAGGAAACTGGAAAGGCTGCTCAGCAAGGCGATGCAGCTCAGGGCAATGATCTTGCCTAGAGCCAATTTCCAGCGTGCCAGCGGTGTCACCAACAAGGTGGCGATGGTGCCGCGCTCCTTCTCACCGGCGATGGACTCTGGGGCGACCGCCGCGCAGCCGCTGTAAAGGAAGATCAGGATCAACAAAGGCAGTAAGGTGGAGAAGATCTGCCCACTGATGTCCTCGCCGCTGGCCAAATCGAAACCTTCTTCGGCACCTGCCCCGGCGTTGACGACGAACAGCGGGGCAATGGAGTTCTTATAGGCATCGAGCAAGCCGGTCATCTTGCTGTACTGAAGGCTGGACTCGGTGCGTGTCGAGTTGTAGTAAACGACGACTTCGGGAACTGTTTGGGATGCGGCAGTGGCGCTGTCACCGGCAGCGGCAGTGGCGGGGTCACCGGCAGCGGCAGTGGCGGGGTCACCGGCAGCGGCGGCCTCGGTTGGCGGCCTGCCGCCCAAACCGGCCTGCACTTGTCTGTCGAAATCGGCCGGGAAGACCACCAGCATGTCAGTGCGTTTCTCCGCGACCTCAGATTTGATAGCTTCAACTTGGCTGGCATCGGCTAGTCTAAAGTCCATCTGCGCCTGGTCGCAGGCCGGTGCTAGCGACTCCGGCAAGTTGACCACATAGTTTGTGGGCTGGTAAGCGGCGTCGGTCGTTGTCATGCTGGTGAGCGCCGTGCCCATTAAGGAATAGATGGCGTAGATCATGATGCCTGGCAAGAGGATGGTGGTCAGCACCATGCGATAGTCGGTGAAGAAGCGCTTGAATTCCTTGAGGATGACGGCTAGAAGGCCGTTGCGGACTTTGGGGCCGGCGGCGGTAGGGGCTTGGCCGCCGCTAGGCAGACCGCCGCCGCCAAGCGGGCTGTTACTGTCAGACAGGTTGTTGTCGGATGTTCGTGCGAATCGCTTGCCCATTCAGGCCACCTCCCCACAGTGCTGTACGTAGAGCCGGAAGAAGCAGTCCTCCAGGTTCTCGCCGCCGGTGACCTCGGGCAAGCTGCCCTCGGCCACCATCCGGCCGTTGATGATTACGCCGACCCGGTCGCAGAGTTTTTCCACTAAAGAAAAGATGTGGGTAGAGATGATGATGGTCTTGCCGATGCTCCGCAGCTCGGCCAAGTAGTCGGTGACCACTTTGGCGGTTACCACGTCCAGGCCGTTAGTCGGCTCGTCGAAGATGATGATCCCCGGGTCATGGGCGATGGAGATGGCCAGCGAGGCTTTTTGCTTCATGCCGGTGGAGAGGCTCGCAACCTTGGTCTCGGCAAATTCGTCGATGCCGAAGCGTTTAAAGAGCATCGCCTTGCGCTCGGCTGCCCGGGTTGTGTCCATGCGGTGCAGACAGGCGAAGAAGTCGAAAAGATAGCTGGGGGTGAAGAACTCCTCCAGTTTCAGTTCACTGGTCAGAAAGCCGATGCGGGCACGCACCTGTTCAGCCTCGGTGACGATGCTCTTGCCGTCGACCAGTGCGTCGCCGGAGTCCGGCCTAATCAGTGTGGCCAGCATCCGCAACGTGGTGGTTTTACCGGCACCGTTTGGCCCCAGCAGCCCGAATATCTCGCCGGCGCGGACAGAGAAGCTAAGGTCGTCCACTGCCACCCGCAAACGTTGGGCGGCATGCTCCGTCCGTTGCTGCTTGGCGGAGAGCCGAAAGGTCTTACAGAGTTTTTTGGTTTGGATCAAGTCTGGCATGTCCCCTCCTTCGTGTTTGTTTGCCCTTGGTCGGGCGAAGTTCATTGTACCACAGGGCAAATCGAGTAGATCACTAACAAAGCCGTAAGAAAACGTATAAGATATGGATAAAACCTAGATAAGAAGGTAGGCATATGATTTTCCAGTGGCAAATTATGGGTTACTGATGATCGAAATCAGTATTCCTTGGTAGACAAGAGGCGCGCCGCTGTGTACAATACTTAAGGGCTTCAGGAGTGTTTTTGTGGGATGGTGTGTTTGATGTTGACTGCTTCAGAGCGCTGATTGAATGGCGGTGTGAGTGTGTCAAGGCAGGGTTTGCTGTCGGGTGTAGTGGGAATTGTCTATTTCCGAAACGTTCCTTGGGAGTGATCGCATTTATGGTAGATAGCCAGAGGGGGAAAAGCATATCACGAAAACTGCTGGCGACTTGGTTGTCAGTTTTTGCAGCGGCCTCTCTTTTGTTGGTTACGGCATGTCCTGTTTTTGGGGTTCTGGGAGGCTCCGACTCAAGCGACCCAAAAATACTGGGCGTAGGGCGCATTAAGAGCAAACCGACATCTGAGCCTATTAGTCCTAACAAGAAGCTCGTTTTGGGCAACGGTGCAGACTCGGCTAAAATGGTGAGTATCGTTGGCTTGGCTGTGCCTGTTGATAAGCCGATCAACAATGGTCATGCCGCTGTGCCGAGCGAGCCTGCTGCTCCTGCAGCCACAACGGCTAGCGCTGAACAAAGGTCGGCCGACCCATCGGCCAATCAACCGATTGCCCAGCCGGTCGACAGTAGTCCTGCCGGCAATGCGGCTGCTGCCAATCCCCCTGCTACTCATCCTGCCGATCCCGCCCCGAATCCTGCCCCTAAACCCAGCACTGAGAGTCAGGCCACTGGTGGCAGCTGGTCAAGCGGCTTGGCTTCGGCCTATGGCGAGGGCTTCTATGGCGACAAGACGGCTAGGGGTCATGTGCTGACCAAGAGCAGCATGGGAGTTGCCGTGCCCGTGTCCAAGTCTTACCTTCTTGGAAAGACTATCGAGATCAGTTATGGTGGCAAGACCATCCGCGCCGTGGCCAATGACACTGGCGGTTTCGGCAGCCTTGGCCGTGACCTTGACCTACAACCCGGGATTTGGAAGAGCTTCGGGTTCAGTGACGAGGACCAGTGGGGTGTACGCATGGTCAAGTGGCGTGTGGTGAAGTAAGCCTTGGCCATCGCCCTTTCCATAAGTTCCGTGACATCACAGGCAGCCAGAACGGCTGCCTGTTCTCTATCCGGCCGGATGGCAATACTAGAGGTCGGGCTAGTCAGCAGTCGGCCCAGCAAACGAGTGGATGAGCCAACTGCCAAGGAGCTGCTAAGCCGTTTTCCGCATTTGGCGGATCATGCCTGCCGCCAATGTGGCTACGGTCGCTTTGGTGATAAGATCATCGGTGCCAGTTTGCCACACCTTTGCGAGCATTTGGCTATTGACCTGCTGGTAAGCGAGCAGCTGGCGGTGGGGTCGCGACAGCTGGTGGCAGGTAACACCGTATGGCTGGACAAAGGTCAAAGATTGGCCAAAGTTCGTCTGCGGCTGTCTGCTGAGTTGCTGGAAAACGCCGAGAGCGCAATATGCCAAGCGGTTGAAACCATAAACGAGCTAATGGGCAGATCTTGGGGAAGTGACGACCAATCCGGCGTGGCATGATTTGCGCCATGCCGCCGCCCAGCGGCAGCACAAACAGGACACGAAAGGTCAGTGCCATTTTCACGATTGGTCGTCACTTCTCCAGCTTTCGTAAATTTTAACCACACTGGCGACAATGGCTGCACTTTTTCTTGGTGTTGTGATATCCTTTCCCGATACGTTTGGAGGTTGGTATGGCTGAAACAGGCTTGATTCAGTTCGACGATTGGGTGGATTTCTATGCTTCCCGGGTAGAATCGATGCGTACCTCGGCAGTCCGGGATCTTTTCGCGGCAGCATCGCGCCCCGATATCATTTCCCTTTCTGGGGGAATGCCGGATATCCGTGTGCTGCCCTTGGATCAGCTTGCCGAACTGGCGGCCAAGGCGATCGTCAGCGAGGGAGTGGCCGGTCTGCAATATGGCGACACTACCGGTCGTATCCAGATAAAAGAAGTCGTCTGCAACCTGATGCGCGATCTGGACATCCATATCAGCACTGGCGACTTGATCATTACTGCTGGTGCCCAACAGGCTTTGGACCTGCTAGGCAAGGCATTCATCGACCCCGGCGATGTGATCATCACTGAAGGGCCGACTTATCTAGGCGCACTACAAGCCTTTTCGGCCTATCAGCCGGACATTCGCACCATTGAGTTTGACAGCGACGGCATGCGTATTGACCTGCTGGAGGAAGAACTGGAGCGTTTAGGGCCAGGGGTGGCAAAATTCCTCTATACCGTGCCGACCTTCAACAACCCCGGCGGGGTGACCATGAGCTTGGAGCGTCGCCGCCGCCTGATAGAGCTGTCCCACCAATACGAGCTGATGATCATCGAGGACGACCCCTATAGCCGGTTGCGCTTCGATGGCGAACCGGTGCCCAGCCTTCGCTCCATGGACGAGCGGGTGATCTATTTGGGCACGGTATCCAAGATTTTCGCTCCCGGTCTGCGTACTGGTTGGATTATCTCACCGCTGCCGATACGTGGCAAGTTGAACATGATCAAACAGGGTGCTGACCTCAGTGGCTCGCCGATCTGCCAAGTGCTAGTGGAACACTATTTCACGGAAATGGATTGGCGCGGCACCTTGGATAAAGCGCGTGCCAAATACATTGAACGCCGTGATGCCATGTTGGCTGCCCTAGAGGAGTTTTTCCCGCCGGAGGCTCAATGGACGCACCCCCAAGGCGGCCTGTTCGTATGGGTGACACTGCCCGAATACCTAGATACCGCCAAGCTGCTCTCGGTGGCTTTGGAGAACGGGGTGACTTTTGTGCCCGGCGATGGCTGCTATCCGGCCGACAGCGACCGGGGGCGCAGCTCGATGCGTATCGCGTTTTGTTATGAGGAACCAGAGAAAATCCGCGAAGCCATTCGGCGGTTGTCGCTGGTTATTGCCGACCGCCTTGACCTTTATCGTGCCTTCATCAACGCTGGCGCTTTGAAGCCGTAGGGATAAAATTGGAATGATGGTTGAAGATGAGTGCAGCACAGATCAGATGCGGGAGGAAAGATGTCGTATAAAGTAGCTGTTCTGATGGGCGGAAGTTCGTTTGAGCGCGAGTTCTCGTTGGCTAGCGGTCGCCACGTGCTACGCCATTTGGAGGCACGAGGGCATACGGTATTGCCTCTGGACGCTGCCAACGCGCTGGTAGAAACCCTGCGTCGGGAGCGGCCTGATGTGGCCTATATCGCCCTGCACGGTGGCCATGGAGAAGATGGCACTATCCAGTCACTGTTGGAGTATTTGGAAATCCCCTTTGTCGGGTCGCTTTCCAGCGTCTGTCGCTTGACTTGGGACAAGAGCCTGTTGCCCCTAGTGGTGAGTTCTTATCGCAAGGCGAGGGGGGGGGCTAATAAGGCTGCCCATTGGCCGCGTGGAATCTGCCTTTCGGCCTACGCTTTCAAAGATTTGGGGGCGGTCGCCGCCCTCGACCTGATAACCAAGCAGATACCCAGCGGCTACCCCTTGGCAGTGATGCCGGCCGCTGGCGGCTCAGCGATGGGGGTGAGCAAGGTCACTGAGCCAGACGAGTTGGCCGGAGCCTTGCTGGATGCCTTGTCCTTCGATGATGAGGTGTTAGTGGAGGAATGGGTCGATGGGGCGGAGATCGCGGTTTGCATCATTGGCAGCGGCGAGGATGCTCGCGCTTTGGCGGCCATCGAGATCGCACCGCATGCCGAGTTCTTCGATACCGCTGCCCGCCTCGACCCGGATTTCGTGGATTACTATGTGCCAGTGCGCGAGGAATCCCTAGCTGTCAGCGGGCAAGAGGCTGCCAATGCCAGAGACCTGATAGCTGCTGCAGCCTTGGAGGTGCATCAGGCCTTCGGATGCCGCGATCTCTCCCGGGTTGACCTCTATTGGGACCCCCGTAAACAGCAGCCACTGGTGATGGAGATCAACGCCTCTCCCGGCATGTCTGAGTTCTCGCTTTTCCCGATGGCCTGCGAGGCCTCCGGAATAGATTTCGAAGAAATGCTGGATCACCTGCTAGAAACCGCAGTGGCCAGACAGAAGTAGTTATTCGGCGAGGCGACGGTAGCGCTCAGCTGTTGGCAGACATCCTTCCTGTCGCCGACCGCCAGTGCAAGAACAACGAGCTTGTTGTGGCTATATTTTTTTCTATGTTAAACCAGCGTTGACATGGAGTGACCTCATCGAATATTGCCTATAAGCAGAAAAAGAGCCTGTGTAGTATAGGGCATAGACACCCGCTCTTATACCTCCAAGTGAGAACGGTTGGCAGGGCGGCCCGCCCGTGACGAACTGGATGCCAGGCCCATAGTCGGAGTAGTCGACAAGCCGCACATCCGTCTGCACGACGTTTCAGCTCTCGATGCCTGTGAAGCCGCTCGTTATATTGCTCGCACGGCTCCCGAGACACAATCTTTCGCCGGTAGGCTCGACGGTCGACACCAAGGTAATTGCTCGCACGGCTCCCGAGACGCAATCTTTCGCCCTGTTGATCAGGGGAAAGATTGCCGGTCAAGCCGACAAGGACGGGGCTTGGGCGCTAAAGCGGGTTTAAAGCGGCATTCTCCTAGGTTACGGCTGCTTGGGGGCACCGCAGTTGGCGCAGAAGTTGCCGGTGTTGCCTTGCTGGCCGCAGTTGGTGCATATCCAGGGACCGGGGGCGGGTGGCTGGGGCTTGGGGCTGCCGCAGTTGGCGCAGAAGTTGCCGACATTGCCGCCTTGGCCGCAGCTGGGGCATGTCCAGGGCGCAGCGCCTGCCGCACCCGCCGCCGCTGTGTTCGGCGGAGGCGGAGCTGCCCCCGGAGCCGGAGCCGGCATTGGCGCTGGAACCGGGGCGCCCACAGCTGCGCCGGGGGCTACAGCGCCGGGGGGCACAGCAGCGCCGCCGCCGCCCGCTACGCCGAAGCCGCCGTCTGCGGCCACCGGGTAGCTGGAGGGCGGTACTGTCGCGCCGGTTTGGGCGGCTTGGTTGAACATCCCCTGGGCAGTGGTGCCGCCGGCGGCGTTGGCCATGCCGAGGCCCATGAAGCCCAGCATGGCACCGCCCTCGTTGGCCGCCGCCTCGCGCATCGCGTCGGCCTGGGCGCCCGCCAGCACCGCGCCGGCCATGTTCGGGTCGCGCAGCGACTTGGCGGCTTGCAGGTCTTTGATGCGCTTCTCGTCCTCATCGGAGACCGAGACAGAGTTGATGGCAAAAGAAACCACCTCTAAGCCACGCAGGTCGCGCCATTTGCTGGAAAGCACCTGGTTCAGCTCGTCGGCTATCAGCATGGTTTGACCGGGCAGCGCTGAGTAGCGGATACCTTGGGCTGACACTTTGGAGAGTGCCACATTCAGGCCGTTCAGTAGCTCAGCCTTGAGCTGGGAGTCGATCATATCCCGGGTGTACTCGCCGCCAACGTTGCCGGCAACGTTTTGGTAGAAGAGGATCGGGTTGATCAGCTTGTAGGAAAACTCGCCGTTGCAGCGTAAATCAACATCCATGTCTAGGCCGATGTCGGCATCCACCACGCGGTAGGGGATGGGCTCGGCGGTGCCGTACTTATTGCCGAGGATCTCCTTGATATTGAAGTAGTAGACCCGTTGGTCAGAGCGCACGCCACCGCCACGCTTGAAGCGCTCGATGCTCTCCTTGAAAACGGCCATTATGTTGGCACCCAAGCCGCCACCGCCGGCGAAGATGCTCGGCTCGCTGGAGGCATCGAAGGTGTACATTCCTGGCTCAGAGGCGAACTCCACTACGATGCCGTTGTTTATCAGGGCAATCGCTTGGCCGTCGGCCACGATGATGCCTGAGCCGTTAGAGATAATGTTGTCCGAGCCCTTGGTATTAGAGCTGCGGCCGTTGATGGTTTTGGATCCTTTGGTCACTAAAACCTCAGTGGGCAGGGAGTCGAGGCTGAAGAATTCCAGCCATTGGTCGGCCAGTGTGCCGCCGACGGCACCCGCCGCTGCCTTAATCAATCCCATGTTTTCTCCTTAATGTCTGTGAACTCATTTTCATATTTGTTTCATGTCTGCTTCATGACCGCCCGGCTTTAGAACTTGCCACCGAAGCCGCCGTGGACACCGCCGCCGGAGCTGGTATGAACACCACCGCCGCCAAGGCTGTTGTTGCTCGGAGCTATCGGGATACTGGTGATATTGCTGAACAGGAAATTGTCTGTGCTGGCGCTGAGGTTCAGAAGCTGGCTTAAGGCGATGCCATTGAAGTTGTTGCTGTAAAGGCCGAAGGCGTTCTGGGGTGCTTCGGAGCCACCCTCAGTGACACCGGAGACTGCTTTCAGGTAGATGTTTGCGCCTTGATTGGCCATTACCGTGCGGTTCCGCGATTTCAGGGCAAAGGCGACACCCCAGCCGACAAGCGCTCCCAAGCCGAGGGAGCCGCCAGCTCCCAGAGGCAAGAGGTTCACCAAGTTCTGAAGGCTGCTGGGCTTGTTGGCCTCGCCGACCGGTTCGCCGCTATGGTATTTGCTAAGTAGGCTGTTGGCGTTGTTGGCGAACCTTGAGAAGGCCGTGTAATAGTTGCCGGAACTGAGGTTGCTTGTAACCTCTGACATCAGGTACGATTCGCCATCCTCGGCAAACACCTGAATGGCAAAGCCGCTGGTCGAGATCCAAAATTCCTGCTCGGTCATGCTGACCAGCAGCAACAGGCCGTCTTTGTTGGCTCCATAGCCGTAGCTATGGTTATCGAAGTAGTCGTCAGCATAGTTCATGGGGCTCTTGCCACTCAAGCTGTTGGTAGTCAGCACTATCACCTGGCACTGCTGCTTGTTGCTGATTTGCTCCAACTGTTGTTCCAGTTTGGCTTGATCGGTGGAGGAAAGCAAGCCGGCGTTGTCCACCACCAAGGGTAGGGACTGCACATTGGTCGAGACTGCTAGCGTGCTGCTACCACCATTAGAACTCCAGTTGCTGGCGTTTGCGGTGCCGCTGCTGCTGGCACCAGCTGCCCAGACGGTGGTCGGCAGTGAACAGGCCATGGCCGCACAGAGGCAGACAGCTAAAACCAGCCGCCAAGTTGTCCGTGTAACCGGTCGCCGAGGCCCATGCTGTTGCGGTCGTTCGCGCACCCCTAGCCGCCCCCCGGTTTTTATCCCGCTGTTCTCCATCAGATCACCCCGCTTATCACCAGTAACGCAAAGATCACGAAAACTATCACTGCGGCAATGCCGCCGACCATGGCGAACCAGCGCCAGTAAAGGCCGGTGTCCACCGGCAGATCGCCGACAAAACGGCCGGTTTGGCCGTTCATGGCAAAGGTGTAGGTTTTGCCTTGGAAAACTGTGGACAACAACCAAACCGGGAACAGCGCATAGGTGGTCTTGGGCTGTTGGTAGGCGATGTCGATGCGCTGGGTGGTGACGGAGCTGTAGCCTTGTACTGAGGACTGCAATATCTCGGCGGTGGTGTCGCGCATCCGCTGCTCGGCGCGGGGGATGCAGGCATCGGCATCCATGTCGTACTTGTCGGCAAAATAGCCCGCTAGGTAGGCGGTTTGGAAATCCACTAAGGCGCTGTAGTCGAAGGGTTCGATCGACTCCATCAGCTCGTCGGCCAAGCGCGATGAGCCGTCCACTGGGATCAGCGCGAAGTTCACCGAGCCGGTGCGCTGCACGGAGTAGTGCTTGGTTTCGGTGTATTGGAGCTTGCCGTCGGACCAGACGTTGGAGGTGGTGGCATCGAACAGTGCATCGCCCTCGCAGGTCGCGTCGAACAGCCAAAACGGCACGTAAACGCCTTTGATCTCGCTGATGAAGTTGTCGTCTTTGAAGGCTTTGGGCAACAGAGGTTTGTCTTGGTAGTGCTGTTTCAAAGCTGCCAAGGCTTGCTTCTTGTCGGTTTTGAAGGGGATAATCAGGCTGGGCTTCAAGCTGCCAGAGAACTGCCCGGACATGATCACCGGGTTGCCGCAATAGGGGCAGCTGGTGGCGGCCAGTGTGCTGTCGCCAATGATCTCGCCGCCGCAGCTGTTGCAGCTATAGACCATCATGCCCTCCTGCTCGCCAGACGCCCATTGCTGGGCAGAGACCTGCCAAGTAACTTGGCTCTCATCTGTGGGGGCGTTTAGGGCAAGGTCATGGTCCTTGAGTGCGGAAACATCGAAGGTCGAGTCGCAATAGGGGCACTTCATCTCTTGAAGCGCACTGTCGAACTCGATCTTGCCACCGCAATTCGGGCATTTGTAGTCGATTAATGGCATGAGGCTATTATAACCGAATCGCTGGGAATTTCGTAAGCGGTAGCCCTAATCCGGGGAATCGTTCAGCGAGCGGGCAGCACGGTTTTCTCGGCCAGCCGTGCCGCATGCCTTGCCGAGCAGGCGCAGGGCTTCGTCTACCTGGTGTCGTCGCTGGGCGTCACCGGCATGCGCTCTG